>NZ_CP046122.1:0-614238 GCF_009707365.1 Microlunatus sp. Gsoil 973
TCGATGCCGGCGACGTGTGCCGCGACGAGTTGTTGACCGCCTTGCAGGGCACCGTCGGCGGTGCCCTTGAGTCGTCGAGCCGCCTTGAGCTTGACCTGGGTGCCGCCCATCGCCAGCCGCTGCGCCGCGACCTGTGCACCGTTCGCCGCGGCCTTCCAGTCCTCGCCCTGGCCGGGTTGGGAGGAGAGAGCGGGAGGATCACTCCGTTGGTCAGGTTGTCGGCCAGACCTTCGCCGACATGGCCACCGGGGTGGCGGGGGCGAGCTTCGTCTGCGGTTGCTGCTTCGGCGAAGCACCGCAGAGGGACGCCGGCTGGCGGCACCGCCGACCACGACGACGGCGGCGATACCGACCAGGGCGATCAGACGTCGGGTGCTCACTGCGGCTCCTTGATCTCTGGAAGGTGTAGACGGTCTGGCTCTGTGCACCGGACGGGACCGTCAGGTGGAAGGCGGGCAGGTTGGCTCCGGCCTCGAGTGCGGCAGAGCTGCGCCTGCCGGAACGAGATCCCGTTGACGTCCTCACCGCGCACTCCGGCAGTGGGAGGTCGTCGTGGTGGTTCTCCAGCGCGAGTTGGTAGTCCGGCGGATTGCCGACCTTGGGCGCGCTGGTGGTCATGAGGCGAGCAGGCCCGAACCGTTGACCTTTGCAGGGTACCCAGGTCGGAGCAGACCTTCTTCCAGCTGTCGGTGGAGGTTGGGCCGATGCGCCGTTCGGGTCGCGGGTCGACGCGGAGACCCCTTGGCCATCCGGGTCTGCCGCCTGGTCGACCTGTTGCGATGCGACGCCCTCGGCATGCTTCTCCGACGCCTGGAGTTGGCGACGCTGGGCGTTGATCGTCCGCGTTCCGTTCCGGGAGATCTGGTCCGACAGGTGCGTTGGACAGGGCCTGCCGCGGACTGGTCGAACATGTCGCCGACCGCCCGGCTGTCGACCTTTGTGCGGCGACCTTGCGGATCTGCGGGTCGATCGCTCCAGCGACCGGTGTTATGGCTTGTCGGCGGCGTCGTTGAACGCCATGACTTGATCTCTTTGGTGCCAGTCCGTCCTGTTGGCCCTTCAGCTTTTTCAATTCGTCGCCCAAGGTTGCGGCCTGCGTGGAAAGATGTTCGATCCCCTTCGCTAACGCATGTCGCCGTTGATCGAGGGCGGCCTCATCATCGGCTTGTTTGGTACCGTCCTGCGGTACCGCCTGCTTCGGGCTCGTCGATGCCCGGCTTTGATGGCCAAGTACGCCGCTCGGGTGTGTCCGAATCGTTCTCTTGAGATCTGCGGCAGCCCTGGCGACACTGTCATCCGCGGGGGCCTGCGATTCGTCCGCGCGGCAATGCTCTGCCAGCGTGCCTTTTGATCATCTAGTCTCGCAATCATCCAGGTCCCCTGACCCTTCAGTTGGTATTGCGGCGGACGGAACTTGTTCAGGTCGGGGCTGGCCGTCCTCATCCCTGTCCCAGCGGCGATGGTTCATTTCGGCCAAGGTAAGATCGCAGCCTTCGGATCTCATCCACCTGTGTGCTGTAGAAGCGTTGTTCCCGCAACCGGCTGATCTCACGGGCAAGATCCATGGTCTGCCTCTTCATCGAAGGCAGCTCATCACCCTCGGTGGTCTTGTGGCTTAGTGATCTTGGCGAGTGCGCTACTGGCATCGTTGTGGATGAGGTCGATCTTGTTGGACAAGTCCGTCTGAGCCGCATCTACCGCTTCCTAACGCACTGCCCCTCCGCGTGAGTTGATCATCGATGTTCCAGTACGCGTCGAGGCTCCCCAAGCGGTCGCTCGCCTGCTGCAACTGATTGATTGTTGTCGACAGCGTCGCATATTCGTCCAGAGTGTTCTCAATTAATCGTGGGCTGTCGCGAGTCGACCAACTCCGTCACCCTCCGCTTCACCAGGTGTTTCCCCAACCTCACCGAACTGTTGCTCGGTGTAGTAGAGCGAGCAGGTCGTCGACTTGCTGTTCTCGCAGGTCTTGTCGCTCGGCTTGGCGGGGCCCACCGCCTTCAGCAGTACGCGTTGTACCTCCTTCTTGCAGCTGCCGGTGGCGGTGGCGTACCCGTCGAGCTGGGCGGTGACCTGCATCAGGGTTCCTGTACACGGTGCCGGCGTTCTTCGGATCCTGAACAACTGTCTTGCAGCCGTTGCCGTCGATCACCGGCGTCGGCGGGGAGCCGACGTCGCCGAGCATCTGGTCCATCGTGCCGACGGTCTGGCTCAGCTTCCTGCAACACCGACGACCTGGGTCTGGCCGAGCGTGCTGGCGATGTCGGAGTTCCAGGCTCTTGAGTTCTTGATCAAGACCCTTCATCGAGGTGGAGACGCCCTCGGTGCTGGACTTCAACTCCTCGGTCGTGCGTGTGCCCAACGTCTTGGAGGTGGAGTCGAGGTTCTTGCGAACATCGGAGATGTTGTCGCTGGCTCTGGTCAACACCCTGGTTGACATCGGTGATCGCCTTGATCGTCCGCCGTTCCAACGCCAGTTGGGATGTCGGGTCAGAGCTGAATGCCGGAGTCGATCACCCCACCGACCGACGGGTCGGTGACCAGTCCGGGCTCGACGGTGAGATCGATCGTCGGGACCGAGAGGCCCTCGACATCGCTGACCAGCTTTCGCAATGTCGCCACCGTGCCGGTCTGCGGGGGTGGCCAGCAGCGCCGCCCACTGGACCACCGATCCACCGTCCTCGGATTGGCTGAGGATGCCGTTGGTTGCCCCGACATCACCCGGCGCGGTGGCCGTGATCACATCGGTCCGGCTTGACGTCGGGGCAGTGCGGTCGAGGCCACAACCGTCAGCGGCGATCCGACCATCGCGGCTGGGTACGCGACGTGCCGGCCACGTCGTAGGTGATGTTCTGCGGTTTCACCGTCAGGTTCTGAACCGTGACGTCGATCTCCACCCGGCCGCTGTATCCGACCAGGTCGCGCAGATCCGTGCCGGACTTCTCGTCGGTCCGATAGGGTCTTGCTGACCCGGACCGGAAGATCATCTGCCACCTGCGGCAGGCGAGTAGGTGGTGTTCTGTGTGGTCGCATCGGAGGCGTTGTCCCGTACCGACACGGCCGTGCCGTGGATGGCCGTTGTCGCGCCGTCGGGAGTCATCTGGACCGCGACGGACTGCAGGGACCCGGCTCGGTGGTGTGGGCGGTTGTGGTCCGTCGCGTTACAGCCGGTGACGATGAGCAGTGCGGTCGGGCGGCCGAGAGCGGCCTGCCCGCCGCCAGGTGACAGCAGCCGGGCCGGGTCTGGCAGGACCTGCTGATCACCTGTGACTCCGTGTGTCGCAAGCGGCGTACGTCATGGTCGTCCGGCGGCTTTGGGGATCGACCTCTGTGGAGCGTAGCGGACCACAGTGTCAAGCCGATTGCAGAATTCGCCTTTCCGTACACTTCTCGCGGCCGAGGTGAACCCTTCGCATTGCTACATTTTCGTTTGGTCGCTCGCCGGGCTTCGGAGGTTCCGGAACGAGGGGTTCGGGCGACACGTCAACATCGAATGATCAATATCGAGCCGACTCCCGGAGTCGGGGGTGTGGAGGAGGATCCGTGAGCGCTCGCGTGCTGTCGACAGAGGATGCGAAGACGGCAATCCGGCAGATCCAGTCGATCATCAACGGCGGACTGGCGGACCAGATCGGTCAGCTGGACACGCAGGGTCGAAGCTGTCGCAGCCCGACGTCTGGGACGGCCCCCCTTGCGGTGACGTTCCGCACGTCCACCTGGCCGGAAACCAAGTCAGCGTTGGAAAAGGCCAAGTCGGAGCTGGATGATCTTCGGTCTCCAGCTGGACAAGATCTCGCAGAACATTTCTTACCGCCGGTGGCAGCTCCTGAGCCATTCGGACTTCGGCTTCGGCTTCCGGTCGGCGCTGCTGAGTGCAGACCGCCCGTCCTGGGCGTAAGCCGTTCCACCGCGGAAACTTCACCCGAGGCACTAAGCACATCTGGTTTGTCAATTCCTTTTAGGTGCGGGTTTCGTCACCCACCGGACAGTTCGCTGCAGTCCGGATGATTCGCATGGTCGGGCAATTCGAACGCGTTAGCACGAGTTCCGTTGAAGGGGGATTTCGATGGTCAGCGCGAGCGACCTGGATATTGATCAACTGGAAGGCATGCCGGATGTCAAGTTCGACTTCGGCGTGTCCAGTGATCCAAGTCGGCGTTCGGTGCTGCGGCCTCGAAACTGGAGGGCAGCGGGACTCCCGCTCGGGCTGGCGGTCGGGCGGCAAGACCGACTTCAAGGGCTACTTCTCCCAGGTCTTCGAAGAGAACGGAACCCAACAGCTCTCCGATCTTGACGAGGTCGCCCAGGGGCCCTGCGGGACATTGGTGACCAAGGTCGATGACGTCGAGCAGGCGGCCCGCGGGAGAGAACCAACGGCGCAAGACCGCACGCGACTGGGCGAAGGACCACGCCGACCGGAACTGGCTCGAGAAGGGTTGGGACAGCGTCTTCGGCGGTGACGATCCGCCGGCCGTCGACATCTCCGACACCGGCCCTTTGATCGGCGAGCAAGCCGACGCCGAAGCCGCGGAAGACCCCTGCGCCGGGTTCGGGTGGTGGTGGCAGTGGCGGCACCTCGTCAGCGCGCCCCTCGGATCTGCGGACCTTCGCGACCAACAGTCGCAGCGGTGACGACGCGTTCTCCGGGACTGCCGGAGGCTTGCCAGAACCATTGCGACGCTTTCGTGCGGTCCCTGTTCCTGGGCGACGCTCGACGCTTCCGGCCCGATCAGCGCCCTCAAAGGAATGGTTGCGGCTCAACGAGGAGGACGCCAAGTGGGCGACCACGGTCGCCGACGCGTTCAAGGCGGTCGGCGGCGAGTAGGGCAACGTGTCGACGTTGTCGAACGCGACCATCGCGGCAGCGCTGGCAGTCGCCCACGTGGCGGTCAAAAGGCTGACATCCAAATCGACCCGGCGACGGCATTCGGCAGTCCTCCGACCACCGGCTACTCCGACGACCCGGTCGATACCGCCTCGGCAACTTCATGCGAACGAGTCGGACCTGGGATTCACCGGCCCGGCGTCGGTGCTCGGCCTGACCCGTACCATAAGCTCGCTCAATGCCATGATCGGCGGGTTCGGGGTCAGTTGGTCCTCCCTGGTCCGATGCAGGTTTGACCTTCACCGATCAAGCGGCCCGCCTGCGACTTGGTGACAGCCGGGAGATCGTCTTCCCGCGGCTGGGTGACGGCTGGGACCGGGCGGCGGGGAGAACCTGTGGCTTGCTCGGGCCGAGTCGGACAACGGGCACGCACCAGGCTTCGTGGTCACCGGTTCGACCGGCCTGCGCTGGGAATTGACGGCCGACGGTCGGCTGTAGTCCACCTCGACCGGGCGGGGCACCCAAGATCGACTTCGACTATGACTCTGTCGGTCGGCTGGTGTCGATGGCCCATCAGTACGGTCGCACGATCTCCCTGCTCTGGGACGACGAGACGGGCAGGGTCGTCGGCGCAACCGCGTCGGACGGTCGCCAGGTTTCCCTACCAGTACGACGATTCCGGCCGGCTGATCGCCGCGGTGACACCCCGCCGGTACCAGGTCGTACCGGTGGAACGACGAGAACCTGATGACTGCCGTCGTGGATCCGGACGGGATCGTCGAGGCCGAGAACACCTGTGACGAGCTGGGCCGGGTGACCACTCAGCGGTCGCCGTTCGGGCGGGTGTCGCGTTTCGTGTATCTGCCCGGCGGTATCACCTCGGTCTCGGACGAGACCGGCGAACGCTCCAACACCTGGATCAGCGACAGCAAGGGGTCCGGCTGATCGGTGTCATCGACGCCGACGACCATCGGCAGTCGACCAGCTATGATGACCGGTACGGCAACCCGGTGATGGTCACCGAGCGCGACGGCGCGGTGACGGTCAACTCCTACGACGACCGCGGCCGTCGGGTCGGGCAGGTGTTGCCGTCCGGTGCCCGGATCGCCTGGTCCTACGATGATCAGGACCGGCCGGTCACGGTGACGAGTGACGTCCACCGATGATCGTGGCGGCACGGTCCGAGGCTGTCACCCGGTACACCTACCAGGGAGACTCGCGGGATCCGTTCCGGATGTTCGATCCCGAGGGCGGGGTCACCGAAATGATCTGGTCCGACGGTCTGCTCAAGCAGGTCACCGATCCGGTCGGTGTCACCGTGACCTTCGACCATGATCAACATGGCGAGCTGCTCGCCGCGACCGACGGTGACGGGGACACCGCCCGCCTGGAGCGAGATGATCTTGGTCGGGTGGCGGCTGCGATCACGCCGCTGGGCTACCGCACGACCTACCGGTACGACGGTGCCGGCCCACTGTTTGTCCGCGCACCGACCCCGATGGTGCGGTGTGGCGTTACGGTACAGGCCCCGGCGGCCGCCGGACCGCGGTCATCGACCCAGGGGCGGCCGCACCGAGATCGGATACGACCTCGGTGAGCACGGACACGGTATGGAGGCGCGCACCGTCGACCCGCTGGGTCGTGCGGTCCGTTCCTTCTACGACGACCTGGGCAATCGGGTCCGCGCCGAACTTCCCGACGGCAGCGCCTGGGGAGTTCGGATTCGATCCCACCTCCCCGGCTGACCGAGACCCGCGACGCCACGGGCGGCCGCTAGCAGTTGCAGTACGACGTCCAGGGACGGTCGCCAGGACCATTGATCCGACCGGCGTGGAGCGGACGATCGACCGGGATGTCGCTGGTCGGCCGGTGGCTGCCGGCGACCTGGCCTCCCGGACAACAGCCCGGCTACGACGCGCTGGGCCGGACCGTGTCCCGGACCGAAGCCGACGGCACCACGTCCACCTTCAGCTACGACCGGTGCGGACGTCTGGTGCAACACGTCGATCCGACCGGCGCGGTGACCCGGCTGGAGCGCGATGCCGCCGGCCGGGTGGTCGCCGTGACCCATCCGATGGGCACCACCTATCGCTATGAGTACGACGCATGCGGCCGCCGGTCGGCCACCATCGACACCGACGGCACCAGATACGGCTTCGCCTACGACGCCGACGGCGGCCTGGTTCCGGGAGGACTGGCCGACCGGCGAACACGCCTGGATCCGCTATGACGAGTGCGGTCGAGCGGCCGAACAGTTTCGAGCGGCAAGGGCGCTACCGGTTCGGGTACGCCCGGTGGGCCGAATGGTGCGGATGGCGGACGGCTGGCACGGACTCCGCCGATTCCGGTACGACCAGGTCAGGGCAGCTCGTCGCGGTGACGAACGCTGCCGGCGGCGAAACCCGGTTCGAGTACAGCGAACTCGGTCAGCGGGTCGCGATGATCGACCCGGCGGCGGACGTACCGAGCGGCGGTTCGACGCGATGGGCGGCTCCTCGCCGAGACCGATGCGCTCGGGCGGACCACCCGGTACGCCTACGACCGGTCGGTCGACTGACCCACCGGATCGACCCGACCGGCTCCGAACTGTCCTGGACCTACCGACCGGACCGGGAGGTGGCCGAAAGCTTCCCCGCGGCGGCCGACAACCGTCGACTGCATGACCCGCATGGGGCGCGACTTCGGCAACCGGACCACCCGGATCCACCAGAGGCGACAGCGGCCGCGATGCGGTCAACGAACTTCGTCTACGACGCCGACGGCGGCTGGTCCGCCGGACCCGGGCCCGTAGCAAGGGCGGCCGGGGCGATCGGGTTGTCCTGGTCCAACGTGCCGACGGCCGTCGCACCGCGTTCACCAGGACCGACGGGACGCAGACCCGCTACGAAGACGACGCAGCCGGCCGGGTCGCCGCGGTGTCCGAGCCGGGGCTCGGCCGTGCGGTGATCGACCGGGACAGCATCGGCCGGATCGTCTCGATGACCGCACCCGGACTGCACGCCACCTGGCAGTGGGACGGCGGCGCCATCACCCGGCAGACCGTGACGCGGGCAGGCGTCACCGAAGTCACCGAGATCGACCGTGACGAGGCGGCCAGGTGGTCGGCGAGACGGTCAACGGTGTCCGTACCGGTTACGTGTACGACCCGGCGGCCAGCTGGTCGAGATGCGGTCGAGCGCCGGGTCGGTGACCAGCTACGCCTACGACGCGGCCGGCCGATTGGTGCGGGGAGACCGTCGACGGCCGCGTGACGACGTACACCTATGACGCTGCCGACCAGTTGCTGACCCGTCGGAACAGCGGCGGGGTGACCGAGTTCCGCTACGACGCGGCCGGTCGGCGGATCAGCGAGACCGGTCCGGAAGGCGAACGGCGGTTCGGTTGGGATCCGCGCGGTTTCCTGTCCCGGATCACCACCGTCACGCACGAGAACGACAAGGTTGTTGCCCGGACCCGGGAGTTGCAGGTCGATGCACGGTGAGCTTGCCGACATCGACGGACAGCCGGTGGCCTGGGACAGCGCTTCGGGGCTTCCGGCCCTGGCACCCAGGTCGGCCAACTGTCGATCTCCAACTACGGGCCGCTGACCGCGCTGCTGCCGGATGCAGCCGGTGGCGCGGGCGGTTGGGTGACACCGGACTGGCGGCACCGCAACACCGGTGCGGACCCGTGGGGGATCACCGAGGCGGGGCAGCTCGCCGGTGCCGAAAATCCTGCCGAACTGCCGTCCGGCGTCTCGATCGGCAGCCACGCCAATCTGCTGGTGGACGGCATGGAGTGGATGCAGGCCCGCGTCTACGATCCGCTGTCCCGCGGCTTTCTGTCCACCGACCCACTGGACCCGATGCTGGGTGCCGGATGGGCGGGCAACCCGTACTCGTTCGCCGGGAACGACCCGCTGAACCAGTCCGACCCCTGGGGCCTGAAGCCCGTCTCGGATCAGGAGCTGCAGGCCTACCGGGACTCCAACAACGGCGCTCTGTCGGACGCCTGGCACGCAACCACCTCCTGGGTCAAGAACAACTGGGGAATACATCGCGGCCGGCGCACTGATCGTCGGCGGCATCGCGGTGATGTGCACCGGGGTCGGCGGCCCGATCGGTGCCGCCATGATCGGCGGTGCGCTGATGTCGGGGGCATCTCCGCGGCGACGCAGAAGTACACCACCGGCAGCGTCGACTGGGGCAAGGTCGGCGTCGACGCGGCGATCGGCGGTGTTGCCGGGCTGGCGGCGGCGGCGCGGCGGTGGGCGCGATGCGGGCAACCGCCGGCGTCACCAGCTGCCTGGGTCGGAACATGCTCACCGGCGCAGCGGCCGGGATGGCCGACGGCGGCGTCTCGGGTGGCCTGTCCTATCTGACGTCGGGACAGCCGCTGAGTGTGAACGGCTTCGTCGAGGCGACGACCAACGGCGCGGCATTCGGCGGTGCGACCGGCGGTCTCGGCGGGGCGGCACTGACCAAGGTCAGTGGTTCAGCCTGCTTCGTCGCCGGCACCCAGGTGCTGATGGGCGACGGGTCGAGCAGGAACATCGAGGACGTCAAGATCGGTGACGAGGTCACCGCGGCGGATCCTGAGACCGGCGAGACTCACGCCCGTCGGGTGATCGACACCTACGTCCATAAGGACGTGCCGACCTACGACGTGCACACCACCGACGGAGTCGTCACCTCGACCGAGGAACACCCGTTCTACGTCGAGGGCCGGGGCTGGACGCCGGTGCGTGACCTTCAGCCGGGTGACCGGTTGGTGAATCCGAAGGGTGAGCCGGTGTCGGTGCTGGGGGTTCGGGAGACCGGACGGACCCAGACCGTCTACAACTTCAACGTCGAGGAACTCCACAGCTACCACGTCGGAGTCGAGGACGCGTGGCTTCTCGTCCACAACGAGTGCGGCCGCGGGATTGACCTTCGCGGTCGGGATCCGATGGACATCGTGCCCGACAACGCGAGCGTCCGTGAGCTGACCCCCCACCCGAACGGTGGGTCGCAGTACGGTCTCGAGTTCAAGTGGGTCGATGAGAGCGGTGTCACGATGCGCATGAGGATCCACGGTCCGGATGGCACTGCCCCGCCCGGGTCGAATTCGGCCAGCGGCGAGACCTACCGGGTCCAACATGGTGCGAGGTACCAGGACGAGGCGGGGAACCTGTACCACAAGAACGTGCACAATCCGAACAGTCCGCACTACAATCCGGACGCAGCGAACGCTACGCATATTCCTTGGCCATCTGAATATCCAGGACTGTAATGTCAATTGGTCGTGAACGACTTGGTCGCCTCTTGTCCAACTTGGTAGCTGACTCTGCCTCTACGCGAGAGGAGGCAGCGGAGACGGTCAGCGATTGGGCTGATAGTCACGATACGTACAGCGATTTCGAAGCACGGATTCTGGTGCGATCCCTTGCACTGGTAGCTGCGTTCGAAGAGTCGGTGGTTGCTCGTGAGGCCGAATTGAACGCCTTGTCGGACTTGTTCTCCCCGACGTCAATGGCTGTCGATGACGTCGCACCGGCATTGAATATTCCTGAACGAAATTTGGGGCCGTCCGAGCGGGAGTACATCAAAGGTCTACACGATTTGTTGGATGGCTAGTGTTGGCTGACGCTCGCGCCGCGTTACCTCTGACGGTCGAGGGGCGAAGGGAAGGTCCATCGTCGATGTCGAGCTTGACGAGGGCCTGTTCGATCCGACGTTCCATTTCGACGGCGGCGAGAAGTTGATCGTGATCGGTAATTGACGGTGGATGTCCGTAGAGACGCCCGCTTCACGGCGGCGAATATGCAGGAAGCTATCTGCTCGCGAAGTCGGACGAATCGGGCTCGATCGTCGCCTTGGTCTGTGAGGGGACGCCGGGGAAGCTTCGCGTCGTCGCTGATTACTGGTTCCAGAGCGTCGATGATCTTGTCGCTGGTGTTACGGAAGGAGATTGGGATGTCGGTGGCTGCCCAGTGGTTCATTGGGTGAGCCGGCATAGCATCATCCGGTCCCATCCTCGGAGCTGGAACACCTGACAGGGATACGTGAACTGCTCGATTAGTCGGGGCCGGTTGCGGACCGTTCGGATGTCATCATCGTGACGATGGAATTCAGCGAGGCCCTCGGAGCTTCCTACCGGCTCGGAAAACGGGTGGGCAGGGGAGCCTCCGGTGAGGTCTGGCAGGCGACCGACCTTCGTACCGGCGAAACGGTCGCGGCCAAGATCTTGCGGGCCGAGCACGCCTCCGATCCGGCGCTGGTCGAGCGGTTCATCCGCGAACGCTCCATCCTGATCGGCCTGCGCCATCCCAACATCGTCGCGGTCCGTGACCTGGTGGTCGAGGGCGACCGGCTGGCGATCGTGATGGACTACATCGGCGGCGGTTCGCTCCGCGACATCCTGGACCGGCGGTCCACCCTGTCGCCGCGGGCAGCCGTCGACACGACAGCTGCGGTGTTCCGAGCGCTGGCGGCCGCGCACGAGAAGCAGGTGCTGCACCGCGACATCAAACCGGACAATGTGCTGCTGCTCCCGGAATGGCTGGTCGGGAATCCGGACGCCTGCAAGGTCACCGACTTCGGCATCGCCAGGATGATCACCGACCGGCCCAGGGTCTCCACGGGATTACTCGGAACGCCGGAGTACATGGCGCCGGAGTTGATCAGCACCGGCGACGCCGGGATGCCCGCCGACGTGTACGCAACCGGGGTCCTGCTTTACGAACTGCTCGCCGGCAGAACGCCGTTCGCCGGGCCGGGAACCGACTTCACCATCGCCTATCGGCACGTGTCGGTGGAGGTGCCCAACCTCGACCTGCCCGATCAGCTCTCCGCACTGCTGCTCCGGCTTTTGGACAAGCGACCGCAGAACCGGCCGTCGGCCGCCGACGCCGCCGCCACGCTGACCGCGATGCGTCCCCGGCTGGACGGCGTACCCGCGCTGGAACCCGCTTCCGCGCCGGAGGACTTCGTCCAGACCGAACGGCGGCCACCGCGGTCCGGGGCCTCCGGCAGGCCCCGAGGATGACGGCGACGATGTCCGACCGCACCCGCCCCAGGAACTGGGCCCGATCCCCGACCTGGGAACGCCAGGCCGGGAGACCGTCTACCGCCCGATGCCGCGCCGGTCCGCCCCCGAACCCGAAGAACCCGACGAGGGCGGACGACACCGAGTCGCGGCGGTCCTGGTGGAAGTCACCGCGGATGATCGGTGCCGCAGCGGCTCTCTGGTCCTGTTGGTTGCGCTCATCGTCGTTGCGGTGCAGTTCGTGCCGAAGAGCCGCGGGGCCGGAACGAGCCCGAGCCCGCAACCGGTCGCGCTGCAGGCCACCCAGCAGGACCAGCCCACTCCGACCGGACTCGGCATCAGCCGCAAGGCCGAGTACGACAGCGCCTCGACGTCGATCCGATTGACCATCACCTACAGCGCCCAGAAGGGACCGCTGCGCGGCCCGTTCCTTGAAGTGCTGCCAGGACTGACCAAACAGGCCGACTGCCCCACGGTGACCTGGTCGGGCAAGTCGCAGCAGCAGAACCTGCCCAGCGTCACCGGGATCACCGCCCGCTGCGGCTGGAGTGTCGACGGGATCGCCGTGCCCGCGCAGAGCACTCAGCAGATCTCGGTCGACGTCCACCTGGCGGTCACCGGCCAGGAGCAGCTGCAGAACTGGCTCGACGCAGCGTCGGCGGCAACCACGGCTGCGGTCCAGGATGCCGAGGTCGCCGGCACGGCCTATCCAGTGCAGCGGCTGCAAGACATCGAGGTCCAGACCCCGGCACGGATCGTCAGCCAGAAGACGCTGCCGATCACCCTGGTACCGGTGTGGCCGAGCGGTCCCGACACGGTCGACCCGCTCTACCGCAGCCCGGCGATCGGTGATCCGTCCAAGATGTTGGTGGCGATCGCCGGCGGTGAGAAGGGTGTTCGCTTCAGCGACGGATGTTCCGGTGCGCTCTCGGTGTCCAGCGACGGGCTGACCGTCACAACGCTCTCCCAGGCCGCCGAGTGCACGGTCGAGGCCCGGGTGGGCAATTTCACGGACCTGTCCAGCCAGCCGTTCTCGATCGTCACCCGCGGTGGGTGATCAGCCGAGGTAGGCGATCGCCTCCAGCTCCACCCGCACGTCCGGGTTGCCGAAGCCGGTGACCACGGTGGTGCGGGCCGGCGGCACGGCGCCGAGCCGCTTTCGCGTAGATCTCGTTGAACGCCGCGAAGGACGCGCCGTTGGCCAAGAAGGCGTTGATCTTGACGATCTGGTCGACGCTGCCACCGGCCGCCTCGACGACCTTGATCACGTTGTCGATCGCGCCGTTGACTTCGGCCTCGAAATCTCCGATGATCACCGCTCCCTGAGCGTCGGTGGCCACCTGCCCGGACACGTAGACGAAGTCGCCGGCCTTGATGCCGGGGGTCAGCGGGATCCCGGGGACGGCAGCGCCGCCAGGATTGATGGGTTCGATCGCTGACGCCACCGTATCGTTCACCGACCGCAGAACCGGTCGGGCGGCCAACTGGTGGTGATCCAGGGATCCCGTGCCGGTGATGGTGAAGGTGTGGCTCTGACCGGCGACCAGGGTGATCAGTCCGCTATCAGCCCGGGCTGCCGGGTCGAGCCGGTCGGGGAAGATCGCCAAATCCTTGACCAGTGCGTTGGCGGTGACGGTCACCCGGTAGCTGTCGGTGTCGGCGATGACGTCGGTCCGGTACGCGTCGGCGGCCGGCAGCAGGACCAGCGCGGTGTCCTCGACGAAGTAGTGGTACGTCGTCGCGTCGCCGGTGCGGGCCTGCAGGAACTCGGTGCCGGGCGTCGTCGCAGTGATCACGTCGGCGTCCAGAGCGATGTTCAACGTCGACCGGGCGGCGACGTGCAGATCCAGTCGCTGCTCGGCGAGCACCGGACTGCCGTCCGCCGTGGAGCGTCGGGTGATCACCAGCTCACCCGACCACGGCTCGGCGGAGTCGTTGTGCGCGATCAGCGTCGGCACCCGGTTGCCCTGCTCGTCGGTGCGGGGTTGGATGGTCAGCAGCCGGTCGGCGAACACCGCCTTGAGTGCGTACCAGAGCGGTTTGCGGATCCCGGCATAGTCGACGGCCGCCCAGCTGATCACTGGCCAGTTGTCGTTGAGCTGCCAGACGACCGCCCCGGTGTTGGTCGGCGCGAGGCTGCGGAAATGCTCGATCCCGAAGCGTACGGCGCGGGCCTGGTTGAGCTGTGTCAGCCAGTGCCAGTCGTCGATCGCGATCTCGGATTCGGTCGCCCAGTGCGGGAGGTGATCACCGAGGCCGCGTTCCAGCTTCAGGTTGCCGTCGGCTGCCTTCTGGTGCACCAACATCTGCGGACCGTACGGGTCGAGCGGTTGATCATGGACAACTGACGTCAGCGTCGACCAGGCGGCGGACCCTGGAAACCGAACTCCGACACGAATCGCGGCTGGTAGTCGGCGTAGTGGCGGTAGTCCACCTGGTTCCAGACGTCCCAGATGTGCATCGTGCCGTGCCGCGGATCGTTGGGATGCAGATAGTCGCTGAACGAGAACGGGCTGGCCGGCGAGTACGGCGTGCGCGGATCCAGCTGCTCGACCAGTTTCGGCAGCAGCTCACGGTAGTAGCCGTTGCCCCAGGTCTTGCCGACCAGTTGCGGCCGCCAACCCCAGTCGACGTAGCCCCAGATGTTCTCGTTGTTGCCGTTCCAAACGGCGAGGCTCGGGTGGGCCGACAATCGCGTGATCGCCTGCCGGGCCTCGGCCTCGACCTCGCTCCACAGTGGTTCCGGACTCGCTGTAGGCGGCGCAGGCGAACAGGAAGTCCTGCCAGACAAGGATTCCCAGCTCGTCGCAGACGTTGTAGAAGTAGTTGCTCTCGTAGATGCCGCCGCCCCAGACCCGCAACAGATTGGCACCGGATTCGTACGCCTCCATGATCGAGGTCCGGTACCGGCCGGCATCGAGTCGGGTGAGGAAGGCGTCGTCGGGGATCCAGTTGTAGCCCTTGACATAGATCGGCTGATCATTGACCGTGATCGCGAACCCGGTGCCGCGATCATCGGGAGTCAGCCGGATCGCGATGTTGCGGAACCCGACCCGGGCGTCGAACCGGTCGATGACCTCATCACCGCGGGACAGCCGTACGGCGGTGGGGTAGAGCGGTTGGCCCCGTAGCCACGCGGCCACCACAGCTCGACGTCGGGAACCTCGACGCGCACGGAGGCTGACGTCGTACCGGGCTCGAGTTCACGAGTGATCAACTGGCCGGCGACCTCGGTTGCCAGGGTGACCGGTCGGTCTGCATCGGGCAGCCACTGAAGTTCGGCCTCGACCTGCAGCACGCCGACACCGTCGACGACCGTCGCCAGCGGGCGAACGGCCTCCAGCCGGACAGTGTCCCAGGACTCGATCCTGATCGGCTTCCAGATCGCCGCCCCGGCCAGGTCGGGCCCCCAGTCCCAGCCGTAGCTGCTGGCCATCTTGCGGACCGCGTTGTACGGGTGGTGGTAGGAGACGGGCAGCCGGCCGAGCTCGGCCTCCGCCTGCTCGGCCGCGGTGGCCGGTGCCGCGAAGGTGATCACCAGTTCGTTGCTGCCCGGTCGCAGCTGGGAGGTGACGTCGAATCGATAGCTGCGGTGCTGGTTCGCGGTCCGGCCAACCTCGGAACCGTTGAGCGTGATCACCGCGAACGTGTCCAGGCCTTCGGCGACGAGATCGTGCCGTGTCTCCGGGCCGGGCTGCCAGTCGAAGTTCAGGCTGTATTGCCAGTCCGTGCGGCCGATCCACTGCAGCAAGGTCTCGTTGTCGCCGTCGAACGGGTCCGGGATCTTCCGCGCCGCCAACAGGTCGGTGTGCACCTCGCCGGGCACGGTGGCCGGGATCGGATCGGCGGTGAGCTCGCTCCATTCCTCGGGCGTCGGACTGGCGGCCCGGAGGCTCCACTGATGGTCGGCAACGCTGTCCGTCGTCAGCGAATAGGTGCGCATGACGGTGACTTTAGCGTTTAAGTAGATGCGGACCACCGCTGGCCGGTGCGGGACTAATCTGGCGGCGTGACCGACTTCAGCGACATGTACCGGCCGAGCGAAGAGCATGAGGCGTTCCGGGCCGCGGTCCGCGAGGTGTGCGACGAAAAGGTCGCGCCGAATGCAGCCGAGGCCGATGAATTGGCGCAGTTCCCGAAGGCCTCCTACGAGGCGTTGCGCGCCGCGGACTTCCACGCCCCGCACGTGCCGGAGGCCTACGACGGAGTCGGCGCCGACGCGCTCGCAACGGTGATCGTGATCGAGGAGATCGCCCGTGCGTGCATGGCATCATCGCTGATCCCGGCGGTCAACAAGCTGGCCACGCTGTGCTGGATCGCCGAGGGCTCTGACGAACTCAAGAAGAGCTACCTGCCCAGGATCGCCAGCGGCGAGTCGATGGCCTCCTACTGCCTGTCCGAGCCCGATGCGGGATCGGACGTTGCAGCATGAAGACCCGGGCGGCCCGCGACGGGGACGAGTTCGTGATCAACGGCGTCAAACGGTGGATCACCAATGCCGGCGTTTCGGACTTCTACACCGTCTTCGCGGTGACGGACCCGGAGAAGCGAACCAAGGGGATCAGCGCGTTCCTGGTCGAGAAGGCTGACCCCGGCGTCTCCTTCGGCGCACCGGAGAAGAAACTCGGGATCAAGGGGTCGCCGACCTGCGAGGTCTATTTCGACAACGTACGGATCCCGGCGTCGCGGATGATCGGCGCCGAGGGCACCGGCTTCGTCACCGCCATGAAGACCCTCGACCACACCCGGATCACCATTGCCGCTCAGGCGATCGGCGTGGCCCAGGGCGCACTGGACTACGCGCTGGGCTATGTCAAGGAACGCAAGCAGTTCGGTCGGCCGATCAGTGAGTTCCAGGGCCTGCAGTTCATGATCGCCGACATGGGGATGAAGCTCGAGGCGGCACGCCAGTTGACCTATGCGGCAGCATGCAAGTCCGAGCGCAGCGACGCCGATCTGGGCTACTTCGGTGCCGCCGCCAAGTGCTTCGCCTCCGACGTGGCGATGGAGATCACCACCGATGCGGTGCAGCTGCTCGGCGGCTACGGCTACACCAAGGACTATCCGGTGGAGCGGATGATGCGGGACGCCAAGATCACCCAGATCTACGAGGGCACCAACCAGGTGCAACGGATCGTGATGGCCCGCTCCCTGCTCAACCGCTGAGTCATCGGTAGCGCCCTGCGGTGGCCAGCGCGAGTTCCTTCAGCCGTTCAGCAGCCTCCGGTGGATCGATGATCACCAGATGGTCGGCGAACTGCAGCAGCTGGCGTACGGCCTCCAACTGTTCGTAGGCGATGGTGATCCTGGCCTGATGATCATCAATCCGAGTGGTCGAGCGGAGCCTGCTGCCCAGGACACGCCGGGCCAGGTCGACACGGTCGGCGTCCAGCAGTGCAGTGATCATGACCGAGCCGCTTCGTTCCAGGTCTTCCATCAGCCGGCAGGCGACCGAGCCGAGATCAACTCCGGCGCGCAGCCGACGAGGCTGGTCGCCGACCGTCCATCGGGCAAGTCGCTCCAGGGCGAAGAGGCGCGGGTGGCCGCGGTGGTCGGCGACCAGGTACCAGCGGCCGGCGCGGGAGAGCAGGCCGTACGGGTCGACGGTCAGCGAGCGCGGTGAGGCCTGGGAACTGCGCCGATAGCCGATCCGCAACCGGCGTCCGAACTGCAGGTCAGCCGCCAGCGAGGCTGGATCGGCTCCTCCCGGCTCGTCCTCGAACCAGCCGCGGTTGTCGATCATCACCAGTTCCGAGAGCGGAATGGTTTGTCCGGTCGGTGTCGGACGGGTGCGGAGTTTGCGCTGCGTCGTGGTCTGGTCGATGCCGAGCTGAGCGGCCTGGTGCCGGTCGAGACCGATCAGCCGCAGCGCCTCCACCTCCGACGGTGTAAGCCGGTTGACGTCGAGGTGGGAACCCGGGAGCAGCACGATCCCGCCGTGGCGGCCCTGTTCGGAGAACACCGGGATGTCGGCCTCGGCGAGCGTCAGCACGTCGCGCAGTACGGTTCGCTCGGACACGCCGAGTTCGTCGGCCAGCTGTCTGGCCGTCATCCGCTGTCGAAGCTGCAGCAGCAACAACATCGACAGCAGTCGCTGGGACCGCATGAGCACATTCTTCCCGAAAACCCGACACAGGTTGTCAGGTTTTGGGCCAATGCTGGCAGGTATGACAACACCGAACCTGTTCCTGATCTACGTCACCGACGTCGAACGGTCCACCCGCTTCTACAGCGAGCTGTTCGGGATGGCGCCGACGATGGTGACCCCGCGCTACATCCCGTACGAGGTGTCCCCCGGTGTGCTCTTCGCGCTCTGGTCCGGGCGTGCCGACCAGATCACCGATGCGCCGCGCACCAGTGAAGTCGGTCTGATGCTGCCCGGCGGGGGAGCGAAGGTCGACAAGCTGTTCGCCGACTGGTCGGCCAAGGGCGCGACCGTCTACCAGGAGCCGTACGACGACGTCTTCGGGCGCACCTTCGTTGTCAGCGATCCGGACGGCAACCTGATCAGGGTGTCCCCGACGGACTGACGTCTGGTCGGCGGCGCTGTACCAGCGCCACGACCACGCCGATCACGAACCAGCAGGCGCCGATGATCAACGCGGGCGGCTCGCCAGGACCAGAGCGATCACCACGATCAGAACGCCGATGGCCGGAAGCACCACGTGCCGTACGGGTTCCGGTGTCCGCTTTCCGATCACGTAGTAGCCGACCACCGAGGCGTGCAGGAACACGAACGCCACCAGGGCTCCGACGGTGACCAGGGAGGACAGCACGTCCAGGCCGTCGTCGCGCAATGCCGCAAGCAGGGCGATGACCACGGTGACCACCGCCGACAGCAGGATGGCGTTGCGCGGCGTGTGGCTGCGCTGACCAAGCCGACCGAGGACCGCGGGAAGCCGCCCGTCCCGAGCCATGCCGTACATCAGCCGGCTCACCGCCGCCTGAGCCACCAACGCCGAGAAGATCGGGCCGATGGTGCGGACCGCGGTGACGATCTGCCCGAACCAGCCGCCTATTGCCTGCCGGAGCATGTCGTAGAAGGCGGTTCCCTGCTGGTCCGGATGCGCCGTCAACGTCTCCGGCGTCGTCCGGATCAGCAGCCCGGCGAAATAGGTCTGGACGACGAACAGCAGCCCGGCCAGCGACAGGCAGAAGAGCAGTGCTCGGCCGACCTGTCGCGGTGAACCGGTGTTCTCCTCGGCGAAACTGGCGATCGCGTCGAAGCCGAGGAACGCCAGCACGGCGACCGAGACGGCTCCGAGCGCACCGGCAAGATCAAATCCGTTGAAGCCGACCAGCGGGGAGAGTACCGGCCGGGCCGGGCCCTCGCGGGCCAATACGATGATCGCGCCGACGACGAAGATCACCAGCAGCAGCATTTCGATGGCCAGCATCACCATACCGACGGCCGCCGCGACCTTGACGCCGGCAATGTTCAGCCCGGTGATCAACAGCACCCCGGCCACCGTGAAGATCCAGACCGGCACACCAGGGACCAGCGAGTTGGCGGCGATTCCGGTGAAGAGCGCTGCCAGCGCGGGGATGAACAGATAGTCCAGGCCGAGCATCCAGCCGGCCAGGAAGGCCGGGAACCGGCCAAGCCCGGCCTGGGCGTAGGCGAACACCGAACCGGCCCGCGGCACGGCCAGCGCCATCCTGGCATAGGACCAGGCCGTGAAGGCCATGGCGATCGTGGCGATCACGAAGACCAGCGCCGTGGCTCCGTGACTGCGTGCGTCCAGGACCCCGAAGGTGCCCATCGGTGCGGTCGGGCCGATGAACAGCAGGCCGTAGACAATCAGGTCGCGCAGTCCCAGCGACCGCCGCAGGGTGGTGGGTGCCTCAGATGTCATCGGAGTCCCTCTCTCCGCCGGGCCGAGTTCGCCTGCTACTTCGCGAACTTCTTCAGGCCGCTGGTGTCGCCCCTGGCGATGTCGTCGAACATCTTCTTGGCTTTGGCATTGTCCCAGAGCACCGACGATCCGGCCGGGGTGTTGGCGTTGGCGTCGGCGATCGGCACGGTGAGCGTCAGTCCGTCGCCGCTCGACACCTTGCCCAGGGCGATCACCATCCGCATCGCGGAGAACATCGTGGCGTTGTCGCCGACGACCAGCGAATCGGTGCCCGCGTTGGCCAGCTTCCAGTAGCGCACCGGGTTGATGATCGACGCCGGCGACGCAGCCTCCTTGGCCATCGCACCGACCACCTTCCGCTGCCGTTGCACGCGGCCGAGATCACCTAGTGGATCGGCCTTCCGCATCCGTACGTAGCCCAGCGCGTCCCTGCCCTCCAGGGTCTGGCACCCCTTCTTGAGATTGAGGTGGGAGTCATGGTCCTTGATCGGATGCTTGAGGCAGACATGGATGCCGCCGACCGCGTCGATGACGTTGACGAAGCCGGCGAAACCGACCTCGGTGTACTGGTCGATCCGCAGCCCGGTGTTGCGTTCGATGGTCCTGGTCAGCAGTTTGGGACCGCCGATCGAGTACGACGCGTTGATCTTGTTGGACCCGTGCCCGGGGATCGGGACGTAGGAGTCCCGGGGGACCGAGATCAGAGCGGGCTCACCGCCCGGCGGCACGTAGAGCAACATGATCGTGTCGGTGCGCTGGCCGCCGACGTGCCCGGTGCCGAGCTTCTTCCGCTCGGCCTTGGTGAGACCTGCCCGGGAATCCGAGCCGACCAGCAGGTAGAGCGTGCCGGGTTGGTCGGCGGGCGGCTGCCCGACGGCTCCCAGGCCACCCGGTCGACGTGGCTCCAGGCGTAGATCGGGACGGCGATCAGCCAGACCAGCACGGCAACGAGGAAGATGCCGATGCCGACCGCGATCCGCTTCCCGGCGCTCTTGCGGCGTGGCGCCCGAGGCGGACCCGGCGGCTGCGTGGGCGGCGGTCCAGGTCGCGGCGTCCGGGGCGGTACCTGCCCCGCTCCCTGGGGAGGCGTTCGGGGCGGCGACGGGGTCGACTCATCGGCCGCCGGCTGATCCTTCGGCAGGACGCGGGTCGGCTCCGGCTCCTGGTCGCGTGGGTGCTTCTTGTCACGCCGGTAGAGCCAGTCGAGATCGTCGTTGTGGCTGGGTGCCATGCGCACCAAAGTACCTGCGCCCGGCGCGTCGACCGGGTCAGGAACACCCCGCGCCGGGATACTGGGGCCATCTGTGCGCCGGCCGACCGCGCGGGCCGGTGTGCGGAGACCTTCCCCAACTGAAAGGCCCGCCGGTGACCGCAACCATGCTGCCGCCCCATGCCCGTTCAGCCGGGCAGAACCCGTTACAGGTCAAGAGCCAGCGGATCAAGCTCAGGCGTGGCCTGACGTTCTTGTTCATGACCCTGGTGCTGCCGGGATCGGCGCAGATGGCGGCCGGCAACAAGCGCATCGGACGGTTCGCCCTGCGCAGTTGGGCGGTACTGATCGGCGCAATCGTTGCGGTCGGGGTGATGGCGCTGGTCTGGCGCGGCGGCTTCATCACGCTGATGTCCAGCCAGGTGCCGCTGCGGATTCTGCAGGGCGTGTTGATGCTGGCCGGAATCTGCTGGGCCCTGCTGATGATCGATGCCTGGCGGATCAGTCGGCCACCTGAGCTTGCCCGCCGCCACCGGCTCGGCTTCGCCACGCTCAGCGGCGCCCTGGTATTCGTCGTCACCGGAGCGATGTTCGCCAGCGCGTCGATCGTCTCCGATCAACGCGACTTCATGGGCGCGGTCTTCTCCGGTGGCGGGGACAAGGTCGCCAAGGCCGGTCGGATCAACATCCTGTTGCTCGGCGGCGACGCCGGCAAGGACCGGGTCGGGCTGCGACCGGACAGCATCACGGTTGCCAGCGTCGATGTGGACTCCGGCCGTACGGTGTTGTTCAGCCTGCCGCGGAACCTGGAGGACGCACCCTTCCCGGATTCCTCGCCGCTGCACAAAGTCTTCCCGAGGGGCTACGGCTGCGCCGACCACAGCTGCATGCTGAACGCCGTCTACAGCTATGCCGAAGCACACCGGGCCCTGTATCCGGGCGTTCGGAACCCGGGTGCGCAGGCCACCAAGGAGGCGGTCGAGGGCGCCACCGGTCTCAAGATCAACTATTACGCCTTGATCGACCTCAAGGGCTTCCAGAAGTTGATCGATGCGGTCGGTGGGATCACGATCAAGGTCAACAAGCGGCTGCCGATCGGTGGTCAGGTGCCCGGGCAGCAGGTCAAGAACTACATCGAACCCGGGACCCAGCACATGGACGGCTACCACGCGCTGTGGTATGCCCGGTCCCGGCATGCCGATTCTGACTACGCGCGGATGGCCCGCCAGAAATGCGTGATGGACGCCATGCTCAACCAGCTCGATCCGGTGACCGTGTTGACCAAGTTCAACCGGATCGCCGCTGCCGGCAAGCAGATCGTCCAGACCGACGTGCCACCGTCGGAGATCAACCGGCTGATCAATCTGGCGGAGAAGGCGAAGCGCCGGCCGATCGCCAGTGTCGCGTTCGTCCCGCCGCTGATCTACCCGGGCAGCGCGGACTTCCAGCTGATCCACCAGACCGTACAGGCCTCGGTGACCAAGGCGACCGATGCCGGCGCCAAGCGGGCCAAGGCGGAGAAGAAGGCCAAGGAGCAGACCCCGACGTCGGGGGGCGCGGCAAAGTCGCCTGCTCCCAAGAAGGGGACCGGCGGCGCCGCGGACCTGAACCAGGTGTGCACGGCGGGGTCGGCCTGACCCGAGCGTCGGGACCTGACAGGATGACCGGGTGATCTCCGCATACCCCGGCGTATCGGTCGTGATGCCGATCCTGAACGAGGAACGCCATCTGGCCGCGGCGGTCGGGCAGATCCTCGAACAGGACTATCCAGGGGACCTGCAGGTGATCATGGCGGTCGGTCCGAGCACCGACCGTACCCACCAGATCGCCGATGGATTGGCGGCCGCCGACGACCGGCTGCAGGTGGTCGACAATCCGACCGGCCGCACTCCGGCCGGGCTGAATCTGGGCATCGCCGCTGCCAAATACGACATCGTCGCCCGGGTCGACGGCCACGGCGAGCTCACCGACGGCTACCTGAAACGGGCCGTCGAACTGCTCGACGAAACCGGCGCCGCCAATGTCGGCGGGGTGATGGACGCCAAGGGCCGGACGCCGTTCGAGGAGGCGGTCGCCTATGCGTACACCTCCCGGCTGGGCCTGGGCGGCTCGAAATTCCACCTCGAGGAGTCGCCGGCCGGACCTGCCGACACCGTCTTCCTCGGCGTCTTCCGCAAACAGGCGCTGCTGGATGTCGGCTGCTTCGACGAGACGCTGCACCGGGCGCAGGACTGGGAACTGAACTACCGGCTGCGGCAGCGCGGCGAGCTCATCTGGTTCTCCCCGGAACTCAAGGTCACCTACCGGCCGCGGTCCACGGTGCGTGCCCTGGCCGCCCAGTTCTACAACACCGGCAAATGGCGGCGCGAAGTCGTACGTCGGCACGCCGACACCGCGAACGCCCGCTACCTGGCCGCTCCGGTCGCGGTGATCGGCATCGGCGCCGGGAGTGCCGCTGGGCTGGCCGGGCTGATCACGAACAAGCTGATCTTGAAATCGGGCTGGCTGGCACCGCTGGGCTATCTGCTGGTGATCATCGCCGGGACGGCGACCGCGAAGGGACTGAGCCCGGAGGCCCGGACCCGCCTGCCGCTGGTGTTGATCATCATGCACCTGGCCTGGGGGTTGGGTTTTCTGGTCGGCCTCGATCGCGATGCCGGCTAGCGACTGGACGATGCCGAGGCGTTGCCGTACGACCAGCCGATCCGCATAGGCTGGTGCGGCGGCGTACGCGTCCGCGGCGCCGGCGACACGTCCGGTGAGTAACGCGGGCAGTCGTATACCTGCTCGCCGATCTCGTCGACCAACGTTGCCGCACCCCTTGTTCGACGCCGCGACCTTTGGTCGGGTTCGCACCGCCTGCATTGGGTGCGCGGCCGACCAACTGGTGCGTGATCGAGGAACCGGTGCGGCGGCGTACGCGTCAGGTTTCGGCGGCGCATTGGGCCGAGTAGTGCTGGGCGGCGCGGGCGTGCTGGCCGATCTTGTCGTGGAGGGTTGCCGCACCGTTTGTTCGACGCCGCGACCTTTGTTCGGGTTCGCACCGCCTGCATTGGGTGCGCGGCCGACCAACTGGTGCGTGATCGAGGAACTGGTGCGTGATCGAGAAACTGGTGCGCGAACGAGGAACTGGTGCGGCGGCGTACGCGTCAGGTTTCGGCGGCGCATTGGGCCGAGTAGTGCTGGGCGGCGCGGGGGTGCTGGCCGATCTTGTCGTGGAGGGTTGCCGCACCGTTTGTTCGGCGCCGCGACCTTTGTTCGGGTTCGCACCGCCTGCAGTGGGTGCGCGGCCGACCAACTGGTGCGCGGACGAGGAACTGGTGCGGCGCCGAGGAACTGGTGCGGCGGCGTACGCGTCACGGTGTCAGCGACACGTCGAGCGAGTAGTGCGAGGCGCGGTAGACGTGTCGGCCGATCTCGATCAGTCGTCCGGTGTCGTCGTAGACGACGCGTAGGGCGGTCAAGCAGGCGGCCGGGCGGCGTTCGGTCAGCAGCTTGGCCTCCTCGGCGGTCATCAGCCGGGCACTGACGGTCTGGTGCGCCACCCGCAGGTGGAGGCCCCTGGCCCGCAGCAGCGCGTACAGCGGAGTCTTGGCAAGATCATCTTCAGTCAGGTCGAGCCAGGCGGGCAGGTGGTTGACCAGGATCGCCAGCGGCAGCCCGTCGGCCAGCCGGAGCCGCTTGGTCGTGATGAACTCAGCCGTCTCATCGATGTCGGCACCGCAGGCCAGTACTTCGTCACCCGGCGGCCCGATCCCGTACGACAACAGCCGGGTCTGCGGATGGCGCCCGGACGCGACCAGGTCGTCGTACAGGCTGGACAGCCTCGTCTCGCGGCTGATCTGTGCGCTGAGCACCTGGGTACCGACGCCGCGCTTGCGCACCACCAGGCCCTTGCGGGCCAGCTCGCCGATCGCCTGCCGGGCGGTGGGCCGCGCCAGGCCGAGCCGGCTGGTCAGCGACAGTTCGTTCTCGAGCCGATCGCCGGGCACCAGTTCACCCGACGCGATCGCGGCCTCGATGGCCTGCGCCAGTTGGTGATAGAGGGGAACCGGACTGGCCCGGTCCAGCACGATGTCCAACTGCTTGGGCGCGGTCGGATCGGACATGGCGGCAGCCTAGTATGACTATTTGTCTGGACAAAGACTTGACCACGCCGCCCTGCGGCTGCTTGGCTTGGCCGCATGGCGGGCGTGCACCACGAGATCCTGACTTTCGGCCGGAGCGGGGTGGACATCTACCCCGAACAGATCGGAGTCGGTCTGGAGGACGTGACGTCCTTCGGCAAGTATCTGGGCGGCACCACCGCCAACGTAGCGGTCGCCGCCGCCCGGCTGGGGCGGGCAGCGGCGATCATCACCGGGGTCGGTGACGACCCGTTCGGCCGCTATGTCCGCCGACAGCTCACCGAACTCGGCGTCGACGATCGGCACGTCGTCGTCAACCGCGAGTACGCCACCCCGGTCACCTTCTGCGAGATCTTCCCGCCGGACAATTTCCCGCTGTACTTCTATCGCAAGCCGTCCGCCCCGGACCTGCAGGTACGCCCGTCCGACATCGACTTCGACGCGGTTCGCGGCGCCGACCTGATGTGGCTGTCGGTCACCGGGCTCAGTGAGAGCCCCAGCAGGGAGTCGCATTTCGCTGTCCTGGAGGCTCGGGCCAAGAAGCGCTTCACAGTGATCGACCTGGACTACCGACCGATGTTCTGGGACACGGCGGAGGCGGCGCGGGAACAGATCGCCAAGGTGCTGCCGCAGGTCACGGTCGCGGTGGGCAACCGCGAGGAGTGCGAGGTCGCAACCGGCGAATCGGACCCGGAGCGAGCGGCCGAGGCGCTGCTGGACGCCGGCGTCGAGATCGCCGTGGTCAAACAGGGACCGAAGGGAGTGCTCGGCAGGACAAGCAACGAGCGGGTGGTTTCGCCGCCGATCATGATCAATCCGCTGAACGGCCTGGGCGCCGGCGACGGCTTCGGGGGATCACTGGCCCACGGTCTCCTTGCCGGCTGGCCCTTGGAGAAGGTGCTGCACCGGGCCAACGCGGCGGGCGCCATCGTCGCATCGCGACTGGAGTGCTCGACCGCGATGCCGACCAGTGACGAGATCGACGAGTTGTTGCGGGCATGATCACCATCGACGAGCTGACCACCGTCCGGGTGGAGGATCCGGCACGCATCGGGCGGCTGCTGGCAGAGCGCACGGCGCCCCGCATGCCGGCCGACGGCCGGCTGATGATGATCGCCTGCGATCATCCAGCACGCGGTTCGTTGTCGGCCGCCGGACGCCCGATGGCGATGGCCGACCGGCGCGACCTGCTCGCCCGGCTGGTCATCGCGCTGTCCCGGCCGGGCGTCGACGGGCTGCTGGGCACCGCCGACATCATCGAGGACCTGCTGCTGCTCGGCGCCCTGGACGACAAGATCGTCTTCGGTTCGCTGAACCGCGGCGGACTGGCCGGGACCGGCTTCGAAGCCGATGACCGGATGACCGCCTACGACGTTGTGGGGACGACCGGCGCCGGACTGCAGGGCGCCAAGATGTTGCTGCGGATCGTGCTGGACGACCCGGCGACCGCCGACACGCTGCAGACCTGCGGTCGGGCTGTGACCGAACTCAACCGCGCCGGACGGATCGCATTGGTGGAGCCGTTCCTGGCGCGGCACGCCGGTGGACGGATCGTCAACGACCTGACACCTGAGGCGGTGATCACGTCGATCGCGATCGCCCAGGGCCTCGGTGCGTCGAGCGCGTACACCTGGCTGAAGATTCCGGTCACCGAGCGGATGGAGGAGGTCGCCGCGGCGACCACGCTGCCGACCCTGCTGCTCGGCGGGGATCCGGTCGGAGAACCCGAGGACACCTACGCCCAATGGGAATCGGCACTGAAGCTGCCACCGGTCCGCGGCCTGATGGTCGGCAGGAGCCTGCTCTATCCGTCCGACGACGATGTCGCGGTCGCGGTCGACACCGCGGCGGGGATGGTGCACTGATGCGCTACACGAGTCTCCGGATCGAGAACCTGCCGGCCGGTCGACACCAGGAGCTGCACACCGGCGACGAGGAAATCATCCTGCTGCCGCTGGCCGGGTCGGTAGCGGTGACCTGTGACGACCGCACACACCGGCTCGCGGGCAGGTCCTCGGTGTTCGAGGGGCCGAGCGACTTCTGCTATCTGCCGATCGGCCGGACGGTGACCGTGCGGTCCGAACAGGGCGTCCGCTTCGCGCTGTGCGGCGCGAAGACCGATCGCGAGCTGCCGTTTCGGTACGGCGCCGCCGAGGACGTGCCGATCGAGCTGCGTGGTGCCGGGCAGTCCAGCCGGTCGGTACGCAACTTCGGCACCGTGGGATCGTTCGAGACCGCGAAGTTGATCGCCTGCGAGGTGATCACCCCGGACGGCAACTGGTCGTCCTATCCGGCACACAAACATGATCGGGCCGGTGCCACGGAGTCGGAGCTGGAGGAGCTCTACTACTTCGAGATCGCATCTGGGCCGGACGGTCAGGCCGGCTTCGGCTACATGCAGACCACCGCCTCGGACGACCGGCCGATCAACCTGTTGGAGGAGGTTCGGCACGGCTCGATCGTCGAGGTGCCGTACGGCTGGCACGGCCCCTGTGTCGCAGCACCGGGATTCGACATGTACTACCTGAACGCCATGGCCGGGCCGGGCGACGAGCGGGCCTGGTTGATCACCGACCACCCGGGCCACGCGTTCGTCCGGGCATCCTGGGAGGGACAGCGGATCGATCCGCGACTGGAGAGGAGACGATGATGTCGGAACGGGCCGAATCCGAAAGTTCGGAAACGATCAAGCTGACGGTGGCCCAGGCGACCATCAGGTTCCTGGCCAACCAGTGGACCGAGCGGGACGGTGCACAGCAGCGGCTCTTCGCCGGCACCCTGGGCATCTTCGGCCACGGCAACGTCGCCGGGCTCGGCCAGGCACTGCTCCAGGCGGAGACCGACGAACCCGGCAGCATGCCGTACATCCTGTCCCGCAACGAACAGGGCGCAGTGCACACCGCCGTGGCGTTCGCCCGGGCCAAGAACCGGACCCAGACCTATGCCGTCACGACCAGCATCGGGCCCGGCGCAACGAACATGATCACCGGTGCCGCGCTGGCGACGATCAACCGGATCCCGGTGCTTCTGCTGCCGGCCGACGGGTTCGCTGCCCGGCATGCCTCACCGTTGCTGCAGGAACTCGAACGTCCCGACGCGGGCGACATCTCGGTCAACGACGCCTTCCGACCGGTGTCCCGCTACTTCGACCGCGTCTCCCGGCCGGAACAACTGCCCGCCGCCCTGCTCGGCGCGATGCGGGTGCTCACCGATGTCGCGGAGACCGGCGCCGTCACCGTCTGCTTCCCGCAGGACGTCCAGGCCGAGGCGTACGACTGGCCGCGTGCCCTCTTCACCAAGCGGGTCTGGCATCTGGGTCGCCCTCAGCCCGAGCCGGGGCTGCTGAACCGGGCGGCATCCATGATCAGCGCAGCCCGGCGGCCGGTGATCATCGCCGGCGGCGGCGTGCACTACAGCCAGGCGGAGGAGACGCTCCGATCCTTCGTCGAACAGACCGGCATCCCGGTCGGACTCAGTCAGGCAGGCAAGGGTGCGCTGCTCGATGATCATGCCCAGTGCCTCGGCGCGGTCGGCTCCACTGGCACAACCGCCGCCAACGCCATCGCCCGCGATGCCGACCTGGTGATCGGCATCGGCACCCGCTACTCCGACTTCACCACCGCAAGCAGGTCGGCCTTCCAGGACCCGGGTGTGCGCTTCATCAACATCAACGTCGCCGGCCTGGATTCGATCAAGGAAGCCGGCCTGCCGTTGCTCGCCGACGCCCGGGACACCCTGACCGCGCTGGCCGGGCTGGTCGGCGACTACCACGTCACGCAGGAGTACGCCGCAACGATCGGCCGACTGAAGACCGAATGGGACCGGATCGTCGACGACGCCTACCATCCCGCCACACCGACCGCCGGCCTGCTCAGCCAGAACGAGGTGATCGGAATGGTCAACGAGCACTCCGATCCTCGCGACGTGCTGGTCTGCGCTGCCGGATCGATGCCTGGCGACCTGCACAAGATGTGGCGCACCCGGGACAAGGGCGGCTACCACGTCGAGTACGGCTACTCCTGCATGGGCTACGAGATCGCCGGCGGGCTCGGCGTCCGATTGGCCGACCCCACTCGGGACGTCTTCGTGATGGTCGGCGACGGGTCCTACCTGATGTTGGCCAGCGAACTGGTCACCGCGATCCAGGAGGGTGTCAAGATCATCGCCGTGCTGGTGCAGAACCACGGCTTCGCCTCGATCGGTTCACTCAGCGAGTCACTGGGATCGCAGCGTTTCGGCACCCGCTACCGGCGCCGTACCGGATCCGGGCGACTGGACGGTGACTTCCTGCCGGTCGACCTTGCCGCCAACGCGGCCAGCCTGGGGGCTGAGGTGATCAGGACGAACACCGCCGCGGAGTTCGTCACCGCGATCGAGGTGGCCAAGACCGCCGACCACAGCATCGTCATCCACGCCGAGACCGACCCCTTCATCGACGCACCCGATTCCCAGTCCTGGTGGGACGTACCGGTGAGCCAGGTCTCGACCCTGGACAGCACGCAGCAGGCCTACCAGGCCTACCAGGATCACAAGAAGGCACAGCGGATCTACCTGGATCCGCACGAGGCGAAGGATGTGAATTGA
This sequence comes from Microlunatus sp. Gsoil 973, assembly GCF_009707365.1. Classification (GTDB taxonomy): domain Bacteria; phylum Actinomycetota; class Actinomycetes; order Propionibacteriales; family Propionibacteriaceae; genus Microlunatus. Next base: position 29,608 of record NZ_CP046122.1, read on the forward strand.
TCACCATCGGGTCCGCCCCCGACTCCTGGGGCGTCTGGTTCGCCGACGACCCCGAGCAGACCGACCCCGGCCGTTTCCTGGACGAGGTGGCCGAGGCCGGTTACACCTGGATCGAACTCGGGCCGGTCGGCTACCTGCCCACCGACGCCGCCGAACTGCGGGAGCAACTCGACGCCCACGGACTCAAGGTATCGGCGGGCACGGTCTTCGAGCACCTGCACCGCCCCGACTCGTGGGACGACGTCTGGCAGCAGGTGTCGACCGTCGGCGCCCTCACCCAGGCGGTCGGCGGCGAGCACATCGTGGTGATCCCCGATGTCTGGCGTGATCACAAGACGGGTGAGCCGAAGGAACCGCGGGAGCTGACCGCCGACCAGTGGACCCGGCTGACCGACGGGATGAACCAACTGGGCAAGCGGATCGGCGAGGAGTACGGCCTGAAGGTCCAGTTCCACAGCCATGCCGACAGCCACGTCGGCTATCAGGCCGACATCGAACGCTTCCTGGCGGCGACCGATCCGGCCTACGTGAATCTCTGCCTGGACACCGGACATGTCAGTTACTACCGGGGCGACAACCTCGACCTGATCAACCGCTATCCGGAGCGGATCGGCTACCTGCACCTGAAACAGGTCGACCCGGCGATCCGCGACACGGTGCTGGCCGAGGACCTGTCCTTCCCGGAAGCGGTGCGCCGCGGCGTGATGACCGAACCGCCGGCGGGCGAACCCGATCTTGCCCCGATCCTGGCCACGGTGGCCGCCTGGGACGGGCCGCTCTTCGGCATCGTCGAGCAGGACATGTACCCGTGTCCTCCGGACGTCCCGCTGCCGACCGCGCGGCGCACCCTCACCTACCTGAAGAGCTGCATCGATGAGTGATCTCCGCGTTGCCGTGCTCGGCGTCGGGATGATGGGCGGCTTCCACGTGGAAGCGCTCAGCCAACGGGTCCGCGGCGCCACGGTGACCGTGATCAACGACTTCGACCGGGCCAGGGCGACCGCCATCGCCGCATCGGTCGGTGCGCGGGTGGAGGATGATCCGTTCGCCGCGATCGGGGCTCCCGACGTCGACGCCGTGGTGATCGCGAGTCCCGGACCGGCCCACGAGAAGCAGGTGCTGGCCTGCCTCGACCGGGGCATTCCCGTGCTCTGTGAGAAGCCGTTGACCACCGATCCTGACACCGCGCTCGAAGTCGTCCGCGCAGAGCACAGGGCGGGCAGACGTCTTGTCCAGTTGGGATTCATGCGCCGCTTCGACCCGGAATACGCCGCAGCCAAGGAGCTGATCGACTCCGGCGACATCGGCCGGGTGCTGTTGCTGCACTGCACCCACCGCAACATGGCCAACGGGCCACACTTCGACTCGGCGATGATGATCACCGACTCCGTGGTCCACGAGGTCGACGTTGCACGCTTCCTGCTCGGCGAAGAGATCACCTCGGTCCAGGTGATCAAGCCAACGCCGACCAGCGCCGCACCGGACGGGGTCTTCGACCCGATGATGGTGATCTTCCGGACCGAGAGCGGAGTGATCGTCACTGTCGAGATCTTCGTCCGGGCCCAGATCGGCTACGAGGTACGCACCGAGGTGGTCGGCGAACGGGGCAGCACGATGTTCGGCCTTGATCAACACGGGGTGACCAAGATCGTCTCCGGCGACGGTGGACGCTGGGGTGGTGCCGTGCCACCGGGTTTCGTCGAGCGGTTCGCCACCGCGTACCACCACGAACTGCAGCGCTGGGTCGACGCCGCCCGCGACGGCGGCATCGACGGACCCGGCGCATGGGACGGCTACGCGGCGGTCGCAGTCTGCGCCGCCGGTGTGCAAGCGGTGCGGACCGGCGAGGTCGTGCCGGTGACACTGGGTTCATCAGAGCTCAGTCGAGGATGAACACAAGGTAGGGAGCTGATCATGGCTGGGACGACCAAACAGACGATCAATCATTGGGCGGCTGGTGCCGAGTTCGCGGGCACCTCCGGGAGGTTCGGCGATGTCACCGATCCGGCGACCGGCGCCGTGACCGCGCAGGTAACCTACGCCTCGGTCGAGGACGCCGATCAGATCGTCGGCGCTGCCGCGAAAGCCTTCCCCGGCTGGCGCGACACCTCGCTGACCAAACGGGTGCAGGTCCTCTTCCGTTTCCGGGAACTGCTCAACGAGCGGCGGGACGAGGTCGCCGCGATCATCACCGCCGAGCACGGCAAGGTGCTGTCCGACGCTGCCGGCGAGGTGAACCGCGGCCAGGAGGTGGTCGAGTTCGCCTGCGGCATCCCGCATCTGCTCAAGGGCGGTTTCACCGAGAACGCGTCCACCGGCGTCGATGTGCACTCGGTACGCCAACCGCTCGGCGTGGTCGGCATCATCTCACCGTTCAACTTCCCGATCATGGTGCCGCTGTGGTTCACCCCGATCGCGATCGCTGCCGGCAACGCCGTCGTGTTGAAGCCCAGCGAGAAGGATCCGGGCGCCGCGTTGTGGATGGCCAAGCTGTGGCAGGAGGCAGGGCTGCCCGACGGCATCTTCAACGTACTGAACGGCGACAAGGTCGCTGTCGACGCCCTGCTCGGCCATGATCAGGTGAAGTCGATCTCCTTCGTCGGATCCACCCCGATCGCCAAGTACGTCTACGAGACCGCCACCGCGAAAGGCAAGCGCGTGCAGGCTCTCGGCGGGGCGAAGAACCACATGCTGGTGCTGCCCGACGCCGATCTCGATCTTGCGGCCGACCAGGCGGTGAACGCCGGCTACGGATCGGCGGGGGAGCGCTGCATGGCGATCTCCGCCGTGGTGGCGGTCGGTGGCATCGGTGATGAGCTGGTCGACAAGATCAAGGAGCGGACCGAGAAGCTGCGCACCGGTGACGGGCGTCGCGGTGCCGACATGGGGCCCCTGGTCACCCAGCAGGCCAGGGAACGGGTCACCGGCTACATCGACGCCGGACAGCAGGCCGGAGCGACGCTGGTGGTCGACGGTCGGGACGTCACCCCGGACGCGGACGGATCCGGCTTCTTCGTCGGGCCGACGCTCTTCGACCATGTCTCGCCGGACATGGCGATCTACACCGACGAGATCTTCGGGCCGGTGCTTTCGATCGTCCGCGTGGAGTCCTATCAGGATGCCGTCGAGTTGATCAACAAGAACCCGTACGGCAACGGAACGGCGATCTTCACCAACGACGGCGGGGCTGCGCGACGCTTCCAGAACGAGATCGAGGTCGGCATGATCGGCATCAACGTGCCGATCCCGGTGCCGATGGCGTACTACTCCTTCGGCGGTTGGAAGTCCTCGCTGTTCGGTGACACCCACGCCCACGGCGTCGAGGGCGTGCACTTCTTTACCCGCGGGAAAGTGATCACCTCGCGGTGGCTCGACCCGTCGCACGGTGGGATCAACCTGGGCTTCCCGCAGAACGCCTGAGAAGGGGAGCCGCCGACCCATGCGTATCTTCCTTGCCGGCGGCACCGGCGTGCTCGGGTCACGCCTGATCCCCGGACTGGTCGCGGCGGGGCATGACGTCGCCGCGACCACCAGGCGGCCCGAACGCCGGCCGATGCTGGGCGAACTCGGCGCCGCCCCGGTCGTTGTCGACGTCTACGACGCCGATCGGCTCCGGGACGCGGTGACGTCATCGGCGCCGGAGCTGATCCTGCACGAGTTGACCGATCTCAGCGACATGGACACCGATGCCAACGCGCGGCTGCGCCGCGAGGGCACAGCAAATCTGGTCGCCGCCGCCGAGGCGGCCGGCGTGCAACGCATCATCGTGCAGAGCATCGCCTGGGTGTTCCCCGACGGCACCGGCCCGGCGACCGAGGACGAGCAGATCATCCACGGCTCGGCGGTGGAGGTGATGGAACAGACCGCTCGGCGGCTGCCGCACGCAACCATCCTGCGTTACGGCATGTTGTACGGGCCGCGCACCTGGTACGCGCCTGGCGGGCGGATGGCCGACCGGGTTGTCGCCGGCCGGCTGCCGGCAACGCCGGAGATCACCAACTTCGTGCACATCGACGACGCGGTTGCGGCCACGGTGTCGGCGCTCGACTGGCCGGACGGCACGTATCACATCGTCGACGACGAACCGGCGGCCGGCACGGAGTGGTTGCCGGCGTTCGCCGCCGCCATCGGAGCTCCGCAGCCGCAGCAGGCGCCGGTCGCCGAAGGGGCGCGGCGCGGCCGTCCGGTCTCCAACGCCAAGGCCCGCGCTGCCGGCTGGCGGCCGGTGCACCCCACATGGCGAGACGGCTTCGGGTCGCTGACCGGAAACTAATCGTCCCTGGCCGACCCTGAGCCGTGCTCAGCGGCGGCGTTCTCAGCGGCGTTCTCGGCGGCGGCGATCACGGCCAGCCGATCCGCCGACGCGCCGAGGACGATCACAGCCGAACCGCCGGTCAGCACAGGCCGGATCAGTGCCCGCCGGATGATCGTCAACGGCGTGTCATCGGGAAGCGGAGTGATCAACTCCCGGGCCGGTCCGCCCGCCACGCCACTGACCACGTCGGCGTGGCTGAGATCCTTGTTGCCGTCGCGCCAGGCGGGATCGTCCGGCGCCGGGTGCGGCCCGCTGAAGCTGTCCGGGTGGGCGCGCACCTCGACTCCGTAGTCGATCACCCCGGCCGGCAGCGGAGTGCTGAAGCCGAGCCCGAGCGGATGCAGCGAACAGGCGACCGTCTCCGCGTTGCCCGGCCGCGGGTCGTCCGGACCGATCACCTCGACTGCCGCATCGTCCGCGGCGCCCAGCGTCACCGAGCAGCGGGCGCGCCAGGCAGCGGCGACCCAGATCAGCGTCACCCAGTGCGCCGGGTGGCTGACGGCGATCGGCAGCCGGACCAGGTCCCCCGGCTCGACCATGATCTCGTCGGTCAACAACCCGGCGGTCTTGTCCACCCAGTTGCCGAGTGATGTCCCGGAGAGTTCGATCCGCTCACCGCGGGTCTCGTCGTAGTAGGTGATCAGCGGCGTGGCGCCCGATCGGGCGTTCCGGCGTCGCAACGCAGCGGTGAAGACTTCGGTCACCCAAGCGATGGTGTCAGACGCGGACTTGCCCCTGTACCGGGTCCCTGCCCGGTGGTCCATCTAGTCTGGCTGGCATGCGTTATGTGGTCATCGTCGCGGGCGGTTCCGGCACGCGGTTGTGGCCCCTGTCCCGGCAGGGCACTCCCAAGCAGCTGTTGACCCTGGTCGACGGCAAGACGCTGCTGCGGATCGCCTATGAGCGGGTCAGGGGTGTGGTGCCCGACGAGCGGGTGCTGGTCTGCACCGGCGCCGAGTTCGGCGACGCCGTGCACGCCGAGCTGCCGGAGATCCCGCGGGAGAACATCCTCGGCGAACCCGTCGGTCGCGACACGTTGAACGCGGTCGCCTATCCGGCCGCGGTGCTGGCCCGTCGCGACCCGGACGCGGTCATGGCTTCGGTCACCTCCGACCAGATCATGAACCCGGTGACCACCCTGCGCGCGGCGTTGCAGACCGCCTTCCGGGTCGCCGAGTCGCATGCCGATTCCTTGATCACCTTCGGCGTTGTGCCGACCTCGCCGCACACCGGCTTCGGCTACCTGGAGCGCGGACCGGAGATCGCCGGGCACACCGACGTGTCGATGGTCGCCAGCTTCACCGAGAAGCCCGACCGGCGGACCGCCGAGCGCTACCTGGCGTCCGGGCAGTACTGGTGGAACTCCGGGATGTTCGTCTGGCGGGTCGCCACGTTCCTTGATCAGCTCAAGCGACTGCGGCCCGACGCCCACGACATTCTCCGGACCATCGCCGCCCACCCCGACCGCAGCGCGGAGCTCTATCCACAGCTGCCCAAGATCAGCGTCGACTACGCGGTGATGGAACCGGTGTCCCGCGGCCATGGCACCGCACAGGTGCTGGCCGTACGGCTGCCGATCACCTGGCACGACGTCGGCGGATTCGAAGCCCTGAGCACACAGCTGCCCAAGGACCCCGACGGCAACGCAACGACGGGATCCAGCGTCCTGGTCGACAGCTCGGACAACATCGTGATCAACGCGTGTGAGGACGGTCGGGTGGTCGCCGTCGTCGGCCTGTCCGGCACGGTCATCGTGCAGACCCCGCAGGTCACCCTGGTCTGTCCGATGAGTCAGGCCGAACGGATCAAGGAGCTGGTCGCCGAGGTCACCGAACGGATGGGTACGTCCTACGCCTGACCCGCGGCGGGCCACAGCGGCTGGGCGGCGGTGATCAACTTCCGGATCATGATCAACTCCGGCTCGGTGAGCTGCAGACCGTCGGTGATCACTGCGTAGAGTTCGTCCCGGTCCCAGAGCCGGACGACGGTCTCGTAGCGGTCGCCGCGTCCCAGCGCCGACAGCAGGGCGCCGATGATCGCCTCCCGGGTGCCGCGGTGGAAAAGGTCTTCCTCACCGGTGCGCAGCAGATCGTGCGCCGTCGGGCCCGGGTCGACCACCTGGTCCCCGAGACCGCGGACGATCGCCACCGGCGTTCCACCCAGCTTGGTCTTGGCCAGGTCGGCGGCCGCGGCGAGCTCGTCGGCGACCGCGATCGCGGTCACCTGGAGTTCATTGCCGTACGCGTCCCGACGTCCGGCGTAGCGATCGAGCACCAGCACCCCCGCCGACCCGATCGCGTGATCGGTCTGGCCGATCCGCCACGCCCGCCCGGCCGTGTCGGAGAGGATCACCCCGATTCCTACACCGGAACGCGCGGCAAGACCCGCGCGCAGCCGCTCGGCACTGGCGTCGGGGTCGGCCGGCAGCAGCAGGATCCTGCCCTGGTCGACGTTGGAGTTGTCCACGCCCGCACCGGCCTGGGTCAGCCCGTGATGGGTCTCGACGATGCCCATCGACTGCCGACGCGCCACTGTCCGTACGGTCTCGGAATCGATGACCGCCTGCCGGTCGGCGGCATCGGCGAACCGGCCCTCGGCCTTGCTGACGATCTTGGAGGTGACGACCACGACATCACCGTCCTGCAGCCCGCCCTGCCGGTCGGCCGCCTCGCCGATCACCGTGACCAGATCGGTGTCCGGCTCGATCTCGCCGATCCCGACGAGCGTGAATATCTCGATCATGACGTGATCACTCGCGCGGGATCACTCGGTGGCGAGCTTGACGCCGTACTGGATGAAGCGGCCGGTCGCCGACGGATCGCGCATGATCAGGTCGGTGCTGACCGCGGTCAACCCCGAAGCGTCGAGCCGGGGGAGGAGCCCGGCGTCGGTGTCGTCGACGACCCAGGCGTCCAGCACGCCGCCGTTGCCTCGGGCGCCGTAGTGCAGACCGACCGAGGCGGCGTCGACACCGACCCCGATCGCCGGCAGCAGGCGGTGAGCCATCCCGAGCACCGGTGCACCGCCGATGATGCCGGCGAATCCGATCACCGGTGCGCGGGCGCCGGTGATCGCCGCCCGGATGCCGGGTACGGCGAGCACCGGGCCGATCGACACCACAGGATTGCTGGGGGCGATCAGGATCAGGTCGGCACCGGTGATCGCATCTGTGACCCCGGGTGCCGGACGGGAGTGGTCGATGCCCACCTGCAGCACCTGACGTGCCTCAGGTCCGGCATGCAGTTTCACCCAGTACTCCTGGAAATGCACCGCCCGGAGTCCTGAGGGTGCCGCCGGGTCGTCGATGACGACGTGGGTCTCCACCCGGTCGTCGGACATCGGCAGCAGTTGCAGTTGGTCGGAGTCGGTCAGCCAGCGGGTGCACAGCGCCTGGGTGACGGCGGAGAGCGGGTAGCCGGCGTCGAGCATCTGGGTGCGTACCAGGTGGGTCGCCAGGTCGAGATCGCCCAGGCCGAACCAGGTCGGTTCGACTCCGTAGGCGGCCAGTTCACCGGAGACACGCCAGGTCTCCTCGGCCCTGCCCCAGCCGCGTTCGGGATCGATCGCGCCGCCCAGGGAGTACATCATGGTGTCCAGGTCGGGCGAGATGTGGAGCCCGTGCAGGAGGATGTCGTCGGCCGTGTTGACGATCACCGTGATGCGGGCAGCGGGATAGGCGTGGCGGACGCCTCGAACGAAACGGGAACCACCGACACCACCGGCCAGGACCGCGATCTGCACGCCCACAGTGTGACACCCAGGTTTGAGCTGCCCAGAAATGGGTATCAGAGTCGGCCGTTTCGGTTACTGAAGCGCGTAATCCCGGAAAGATCACAGACTGATGAATTCGGGAACCGGTATTCGAATTCCTCGGGGAATTTCCGACCCCCAGGACGACCCGGCGACCGGTCTCACCTCCGGCGGGCGGAAGGCCTAGCCGGAGCGGAACTCCAGCTGCCTCCCGGGGTTCCGCTCCGCGCGCTCCGGTGGGGTCGATCGACCGGTTGGTACGCGAACCTTTTCTGTGATATCGGCGCAGCTCCTAGCACGCTCGCACTTGACTTATCGGTATTGACAGGCATGTAATTTCACTTATGTTGTTCGTCTCGCATCGCACCGCGAGTGGTACGGGGCGGTCAGCAGGGTGATCGAGGGTCGAGGAGGCAGCATGTTGGAGGACTACGGGCTGGATCCGGCCGTCCTGGATCCAGGTGTCGGCGAGGACGACGGCGCCCTCGCCTGGCAGGAGCGGGCCTTGTGCGCACAGACCGATCCGGAGGCGTTCTTCCCGGAGAAGGGTGGCTCCACGCGGGAGGCGAAGAAGGTGTGCCTCTCCTGTGACGTACGGTCCGAATGCCTGGACTACGCGCTCGCCAATGACGAGCGGTTCGGAATCTGGGGCGGGCTCAGCGAGCGGGAGCGCCGCAAACTGAAGCGCCGGGCTGTGTAGCCCGCGCCATACACCGGGTCCGCGGCGCCCTCGGCCGCGGATCGGAAGCCCCCACGCCCCCGAGCACCCCTCGACAGCCTCCCGCTCACCAGCGACCCGCACGCAACAACCTGGCACCAGCCACCTCCGCGCCGGCCACCTCCGACCAGGAAATGGCCATGCGTTTGGTCCTCGCATACAGTAGTGGCCGCCCGTGTAACGGAATGGACACGGACACTTCACAGCGGCGAGGGATTCTGCAGGCAGGCGATGGACGAGAGTGTGGCACCAGGAGTGCACCCCGAACCGTCCGCCGAGGCGTTCGACCCCGATGACCCGTGGGCCTGGGCCTCGGTACAGGACGAACCCGAGATCGTCGACATCTCCCACTGCCGGGTGACCGCCGTCCTCGTCACCCAGAACGCCGCACGCTGGCTGCCCGAGACACTGACCGCGCTCGCCGGGCTGACCCGCCGCCCGGACCGGGTGATCGCGATCGACAACGAGAGCACCGACGAGACCCTCGAGCTGCTGGACGACGCCATCCAGCGTCGCGAGATCGACGAGGTCTATCTGGGCAGACACGGCTACGGCTACGGCGACGCGATCCGGTCGGCGCTGTCGCAGGACATCGCAGTTCACCCCGAGGCCGCCGCGCCGCCCGGTCCCGATGAGTGGTTGTGGCTACTGCACGACGATGCCGCTCCGGCACCCGAGGCCCTGGCGCAACTGCTCGGTCACGTCGTCACCGACCCGAGCATCGACATCACCGGCCCGAAGCTGTTGCGCCCGCGCCGGCGCCACCGGCCCTATCAGATCGCCGAGATCGGCGAGTCGATCTCCACCTCCGGTCGCCGGCATCTCGGATTGGACTCGGGAGAGATCGACCAGGGTCAGCGGGACCAGCCCGCCCGCCGGCTGGCCGTGTCCAGCTGCGCCATGCTCGTCCGTCGATCCGTCTGGGACGAACTCGGCGGTTTCGACCCGGCGATCCCCGGCTTCCGGGACGGCCTGGAATTCGGCTGGCGCGCCCAGCTCGCCGGTCACAAGGTTTTGACCACGCCGGCCGCTGCGGTGGTCCACCGCCAGGTCGGTCGTGCCGGGCTGAGACCGAGCGGTTTCGGTGGCACGCGACCGGAGAAGACCGACCGCGAGTTCGGCATGGCGCTGATCGCGGCGCACGCCCCGGCCGGCCGAGGGCCGTTCGTCTGGCTCCGTTTGCTGCTCGGCTCGCTGGTCCGTGCCGTCGCTTTCCTGATCGGAAAGGTCCCCGGCCAGTCGGGCGACGAGCTGGCTGCCGCCTGGTCCTTCATCCGCCACCCGCGGCGGATCCATCGGATGCGCACGCGGATCAGGTCCGGCCGGATCACGCCCCGCGGCCAGTCGATCGTGGCCAGGCTCCGGCCCGCACGGTTCTCCGGAATCAGGGCGGGGATCGACGTGATCACCGCCGCGATCGGGAACCGGTATGTCGAGATCGCCGGCACCGAGCCCGAGGCGGCCAGCCTGGACGAGCTGACCAGCGACGAACTGTCCAGCACGCCCGACGAGAAGAAGAACAACCCCTGGTTCTCGCCGATCATGATCACCCTGGTGCTCAGTGTCGTCGCCTGCCTGGTCGCCGCCCGGCGGGTGATCGGCCTCGGCTCGCTGGCCGGCCCGCAACTCCTGCCGATCAACACCGACCTGGGACGTCTCTGGCACAACTTCCTCGATGCCGTCCCCGGCTCACCGCACACCACCACGGCACCCTGGACGGGTCTGATCGCCGCCGCGGCGACGATCTTCGCCGGCCAGCCGGAATGGCTGGTCACCGTGCTCCTGGTGGGTACCGTCCCGCTCGGCCTGCTGAGCGTCTATCCGCTGCTGCGCCGGACCATCGAGGACCGACGGATCCGGCTCTGGGTCGCCATCAGCTATGCGTTGCTCCCGGTGCTGCTCGGCGGCAGCAACCAGGGACGCCTTGTCCTCACCGTCGCAGCGATCATGCTGCCCGTGCTGGCCATCGCCGGCCGCGCCCTGGTGTTGCGGCGGGTCGGTCACCCCGAAGCGTGGCGCGGAGGCTGGGGTGCCGGCCTGGCGCTCACGGTGCTCGGCGCCTTCGCCCCGTCGCTGATCGTCGTCGCGCTGCTCCTGGCGGTGATCGCGGCGTTCACCGTCGCCCGCCAGCCGCGCAAGATCGGCCGGCTGGCGATCGCGGTCGGTACGCCGCTGGTCATCCTCAGCCCGTGGTGGCCGACCATCCTCTCCTCCTGGGGCCGGCTGCTCACCGGGCCGGACCCCGAACTGGAGGGTACGGCCGTCCCGGGTTCCGGACTGCTCTTCCTGATCGGTCGGGACGGCGGCGCCGGACTGCCGCCGCTGTGGATCGGACTGATCGTCTTCGGCTCGTTCTGGGCGATCGCCGTGGCCGGGCTGCTGCGCGGCTACCGGCGACGCTCGGTGCTCGCCGGGTGGTTGGTCGGCCTGGTCTCGCTGGCCGTGGCCGTCGGCCTGTCCCGGCTGCTGGTCGACGTTCCGCCGGCCCACGTCGAGACCAGGCCGTACGTCGGCATCTTCCTCCTCATCGCCTTCGGCGCACTCGTCCTGGCCGGCGGGATCGGGGTCGACGGCTACTCCCAGGAGCTGGGCGGACGGAGCTTCTCGGTCGTCCAGCCGCTCAGTGTGCTGGCCGGTGTGCTGGCCGCTCTCATCTCGCTGATGGGCGCCGGCTGGTGGCTGCTGGACGGCATGTCCGGTCCGGTGCACCGCACCCAGTTGACTGCCATCCCGCCCTACATCGTCGATGCCCAGACCGGGCCGAACCAGGTCCGCACCCTGGCCATCGACCTGCGCGGCGGCCGGGCGGCCTATTCGGTCGTGGCCGGTGACCAGACCCGGTTGGGCGATCCGGAACGCGGCTACTCCCTCGGCGGTTCGGTGGTTGCACGGGAGCAGGTGTCCAGTGTGGTCAGCCGGCTGGTGTCCGGCTCGGGTGACACCGATCTCGCTCCCGACCTGGCCGACCTCGGGATCAACTACGTCTGGGTCAGCGGCGCCGACGACGACGCCCGGTCCCGGATCACCAACACCCCGGGCCTTTCCCCGGCGAGTGGCAGCGCGACCGGGGTGGTCTGGCAGCTGACCCAGCCGACCTCCCGGGTCCGGCTGGTGTCGGGCCAGCAGATCGTCCGGCTGGCCGACGATCCCGACGGCGTACGGATTCCGGCGAGCAGCCTGCAGCGGATCCTGCGGTTGGGCGTACCGGCCGATCCGCGGTGGCGGGCCACCCTCGACGGCCGCCCGCTGATGCCGCTGAACGACGGAAACTGGCAGCAGAGCTTCACGGTTCCGGCCTCGGGTGGCCTTCTCCGATATCACCTGGCCAGTCCGATCCCGTGGCTGCCGATCGGTCAGGGTGCGGCGTTGCTGATCACCATGGTGCTGGCCGCACCGGGCGTGCGCCGGCCCGAGGTGCGCGATCCCGTTCAGGTCGCCCGCCGGGTGGCCACAGTCGGACCGGGCGGCGGGTCACGGATCGATCTGGGCGGCCCGATCACCGATTTCACCGAGCTGACGACCACCGGCGGCTTCCTGACGGTCTCCGACGGGGTGACGACGTCGACCGGCGGTTCGGACGGAGAGGGACTCTTGGGTACGACGACGCTGGACGCCCTGCGCAGCGGCGAGCAGCCGATGGAAGCGACCGCGATCCGCAGCAGGGGTGACCGATGAGCGTACGGTCAGCGATCCGCAGGGCCACCGGTCCGGCGGAGGTGGTGGTGGCCGCTGCGGCGGCTGCAGCCATCGGCGCGGCCGGCTTCCTGGTGCCGGCACAGCAGGCGGACCCGGCTGCCTCCGTCGCACCGCTGCGCGGCCGGACCAGCACCGTGTGCACGACCGGCACCCTGGCCGGCGGCGCCGGGGCCAGCAGGTCGGACAGTGCGGAATCCCAGGTGTACGGCGCAACCACCCGGGCCGAAGCCGGTGCGACCGGCACGCTCACCGGCCGCTATCTCGGCGCCGGCGATTCCGGCACGCCGGTGCTCTCGATCACCAACCAGGGTCAGGGCAAGATCATCAACTCCCCGGACAGCTCGGTGGTCCTGGTTGCCGACGGCGTACTGGCCGGTGCCTCGGCCGGCATGGTCTACGGCGACACTGACACGGGCGAGGATCGTGGACTGTCGCTCGGACCCTGTACGGCGCCGGCCGTCGAGCAGTGGTTCACCGGGCTGGGTGCGACCGACACGCTGCGCAGCCAGTTGGTGCTGACCAATCCCGATGACCGGCAGGCCTCGGTCGATCTGGAGTTCTTCGGGCCGAAGGGTCCGCTGTCGGTGCCCGGCGGATCCGGGCTGATCATCCCGGCGGGCACCAGCCGGACACTGTCGCTGGAGGACCTGCTCGGCAAGGTCGACGGCGACATCACGGTCCGGGTGAAGGCAGGCGTCGGCCGGATCGCGGCGATCGCGCGTGACCTGCGGGCCGACGCCAAGGACACACCCTCGGGTGTCGACTGGCATCCGGCCTCGGCCGCCCCGGCGATCACCCAGGTCGTTCCCGCCGTTCCCGGTGGGGCGGGCACCCGCAGACTGGTGATCTTCAATCCCGGGCAGCGGCGGGCCGATGCCAGGATCGAGATTCTCGGCCCGGACGGACCGTTCGCGCCGGCGGACGCGGCGAAGGTGTCGATCAACCCGAACTCCACCGCGTCGGTCGATGTTGCGACCGGTCTGGCCAGGACGATCGGTACCGTCCGGGTGATCAGCGACCAGCCCGTTGTGTCGGCCGTCCAGTCCGAGCGACCGGCCGACAAGGGTGCCAGCGACATCGCGATCAACACAGCACAGCAACCGATCAACGGGATCGCGCTGGCTCCGGCGGCCGTCGTCGACGGGTCGGAAACCGAGTTCGCCATCAGCAACGGCGGCAGCAGGATCAGCGAGGCCGACGTCACGCTGTACAACAACGAAGGCGTTAGCCTCTATCACGAGCGGATCCCGGTGCCGGCCGGCGGTTCGATCCAGCGGCGGATCAGCCAGGCCGGTCCGGCCTTCCTCGTTGTGCGCGCCCAGGACGGCTCATCGCTGTACGGCGGCATCACCCTTCGCCAGGCGCCCCACGGCGTCTCCGGGCTGGCGGCCGCGGCCTTCGTCACACCGGGGCTGGCCGGCCGCGCACGTACCCCGGTCGACGATCCGCGGGTCGCGCAGTAGCGGTCAGCGGTAGTTCAGTCCGGACAGCTGTCGGGCAAACCGGTGACGGACCGGCGGGAGGTTGCCGGCGATCGCCAGGCCGGCGTTGCGGATCCGACGGCGACCGGCGTCGATGGTGGCCAGTCGGGTGAGCCGGTCGGCCAGCCCGACGACCTGCTCGGCCACCGGCCGCCGCTGCTCCTGGTAGCTGTCCAGCCGGGACTCCTGCGCGCCGGACAGCACCGCGCCGAGTTCCTCCGCGAGCAGGATCGCGTCGGTGATACCGGCATTCATGCCCTGCCCGCCCGCAGGACTGTGCACGTGCGCCGCGTCACCGGCCAGCAGGACGCGCCCCGACCGGTAGCGCTCGGCGATCCGATGCTGGACATGGAAGCGGGAGCCCCAGCTGACCTCCTCGACCCGGACCGAATGCCGTTCCGGGCCGCGCCTGTCCATCAGTTGCTGAACGAAGGCGACGTCGGGGTGCCGTGGTGCGCGGTCGACCGTCGCGACGATCCGGAACATGCCGTCCGGCAATGGAGCCACCACCATCATTCCGGCCGGTGAGAAGTACAAGATCACTTCGCCTGGTGGGATCCCGTCGGACAGCCGGACGTCGGCCAGCGCGAACGACTCGGGATAACTGCCGCCGGCGAAGCCGATTCCGGCCTGCTCCCGGACGGTGCTGTGCATGCCGTCCGCCCCGACCAGGTACTGCGCCTCCACCCGGCTGCCGTCGTCGAGTACGGCGCTGACCGAGTCCTCGTGCTGCTCGAGCCGATCCAGCCGGCGCGGTCGTAGCACCGCGCCGCCCAACTCGGTCAGTCGATCAAGTAACACCTGCTCGGTGGTCGACTGGGGGACCATCAGGACGTACGGGTAGGCGGTGGGCAGCCGGTCGAACTCGATGCCGAACAGCAGCCGGTCGCGGTCTCGCAAGGTGAACGTGTTGATCTTGAGTCCGAGCTCGACCAGTCGGTCGGCGACACCGAGGGTCTTGAGTCTCTCCAGCGTGTAGGCGTGCACGACCGCCGCGCGGGATGTCGGCTCGTGCGACTCGCGATCGTCGATCACGGTCACCATACGGCCCTGTTGCAGCAGGCCGATGGCGCTGCTCAGCCCGGTCGGCCCGGCGCCGACGATCACTGCTTCCGAGGTAGGCATTGGAGACCTCCATTCTGCCAACAACTGTTGGCCAACGCTTGTTGACTACGAGATTAGAGCGGTGTTCTGGTGAAGTCAACAGTTGTTGGCCAACAAGCGTTGGTATAGTTCCGGCATGCGACGATCAGCGGCCGACACGAAGTCGGCGATCCTGGCCGCGGCCCGCGAACGTTTCGGCCGGGACGGTTACGAGCGGACGACCATCCGGGCGGTCGCCGCCGACGCCGGGATCGATCCGTCGATGGTCATGCGGTACTTCGGCTCCAAGGCCGAACTCTTCACGTCCGTCTCGGCCTTCGACCTCCGGTTACCCGACACCAGTACCGTCCCGCACAGCCGGGTCGGCCGCACACTGGTCGAGCACTTCATCGACCGCTGGGAGTCCGACGACTCGTTCCTGGTGCTGTTGCGGACCGCCGTCACGAATGAGGACGCCGCCGGGCGGATGCGCGAGATCTTCGCCGACCAGTTGGTGCCGGTGGCCCGCCAGCAGGGGTTCGAGGACGCGGAAGCGCGGGTCCGGGTCGGGCTGGTCGCGGGACAGATGCTGGGCATCGCCCTGTGCCGCTATGTGCTGCGTCTCCCGCCGCTGGTCGAGATGTCCGTCACGGAGCTGGTCGAGCACGTCGCGCCGGTGTTGCAGCGATACCTCAGTCCTCGTCGGCGTCCGGATCGATCTCGCTGACGCTGAGTCCGGTCAGCGCGGCGAGCTGTTCGACCAGCGTGCGGTGCACCAGGATCTGCAGACCATGTCGGGTCGCTGCCCGATGTTCCAGCGGCCGCCGATAGAGAACGACCCGCCCGACCGCCGAGGGAGTGGGCGCGACAGCGGCGGCGAGGGGCACCCGCTCACCCGACCAGGGGGTCTGCAGGAACGGCACCTCCTCGATGCCGAACGCGATCCCGACCAGCGCCTCCGGGCAATGCCGCTGCACCCGGTCGATGGAGGACTGCAACGCCTCCTCGAAGAAGCCGGCCCGGTTCGGCGGGCCGACCGGTTCCAGCGCGGTCCCGGTCAGAGGATTCCTGGTGGCCAGCGGGCCGCGCAGGCCCCGCCCGTGCCGATCACGCCGCCGGGTGGACATGGTCGGTGAGTCTAGTGCTGGGTGTCACTGCCGGTTTGCGGGCACCTCCGGCGGTAGCGTCGGAGGGTGACGTCGAGAAGTTGCTCCCGGAGCGGGTGTGATGAGCGGGCGGTCGCGACGTTGACCTACGTCTATCACGAGTCGACCGCAGTGATCGGCCCGCTGGCGACCCGGGCCGAGCCGCACGGCTACGACCTGTGCCGCCGGCATTCGATGAACCTGTCGGCGCCCAAGGGCTGGGAGGTCATCCGGCTCGCGGAGGACTTCACCGATCCGGAACCGACCGACGATGATCTGCTGGCACTGGCCGATGCGGTCCGCGAGGTCGGTCTCAATTACGGCGTCGAAGAGGAACGTCAGCAGCAGTCCACCCGCTCGTCGATGGTCGAGGTGGCCCGTCGCGGGCACTTGACCGTGCTGGCCGACCCCGACGCCTGATCGACCCCCAGCGGCTGATCGCACACTAAGCTCCGTCGTGGTGCGTGGAGTCCTGGCACCGAAGGAGGAACCATGGCGGTCGAGTTGGCACCGGAACTACTGGAGATACTGGCCTGTCCCAACTGTCACGGCGGGCTCGCGGTCGACCATGATCGCGACGAGTTGGTCTGCACCTCACCGGACTGCGGGCTGGCCTATCCGGTCCGGGACGGCATTCCGGTGCTGTTGGTCGACGAGGCGCGCTCGCCGCAGCGGCCGGGCGAACGACCCGAAGAATAGGCCGGCGATGCCGTTCTTCGACGACTCGTTGCTCGACGACCGGGACGCCCTGGCCGCGGCCGATCCGATGCTGCGGCGCCTGGCCCAGGCCGGCGCCCGGATCCGCACCGAGGCCGAGCAGGCGACCGACGCGTTGGCCGCGGTCACCGAACTGCCCCGGCCGCGTGCCGTGATCGCTGCCGGCTCGGAGGCGCGTCTGGTGCGCGCACTGCTTGAGCCGACCTGCCCGGTGCCGTTCCTGGCCTGGCCGCGGCACGGGCTGCCCGGCTGGGTCGGTGCCCTGGATCTGGTGGTGGTGCTGGCCACCGACGGCGCCGATGCCGACCTGATCGCCACCGCCCGGGAGGCGACCCGGCGGGGGAGCCAGTTGATCATCGCCTGCCCCCAGCCCTCGGTGATCGCCGAGTACGTCTCCGGGCGGGACACGATCATGCTGCCCACTCGGACCGGTGACGTGCTGGCCGCGGCCGTGGTGATGCTGGCGGCTCTGCACCGGATGCAACTCGGACCGGAGGTCGACCCGGAGTCGGTCGCCGATGCGTTCGATCGGGTCGCCGAGGACTGCTCGCCGTTCCTCGACGTCTCGGAGAATCCGGCCAAGGATCTGGCCCTCGGGTTGGCCGAAGCCCAGCCGCTGGTGTGGGGCGGGTCGGTGTTGGCCGGCCGGGCCAGTCGCCGGGTCGCCGAGGCCCTCCGGGCGGCCACCGGACGTGCCGCTCTGGCCGCGGACGCCGACGAACTGCTTGCGGTGCTCGAGGCGGTGGACCCACGGGACCTGTTCGACGACCCGTTCGAGGATCCGCAGCCCGACGAGCGCCGGCCGGCCTTGGTGATCTTGGACGACGGCACCGGAGATCAGTTGACCATGGCAGCCCAGAACAAACTGCGCGGAGCCGCCGAACGGGCAGACATCCGGGTCTGTCCGATCTATCACACCAGCGGTGGTGATCTTGATCGTTACGCCGGCATGCTGCAGACCGGTCTGTACGGAGCCGTCTATCTTGCGGTCGGATTGCGCCGTACCGTCTGGCAGGATGATCGGTCGTGACCGACTCGACGAGTACGACCGAAACCGCCGGCCACAGCGCCACCGAGCACAACAGCAACAAGGCGATCATCGCCGCGCTCGCCGCCAACACCTTCATCGCACTGCTCAAGTTCGGTGGCTGGGCACTCACCGGAGTCTCCTCGATGCTGGCCGAGGCGATCCACTCGGTGGCCGACACCGGTAACCAGTTCCTGTTGTTGATCGGCGGCCGCCGGGCTCGGCGCGCGGCCACCGCGGAACACCCGTTCGGCTACGGGCGGGAGCGCTACGTCTTCGCCTTCATGGTGGCGATCGTGATGTTCAGCATCGGCGGTGTCTTCGCCCTCTACGAGGCCTGGCACAAGCTCCAGGAGGTGCTGTCCGGGGAGCACCACGACATGGGCCGCTGGTGGTGGGTGCCGATCCTCATCCTGATCGGCGCCATCTGTGCCGAGGGTCTGTCCTTCCGGACCGCGGTCCGGGAGTCCAGCAAGGCCCGCGGCCGGCAGGATCTGCTCCGCTACATCCGGGCCGCCAAGGCGCCGGAGCTGCCGGTGGTGCTGCTGGAGGACTTCGCGGCGCTGATCGGCCTGGTCTTCGCTCTGTTCGGCGTCGTGCTGACCAAGGTTACCGGACACGGGATCTTCGACGTGATCGGCACCGCACTGATCGGCCTGTTGCTGGTCGCGGTCGCCGTGACCCTGGCCGCGGAGACCAAGAGTCTGCTGCTGGGTGAGGCGGCTTCCCCCGCGGCGGTCGCCGCGGTCGCCGCCGCGCTGACCGGTACCGACGGAGTAGAGCGGGTGATCCACATGAAGACGCTGCACCTCGGTCCTGAGGAGATCATGGTCGCCGCCAAGATCGCGGTACGTCCAACCGAGTCCGCGGCCGAGGTCGCCGCCCTGATCAACCGGGCCGAAGTCGCGATCCGCGCCGCGGAGCCGATGGTCACCTCGCTGTACCTGGAGCCCGACATCTATTCCGAGAGCCACCGGCCGGCACCCCGACCCGAGCGCCCCGGCGCACCGTCTCACTGACCTCCCGGGGTACAGCACCACGCCATCAGCCGGGCCGACGGACTAGGGTCTGGCCCATGAGCGCGACCAAGGTGCTGGTGCTGAACGGGCCGAATCTCGGCCGGCTCGGCAAGCGTGAGCCCAAGACGTACGGCAGCACGACCTACGCAGATCTGGTCGACAGACTGGTGAAGACCGGCGCGGACCTCGGGCTGGACGTCCAGGTGCGGCAGACGGACGCCGAGGCCGAGATGATCAGCTGGCTGCACGAGGCCGCCGATGGCCGGCTTCCGGTGGTGCTCAACCCGGCGGCGTGGAGCCACTACTCGATCGCGATCGCCGACGCGGTCGCCCAGCGCACCGCCGACCTCATCGAGGTGCACATCTCCAACATCCACACCCGCGAGGAGTTCCGGCACCACTCGGTGATCTCGGCCTACGCGACAGGGGTCATCGCCGGTCTGGGGATCGAAGGCTATGAGCTGGCCCTGCGCCGGATCGCCGGCTCGTAGCCACCGGGCAGGTCCGTAGACTGTCGCCGTGGAACTCAGGCAGCTGGAGCATTTCATCGCGGTCGCTTCCGAGCAGCACTTCACCCGCGCTGCCGAGGCGATGCAGATCTCCCAGTCGGGACTCTCGGCGTCGGTCCGGGCGCTGGAGCATGAGCTCGGTACGCCGCTGTTCACCCGCAGCACACGGCGGGTTGTGCTCACCCAGGCCGGACGGGCGCTGCTCGAGGAGGCTCGCCGGACGGTGGCCAGCGCTGCCGCCGCCCGGAGCGCGGTCCAGGCCGTCCGCGGTGTGCTGGGCGGGACGTTGAGTGTCGGCACCGAGCAGTGTCTCGGTGTCGTCGACCTGGGCAGTGAACTGGCCCGATTCCGTACCGAACATCCCGGTGTGGAGATCCGGCTCGGGTTCGACGGCTCGGCCGACCTCGTCGAGCGGGTGGCCAGCGGGCAGATGGATCTGGCGATGGTCGCCGAGTTCGGCTCGCTGCCGCCGGGGGTGCGCACCGAGCGGCTGTCCACCGAATCGTTCGTGATCCTCTGCAACCCCGAGCACCGCTTCGCCGACCTCAAGTCGGTGACCCTGGACGAGATCGCCGAAGAACCGCAGGTCGGTTTCCTGCCCGGCTGGGCGGCGCGGTCGATCGCCGAACGCGCCTTCACCGCGGCCGGGCTGCATACCCGGGTCACCATGGAGGTCAACGACGTCCACACCCTGCTCGACCTTGTCGGGCACGGACTCGGCGTCGCCGTCGTGCCCGAACACTTCGAACAGAAGCGCCCCGAGTCACTGTGCGCGGTGCCCGTCAAGGAACAGGACCTGGACTGGAACGTCGCCATCGCGATTCCCGAACAACCGGGACCGGCAGGTCAGGCGCTGCTGAAGCAGATCCTGGGCTCGGTATAGAGCGGGTCAGGTGTCCCGGGACGACAGCACGCAGAACTCGTTGCCGTCGATGTCGGCGAGCACGGTCCAGCTGACGTCGTCTGGCTGGCCCACCTCCGCCCGGGTCGCGCCCAGGCTGATCAGCCGCTCGATCTCGGCGTCGCGATCGACACTGGTGTGCGGCGCGAAGTCCATGTGTAGACGGTTCTTGGTCGACTTCTCGTGGTCGACTCTGACGAAGCACAGGCCCGGCGGCACCTGATCGAAGGACAGCGTCGACGTCAGCTCCACCGCCCAGGGCGGCACCGCGACCACCTCCTCGTCGGTGTCATAGATGACCTCCCAGCCGAGTGCCTCGGCCCACCAGTGCCCGAGTCGGGACGGGTCGGTCGACTCGACGACGTTCGAATACCAACGCAGCGTCATGACCGGCACCGTACGCCGCCGCCCCGACAGCCGGTGGCCGGCGGGGAGTCCCGAAAACCGAGAATCCCGGCTCCGGCCCTTCGACGCAGTTGTGAGCCCGGTATGCGTCTTGGGGCCGAAGCCGGGATGGCAGGACCGGATTGCTCCGGTTCATGATCATCGCGACGACGGCGGTTAGGGAGGGCCGAACGCAGCGATGATCACGTTCTTGGGTGGGGTGGTGTTACCAGGCGTAGTCCTCGGGGGCGGTCTTGTACCCGGGGAAGATCTCGTCCAACCGATCAAGCACGCCCTGCTCGAGCTTCAGCTCGACCGCGCGGACGGCACTGTCGAACTGGTCGGCTGTCCGCGGCCCGATGATCGGGGCGGTGATCCCCGGCCGGTGCAGCAGCCACGCCAGGCCGAGCTCTCCGGGCTCGACGCCCAGGTCGTCGGCCAGGTTCTCGTAGTCGGTGAGCTGGTTGCGGTGGTTCTCGACCGACTCCTTGGCGCGCCCCTCGTAGCGCCGGACGCCGTCCCGCTCCTTCTTGATCACGCCACCGAGCAGGCCGCCGAGCAGCGGCGACCACGGGATGATGCCCAGGCCGTAGTGCTGCGCGGCCGGGATGACCTCCCGCTCGATATCGCGGGTCAGCAGGTTGTAGAAGGACTGCTCGCTGACCAGCCCGAGGAAGTTCCGCTGCGCGGCAGCGGCCTGTGCCTGGGCGATGTGCCAGCCGGAGAAGTTCGACGACCCGACGTAGATGATCTTGCCCTGCTGGGTGGCCACCTCGCAGGCCTGCCAGATCTCCTCCCACGGGGTGTCGCGGTCCACGTGGTGGAACTGGATCAGGTCGATGTGGTCGGTCTGCAGCCGCTTCAGGCTTTCGTCGATCGCCCGGCGGATGTTCAGCGCCGACAGCCGACCGGCGTTCGGCCAGCCGGACTCCGGCTGCCCCTCGAACGGCATGTCTCCGTAGAGCTTGGTGGCGATCACCGTGCGCTCGCGACGGCCGCCGCCCTGGGCGAACCAGTTGCCGATGATCTCCTCGGTCCGGCCGGGATAGATCTGTCGGCCGTAACCGTTGGCGGTGTCGAAGAAGTTGATGCCCACGTCGTGGGCGGCGTCCATGATCTTGTGAGAGTCAGCCTCCTCGGTCTGCGGGCCGAAATTCATCGTGCCCAGGCAGAGCCGGGAGACGGACAGGCCAGTGCGCCCCAGGTGCGTGTACTCCATGCGATCAGCCTCACCGAGTGACAGCGATTAGTCAAACAGTGAAAAGTGGTGGGATTAAGAGCTCCCGGTGATGATTCGTGGTCTCTGGCCGGCCCTGCGGGCACCGGCACGGCCGCAGGCAATGGAATTCCCAGCGGACCGGTCTCTCACGTAGATTGACCGCATGGATTATCGCGTCGCAGATCTGAATCTCGCTGACTACGGCCGCAAGGAGATCACCCTGGCCGAGCAGGAGATGCCGGGCCTGATGGCCATGCGCGCCGAGTACGGCGCGAGCAAGCCGCTGACCGGTGCGCGGATCGCCGGCTCGATCCACATGACGGTCCAGACCGCCGTCTTGATCGAGACCCTGGTCGAACTGGGCGCCGAGGTCCGTTGGGCCAGCTGCAACATCTTCTCCACCCAGGACGAGGCCGCGGCAGCGGTGGTCGTCGGCAGGGATGGCACCCCGGAGGACCCGCAGGGCGTGCCGGTCTTCGCCTGGAAGGGTGAGACGCTCGAGGAGTACTGGGAGTGCACCAACGAGATCTTCAACTGGGGCGACGAGCTGCCCAATATGATCCTCGACGATGGCGGCGATGCGACCCTGCTGGTGCACAAGGGCGTGGAGTACGAGAAGGCCGGTGAGGTTCCCGAGGCCGGCGAGGACGACCCGGAGGAACTTCAGGTCATCCTCGCCCAGCTGAAGAAGTCGATCAGCTCCGGCAAGTCCAAGTGGGTGGAGATCGGCTCGGCGATCAAGGGCGTCACCGAGGAGACCACAACAGGCGTACACCGGCTGTATGAGATGGCCCGGGAGGGCTCGCTGCTGTTCCCGGCGATCAGCGTCAACGATTCGGTGACCAAGTCCAAGTTCGACAACAAGTACGGCTGCCGGCACTCGCTGATCGACGGCATCAACCGGGCGACCGACGTACTGATCGGCGGCAAGGTTGCGGTGGTCTGCGGCTATGGCGATGTCGGCAAGGGCTGCGCGGAATCCCTGCGTGGCCAGGGCGCCCGGGTGATCATCACCGAGATCGACCCGATCTGCGCCCTGCAGGCTGCGATGGACGGCTACCAGGTCACCACGCTGGAGGAGGTGCTGCCGTACGCCGACATCTTCGTCACCGCCACCGGCTGCCGCGACGTGATCACCGCCGAGCAGATGTCGAGGATGAAGCACCAGGCGATCGTCGGCAACATCGGCCACTTCGACAACGAGATCGACATGGCCGGGCTGGCTCGGACGTCCGGAGTGGAGAAGGTCCAGGTCAAGCCGCAGGTGCATGAGTGGACCTTCGAGGCGGGCACCGACAAGGCGCATTCGGTGATCATCCTGAGCGAGGGCCGGTTGCTCAATCTCGGCAACGCCACCGGGCATCCCAGTTTCGTGATGAGCAACTCCTTCACCAACCAGGTGCTGGCCCAGATCGAGCTCTTCACCAAGCCTGACGAGTACCCGACCGACGTGTACACGCTGCCCAAGAAGCTGGACGAGTTGGTCGCCCGGTTGCACCTGGACGCGCTCGGCGTCAAGCTCACCGAACTGACCGCGGTGCAGGCGTCGTACCTGGGCGTCGACGTCGAGGGACCGTACAAGGCCGACCACTACCGCTACTGACCCCTGGATCCGCAAGGTCAAAGTTTGATCGTGCGGCTCTCGCGAGGCCGTTTTCGGAGCCGCACGGTCAAAGGTTGAGCGAAGGAGAGTGGGTGTTCGACAAGGTCGTGCCGACGCGGGCGTACTCCGATGTCGATGTCCTGGAGGAGATCCCGCTGCCGAACGGCGACGTCACCGAAGGCGTCGTCCGAGTCGGTGACACGGTACGCCGCCCGGTCGGCCCGCACTCGGCGCTGGTGCACGCCGTTCTTGATCATCTCGAGGCGGTCGGCTTCGCCGGTGCACCACGGTTCCTCGGCATCGACGATCAGGGCCGGGAGGTGTTGACCTTCATCGAGGGCGAGGTGGCGGGACGGCCGCATCCCTCCTGGATCGCCGACGAGGAACGGTTGCTGTCGCTGGCCGGGCTGGTCCGGGCACTGGACGACGCCATGATCGACTTCGGCTTCCCCGACATCGACACCGAAACCCACCCCGATCCGCCGGGCATCCCACCACCGCAGCAGCGGACCTTCGAATTCATCGGTCATCGCGACATCACCCCGGAGAACGTGGTCTGGCGTGACACGGAGGCGTACGCCCTGATCGACTTCGATCTGGTCCGTCCCTGCTCCCGGATGCTCGAGGTGCAGAACGCGTTGATGTACTGGGCGCCGCTCAGCCATCCGCGGGACCGCGATCCGGATCAGATCGACCTCGATGTGCCCCGACGCTGCCGGCTGTTCGCCGATGCCTACGGCCTGTCCCGGGAGGATCGGGCGATCCTGATCGACGACCTGATCTACGGAACCGAACGCTCCTGGCACCTGATGCGCGACCGCGCCGAGCGGTTGGGCGGCGGCTGGGCCCGGATGTGGGACGAGGGCGTCGGTGATCAGATCCGGCGCCGGCGCGAGTGGCTGCTGGTCGACGGACCGGCCGTCACCGCGGCGCTGCTTGCGGAGTAGGGCATGTTCGCACTGCCGGGCGAACTCGCCGACGGTATCGCCCGGCTGGCCGGATCGACCAGCCGCAGCGGCCAGGATCACCTGGGCGCCACCACCCGGCGGATGATCGACCGCTACCAGGCCGACACCCCGGCCGTGCCCGGACAACCGATCATGGCCGGTGATCAGGAAGCTCTCGCCTATGCGGTGTACCGGATGCCGGCGACCTACGCCGCCATCCGTACCGTCCTTGATCAACTTCCCGACGACGCCGTACGGCCCGCCGCCCGGCACCTGGACATCGCCGGCGGCACCGGTTCCGCCGTCTGGGCGGTCGCCGACCGGTGGCCGCGGATCGGTCAACAGACCCTGCTGGAACAGTCTGCCGCGGCGATCAGCGTCGGCCGCCGACTGGCCGCTGCCACCACCGGACCGGTGCGCCGCGCCGGGTGGGAGAGGCGGGTGATCAACTCCGAGATCGATCCCGGGGCAGCGGACGTGATCACCATCGGCTACCTGCTGAGTGAGATCGACGAACCGCTGCGAACCGCGCTGGTCCGCAGCTGCCTCGCCGCAGCCCGGGACCTGTTGATCATCGTCGAGCCGGGCACCAAGAACGGCTATCGGCGGATCCTTGCGGCCAGGGATCAGGCGATCGACGCCGGCTGGCAACTGGTGGCACCGTGCCCGCACCGGCTCGCCTGCCCGCTGGCCGATCAGCAGCGGGACTGGTGCCACTTCTCGGCACGTGTTAACCGCAGCACCGCACATCGCCGGGCCAAGGGCGCCGAACTCGGCTATGAGGACGAGAAGTTCAGCTATCTTGTCGCCGCACCCGAAGCGACGGCACAGGCCGCCGGCCGCGTGCTGCGCCACCCGACGTTCCGCAAGGGCCTTGTCGAACTGACGGTCTGTCAGAGCTCCGGCGAGGCGGAGCGGGTCACCGTCGCCAAGCGGGACCAAGATCACTACCGGGCCGCGCGCAAGATCGAATGGGGCGACCCATGGCCGTGATCTCCCGACCATGGGATAGTGATCTTGTGCTGACCTCCAACGGGTACGTGCTGAGCTCGACGCCTGACCGTCTCGGCACGCTGGAACCGGTGCCGGCTGCCGACCGAGGCTCCCGGGACGCCCTGTGGGAACGCCTGGACCGGGACGGTTGCCTGCTGCTCCGCGGCTTCCTCGACCCGGACATCGTCAACGCCTTCCGGCACTACTACTTCGGACGGCTGGCCGACGCCGGTCTGCGGGAACACGGTGACGGCGATGTTGATCAAGCCGCGCTGCGCCGCATCCTGTTCCGAGAGATCGTTCCCGGGCTGGAGTACGACGCATTCTGCCGCCAGTCGGTGATCGTCGACTTCTTCAGCTGGCTGCTCGGCGACGACGTCCACCTGCATCGGCGCAAGATCATTCGGCACACCCGGCCGGGCGACTCCGGGATCGGGCAGGCGACCCAGGCGCACTACGACCTGCTCTATCTTCGGGAGGGCACCGACGACGTGCTGACCCTGTGGGTGCCGCTCGGCGACTGCCCGGTGTCCCGGGGCGGGCTGATCTACCTCGAGGGCAGTCACCGCTGGGTGAGCGCCGAGGAGCAGTCAGGCGTACGGAAGCGGCCGGCGGCGTCGATCACCGCGGACCTGCCCGGCCTGGCCGATGATCATGACGCCCGCTGGCTGGTCACCGACTACGCCGCAGGCGATGTGTTGGTGCACACCGCGCACATGGTTCACGCGGCACTGGACAACGTCGACCCGCAGCAGGTGATGCGGCTGTCCACCGACATCCGCTATCAGCGGGTCAGCGATGCCATCGACGCCCGCTGGCAGAACCATTGGCACAACCGCGACGGCCTCTAGGCCGAGGGGTCACATAATCCTTGATCTGTGCGGCGTGTCGCTAGCTGCGGCCGCGCGGAACCGCGAAGTCGAGCAGTGTCGCCGATTGCTGACCGAGGTCGGGCCACCTTCCCCGGTAGCCGAGCGTCGCCAGACCGCTGGTCGGGAATTTGGTGTCCAGCTGCCTCCACAGGTCCTCGTTGCCGACCCGCTGGGCCAGTTGCTCGACCAGCTCGGGGACGGCCGGAGCGTGGCCGATCAGCATCACTGTGCGGACCTCAGACGGGGTCCGGCGCAACACCCTCAGCAGTTCGTGGGCCAGGGCCTCGTACAGCTCGGTGTGGCAGATCAGCCGACCCGCCGCCGCACCCGCCTCCACCGCCCCCTGCCAGGTCTGTCGGGCGCGCACCGCCGTGGAACACCACACCAGATCGGGGACGACGCGACGGGCCGCCAGCAATTCGCCGACCGCCGTGCTGTCCCGTCGGCCGCGACCCGACAGCGGCCGTTCGTGATCATCGACGTCGAGTCCCCAGGCGGACTTGGCGTGGCGAAGCAGCAGGATCGTCCGGTCCGTGCTCATGCCCTCAACGTACGCAACTGGGGTACATCAAGGTGGCCGGCAGGTTACGCGGAGACGCGGTTGCCGGACTCGCCGACCGCGCCGCGGGCCAGCAGGATGGCCAGTGCAGCCGCCGCGGAGGCGATCAGCCAGGGGAGGTTCGGCCGTACGGCACTGAGCAGACCGAAGACCGACGGGCTGAGCACCGTGGCGATGGCGAAGGAGTACTGGAACCAGGCCAGATAGGTCTCCCGCCCGACCGCCGGCGCCTGGGTCGCCGACAGCGACATCGACGCCGGTGCGTGCAGCAACTCCGCAACGGCGTAGAACACTGTGGCCACCACCAGCCCGCCGATCAACACCGCACCGGAGGTCAGCGTCAGGCCGGCCATCAGCAGCCCCCAGACCACCCACAACGCACCGGCGATGCCGAGGACGGTGACCCGGCGCAGCCGTTCGGTCCGCCGCACGCCGACGCCCTGGCCGGTCGCACCCAGCACGGTGACCAGCGCCAGCAACGGACCGATCAACCACGCCGGAGCGTGCAGGAAGTCCAGCGCGTACAACGGCAGGCCGACGCCGAGCAGGACGCTGCAGAACGCGTACAACGTGTTGGCCAGGATCAGCAGCAGATAGCGACCATCGGGGACGGATCGCGGTTGCCGGCCGTTCGGCTGATCGGCATGCGGCCGCGCCCGGTCCCGTGCGAAGAGCAAGCCGCTGCCCAGGAAGCTCACCGCGTTGATCGACAGCGCCACCACGAACGGGGTGGGGCCGGGGAGCAGCAGCAGGGCACCGGCGAGCAGCCCGCCGATCGCGAAGCCCGCGTTCTGGATCATCCCGGACGCAGCGAACCAGCGGTCGTGATCTCGGTCGTCGGCCGCGTACTCGGCTGCGTCGGCGACCAGGGCGAAGACCGAGGACCAGAACGCCCGCTGGCCGATCGCGGCGAGCATCGCCGCGAAGCCGAGCACCGGTACCTGGTGGCTGATCAGCAGGACGACCATCGCCAGCGCCTGCAGGAGTTGCGCGCCCACAACGATCCTGCGAGCGCCGAGCCGGTGGGTGACCCGGCCGATGATTGCAGGTACCACGAGTGAGAAGGCTGCACTGGCCGTCAGCAGCACGCCGGCGGGGCCGAGCCGCAGGCCGGCGACCCGGGTGAGGTAGAGCAGCAGCAACGGGCCGGCGACGCCGCTGCCGATCGCATCGACGCACAGAGCGACGACCAATGCTGTGTGCTGGCGCAGATCGGGCAGGCCCAGACGATCGGATAGCCGGGTGAGAAAACTGGATGCGGGCACGACGGACACACCTGCTCCTTGTCAGGATGGTGCCCACTCGCCACTCATTGTGTGGTGCCGCATCGTCGGAATGCGGAGCGTTGACGAGACCACTCCACCGGACCCGGGGCACGGATCCGACTACAGTTGGGGCTGCTTGGGCCAGAAATTACCGCAACCGGCTGCCGGGCTCAACCGTTTTGAGCCGGCTGCCGACGCGCTGCGTAGACTCCCCGGGTGACTGATGAGCAGCCGACGGCGCACCGGGTGCTGCAGCGGGTCTTCGGTTATGACAGTTTCCGCGGCAGCCAGGCCGAGATCATCGAGCAACTGGTCGGTGGTGGCGATGCACTGGTGCTGATGCCGACCGGCGGTGGCAAGTCGCTGTGCTACCAGATCCCGGCGCTGGTCCGCGACGGGGTCGGCATCGTGATCTCCCCGCTCATCGCATTGATGCAGGACCAGGTGGACGCCCTGCTGGCAGTGGGCGTCCGGGCAGGATTCCTCAACTCCAGCCAGGACTTCGCGTCCCGACAGCGGACCGAGCGCGCCCTGCTGGCCGGTGATCTTGATCTGCTCTACCTTGCGCCGGAACGGCTTCGGCTACCGGCCACCCTCGAACTGCTCGACCGCGTCCATCAGCAGACCCGGATCGCGCTGTTCGCCATCGACGAGGCGCACTGTGTTTCGCAGTGGGGGCACGACTTCCGCCCGGACTACCTCGAACTGTCAGCCCTACACCGGCGGTGGCCTGACGTTCCGCGGATCGCGCTCACCGCGACCGCGACCCAGGCGACCCGCGCCGAGATCATCGAACGTCTCGATCTCCGCCGGGCCCGGCAGTTCGTCGCCAGCTTCGACCGGCCGAACATCGGCTACCGCATCGTCGCCAAGGACAACCCTCGCCGCCAGCTGCTCGACCTGATCAGCACCGAGCACGCCGGGGACTCCGGCATCGTCTACTGCCTGTCCCGGGCCTCCGTGGAGGACACCGCCGATCTCCTGTCCCAGAAGGGGATTGCGGCCCTGCCGTACCACGCCGGCCTGGACGCCGCGACGCGCCGTGATCACCAGGCACGGTTCCTCCGCGAGGACGGCCTGATCATGGTCGCCACGATCGCGTTCGGGATGGGCATCGACAAACCGGACGTACGCTTCGTGGCCCATCTCGATCTTCCGAAGTCGGTCGAGGGCTATTACCAGGAGACCGGCCGAGCGGGCCGGGACGGGCTGCCGGCGACCGCCTGGCTGGCCTACGGCCTGCAGGATGTGGTGCAACAGCGCCGGTTGATCAACAACGGCGACGGCGATGCCGCGTACAAGCGGCAGCAGTCGGCGCACTTGGACGCGATGCTGGCCCTGTGTGAGACGGTGCGCTGCCGGCGACAACAACTGCTGGGCTATTTCGGTCAGCAGTCCGACGCCTGCGGCAATTGCGATACCTGCCTGCAGCCGGCGGAGTCCTGGGACGGCACCATCGCCGCGCAGAAGGTGTTGTCGGCGGTGTACCGGCTGCACACGCAACGGCGCCAGCATTTCGGCGCCGGGCACATCATCGACATCCTGACCGGCAGCGTCACGGCGCGGGTCGAACAGTTCCAGCACCAGCAACTGTCGGTGTTCGGCGTCGGAGCCGATCTTGACGCGGTCGCCTGGCGGGCGGTGATCCGGCAGCTGCTGGCCCAGGGCTACCTGGCGGTGGAGTCGGACCACGGGACCTTGGGGCTGACGGCCCGCAGCCGGGAAGTGCTCTTCGACAACACCCCGGTGCGGTTGCGGCGCGACCCGGAGCGCAAGCGGCCGGCACGGACCAGATCGCCGAAGACGGTGGTCGACCTGCCCGAGCAGGCGGTTCCGCTGTTCGAGCGGTTGCGGAGTTGGCGGGCCGCCACGGCCAGGGACCAGGGCATCCCGGCCTACGTCATCTTCCACGACGCCACGCTGCGCGAGATCGCCACCCGACGGCCGCAGGACCTGACCGGGCTCGCCGACATCAGTGGAGTCGGTGAGGCCAAACTCGCGCGCTACGGCGACCAGGTTCTCGCCGCGTTGCACGAGGACGGTTGAACCTCAGCGTTCAGTCCTCGTCATCCCCGCCCGGCAGGCCGTCCCAGATCTCTTTGCAGTCCGGACAGATCGGAAACCGCTCCGGGTCGCGACTGGGCACCCAGACCTTGCCGCAGAGCGCCACCACCGGCGTCCCCATCACCATGGCCTCGGTCAACTTGTCCTTGGGCACGAAATGACTGAACCGTTCGGAGTCGCCCTCGTCGTACCGGTACTCGGTCTCGGTACGGTCGTCGACGATCGTCTCCGCGCCCGGGCTCAACTGCTGGCTCATGCGCACCATCCTATGTCGCCCATTGTCCGGCTGATCCTGGCGCGGGATGGGATGAGCAAGGGGGCCGGGAACAAAGCGATTGACCTCAACCTGGGATGAGGTGGTGGACTTGTCCCGTGACAAGCCCAGCAACCGATCCGGTGACCCTCGACAGCCCCGAACAACCTGCCGTCAGCAGGAAAGCTCTGACCATCGGGTTGTGCGCGGTCATCGTCGGGATCGCGTTCGAGGCGGCGGCGGTCGCGACCGCCATGCCGGTGGCCGCCCGGCAACTGCACGGGCTGGGCGCCTACGCGTGGGCCTACTCGCTGTTCACCATCGGCATGCTGTTCTCGACCGTCGTCGGCGGCCGGCTGAGCGACCGGATCGGGCCGGCCAAACCGCTGGTTCTCGGTATGATTATCTTTGCCGGCGGCCTGGTGATCGGCGGCACCTCGGTCAGTTGGTTGATGCTGATCTTCGGGCGGCTGGTCCAGGGGCTCGGCGGCGGCATGCTGAACACCGCCGCCTACGTCTGCATCGCCCAGGTGTTCCCGCCGGCGCAGCGGCCACGGATGTTCACCTACATCTCCATGGCCTGGGTGCTGCCCGGTATCGCCGGGCCGGCGGCCGCGGCCTGGATCACCCACACCCTCAGCTGGCACTGGGCCTTCTTCGCCGTCCTGCCGGTGCTCGGCTTCGGCGCCCTGATGCTGGCCCCGACGCTGCGGATGTTGCTCCGCCGCGGGCTGCCGCCGAGCACCGAAGCCCAGGGTGCCCCTGCGCCGATCTGGGCCGCCACCCTCGCCGCACTGTCAGCAGTCGCCATCCAGTACGCGGGCCAGCGGTTGGACCTGCTTGCCATCCTTCCGGCGGCGGCGGGCATCGTCGGTCTGGCGGTCAGCCTGCCCCGACTGATGCCGCCGCGGTTCATGCGGTTGGCCCGCGGTCTCCCCGCGGTGGTGCTGACCCGGATGCTGCTGCCCGGCGCGTTCTTCGGCGCCGAGGCGTTCGTCCCGCTGATGCTGGTGGAACAACGGCATCTGGCGCTCACCCTGGCCGGCGGTGTGCTGACCGTCGGGTCCGTCGGCTGGTTCGCCGGCGCCTGGGTGCAGTCCCAGCGCTGGATGACGCTGCGCCGGGACCGGATGGTCATGTTGGGCACCGCCTGCGTTGCCGCCGGTGTCGGCCTGATCACCGTCGCGGCTCTGCTGCCGACCTCCTGGATCGGGCTGGTGGCGATCGCCTGGATCATCGCCGCGTTCGGGATGGGGGTCGCCACGGCGAGTTCGACGGTGGCCACCATGTCGTTCTCCTCCGACGCCGAACAG
Organism: Microlunatus sp. Gsoil 973; assembly: GCF_009707365.1. Lineage (GTDB taxonomy): Bacteria > Actinomycetota > Actinomycetes > Propionibacteriales > Propionibacteriaceae > Microlunatus. Next base: position 61,441 of record NZ_CP046122.1, read on the forward strand.
GGCCGCAACGCGTCCTCGCTGAACCTCGGTGACGCCCTGGGATCCGGTCTGTTCGTGGGGATCTCCGGCTCGGTGTTCACCGCATTGCGGTCCGGCGGTGACCTGGCCACCACCTTCGGTTCCGCCTTCCTGGTGATGGCCTTCGTCGGTGCCCTCAGCGTCTTCGCCTCGAGCCGGATCGGTCGGGTGCCCGAGCACTGACTCGCCGGTGAGTCGGGTTCGGTCGGATGGCCGGCCTCGTCTACAGTTCTGACGCGTGACTGCCCAGCCCGAACCGCGTGACCTGGCGACCGGGCAGGACCAGCTGATGCGGGCCGCCACCGGCCTGCCCCCGGCATTCCCGAACCGGGCCGCCTGGGGGACGACGAAGCAGTTGCGGGCCTGGCAGGCCGCGGCCCTGGAGAAGTACTTCGCCGACAATCCGAAGGATTTCCTGGCGGTCGCCACGCCCGGTGCCGGCAAGACGTCCTTCGCGCTCACCCTGGCGGCCAACCTGTTCGCCCGGCGGACGATCGACCGGGTTGTCGTCGTCGCACCGACGGAGCACCTGAAGACCCAGTGGGCCGAAGCCGCGGACAAGATCAATATCCCGATCGACCCCAACTTCGGCAGCAAACAGGGCAGGACGAGCAAGGATTTCAAGGGGATCGCCCTGACCTATGCCGGCGTCGCCGCCAACCCGCTGGCCCTGCGGATCCGGGTCGAGGGGTTCAAGACGTTGGTGATCCTCGATGAAGTGCACCACGCCGGGGACTCGATGGGCTGGGGCGACGCGGTCCGGGAGGCGTTCGAGCCGGCGACAAGGCGGCTGGCGCTGACCGGTACGCCGTTTCGATCCGACGCCAACCCGATCCCGTTCGTCCGCTACGAGCCGGACGGCTCCGGGGCGCTGCGGTCGGTCGCCGACTACTCCTACGGCTACGGCCCGGCGCTGCAGGACGGCATCGTCCGGCCGGTGCTGTTCATGGCCTACTCCGGCGACATGCACTGGCGTACCAAGGCCGGTGACGAGGTCGCCGCCCGGCTCGGCGAGCCACTGACCAGGGACCTGACCAACCAGGCGTTGCGCACCGCGCTCGACCCGTCCGGTTCCTGGATCCCGGCCGTGCTCACCGCCGCCGACCAGCGACTGACCGAGGTACGCCAGCACGTTCCCGATGCCGGCGGGCTGGTGATCGCCACCGACCAGACCCATGCCAGGGCGTACGCGGACATCCTCAAGTCGATCACCGGCCGGAAACCGGTACTGGTGCTCAGCGACGAGGCCCAGTCCGGTCGCAGGATCAGCAAGTTCGCCGCCGGGGACGACCGGTGGATGGTCGCCGTCCGGATGGTCTCCGAAGGCGTCGACGTGCCGCGACTGGCCGTCGGTGTGTACGCCACCATGACCGCGACGCCGTTGTTCTTCGCCCAGGCCGTCGGCCGGTTCGTCCGGGCCCGGGCCAAGGGTGAGACCGCGTCGGTGTTCCTGCCCAGCGCGCCGCATCTGCTGCGCTACGCCGCGGACATGGAGGTGGAACGCGATCACGCCCTGAAACCGCGGTCGGAGGACGAGGCACAACTGCTGGTCGAGGCCGAGCGGACCGAGAACGAACCCGACGCTGATCTCGACGGTGAGCACTCCTTCGCCGCGCTGGCCAGCGACGCCGACTTCGATCGGGTGGTCTTCGACGGCGGTGAGTTCGGACTCGGGGCCTATCGGGGCAGTGACGACGAACTGGACTATCTCGGCATTCCCGGGCTGTTGGAGGCCGATCAGGTCAAGGACCTGTTGCGGCAGCACCAGGCCAGACAGGTGGCCCGCGGCGGCGCGGAGCCCCCGGAGTCCTACAGCACCCACCGCAGGCTGCGCGAGTTGCGCAAGGAGCTGAACGGGCTGGTCGCCGCCTGGCATCACCGGACCGGCAAGCCGCACGGCATGATCCATGCCGCGCTGGTCTCCGAGTGCGGCGGGCCGCCGAGCGCGGTGGCCGCCGAAGATCAACTCCAGCAGCGGATCGACACCATCCGCCAGTGGGCGGTCTCAGGAACCTGACGGCCGCGCTGCCGTGCGGCGCAGGAAACTGCGCCAGTGCTCGTCGCCGTCGTCGACGGTGCCGCCGGTCTTCGTCGCCTGCAGCACGTCGCCGGTCGCCTCCCGGGTCTGTCTGTCCCATTCGCCGGTGATCGGCACCGGCTTGTCCCAGACATGGGTGAGCATGCCCTGGATCGCCTGCACCTGGCTCGGGGAGTCCGGGTCGAAGGTCGAGAGGTGATCACCGGATCGGCCGTTGTCGATGTGGATGTGGTTGTCATGGTCGGCGTTGTAGAGGTAGGTCAGCACATAGGCGAAATGCAGGTGCAGGCTCGCCGCCAGGGCCCAGTAACGGGTCCGGAAATAGTGCAGCCGGGATCCCGAATAGTGCCTCCAGATGTCGTACCGGCAGGACACCTGGACGGCGCCGTCGGTGACCAGGCGGGACAGGTCGAAGGCCCGGCCGGCGTCGTGCCAGGAGGTGCAGCCGGGATGCCCGTCCAGCCAGGAACCGTAGGTCCACACCTGGTCGGGCCGACTGCCGCCGGTCAGCCGCAGATAGTCGTCGAACCAGACGCCGAGCCGGCCATAGAAGTCCCGGTCGAACCAGAACCCGGTCGGGATCTGGCTGATGTCGTAGACCAGCCGCGCTCCACGCAGGGAACCGTGCCGGGCGAGCGAGGCACGGGACACGCAGTACGGCTGCGGTGAGGGCTTCCGGTCGGCGGAGCAGCCGGTCATCGCCGCTGCCGTACCACCCAGTCCGATGGCCAACGCGGCGCGACGGCTCAGAGACATGCCGCCGAGCGTAGACGGCCCGCGAGCCATCTCGGGGTTCCCGCCACCGGGCCCGGAGGACGGGCAACCCGATACCCACCCCGGTCAGGTGCCTGACAGGTACGGCTTGTTAACCTCCGGACCATGGTTGAGCGATCGAGAACGCAGACGGGGAGCGACGGACAGGATCGGATCGCCTACCAGACCCGGCGGCTGCAACAACTGCTCCGCCGGACCGGTGACGCTGCGCTGCAGGCCACCGGACTCACCCTGGCCCAGTACACCGTGATGCGCGTGATCGCGGAGCTGCCTGATGCCTCCTCTGCCGAGATCGCCCGTCAGTGCAGCGTGAGCCGGCAGTCCCTGCAGGACCTGATCCGGATCCTGCGCGACCACGGCTTCGTCCGGGTCGCCGAACAACCGGTGAGCGGCCGGTCGCTGCCGATCCGGATCACCCCGGAGGGTCGCAAGGTGCTGCGGAAGGCCGACCGGGCGATCAGTCGCATCGAGGACCGGATGGTCTCAGGCATCCCGGCCAAGGACGTCGACCGGACGATCGCCCTGCTCGGCCGGTGTGCGGCGAACCTCGAGGCGCTCTGACCGGCAGCTGATCAGGCAACTGATCCGGGGCATATGGTCCGGTCCGAGAAGCGACCCGTCGCAGCGCCGGGGCAGCAGAGACGGAAGTTAGTCTTGGTGTCGTGAGTGACATTCCGATCGGATCCCCGCCCGTACCGCCGGGTCGGCACGCGGCGCCCCAGGGCTGGTACCCCGATCCGGTCGATCACAGCCGGGAGCGTTACTGGGACGGCTGGTCCTGGTCGAGGAACACGCGTACCGCGAGTAACCCAGCCGGCTACCAGCAGCCGGTGCAGCACCAGCAGGGGCAGTTGCAGATCCATCCGCAGGGTCCCTATCAGCAGCCGCCCCGGCAGGACCCGTACCAGCAGCCGTACCAGCAGCCTCATCAGCAGCAGCCTCATCAGCAGCGGCCGTACCAGCAGCAGCCGTATCAGCAACAGCCCTATCCGCAACGCACCGACCAACATGCTGCCGGCCGGGCTGGCGTCGCGCTGACTGCGGACGGCGTCCCGGCGGCGGGCTGGGGCTGGCGGTTCCTTGCCGGGATCGTCGACCTGATGATCGTTTCGATCGTCGCCGACATCTTCAGCATCCCGATCTTCATCAAGATGATCCCGGCGATCCAGGACTACTTCCGGGCGGTCGTCGCCGCAACCCAACGGGGCGAGGCCACGCCGACGATCAGCCCGACGGACCTGATCGGCAGTAGCGACCAGATGCTGATTACGCTGATCTCCTTGGTGGTCGGGATGCTGTATTTCAGCCTGTTCTGGAGATTCAAGGCGGCAACCCCTGCGCAGCTGCTGTGCGGGCTGCGGGTCGTCCCCGCCGATCACGGGCACAACACCGACTTGTTACCGTGGCCGATGGTGATCGTCCGGGCGCTGACCTGGTGGGTACCGATAGCCGTCAGCAGCGTGTTGTTGATCTTCACCGTGATCAACGTGCTGTTCCCGCTCGGCAACGTCAAGCGGCAGGCGATCCACGATCTTGCCGCCAAGACCCAGATCGTCCGGATCAGGTAGCAGGTCGGCCGACCAGTCCGGCCTGCGTCAGTTCTCCGATCAGCTTCGGCAGGTCCTCGGTGCGGACCGCACGCAGCCGGCGGCGTACGCGCACAGCCCGGTTGGCGTCCCAGCCGCCGACGACGCCGAGCAGTTGATCATGATCCACCGACGCCAGGATGCCTGCCGCGGCGTCCACGTCCGGATCATCAACCAGCCGATCGACCGCGACCAACAGGGCGAGCAGCCGACCGGTCGTGTCGATGCCGTCGACGACGAAGGGCAGGTCTGCCTCGATGTAGGTACTGAGTCGGGCAGCCTCCCGCTCCGGTGTGTCCGGGCCGAGAACGGCGGTCAGACCTTCCGCCTCGGCGGCGGCCACCGCATCGGACCAGCCGAAGCCGTCGGGGATCTCCACCAGCACGGTGACATCCGGCTCGAGTTCGCGAGCGGCGGCGGCGATCCGCGCGACGTTGCCCGCCAGGTCACCCGGATCCCGCACCGCCGTCTGCACCGCGGCCAGTGCCAGATTGGTCAGCTGTCTGCCGGCCAGCGCGGTGATTCCGCCGGCCCCGGTGCTGTTGATCACGGTGACGGCGGTCGGCGTCACCGCTGCCCGGTCCAGCGCAGCCAGCCGGCGGTCCTCGAGCACCACCGTGTTCAGCAGCTCGGGAGGCTCGGTGAGCGCCGCAGCGGGGGAGGCCGCCGCCTGATCGAACAATCGCTGGAAGACGTTCATCGCCTGTCAGGGTAGTCGGCTAGCGTGTGTGGCCATGCGGGACTGGACCGAAACAGACGCCGAGCGGGAGTTGGACAAGGTCCGGCGGGCCTGTCTCCGGCTGCCGGAGACCAACGAACGTCCCAGCCACGGCAGCCCGGCCTTCTACGTGCGTGACAAGAAGGTCTTCGTCTACTTCTGGGACGATCATCACTCCGACGGCCGGCTGTGCATCTGGTGCGCGGCTCCGGAGGGCATCCAGCAGCAGATGATCGAGACCGAACCGGAGAGGTTCTTCCGGCCGCCGTACGTCGGGCACCGCGGCTGGCTCGGGGTGCACCTGCGCGAGGTCGGCCAGGAGGAATTGACCGCGATCGCGACCGACGCCTATCGCTGCGTCGCGCCCAGGACACTGGTCAGAGCGCTGGAGGAACCGGAAGGGATCCGCTGACCCTGACTCCGGCCCTGCTCCAGTCGTCGTAGGTCCGTTGGATCCGGTCCGGTGCGACTGCAGCGGTGAGGTCCAGCCGTACGGACGTGTCGAACCCGGCGGCCGACGCATCAAGAGCCGTTGCCCGGACGCAGTAGTCGGTGGCGATTCCGACGACGTCGACCCGGTCGACTGCGGCCCCGGTGAGGAAGTCCTGCAGGCTCGTGCCGTCGCCGTTCCTGCCCTCGAATCCGGAGTACGCCGCCTGGTATTCGCCCTTGTCGAACACGCCGGCGAAGTCCCGGAAGCGCAGTTGATCATGGAATTCCGCGCCGTCGGTGCCGACCACACAGTGGGCCGGCCAGCTGTCGATGTAGTCGGGTGCGGCGGAGAAGTGGCTGCCCGGATCGATGTGGTGGTCGCGGGTGGCGACCACGACGTCATAGTCGTGATCACCGGACAGCAGTTCGGAGATCCGCGCTGCGGTGGCCGCGCCGCCGCCACCGCAAGGGAGCCGCCCTCGCAGAAGTCCTTCTGGACGTCGACGACGATCAGTGCCTTGGTCATGATCAGCGCTCCTGGACGAAGACTGTCTCGATCACCGGTTCACCGCGGGACATCTTCAACGCGTCCAACGGTAGTTCCGCCCGGGCCTGCTCGTGGCGGTCCCGGGCTGCGGCCAACGGTTCCCGGCCGACGATCTCCCCGTCGAGGACCAGCGGGACCAACAGCGGCCGGCCGTGCTCCAGCTGAGGGTTCGTGTCTATCCCGATCAACTCGGTCTCGGCAACACCCGCGGCGTCGAACCGGCGCCACGGATACTTGCGGCCGCCGATGGTCGCCTTGGCGGTGCTCTTCTTGGCGACGTGGACCATCGGCGCGTCCGGTTCGTCGGATGCGGCCCGCGCCACCATCTTGTAGACGAAACCCGAGGTCGGGTGGCCGGAGCCGGTGACCAGGGCCGTTCCGACGCCGTAGCCATCAACCGGAGCGCCGGCCAGTGCTGCGATCTGCCACTCGTCGAGGTCGCTGGTGACGATGATCTTGGTCTCGGTGGCGCCCAGCTCGTCAAGCAGCCCCCGGACGTGTTTGGCCAGGGCCGGCAGGTCACCGGAGTCCAGCCGGACCGAGCCGATGCCGCCCTCGGTCAGCCGGACCGCCGTACGGACCGCGTTGTCGACGTCGTAGGTGTCGACGAGCAGTGTCGTGTCGGTGCCCATCGCGGCCACCTGGGCGGCGAACGCGTCCTCCTCGGTGTCGTGCAGCAGCGTGAACGCGTGCGCGGAGGTGCCGATGGTTGGCACGCTGTAGCGGCGGCCGGCCTCAAGTGAGGAGGTGCCGGTGAACCCGGCGATGTAGGCGGCCCGAGCGGCGGCGACCGCGGCCAGCTCCTGGGTGCGCCGGGCGCCCATCTCCAGGCACGGTCGGCCGTCGGCGACCGCGGTCATCCGGGACGCTGCGGAAGCGATCGCAGAGTCGTGGTTGTAGATGCTGAGCATCAGGGTCTCCAGCAGCACCGCCTCGGCGAAGGTGCTCTCCACGATCAGCAGCGGCGAACCCGGGAAATAGATGTCACCCTCGGCGTAGCCCCAGATGTTCCCGCTGAAGCGGTAGTCGGCGAGCCAGTCGGCGGTCTGCCCGTCGACGATCCCTCGATCCAGCAGGAACTGCCGGGATTCGTCGTCGAAGCGGAAGTGGGACAGTGCCCGCAGCGCCCTGCCGACACCGGCGACCACGCCGTAGCGCCGGCCGTCGGGCAGCCGGCGGCCGAAGAGTTCGAAGACGCACCGGCGGTTTGCCGAACCGGACTGGAACGCCGCGCGCAGCATCGTCAGCTCATAGTGATCGGTGAGTAGCGCCGTTGTCGGGACCTCGCTGGGTCCCCACGGCTCCAGCTCGTGCTGCTCGACCCGGGAGTCTGCCTGGGAGGCGGTCACGCCGCACAGCGTAGCGACCTGTGACCCGAGTGCGGGATTTGTCACAATGGACGGTATGCCCGCAACCTCTGATCCAGTTCTGGCTCCTGCCGGCGGGACCGCGATCGAGGACCGCCCGATCGAGGAGTCATACGACCAGTCGCCCTGGGCAACCATCGTCTGGGACGACCCGGTCAACCTGATGTCCTACGTCGCCCACGTCTTCGCGATCTATTTCCACTACTCCAAATCCAAGGCCCACCGGCTGATGATGGCGGTGCACACCGAGGGTAAGGCCATCGTCGCGACCGGCAGCCGCGAGGAGATGGAGCGGGACGTGACCGCGATGCACGAGTACGGTCTGTGGGCCACGCTCGACCGGGCCGACGCCGGATAGCCGTCGCCGACTGCGCGGCACACCGCGTAACGTCTGACTTCTATGCACAAATTCAAGCGCCGCGGCGGGGTGATCAGCACCGATCTGAGTGCCGACGAGGTCGGCATGCTGGAGTCGCTGCTGCACGAGTTGATCGACCTGATCGGCGAAGGAACCGGCGAGGCCGGTTCCGCCGGTGACGCCGACGACCCGTTCGCGGCCTGGGCCGAGGAGTTGGCCGACGACCAGCCGGTCGAACCACCCGATGACCCGGTGCTCCGCCGGCTGTTGCCCGACGCGTACCCCGACGACCCCAAGGCGTCCGCGGAGTTCCGCCGCTTCACCGACCGCACGCTGCGGCGGAAGAAGATCACCGACGCCGAGGTGGCGCTGGGCCACCTGGCGGCGACCGAGGGCGGACGGCAGGACCTGCGGATCCCGGTCGAGGAGGTCGACAGCTGGCTCCGCGTGCTGACCAGCCTGCGCCTGGCGGTGGCCGGCCGGCTCGGGATCACCGACAACGTCACCGCAGACGAGATCGCCTCGATCCCCGAGGACGATCCGCGGTCCTTCCTGGTCAGCGTCTACGACTGGCTGGGATTCGCCCAGGAGACCCTGGTCCTGGCCCTGTGACGTGCGGTCAGTCGAGCCGCCTGGCCCGCAGCCGGAGCGCGTTGCTGATCACCGAGACCGAGGACAGCGCCATCGCAGCGGCGGCGATCATCGGCGACAACAACAGTCCGAACGCCGGATACAGGACGCCGGCAGCGATCGGGATGCCCGCGGCGTTGTAGATGAACGCGAACACCAGGTTCTGCCGGATGTTGCCCATCACTGCCTCGGACAACCGCCGGGCCCGGACGATGCCCAGCAGATCGCCGTGCAGCAGGGTGATGCCCGCCGACTCGATGGCGACGTCGGTGCCCGACGACATGGCCAACCCGACATCGGCCGCGGCCAACGCCGGAGCGTCGTTGACACCGTCGCCCGCCATCGCCACGGCACGGCCCTGGCCGCGGAGCCGGGTGACGATCTCGCTCTTGTGCTCAGGCAGCACCTCGGCCTCGATCCGGTCGATGCCGAGCCGACGGGCGACCGCGTCCGCGGTCACCCGGTTGTCACCGGTCAGCATGACCACGTCGATGCCGTCGGCCCGCAGGGCTCGGACAGCCTCCGCCGTCGTCGACTTGACCGGATCGGACAACGCCAGGACGCCGGCCGGCCGGGAGTCGACGGCGATGAAGACGGCCACTGCGCCCTCGCTGCGGAAACGGTCGGCAGCCTCGGTCAGCGGGCCGGCATCGATGCCGTGGTCGGCGAGCAGGGTGGCGGTTCCGACGATGACCTGATGGCCCTCGACGACGCCGGTGACGCCGCGGCCGGCGGGTGCGTCGAAGTCAAGCGCTTCCGGGATCGGCAGGTCGCGCGCCGATGCGGCCGCGACGACGGCCCGGGCCAGCGGGTGTTCGGAGGCGCGTTCCACCCCGGCCACCAGCCGCAACAGGTCGTCCTCGGACTCGGCTGCGTCGACAGTGACGATGTCGGTCACCGTCGGCCGGCCCTCGGTGAGCGTGCCGGTCTTGTCGACAATGACCGTGTCGATCTTCTCCATGCGTTCCAGGGCCTCGGCGTTCTTGATCAACACACCGGCCCGGGCGCCACGGCCGACACCGACCATGATCGAGATCGGCGTGGCAAGACCAAGCGCACAGGGGCAGGCGATGATCAACACCGCGACGGCGACGACCAGCCCGTGAGCCAGCCGCGGCTGGGGTCCGACCAGTGCCCAGACAGCGAAGGCCACGACTGCAGCGGCGATCACGGCCGGAACGAAGATCCCGGACACCTTGTCCGCCAGCCGCTGGATCGGTGCGCGGGACCGCTGTGCTTCGGAGACCATGGTCACGATCCGGGCCAGCATGGTGTCCCGACCGACCTTCTCGGCCCGAATGATCAAGGTCCCGGAAGCGTTCAACGTGCCGCCGATGGCGGTGTCGCCGGCGGTCTTGGTGACCGGCATGGACTCACCGGTGACCAGTGATTCGTCGATCGAGGAGCGGCCGTCCTCGACCGCGCCGTCGACCGGGATCTGTTCCCCGGGACGGATCCGGAGCCGATCGCCGATGTGTACCTGATCGACCGGTATGTCCTCGTCCCCGTCGGGACCGATCCTCCGGGCCGTCTTCGGTGCCAGGTCAAGGAGCGCCCGGATCGCGCCGGAGGTCTGTTCCCGGGCGCGCAGTTCGAGCACCTGGCCGAGCAGCACCAGCACGGTGATCACCGCGGCTGCCTCGTAGTAGACGGCGACCCTGCCCATCTCCCGGAAGGATGCGGGGAAGATGCCCGGGGCGATGGTGGCGACCACGCTGTAGAGCCAGGCGACCCCGGTGCCCATCGCGATCAGGGTGAACATGTTGAGGTTGCGGGTGCGGACCGAGTTCCAGCCGCGGACGAAGAACGGCCACCCGGCCCACAGCACGACCGGGGTGGCGAGCACGAACTGCACCCAGATCCGGACAGCCGGCGGCAGCACGGAGCCGAAGCCCGACAGTAGATCACCGCCCATCTCCAGCAGCAGAACGGGTGCCGCCAGGACCAGCCCGATCCAGAACCGTCGGGTCATGTCGACCAGTTCGGCGCTGGGACCGGTGTCTGCCGTGACGGTGACCGGCTCGAGGGCCATGCCGCAGATCGGGCAGGCGCCAGGCCCGGGTTGGCGCACCTCGGGGTGCATCGGGCAGGTGTACTCGACGACCTGGCCCGGATCGATCTGTGGATCCGGGGGCGCCGGGTGACCCGCCGGGGTCCCCAGATACTGATCCGGTCGCTCGACGAACCGAGTGCGGCAACCCGCCGAGCAGAAGTAGTAGGTCCGACCCTCCTGAACGGCGGTGTGCTCGGTCATCCGGTCGACCGTCATACCGCACACCGGATCGATCTCGGTGACTTCAGCGCCAGGTTGGGTCTGATGGCGGTGCGAGCTCATGGCTGCACTATACCCCCCTTGGGTATATTTGCCAGTGCAGAATCCCGCGGTCACGCCAGACGAGAGGTGAACTCCCGGCGTGTCGGCCCGATCACCGGTCCGGTCGGCTGGTCAGCAGTTCCCGGCAGCAGAACGGTTGCGGTCGAACCCTCCGGAATCTCGACCTCCAGGCTGAACCGTTCCCCTTCCCGTCGCCAGGCGACACCGACCCGGCCGCGGATGGTCCGGATCGCGTACGACGCGTGGTCGAGGCCGCCCAACGGATGAGGCTGCACGGTGACGGTGCGCCAGCCGTGATCGCCGCACCGCAACCCCGCGATGTCCTCGATCAGCCACTGCACCACGGTGCCGTGGAAGTAGTGATCCCGGGACCGTGCGCTGGTCTCCCACATCTCCCACATCGTGTCGGCGCCGTTGGCGAACCAGAATCCCCAGCTGGGATAGCTGGTCTGTCGGGCCACCCGGAACGCAAGCTCGCCGTGACCGTGAGCGGTCAACGCCGGCAGCACGCAGTTCGCACCGATGCACCCGACGTTGAGATGATCATCACGTTGCTCGATATCGGCCACGAGGTTGGCGACCACCGCGCCGACCAGGTCCTCGGGGACCAGGCCGAACAGCAACGGCAATGCGTTGGACGTCTGGCTGTAGACCGGCCCGACGTCGTACCGGCCCAGGTCGCGATCGAGGAATCTGTCGTTCATCGCGGCGGTGAGGTCACGGGCGGCCGCAGCGAAGCGCTGATGATCACTGCCGACGCCGAGCATCTCGGCCAACTCGGCGGAATCCCGCAAGGCTCTGATCAACAGCGCCGACGCGGTGACCCCGGAATCGTCAGGCCCCACCCCGTCGGTGCCCGGTTGCAGGTAGTCACCGAGTTGGGAAACCGCAACGCCGTGCACCAGCCTGCCGAGCTCCCACTCGAGATAGCGGGTCAGGCTCGGCCAATGATCGGCCACCAGGTCAAGATCACCGCAACGGCGGTAAAGCTCGCGCAGCAGATGCGGATAGACCGTCGTCCACTCCGGGGACGGCCCGAGGTCGGTGTACCCCCACCCGGCGGTCGGCGCGATCACCGGCAACCAGCCGTCCGCGTGTTGAGCGTCGCGAAGATCATCGAGCCACTTGATCATCAAGCGGCGGATGTCGAACAGTCCCGTCATGGTGATCAGTCCGAGCTGCGCGTCGCCGGTCCAGCCGTTCTTCTCATAGACCGGGGTATCGGTGGGAATGTGGTGCAGATTGTTCTCGATCGTGCGGGCCATTGCCGCCGTGAAGGTCTCGAAGAGCGGCTCACCGCAGGAGAACTCGCCGATCGCGGTGACGTCGTTGTGAGCGGCGTACGCAGTCAGCGTGTCGGCGGCCGGCTCGTGACTGAGACCGTCCAGCTGGACGTAGCGGAAGCCCTTGTAGCTGAACCGTGGCTCCCAGTACTGGCCGCGGGTGCCGTCCCCCACGTATGTATCGGTCTGGAAGCGGTCGCCATCGACGTGCACGCTGCGCGGCTGCAGGGTACCGTCGGATTCCCGTTTCTCGGCGTAGGTTATCGTCACCGCGGCGTCGCGTTGTTGATCACTGCGCAGCCCGGTCCAGCCGGCGATCGTCCGGCCGAAGTCGGCGACCCAGGAGTCCCCGACCCGTTCCCAGGTCGGCGTGCCCTGCCAGGTGACCCGGATCGGCTCATGACCGGCAGGGTGCAGCGGGCCCTTCGGAGGGTCGGCCGGCACGGCGGGGGTGGGATCGGGGATCGGCAGCGTTGCGTCGTAGGACTCGCCGGCGTAGTAGCAGTCGTACGTCGTGCGATCCAGGGTCGCCGACCAGGTCTCGTCGGTGCCGAGCATGCGCGTCGACCCGTCGGCGAAGGTCAGCCGGAGCTCGGCGATCGCCCGCAGTGGCCCGCTCCACGGCGCCCGGTGCCAGTGCCAGACGTTGCCGGTCGGCACAGCGAAGAAGCCGCGGCCGAGGGTGATCGACAAGCGATGCTCGCCGACGGTCAGCAGGTCGGTGATCTCTGCGGTGACATAGAGCACCCGGTGGTCGAAATCGGTGAACGGCGGGTCGAGGCGGTGATCGTTGACCGGGGCACCGTCGACGGTGACGTGCTGCAGGCCGAGGCCGCAGACCCGGAGCTCGGCAGCGCGCAGGCCGTCGGGGACGGTCAGGTCGGTGAACAGGATCGGTGCCCGGAAGCGATCGCGGTCACCGGGTGGCGGTGCCTGGATCCAGCGGGCGACAGTGGGGAAGTTCGTCGTCGACACGGCCCTCAACCTAGTGGCCGCGAGTCGATCTCGGAGTGCGGGCGGCGACGGGACCGAGGACCGGAACAACCTAGGCTGCACGACTGTGTTGAGGATCGCGCGTGCCCATGTCGACGAGATGATCGCGCATGCCCGCGAGGATCATCCCGATGAGGCCTGCGGCGTGATCGTCGGACCGGAGGGCTCGGATGACCCGGCGCGCCTGGTGCGGATGACCAACGCCGACCGGTCGCCGACCTTCTTCCGCTTCGATCCGGGCGAGCAGCTGCAGTTGGCCAAGGAACTGGATGCCGCCGACGAGGAGATCATCGTCGTCTATCACAGCCACACGGCGACCGAGGCGTACCCGTCGCGGACCGACATCTCCTATGCCGCCGAACCGCAGGCACACTACGTTCTGGTCTCCACCGCCGAGTCCGGGCGAGCGGAGGGTCCGGTCTCCGTCCGCTCCTACCGGATCGTCGACGGGCAGGTCAGCGAGGAGGAGTTGGACATCCTCGAGGGTGGGTCCGCATCGGAATAACCCTGATGCGACCAGACGTTCGGGCTTGAGAAGACAAGTAACTTGAGGCGAGTAAGTCGGAGCGGTCGTGTGCCGCAAGAACAGGAGTGGACCAGATGGCGGTCGAAGTCAAGATCCCGACGATCCTGCGGACCTACACCGGTGGTGAGAAGACCGTCGCCGGCAAGGGGGGCACGCTCGGCGAGGTGATCGACGACCTGGAGACCCGCCATGCGGGCCTGAAGGAGCGGCTGGTCGAGGCCGACGGCCTGCGGCGTTTCGTGAACGTCTACGTCAACGACGAGGACGTCCGGTTCTCGGGCGGTCTGTCCGCGCCGGTGTCCGAAGACGACGTGGTGGTCGTGCTCCCGGCTGTCGCCGGCGGCGCGCGATAGATCGTGACCCGGTACGAGTCGCTCGCCGATTCGGTGGGTCACACGCCACTGGTCGGGCTACCACGACTGTCGCCGAGTCCCTCTGTGCGGTTGTGGGCCAAGCTGGAGGATCGCAATCCCACCGGTTCGATCAAGGACCGGGCCGCGTTGAACATGATCCGCAGGGCCGAGGCCGACGGACTGCTCAGGCCCGGCTCGACCATCCTGGAACCGACCAGCGGCAACACCGGGATCTCGCTGGCGATGGCGGCAAGACTCGCCGGCTACCGGCTGGTCTGTGTGATGCCGGAGAACACCAGCTCCGAACGCAGGCAACTGCTGGCGATGTGGGGCGCCGAGGTCGTGTCCTCTCCGGCGGCCGGCGGCTCGAACGAGGCGGTCCGGGTGGCCAAGAAGCTGGCCGAGGAGCACCCGGACTGGGTGATGCTCTACCAGTACGGCAACCCCGCCAATGCCGAGGCGCACTACCTGGGTACCGGCCCGGAGATCCTGGAGGACCTGCCGGAGGTGACCCACGTGGTCGCTGGACTCGGCACCACCGGGACGCTGATGGGCATCGGCCGGTTCTTCCATGAGAAGAAGCCCGAGGTGACGATCGTCGCCGCCGAACCTCGCTACGGCGAACTGGTCTACGGGCTGCGCAATCTCGATGAGGGCTTCGTGCCGGAGTTGTACGACGCAAGCCAGATCGACGCCCGGTTCTCCGTCGGTTCCCGCGACGCCGTCCGGCGGGTCCGGGAACTGCTGGAGACCGAGGGCATCTTCGCCGGTCTCTCCTCGGGAGCCATCGTGCATGCCGGCCTTGCCCAGGCCGCCAAGGCACACAAGGCGGGGGAGCGCGCGGACATCGTGCTGGTGATCGCCGACGGCGGCTGGAAGTACCTGTCCACCGGGGCGTACGCCGCTGATCTTGATTCGGTCGAGGAGCACCTGGACACCCAGGTCTGGGCCTGAGCCGTGTCGGGCGCTGGCTGTGGAAGTCTTTCTCCATGGTGACCTCGGCGACTGAGGTGGTGCTGCTGATCGCGCCGCTGATCATCACCGCGATCGTCTGGTGGATCGCGATCAGCCGGACCCGCAGCGAGCCGCGACGCCTTTCCAACGCCTATTGGCTGCTGGTGGCCGTCCTGCTGGCCACTCAGGCACTGGCTGATCTCGGTGTGCCGGGCTCCGGCGCCCTGCTCATCCTGATCGTCATGGCGCCGTTGCTGGTGCTGGGACTGACCGTCTTTCTGATCTTGAACGGTGTGGTGATGCTGCGCCGCGAGCGGGTGTCAGTGGCGAACTTGTTGTCCCTGGTCACCGGTCTCGGCCTGATCGTGGTGATCGCGGCAGCGCCGATGCTGATCAGGTCCGGGAACCGTTGGTTGATCACAGCGCTGGGCATCGTGTTGATCCTACTCGGCTACCTCGGCTTCCATTTCGTCGCGTTCCTCGGATACGCCCTGGTCTATCCGCGATTGGTGCGCGACCGCCCAGCCGACTGGGTCGTTGTGCTCGGTGCCGGTCTCTCCCACGGGAGACGAGTGACGCCGCTGCTGGAATCGCGGATCCGGGTCGGGATGGCCGAACAGCACCGTCGCGGCGCCCGGCTGTTGGTCCTGTCCGGAGGCCGTGGGCCCGACGAGGAACGGTCCGAGGCCGAAGCCATGGCGGAGTGGGCGATCGAGAACGGCGCTGCGGCCGAACAGGTCGTAATCGAGAACCGTTCCCGGAACACCGAGCAGAATCTTGCCTACAGCTCCGAACTGGTCCCGGCCGAGAGCCAGGGGCTGATCGTCACCAGCAACTACCACACCCTGCGAGCTGCCACGCTGGCCCGCAAGGTCGGCCTCCCGGCCCAGGCGGCAGGGGCGCCGACCGCCGGTTACTACTGGCCGAGCGCGATGATCCGCGAGTATCTCGCCGTGCTGTCGGAGCACAAGATCGTTCATGCCGTGCTGATGCTGCTCGTGGGTGGCCCGATCGCCGCCCTGGCGGTCGCCGGACTGGTGGCCAACTGACGATCCGCCGCGGCACAGCCGACGGCGGACCGACTATGGTCGGATCATGGATGCTTCCAACGGTGCGGCAACTGATCCGGGCCAGGCGGGGATGGTGATCGTCGGCGGCGGGCTCGCCGGGATGAAGGCCATCGAGGAGTTACGATCCCAGCAGTACGACGGGCCGATCACCCTGGTCGCCGACGAGGAACATCTGCCGTACGAGCGACCGGTGCTCTCCAAGGGATATCTGCTCGGCAGCGAGTCGCGGGACTCCGCCTTCACCCATGATCAACAGTGGTACGCCGACAATCGGGTCGAGCTGGTCCTCGGTGACCGCGCGGTTGCCGTCGACCGCCCGGGTCACAAGATCACCACGCGGTCCGGCCGTGAGGTGAGCTACGCCAAGTTGCTGCTTGCCACCGGCTCCCAGCCGCGCAACCTGCGGCTGGACGGCGCCGATGCCGAGAACGTGTACACGCTGCGCAATGTCGAGGACGCCGACAAGATCGACGCGGCCATCACCGGACTCGCCGAGGCCGGCAGACCGATGGTGATCATCGGCGGCGGCTGGATCGGTCTGGAGGTCGCCTCCGCCGCCCGGCAGCGCAATGTCGAGGTCACGGTGCTCGAGGCGCTGGAGAAACCGTTGCTGACGGTCCTCGGCCCCCAGGTCGCCCAGGTGTTCGCCGACCTGCACACCGAACGCGGTGTCCGGTTGGTCACCGGCGCCGAGGTCAGTGGGATCGAGACCGACTCGGGCCGGGCGACGGCGGTCACCACCGCCGACGGTCAGCGCTACGACGCGGGGGCGGTGATCATCGGCATCGGAGCGGCGCCGCGAACCTCGCTGGCCGCCGACGCGGGCCTCGACGTTGATCATGGTGTGCTCACCGACGCGTCGCTGCGCACCTCCGACCCCGATGTCTTCGCGGCCGGTGACATCGCCGAAGTCGATCATCCTCTGCTCGGTCGCCGGGTCCGGGTCGAGCACTGGGCGTGGGCCAACGACACCGGCCCGGTCGCAGCCCGGGCGATGCTCGGACAGGACGCCAGGATCGACTTCCTGCCGTTCTTCTTCACCGATCAGTACGACCTCGGCATGGAATACATCGGCTACCTGCCGCCGGGCAGCCAACCCGAGGTCGACCTGCGCGGTGATGTCGCCGGGCGCACCTTCCGGGCGTACTGGATCGTCGACGGCGCCGTGGTCGCCGGGATGCATGTCAACGACTGGGACAACGGCATCGATCCGATCAAGGAGATCGTGCTGTCGCGGGATCCGGCCAAGATCAACTGAGCGGGATCGACCAGTCAGCGTGCGGTGTCCAGACTGTTGACCTGCATGCCGAGCGACTGGGCCAGGGTGGCCAGTGCGCCGTCGATCAGTTCAAGATCACGGAAGGCCAGTTGACGTGGCGTGGTGACGTCCTCGTCGTCGAGATCGCTGGCGATCCGGTCGAAGAGGGCCGCCGAGCGCAGGTAGGTCCGGTCGGCGAACGAGGCGGCGTCGATCGCGGCGATGATCTCGGCGATCGAGGTGGACAGCAGTTTGGCCGCGGTCTGCAGTTCGGTGGTCAGCGTTTCGGGCAGACAGGAACTCCAGCCGGTGTCGATGACCAGGTTGCGGGCGTAGTGCCGGGACGCGGTGGCTGCGTACCAGAACTGTTCCCGCAGACCCCCACCCGTCACGCCAGGCAGCCTTCCGCGCAACGGACGCGTGGCGGCCTCGAGCGCCTGGTAGGCGGCATCGAGACGGCGCGCAGCCGCCCGCAATTCGACCTCTGAGCCGGCCTCGCCGAGCCGGTCGACGGCTCGCGCGGCCACCTCGTCAAGGGCCTGCAGATGTTCCCGCGTCGCGACCGCGACCACCTGGCGGATCCGCACCGGGAGGACGAACAGGACGGTCAACGACGCCACCGCCGCGCCGACCGCGGTCTCGGCCAGGCGCAACAGCAGCAGCGCGTCACTGAACTCGTTCAACTGCACGTAGAGCTGGGCGAGCATCACCGTGATCCCGGTGACCATGAACGCGTAGCTAACTCGGAGCAGGTAGATCCCGAAGAACAGCGCGATCAGGATCACCAGGATCGACACCCGGGTGTGGTGGCCGATGAGGTGCGCCAGGACGACACCGAGCAGCACCCCGACCAGGGTGCCGAGCACCCGGTAGGCGCTCTTGCGGATCTGCTCGGTCGCGTTGTGCGCACCGAGGAAGGTGACGAAGGTGGCGATCACCGCCCAGTAGAAGCGCTGCGGAGACAGCAGGCTGCCCACGATGATCGATCCGGTGACCGCGACCGTCATCTGGATCGTCACCCGGGCGTACGGTTCGAGCCGGACCCGGTCGAGCCAGCGGACCCCCGCCTCGGTGGACGCTGTCGCACTCACCTTCTGCGAGCCGGGCAGCCAGCCGCCTGACAGGGTCACCGCCGGATCGAACGGCTCCGCGTCACCCGGATCGACGGGCTGATCCCGGTCGTTGATGATCCGGGTCACCTCGGCGTGCCCGATGACCGAGACGACGAAGCGATGCAGGACGATACGGGTCGTCTGCGGCAGCCGGTCGGATGCCTCCGCCGTGTTGGCCGTGCGGAGCCGGCGGCGAAGGTCGGCTGCCGCGGCCGTCGCGGCGTCCGGTTCATGATCGCGGATCGCAACGAGCGCCTCCCGGATCTTCTCCGGCACTCCTGTCGGCAGGTCGGTCGCCGCGAGATATTCGGCGAACCGGGCGGTGTTGGTCAGGGTCAGTTCGGAGTCGAAGATGCGCTGGTGTACTGACGCGGCCGTGGCACCGGGCGGCAGGGCGGCCGGATCGGCGAGTTGCGCGTCGATCATCAGCGCGCCCTCGTTGAGCCGGATCAGCAGCCGGTGCAGTCGCCTGGTCTTCAGCTTGTCGCCCGGGTCGTCGAGCAGGTCGACGGCGGCATCGGCGACCTGGCTGACCCGACCAACGAACGACCGGCGCAGCCGTCGCAGTGCCGTACGCCGACTCGGATAGAACAGGGTGAACTGGGCGATGATCGCCACGGCCGACGCCACGACAACGACCAACGCCAGCTGGCCGATCTGGCCGATGGTGAGCAACCGTCCCAGAAAGAATCCGAAGAAGTCGCCCATGAAGAGCAGTTGCCCGGCGAAGAACCCGCGCGGGCCGAACCGGCGCAGATAGGCACCCGCCGCGAGCACCACGACCAACGACACCAGCGCAGCAACATGGAACGGCGCCAGGGCGAGGCCGAGGGCCATTCCGGCGATCATCGGCACCGGCACCAGGGCCAGACTCGCCAGGACCGCGAGCGGCCGCTGGAACATCGGGCCGATGAAGGTCGAGATCATCCCGACGACGGCGCCGATCATCATCGCCAGGACTACGGCAGCTTCGTTCTGCCCGGCGGCACGGGCCAGCAGGAACTCGGCCAGCATCGCCGCGCCGATGGTGGCAACCGCCTGCCCGGCGGTCCGCAACCGGGTGAACCCGGGGTCGGACGCGACGAACCGCTCCCACCACTCGTACGGAGGACGGATCGGTCGAGCCGCCGGTTCGGGCGCCGGCTGAGGTGCGATCCCGGCGCTCACGCCGTTTCGTTCGGGTTCGGGGTGATCAACGGCGCCATGGCGGCAGGTTATCCGGCGGGCCGACACCGTGACGGGGCGGCCGTCCCACCCGACGGTTAAGCTCGCCGACTGTGAGACCGGACAGCGATCCACCCCAGGCCCGGGCGCCGATCGGGATTTTCGACTCCGGGTTCGGCGGACTCACCGTCGCCCGTGCGGTGATGGACCAGCTGCCCAACGAGGACGTCATCTATCTGGGTGACACCGCCCGCGCGCCGTACGGCGAGCAGTCGATCGCCGACGTCCGCGAATTCACCATGGAGTGCCTGGACCACCTGGTCGACCTTGGCGTCAAGGCCCTGGTGATCGCCTGCAACTCCGGAAGTGCCGCCACCCTCCGCGACGCCCGGGAGCGATACTCGGTGCCGGTCGTCGAGGTGATCCTGCCGGCCGCCCGGCGGGCGGTGGCAACCACCCGCAACGGCCGGATCGGAGTGATCTGCACTGAGGCGACCGCGACCTCGATGGCCTACGACGACGCCTTCGCCGTCGCGCCAGGAGTGCAGCTGTTCACCGTGGCCTGCCCGAAGTTCGTTCCCTACGTCGAGGCCGGGATCACCGGGGGTCCGGAACTGCTGGCCGATGCCGAGGCCTACCTGCGCCCGTTGAAGGCGGCCGGCATCGACACTCTCGTGCTGGGCTGCACGCACTATCCGCTGCTCACCGGTGTCCTCGGCATCGTGCTCGGCGACGACGTAGCGCTGGTGTCCAGCGCCGCCGCCTGTGCGGACAGCGTCTATTCGGTGCTCACCCGGGCGGGACTGGCCCACGACGAGCCGCGCGAGGCACGACACACTTTTCTCACCACCGGCAACCCGGAATCGTTCTCCCGGCTCGGTCGACGACTGTTGCCGGATCTGATCACCGATGTCATCCAGTTCAGCGAACCCTGGAAGGGGGATTGGAGGGAACGAGCGTGGAGCTGACCGTCATCGGCTGCAGTGGCTCGATCAGCGGCCCACTGTCGCCCGCGTCGAGCTACCTGGTGACCGCGCCGCATGGGGGCCGTTCCTTCTCGCTGCTCGTCGATCTCGGACCCGGATCGCTCGGCGCGCTGTACGGACTGATCGATCCCAGCCGGATCGACGCCATCGCGATCAGCCACCTGCATCCCGATCACTGCATCGACCTGTGCGGTTTCCACGTCGCCTCACGGTATGCACCGAACGCCCCCTGGGATCCGGTCGATCTGTACGGGCCGCCGGGCACCCTCGAGCGGATCCGTCGCGCCTACGATCCCAGCCTCGACAACAGTGATGCCGAGGATCTGACGGCCAGCTTCACCCCACATGCCTGGCAGCCCAGCCAGCAGGTCGGTCCGTTCCTGATCACCACCGCGATGATGAGCCACCCGGTTCCGACCTACGGAATGCGCATCGAGGCCGGCGGCGAAGTCCTGGCCTATTCGGCCGACACCGGGCCGACCCAGGCCCTGGTCGACCTTGCTCGCGGCGCCGACCTGCTATTGGCCGAGGCCTCCTTCCTCGACGGCGAGGCCAATCCGTCCGGCCTGCACCTGACCGGCTCCCAGACCGGTGATCATGCACAGGCCGCCGGGGTGTCGGCGTTGGTGATCACCCACGTCCCGCCGTGGTACGACACCGAACAGGTGCTCACCGCGGCCCGGGAGCATTTCGACGGGCCGGTCGAGGCCGCCCGCCCCGGGATGATCAGGCGGGTCGGCGGGACCGAACGGGTCGGCGTCGCCGGCGGTGATTAGGGTTGCCGGCATGACCCAGACTCCCGGATCCGGACCACGCGCGGACGGCCGCGCCTACGACCAACTGCGCAAGGTGCGTTTCACTCGCGGTTGGCTGGATGCTGCCGAGGGTTCGGTGCTGGTCGAGTTCGGCAAGACCCGGGTGCTGGTCGCGGCCAGCGTGACCGAAGGCGTGCCGCGCTGGCGCAAGGGCTCCGGGCTGGGCTGGGTGACCAGCGAGTACGCGATGTTGCCGCGGGCGACCAACACGCGCAGCGACCGGGAGTCGATCAAGGGCCGGGTCGGCGGCCGGACCCACGAGATCAGCCGCCTGATCGGGCGCAGTCTGCGCGCGGTGATCGACTACAAGGCGCTGGGGGAGAACACGATCGTCCTGGACTGTGACGTGTTGCAGGCCGACGGCGGCACCCGGACCGCCTCGATCACCGGCGCCTACGTCGCACTCAGCGACGCGGTCAGCTGGCTGCGGAACCGTGGCGCGTTGGCCGGTGAGCCGCTGACCGGATCGGTGTCGGCGATCTCGGTCGGCGTTGTCGGCGGTGTGCCGATGCTCGACCTGGCCTACACCGAAGATTCGGTGGCCGACACCGACATGAACGTCGTGATGAGCGGCAGCGGCGACTTCATCGAGGTGCAGGGCACGGCCGAGGGTGCGCCCTTCGACCGGGACACGCTGAACCAGCTGCTCGACCTGGCTGCCGGTGGGTGCACGACCCTGGCAGAGCTGCAGCGGGCGGCGCTGGCCGGCTGATGCCGTACGAGATCCTGCTGGCGACCAACAACGCCAAGAAACTGACCGAACTGCGGCGTATCGTCGCCGAGAATCCGGCCGCCCGGGAGCTCGGCATCACCGTACGCAGCCTGGCCGACTTCCCGGCCTACGCCGAGCCCGCCGAGACCCAGACCACCTTCGAGGGCAACGCCCTGATCAAGGCCCGGGCCGGTGTCGCGGCGACCGGGTTGGCGACGATGGCCGACGACTCCGGGCTGGCGGTTGACATACTGAACGGGATGCCCGGAGTCCGCTCGGCGCGCTGGTCGGGTCCGAACGCCACCGACGAGTCCAACAACGCGTTGCTGCTCAAGCAACTGCACGACGTGCCGGACGACGCCCGGACGGCGCAGTTCGTCAGCGCCGTCGCCCTGGTGTTGCCGGACGGCCGCGAGTTCGTCCGACACGGCGTGATGCCGGGTCGGCTGCTCACCGAGCTGCGAGGAGATAATGGCTTCGGCTACGACCCGATGTTCGTCGCCGACGCGACCCTGGCGCGCGGGGAGCAACTCAGCAACGGCGAGTTGGGTGCGGAGCAGAAGGACGCGATCAGTCATCGCGGAATCGCGGTGCGGGCGGTGGTCGACGTACTGGTGAAGAGCATCGGGCGGCGCGAGGAAGGCAACGAGGAATGAAGACCTATCTGGACCTGCTGGACCACGTGCTGACCACCGGCACCCGCAAGGGCGACCGAACCGGCACCGGCACGCTGAGCGTCTTCGGTTACCAGATGCGCTTCAACCTCAACGACGGCTTCCCGCTGCTCACCACCAAGAAGATCCACACCCGGTCGGTCTTCGGCGAACTGCTCTGGTTCCTGCGCGGCGAGACCAACATCAAGTGGCTGCAGGAGAACGGCATCACCATCTGGGACGAATGGGCAGATGAGGGGGGTGAGCTCGGCCCGGTCTACGGCTACCAGTGGCGCAGCTGGCCCGATCCGATCGCCGCGGAGAACGGCGAGCCGGAATCCCATGATCAGATCACCAAGGTGATCGACTCCATCCGCCGCAACCCGGATTCCCGCCGGCACATCGTCAGCGCCTGGAACGTCGCCGAGATCGACCACATGGCCCTGCCGCCCTGCCACACGCTGTTCCAGTTCTACGTCGCCGACGGCGGCTCTCCTGCCAGCTCTACCAACGGTCGGCCGACATCTTCCTCGGCGTGCCCTTCAACATCGCCTCCTACGCGCTGCTCACCCACCTGATCGCCCAGGTGACCGGGCTCGGCGTCGGCGACTTCGTCCACACCCTCGGCGACGCCCACCTCTACCTCAACCACATCGACCAGGCCAAGAAGCAACTCACCCGGACGCCGCGGCCGCTGCCAAAGTTGATCTTGAACCCGTCGGTCACGGCCATCGACGACTTCACCCTGGACGACATCGGCGTCGAGGGCTACGACCCGTATCCGGGCATCAAGGCACCGATCGCGGTCTGACGTCGAGGAGACACCACCATCGATGCCTGAGATCGTCGCGATCGCCGCGGTCGCCCGAAACGGGGTGATCGGCGCCGGGGGAGCGATCCCGTGGCACGTTCCCGGAGACCTACCGCGCTTCAAACGGCTCACCAAGGGTCACGTGTTGATCATGGGCCGGAAGACCTACGAATCCATCGGACGCCCACTGCCCGGCCGGAGCACGATCGTGATCACTCGCAATCCCGCCTGGGGTGCGGATGGTGTCGAGGTCGTCGGGTCGGTGGACCGCGCGATCACCCGGGCCCAACAGATCGACCCCGACGGGCCGGTCTTCATCGCCGGCGGCGGCGACATCTATCGCGCCGCTCTGGTTCGGACCGACCGACTCGAGATCACCGAGGTCGACCTGGCGCCGCGCGGTGACGCCACCTTCCCGGCAATCGACGCCGATCAGTGGGTGCAGACCGGCCGCGACGACGACCACGACGGCTTCGCCTGGGTGAGCTACACCCGTCGGGTGTGAAGAACTGTTGCCGGACGGCAACCGGGACGCGCCGCCAAGGTCAGGAACCTGGCAACAACCTGCCTTTAGGGTGATCGTCGAACGCCCAAACACGGGGCGCAGACAACGTAAGGAGCTGGTCATGGATTCATCCACTCCTGCTGCCCGGATCGGTGCGGAGTTCCTGGGTACGTTCTGGCTGGTGTTCGGCGGCTGCGGCGCCGCGATCCTGGCCGGCGTCGTACTGAGTCCGGACAAGGTGCCGGTGGGCATCGGTTACCTCGGGGTGGCCCTGGCGTTCGGCCTCACCGTCCTGACCATGGCGTTCGCCGTCGGTCACGTGTCCGGCGGGCACTTCAACCCCGCCGTCACGGTCGGCCTCGCGGTCGCCAAGCGGATCGAGTGGAGATGGGTGCCCAGCTACATCATCACCCAGATCGTCGCCGCCAGTGCCGCAGGCGCAGTGCTCTGGGTCATCGCCAACGGCAAGGACGGCTTCAGCGCGGTGGACAGCGGCTTCGCCAGCAACGGCTACGGCGACCGGTCGCCGGGCGGCTACTCCCTACTGGCCTGTGCGATCGTCGAGATCGTCCTCACCGCGTTCTTCCTCTACGTCATCCTCGGCGCAACCGACGACCGCGCGCCGAAGGGTTTCGCGCCGATCGCCATCGGCCTGTCCCTGACGCTGATCCACCTGGTCGGCATCCCGGTCACCAACACCTCGGTCAACCCGGCACGTTCACTCGGCGTCGCCTGGTTCGCCGGCGGGCCGGCACTGGCCCAGGTGTGGTTGTTCATCGTCGCGCCCGTCGTCGGTGCGGCGATCGCCGGCTTCAGCTACGCCGCGATCACCGGGGCGGACAAGCTCGAGGTCGACGAGGGCGTCGCGAACAATCCGTGACCCCGCGGCTACACGTCGTTCACGGTGCCGGAGGCGGGACTTGAACCCGCACGCCTGAGGCACAGCATCCTAAGTGCTGCGTGTCTGCCAATTCCACCACTCCGGCCGGCCCGGACATTCTAGGGTCTTGGCCGGCCGGAGCCTCGGCGGTCAGTCGGTGCTGATCCTCTGCCGGGCCGAATTCGACCGTCCGGTGACCGGTCGCAGCGCGGTCGCCCTGGCCAGTCCCTGCAACGGCGTGCTGACGTAGATGGACTCGGCCCGGCTGACCTCGAAGGTCTCGTGCCAGACCCCGACGGCGCCGGCCGCCTTCCGACTCCTCCGGTTGTACGCCGCCCAGGCCGGACGATGCCCCGGGGCGCCGGCATAGGCGTACAGCTTGTCCAGACTGCTCCAGTACTGCACCAGCCAGGGCCCGCGCGGATGGAAGACGAACCGGTAACCGAGCAGCCCGGATTCCTTGTCCTCCGACAACTCCCGGATCATCTTCGGCATTGCGGCGAAGACCGGCAGCCAGCGGTCGGGCCGCCACCACGCGTTGACGGTCATGCCGATCAGAAAGACCACCAGGTCGCCGTCCTTGCCGATCTCGTACTGATGGGTCATCCGTCCCGTGTTGATCGCAGCCATGACGATCCCTCCCTGCATAATAGATACTACTACTCTCCAATATTGGAGAGTAGCACTGTCTAATATTGCGGATCAAGGAGTGAGGCGTGCGTATCTCGGAGCTGTCCCGGGCGAGCGGTGTGCCGACCGCGACGATCAAGTTCTATCTGCGCGAGGGGCTGCTGCACTCCGGCCAACTGACCTCGGCCACCCAGGCGCAGTACGACCAGAGCCACATCACGCGGCTCCGGCTGATCAGGGCGCTGGTCGGTCCGGCTCGGCTGTCGTTGGCGACAGCGAAGGCGGTTCTCGACGCGGTGGACCGGCCACCCGAATCACCGCTGGAACTGCTGGGTCGGGCGTCGGTCGCGCTGGCCGGGCGGAGTGGGGTTCCCGAGGATGCAGCGGCGCGGGAGTTGGTCGATCAACTCGGTTGGCAGATCGAATCCGGAACGCCGGCACTCGCCGATCTGGCTGCCGCGCTGCAGGCGATCGACGAGGCGCAGCTGCAGCTGATCGACGGCGGCGTCCGGCGATACGCCGAACTGATCCATCAGGTGGCGGTCGACGAGCTCAGCACCGTGCCGACCGATACGCCGGAGTCCGCGGTCCGACAGGCCGTTCTCGGCACGGTGTTGATCGAACCGCTACTGACCGCACTGCGCAGGTTGGCCCTGCAGGATGCCGCAGGGCGCCGCTTCGGGCCCGGCCGATGATCGCTGGGGGCCACTCGTAGGATCACCGCCATGATCGTCGTCGAACTCAGCTACACCACGCCCAGCCCGGAGCGGGACCGGCTGCGCCCTGCCCATCGCGAACGGCTGAACACGCTGCGCGAACAGGGCAAGATCCTCGCCTCGGGGCCGTGGCCGGACGACACCGGTGCCCTGGTGATCTTCACCACCGGGGTGGACGAGGCAAGGCAATTGATCGCCGAGGATCCGTACTTCCGGGCTGACGGGGTAGAGGTGGTGTCGGCGCGGGAGTGGAACATGGCCGTCGGGCCACGAGACTGATCAGACCGAGAGTTCCTTGCGCAGCTTGGCGACGTGGCCCTTGGCACGGACGTTGTACTGGGCGACCGAGATGGTGCCTTTACCGGACTCGTCGACGTCGACGACGAACGTCGAGCGCAACACACCCTCGATGAGCTTGCCGTAGAGCAGCTTCTCCCCGTACGCCCCCCAGGCGGACAGGGTGGACCTGTCGGAGTCGGACAGCAGCGGAAAGCTGATGTGCTCCTTGTCCCGGAACTTCGCCAGCTTCTTGGGCTCGTCGGGCGAGATGCCGATGACACTGAGCCCAGCCGAACTGAGCTCGTCCATTGCAGCGGTGAAGTCGACGGCCTGGGTCGTACAGCCGGGGGTCATCGCCGCCGGATAGAAGTAGACGATGACCCGCTTGCCGGCGTAATCGGCCAGCGACACGGTGTTCCCGTCGGCGTCGGGCAGGCTGAAGGGCGGGGCTGCGTCCCCGTGGCTGAGGCGGTCGCTCATGACGGAAACCATATCCGTGTACCCGGACACCTCGCGTCGCAGGATCGGGGTGGGGTACTCCGGGTGCAATAGGCTGACCGACGCAGCCACTTCGACAGATCGCACGCCGACATCAGGAGAGGTCATCGTGACGGAGCCGACACCCAGCCGGGCCGCATCGAGCGGACCACGTACTCGCGCCCAGATCGAGGCCGACCTGGCAGCCAGCCGCGAGCGGCTCGCCTCATCCATCGAACGGCTGATCGACCAGGTGCACCCGCAGCGGGTCAAGGAGCGACAGATCGAGTCCGCCAAATCCCTGGCCCGGGCCGAGCTGGACAACGTGCGGTCCCAGTTCTTCGCCTCCAACGGCGAGCTTCGGACCGCCCGGTTGGCGGCCATCGGTGGTGCAGTGGCAGGCTTTGTCACGTTTGTGCTTGTAGTCCGGAGGATCGTCCGGTCGACCGGCAAGTAGAACCACCCTTGGGAGGAAGAGCTGTCTGCGTCCGCATCGCCAGGATCCGGGAACGCCGCACCCCTGGATACCGGCTCCGAACTGCCGATCCGGATGTTGCACGACCGGGTACTGGTTGCCCGGGAGAGCGAACCCGGCGAACGTCGTAGCGGCAGCGGGATCCTGATCCCGGCGACCGTCTCGATGAGCCGTCGGCTGGCCTGGGCGGAGGTGGTGGCCACCGGCGCCAGTGTTCGCGTGGTCAAGGTCGGAGACCGCGTGCTGTTCGATCCCGAGGAGAAGGCCGAGGTCGAGGTACGCGGCAGGGACTACATCCTGCTGCGCGAGCGCGACCTGCACGCCGTTGCCGCGGAACGCCTCAACGACGGCTCCACCGGGCTCTACCTCTGACCTGATCCGGGCACCGCCCCGGCGGCTGTCAACCGGAGTGGTGGGGGGACCGCGGACGATCCGTGCGCATCTCCGGACCGCGATGCAGCGGCACCGACGGGAGCTCACCGACCTTCACCTCGACCGGCTGGTCGGAGCGGTTGAGGTAGCTGAGATCGGTGATCAGATCACGCCGTTCAGCCACCAGCTGCGCCTGCCTCCGGGTCTCCTCGTCGGCGTTCCTGGTGCGGATCCACTGCACCAGCCGGATGACCTGCTGCACGATGACGCTCGTGCAGACGGCGAAGGCGATCGCGATCACGATGCCCCAGAGCGGATGGCTGGCGACCTTGCCGCCGATGCTGCCGATGGTTGAGTAGATCAACGCCCACAGTCCGCAGGCGACGACGTCGTAGAGAACGAAGCGGCGGATCCGGTAGCGGCTCAGTCCGAGGGCGATGATCACAGGGGCACGGCCACCCGGAATCAGACGACCGGTGATGATCGCGCTGAATGCGTTTTGGTGCAGCCGGTCCTGGGCCTGCCGAACGCGATCGGAATACTTGCGGCGGTGCAGCCAGCGGGTCAGCCGTCGGGCGCCGAGCCGGGCCTGGAGCAGCAGCAGAGTGTCACCGATCACCGACGCCGCCCAGGTGACCAGAAAGATCACGAAGACGTCCAACCGGGAGTGTGCGGCGAGCGCGGAACTGCCGCTGACCATTTCGCCGGTGGGCACGAAGGGGATCGCCGACCCGATGGCCACAGCCAGAAACAGCAGGATGTGCCCTCGAATCTGATCCACGGCGTGATTTTACGTGTCGGGCGCGCCAGACCCGACCTGGATTAACGCGGCGTCGACGAACTCTTGGTATTGCCTCAGAAAGGTCTCCATGCCCGCCGGGTCGAGTCCCCATTCGTCAAGTCGTCCGACCGGGCGGGTGGCGGCGACGAGGTCCCAGTAGGGCTGGTCGCCGAAGTCGACCGTTGGGAAGGCGGCCCGATAGCGGTCGGTGAAGTCCCGGGACGCCTCGTAGCCGTATGCCCACAACAGCTCCAACCGGATGTTCGCGAGGTCGGACCGCTGATCACCCCAGGCCGCATCCTCCCAGTCGATCACCGCGACCAGCCGACCCTCGGACCACATGGTGTTGCCCGGCCAGTAGTCGCCGTGCAGGATCCGGCCCGGCAGTTCGGTCCGCTGCGGCCACCACCGGTTCAGTTCGGCACGGATCCGGCTCTCGCGCATCGACTCGTCGGGCCGGCCCGGCGTCCTCGCCAGCCAGCGGTCGACCCGGGCCGCGTACGGCCGCAACCAGTCACGGACCGGTGTCGCGTCCAGGCGGTGCAGCCGGACGAGGACGTTCACCAGTTGCTCGGCCAGCGCATCCGACCAGGTCGCGGCCGGACCCTGGCCTGCGACGTAGCTGATCACCGCGTACGGGCGGTCGAGCAGTCGGCGAGTGTCATCGGCCAGCCGCGGTTCGGGTACCGGGATGCCGGCCGTCCGCAGCAGAGCGAGCAACCGGGTCTCGGTTGCGGCCGGCCGGGAATCTGCGGTGACGTTCTTGGGGCCGTACTGACGGACCACGACCGTTTGTTGCGGTGCGTCCGGCCGGACCAGATCCAGCACAGTGATCTGGGCGGACATGCCGCCGGTCAACCGGCGGACGCCGCCCACTCGGGCACGCGGATCAAGCTGCCGCGCGACCGGGGCGAACTGTGCCGCGAGCTGGTGCTGGGAATCCACCGGGCCATCTAATCAAGATTTCGCCGCGAGCCGTACGCAATAGGCTGCGTGCGTGCGGAACCTGGGAATCGTCGTCACCGGCGCACCTCTGGCAGCGCGGACAGCGGATCTGATCACCACAGCGACGGCCGCCGGCTGGCAGACCTCGCTGGCGATCACCGAATCAGCCCGCCCGTGGCTGGCCGGCGTCGACCTCAGCGACACCGGATTCCGGGAACCCGGTGCACCGAAGCGGCCGAGACCGGACGCTCTGTGTGTGTTGCCGCTGACCTTCAACACCGGCAGCAAATGGGCGCTCGGCATCGCCGACAACCGAGCGCTCAGTCTGCTCTGCGAGACACTCGGCGCGGGCAAACCGATCGTCGCAGTACCGCTGGTCAACCAGGATCTGTGGGGCCATCCTGCGTGGCCGCGGCATCTGGACACATTGGCCTCGGCCGGTGCGGTGATGATCGATCCGGCAACCGGAGACCCGGTGGCGCGGCCACAGGTCTCCGACGACGTGGATGATCTCGTCCGTCACTTCGACCCGGATTGGCTGCTCGCCGGACTCGGTCGACGCTGATCACCGGCCCCGAACCCGGTCCTGATCGCTGTCAACCAAACGTACGGCCACCGTTGACCGACAACTGCTGGCCGGTCACGAAGCGACCGGCATCCGAGGCGAGGTAGGCGACCGCACCGGCGACGTCGTCGGCGGTGCCCATGTGCCCCAGCGGGACGTCCCGGAGATAGCCGGCGAAGTCCTCCTCCGCGGTGCCCTCATGACGTTCGACCGGGATCCATCCCGGTGCGACCAGATTGACGGTGATCCCGTACGGACCGAGCTCGCGTGCCCACGAACGGGTCAGCCCGAGCTGGGCACCCTTGGCCGAGACGTACGCGCTGGAGTTGGCGTTGCCGATGGTGAACACCTCGGACCCGATCTGGATGATCCGTCCCCAGCCGCGGCTCTTCATCGTCGGCAGGAACGCGCGGGTGAGCAGCAACGGGCTCTTCACGAAGAACTCAAGCTGCTGCAGCATGTCCGACCATTCCAGGTCCTCGATCGGGATCGCGGGTTGCGGCCCGGTCGCGTTGAGCACCAGGACGTCGACCGGACCGAGGGTCTCGGTGATCGCTGCGCCGAGCTCGGTAACCGCGGATTCGTCGGTGACGTCGGCGGCGAAGACCTCCGCCCTCCCGCCGGCCGCGACGATGCGGTCCCTGACCGCACAGGCCGCATCGTGGCTGCTGGCATAGTTGATCGCGACCCGGAACCCCTGCGCGGCAAGGGTTTCTGCCATCGCTCGGCCGAGACCACGGGACGCACCCGTGATCAACGCGACATGATCATCAGACATGGCTGCTCCAGTGCCGTTCGGTGTGCCGACGGCGTAGACCGTCGGGCACGAACTGTATCGACCCGGCCAGGAATGTCCACGCCTGTCCCGGCGGCCGACCACCCCTTTTTTCTACCCGGGTGCTTGGTTTCTAACAGAATCGGTGTGAAAATTTGAGGGTGGCCAGTCAGGATCGCACAGCTACCGACACCGAGCCCCCGATTCTCACCGAGAGCCGTGCCAAGGTGCTCGCCGCGCTGCGGGCATCGGAGGCGCCGCTGGGCGTCGGCGAGATCGCTGAACGCCTCACGCTGCACCCGAACACGGCCCGGTTCCATCTCGACGCGTTGGTTGATTCGGGACTCGCGGTCCGCTCGCTCGAGCGGCGCGATACGCCCGGCCGGCCCCGGACGCTCTACACCGACGCACCCGGCAGTGACCGGGTCGGCCGACGCAGCTACCAGTTGCTCGCTCAGATCCTGACCAGTTACGTCGCCGGGCGGGTCGACCAGCCTGCCGCGGCTGCCGAGGAGGCGGGTGAGACCTGGGGCCGGTATCTTGCCGGCCGGCCGGCGCCGTTCGAGAGGATCGGCGCCGAAGCGGCGACCCGTCGCCTCGTCGAACTGCTGGACGAGATCGGCTTTGCCCCGGAGGTCGTCGACACCGACGAAGACAAACAGGTCCTGCTGCATCACTGTCCGTTCCGCGAGCTCGCCGAGCAGCACCGGACGGTCGTCTGTTCGATCCATTCCGGCCTGATCCGTGGCGTGCTCGACGAGCTGCGCGCTCCGCTCGACGCCGGGCGGCTCGAGCCGTTCGTCACGCCGTCGCTATGTGTCGCCCACGTCCTGCCCCGTAAGGACTGATCACAGCGGCTACCGGGTCACCGAGACGATGCCGTGCGCTCCGCGCTCGGCATCGACCATCACGTGGGTGATGAACGGATAGCGACCCGGCTCGGGAAAGGTCAACTCCACGAAGCCGCCCTGGGCAGGCGCCAGTGCGAGGCTCTGGCTGCCGCCGGGAGAGGACCGTCGGAGCAGGTAGGCACCCTCGGAGTAGACCGTGTCGAACCGGGCGCCGACGACATGGAAGGACAGCGAGCGGTTGGGTCCGGCATCGAGCACCCAGATGCGGATCCGTTCACCCGGCTTCGCGGTCAGCGGCCGGTGATCGTACTGGTTGACGTAGCCG
Organism: Microlunatus sp. Gsoil 973; assembly: GCF_009707365.1. Taxonomy (GTDB): domain Bacteria; phylum Actinomycetota; class Actinomycetes; order Propionibacteriales; family Propionibacteriaceae; genus Microlunatus. The sequence continues at coordinate 93,510 of NZ_CP046122.1, forward strand.
TTGAACACCACGGCATCAGGCCTGTCGGCCCGCAGCTTGGCGACGTCGACCGGCCCGCCCTGTGCACCGAGGTAGAGCTCGGATTGCAGCAGCACATAACTGCGCTCGACCTCGGGCAGGCCCGGCGGATCGATCACGACGGCGCCGAACATACCGTTGGCGATGTGCGCCGACATCGGCATCGATGCGCAGTGATACATCCAGATGCCTGCCCGGTCGGCGCGGAAGCGGTAGACCAGCGATTCGCCCGGCGCGATCGTACGCATCGGGCGGTCGGGCGCGACCGACCCGGCGTGGAAGTCGACCGAATGCCCCATCGAGCCGTGATTGACCAAGGTGATCACGAAGACATCCCCGAGCCGGCCGTGCAGGATCGGGCCCGGCATCGAACCGTTGAACGTCCACAGGCGTTGGGTGACCCCGGGAGCCACCTCGCGGTTCACCTCCTCGACCGTCAACGTCACCCGATGCACCCTGGCCTCGGACAGCGGCGGAAGGACGGCGTCGTGTGCGGTGAATCCCTGCCGCGGTGGCTTCTGGAAGTCCAGTGCTGCGGCCGCACCGGCCGTGCTGCTGTGATCACCGGGGGAGTGATCGCCCGGGACCGGCTGCTGAGGGGTGTGCGCGGAACGGCCTGTCACGACGATGTGGAGGACCATGCCCATCTGCCGGTGACCAACGACAGAACACCACCCCTCGAGGTCGCGTCCGACCACCGGAACCACGACGCGGCCGGACCGGCCAGGCTGCAGTCGGCCGGTGTCGGCACCCGTCTCCAGGACCAGGTCGTGGACGGTGCCGCTGTCGGTGTTCGTCACCACGATGATCAGCCGGTCGCCGCGCCGTACCGTGATCGTCGCCGGGCTGAATCGCATGTCCTTGGCCTCGACCCGCGCCGTGGTCGTCTGCCCGGTGCTCACCACCCCGGCCGACACGTTGTGGTTCGTCCGGCTCGCCGCCGGATCCAGGGCCACGCCGACGGTGACCGACAACACGACCGCGGCCAGCCCGACCGCCGCGAACCCGGCAAGCTGCCGACCGGGGCGACGGATCTCGGGAGCCGGTCGATCCGCGTGAGCAGCGCGGATCGCCAGGAACAACAGGGGTAGGAAGGCGGCCAGACCGCCGAGGGTCAGAATCGAGGCCGCTACCCGTACCAGATCGGGCACCGGCAGCGCACACAGCAGCAGCCCGCCGTTGATCATCACGATCCGCAACGGCGCCGCACGGTCGATGGCGGCGTTGGCGGCCCGCACCGACGCCGGTCCGTGGCTCAGCGCCATCGGCACCAGGTAGGACAACGCGCCGACCAGTACCTGGGCGCCGAAGCCGGCGGCAAGGAACGGCGTCAGCCACTCGAACCGCGGCCCGACCGCCGCCCACGAGGGCACTGTGGCGACGGCGATCATCAAGGCCACCAGGCAGCCGGCCAGCCACAACAAGCCGGCCATCACCGACCAGGTCGGATACGACGCCGGTGGTTTGCGTCGCGCAGTCTCCACCAACGGAACACCGATCACTGTCAGGCCCGACAGATAACCCAGCAGTCCGGCGGCGGCCAGATATTGCACACCGGCCGACGCACCGCCGACGATGATCACCAAGGATGCGGTGAGGATCGGCAACGCCCGCCGGGCAGCCCGCTCCGCACCATCGGCGATCCTGGTGCGCAGCATCGTCGGCCACAGGGTCACCAAGGTGCCGATCACCGTCAGCCCGACCCAGCCGAGAACGTTGATCATGGCATGGGCGAACCTCAGTTGATCTTCGAGTGGATCTCCCAACCCGCGGGCGAGCGCGGTTCCCACGCCGGCACCGACGGGCAGGCAACAGGCCGCCGTGAGGTAGTAGCGCACCGTCACCGCAAAGCGTCCCGGGAGTGCCTTCCGGAATCGTTGGGCCAGTGAGATGCCGTGCCAGATCACCGCGACACCGACGCCGGTCGCACCGGCGACCGTGATCATCCAGATGCCACTGAGGACACCGATGACGACTGCGACGACACCGAGATTCAAGATCGCCAGTCGCCGGCTCTGTTCTGGCCGATCGCCCGGGCGGGGCGGGCTGTGCAGCAGTGCATCGGCGAAATGCCGGCTCCAGACCAGAATCGCGTGGCTGACCGCTCCGAGCAGCAGCAGGTGGATCATCAGCCAGCGCGGCACCGGTACGAGCGGATGGATGAGGGCGGCGATCAGCACTGCGACCAGCCAGCCGACGACCGGTAGATCCCGCAGGGCCCAGAATCCGCGTCGGGTCGCCGTGTCGGTCATCGTTGGTTCCCGGCCCGGGCCGCCGACCAGATCGCGATCATGAGGAACACCAACAGGGAAAGGATGTTCACCACACCGGCGGCCTGCCACACGGCCCGGACCCCGAGGCTGTCACCGACCCAGAGCCGCGTCAGCAGGGACGCATGCAGACCGAACGCCGCCGCCCACATGACCGGCCGGTAGGGCAGCGGGCGGCGCAGCACCGCGGGCATGATCACCGGCGCGTGAGCCATGATCATCGAGATGGTGAATCCGAGGAACACGGCATGGACGACGGCGTCGTAGCGGGCACCGGCCCAGGCCGGACCGGTGGTCAACCAGACGCTTCCGGCAACAGCGAGCCAGAGGTAGCCGGCGAGCATGCACCCGGCGATGAAACGCGGCAGACCACCGGACCGGATGGTGCGCCGGGCCACATCGTGAGCGGCCAGCCAGCAGGTCAGGCCGATCAAGCTCAGGCCGAGCAGCGGGTAACCGACCGGCGGCCACAACAGTGAGCTGACCACGCCGACGGTCAGGCCGAGCCCGAGCAGTGCCAGATTGCGGTCGGCGCCGCCACTCATGCTCAACCTGGCGAGTTCCAGGCGCTCGCCGGCGATGGTCAGGACGATGAATCCGATCAGCCAGGGCAGCAGGACCGGTACCGGCGACCCGCCGAGCCACAGCGTCAGCGCCCCGACCGCGAGGACCGCTCCGAAGGCCTGAACCAGTACGGCAACATCGCGCTGCCGTCGCCAGAGCGGGACGTAGACCGCGATCAGCGCGATCATCCCCAGCAGTTGTACCGACTTGCCGACCGGCAACGGTGCCGGGGAGAGCAGCAGGACGCTGCCGAGTCCGGTGAGGACCGGCGCACTGAAGCCGTACGGACGGCGCAGGGCGATCGCGCGCTCCAGGGCGATCACCGTGCCGACGAAGCCGATGACCAGCAACATCCCGTGTACCTGCGGCAACCGGTCTGTCGAGACCGGAGCGGGCAGGCCGAGCAGAACCAGGGCCGCGTCCAGTCCGGTCAGCAGTGCCAGGCCAGCAGGAAGCATGAGCAGGATCCGGCCCAGTGGAGCCGGTCCATGAGGCCGCGGCGAACGGCGTGCCTGTGCGACGGCTCGTTGCGGTGGAGCCTCACCTGACGAAAGATCCGAAACCAGATCGTCGGCCCGGCTATTTTTCACAATGCACATTGTAATAATGTAGGAGCGGGGTTGCCAGTCAGGTGGTCCGACGGTGTGGAACTGGGAGGTAGAAGAAGTGGATGATGTTGTGGTTGCCTCGACCGAGGCGGATGCGCGGGCTGCCGGAGTGATCGAACGGCATCACGCCCGGCTTGCTGCTGATCTTGCTGCGCTGGTCCAGGCGACGATCTCGTCGGCCGCCGACGGTGATCCGGTTCGTGGCACGGAGTCCCGGCAGCGGCTGGTCGACTGGGCCCGCCGGGAACTGGTACCGCACGCGCTGGCCGAGGAGGCGACCCTCTATCCAGCCGCGCAGCGGCGTACCGAGGCGCGACTGCTGGTCGACGGAATGCTGGACGAACACCGGTGGATCGTCGATCTGGTCGACGAGGTCGAGACCGAGCCGGGAACGGTGGCGTCGGCGGCCGCGGCGCGGGCGCTCCTGGCGATGTTCGAGGCACATCTGGTCAAGGAGAACGAGCTATTGATTCCGTTGCTGAGCAGCGCCCCCGACATATCGCTCACCGACCTGCTGGCTCGGATGGAGAGTACGGTCGCCGGGGAACCGGACCATCAGGAACTGGCCGCCGGCGCCGACCACCACTGCAGTTGTGGCGAGCTCGACGCACCGGGCCTGCCGGAGTTGGATGCGCGGACCATTCCGCACGCGATCCGCCACGCCACGATCTTCGGTGCGTTGGACGGTGTCGGAGCCGGAGGTGGGATCATCCTCGTCGCCTCACACAATCCGTTGCCGCTGTTGGCCCAGCTCGAGCAAAGGTCGCCGGGCGCCTTCACCGTGGAATACCTGGAGGAGGGGCCGGAGACCTGGCGGCTGGCCCTGGTGCGGTCGGCCACGAGTCAGCAGCGGTCGCCGTCCTTGCTCGTCTGACAGGCGGCGCTGCTCGAGCTGCCAGTCCCTGGATATCTCACAACTGCACCGGCGAAAAGCCCCGGATCGACGTTCTTGGGGATTTTGGCGTGCGTCGCCCCGTTTTGGGAGAAACTTGTCGAAACCGCGGGGGGCTGTTCGACGTCTATGTAGAGGGCGGTCATCGGGACCGCCGCATAGCAAGGAGCAGCACGATGACCAGCAATCCGACCAAGGCCGGCGGGGCCATGGTGTGCCATTGCGGTCGACCGGCAACTCACACGGTCAGCAACGGCGCCGTGACGCTGCGGACCTGCTACCTGCACGCACGTAAGGCAGCCCTCGCCCTTCGGGCGGCCTGAGGGCTCGACGCCCCAGCGCAGGTTCAGCCGTCCTCGCAGGCGATTCCGTCGTGATCGCCGTCGAGTCGATGCGGATCGGAACCGGTGACGATGATCGGCCCGGTGACGTCGGCGCAGTCCAGGTCAGGCGGATAGGGCGGAATGCACGGGCTGTAGCCGGGTGCACATTTGCCGGGACCGCCATTCGGGTCGGCCGGAGGGCGGCTCTGCTGGATCGGCGGCGTGGACGTCGGCTCGGGCCGGGGTGCGGGGTGGCCGGGGATCACTGCTGCGGTGGGCAGGCTCAGCGTCGGGCATGCGGTCAGGACGCGAACCATCGCAGCCCGTTCGGCGGCGGTGACCCACAGGCGGTATTTCTTCTTCACTGCGACCTGATGCGCGACGTAGGTGCACCGGAAGCTTTTGTTCGGCGGCAACCAGGTAGCGGTGTCCCCGTCACCCTTGCTCGCGTTGGTCGGGCCGTCAACGGCGTAGAGGTTCAGGGTGTCATTGGCGAACCGAAGCCGCTTGTGTGCCGGCCACTGTTGGGCGCCCTTCTGCCAGGCGTCGGACAGTGCCACGACGTGGTCGATCTGCACCGCCGATGAGGTGCTGGGTCCACGTCGGAAATGGATGATCCTGCCCGTGTACGGATCCTGCAGGATTCCGTCGAGGACAAGGCATCCGTCGAACTTCTTCTTGATCAGATCGCGGTTCAGCACGTCCTGCCGCTGATCGCAGCCGTTGCCGTCGGTGTCGGTCCACGGGGCGCCGAACCGGTCGCGGTCATATCCGGTCTTCGGCGCTCTGCCCTTGGTGGTCAGGGCCAGCGCCCCCGCGAGGGCGGTCCCGGGCTCGGCGCTGGGCGTCTTCGTTGGTGCCGGTATCGGCGTCGCCGTCGGATTCGGAGCGGCGGTCGAGCCGGCCGGAGCGGGAGGAACGACGAGTGCGAGCATGATCAACAGGGCGAAGACGCCACCGATGGACGCGCCGGTGACGGCAGCGGTACGTTTCCAGCCGCTCACGAGCAGTCCCGCTGTGCCACAGCGTCGTAGATCATCCAGCTATTGTTCAGGTCTCGATGGCTGAACCGTGTTGCCGGGACGGTCAGCGCTTCTCGCACGCGATCTTGTCGTTGTCGCGGTCGAGGTCGTATTCGCCGGTGCGCGGGTTGCGGGGCCCATTGTTCGCCTTGTACAGCGCGGCGGACTTCTTGAAGTTGGTCACCCGCTTGCCGCTGGTGTGGTCCTTGGCGCCGGGCATTCCGACGCCGTGGTGATACACCTTGTTGAGGGCGGCGCACGACTTGAAGTGACGCGCGGCGGCGTCTGCGGACGGAGTTTGAACAGTTGCGGTCAGCAGGCTGGCTGGGAGAGCAACAGCCGCGATCGCGGCGGCCAGGCGGATTTTCACGCCCCGAGCGTAGATGGTAAAAGCCCGCTGTGTCGGGTCTTTCGACGATCATTTAGCATCATAGGACTTTCGTCCTCCGGGAATCTTCCGTCTACACATCCCTTCGGATGACTTTGGTCCCGAGGTTTCTTAGCCCGGTCATGCACATTCCATTTTCAACCTACGCTCCGAATGTCAATTCCCTTTGGCCAGGGCGTGCTGATGGTGTGCTCTTGGCAGAACGGTGCACCGATCATGTCCAACCAGCCTCCCCAGTACGACCCGAACCGGCCATATGACAACGGGCCGCAATGGCAGTCCCAGGCACCACAGCAACCAGGTCAGCAGTGGATTCAAGGCCCGCAGCAACCGCCGACTTCACCCCCGCGAAAGCACACGGGGTGCAAGGTTCTCGGAGGGGTCCTCGGCGCGATCGTCCTGGTCGTGATCATCGCCTCGGTCGCTGCTGGAGGCGGAGGAGGCGCCACGGCCAACGTGCCGGCGGCTACGCAGACCTCGGCGAGTGGGTCCGGCAACCCATCCGGTGTCGCTTCGTCCCGGCCTTCGACGGAGCCTTCGACTGAGCCTTCGACTGAGCCTTCGACTGAGCCTTCGTCGGGCCCGGCCAAGCCAGCGCCGAAGCCTGCTCCGTCCTCACGCGCTGCCGCGCCCCAGCCGAAAGCGACCCGAGCCCCCAAGCCGAAGAGGACCCAGGCTCCGCAGCCGCACTACACCACCGCAGAGGAACAAGCGATCGAGTCCGCAGAGAGCTACTTGGAAATGGGTGGGATGTCCAAGAAGGGTCTCATCGACCAGCTGTCAAGCCCGTACGGTGAGGGCTTCGACAGGGCTGACGCCAAATTCGCGGTCAACCACATCACGGTGAATTGGAACCACCAGGCCGCGCTCTCCGCCGAGAGTTATCTCGAAATGGGCGGCATGTCCGAGTCGGCCTTGATCGATCAGTTGCACAGCCCCTATGGCGAACAGTTCACCCTGAAACAGGCCAGGTACGGCGCTCACTACGCCTACACGCATCACTGATAGGTCCGCTCCCGCGCGGCTGCGACCCCGTAGGGTGGAAGCGTCGAACATGGAGGAGCCATGCCCACTGGTCGCTTCGAACTGCACTCCCGACTGGCGCCGGACGCAGCGCTCGCCGTGCTCACCGACTTCGGTCCGGATCGACCGTCGATCTGGCCCGGCATCTCCGAGGGTCACTATGAAGTCCATGATCGCGGCGAAGACTGGGCGGAAATCACCGAAGGCAACGATCAAACGTGGGAGCGGGTCCGCTACTCCTGGGACGGCGCCGCCGGCACCGCAACCGTGAAGACGTTGGACTCCAACATTTGGGCCGACGGGTCGGGCTGGAGCTACCGATTCGATCCGGATGGCACTGGGTCCCGGGTTTCGATCACCGTCACACGGGTCGGAAAGACTGCAGTGGGCAAGATCATCGCCGCTCTGTTACCTCTTCTCGCACGCGTCGCACTCAAGAAGTCCTTCGCCGGTCCGCTCCAATCCGAGTAGCTCCTGAGTCGGTGGTGCTGGTAGTCGGATCAGCAGGTGGTCTTCGCGGGTTCTCCCTCGAAGCGGTTGGTGGTCCAGGCAAGCAGCTCAGGGATTGCCGGGGAATCTGGTTCCACGACCGAGAGGTGACCGCGCCCGACGTAGGTGCGGTAGTCGAGGTGGTAGCCGGCCTCACAGCGAGCCTTGACATATCTCGCCTGCGCGGCAGGAGTGATGAGTCCGTCTACGGCGCCCTGCATGATCAGCAGTGGCGCGCGGATCGGACCGGACGGGACGTTCTCCTTCAGTCGTTGGCCGAAGGCGCCACGGTCAGGGTCGCCAGTCCAGATGGACTTGTCCAGCGCTATCGCGGAGAGCGCTGAGACCAGGACGCTCTTCTCGGCCAGACACCGGTCGGCCATCTCGTCGGAAAGGATGCGCGCACCAGGGCGCACGACGTCGGAAGTGCGTACGTCGGGGTAGATGGCGGTGTACGCAGCGATGACGAAGCTGCCGAAGACGGCGCCGCCCGTGAAGTCTCCGAGGTTGTCGATCAGACCGGGCAGGTCGCTGGCCGGCGCCAGGGCGGCCACCCCGTCGATCTTGACGTCGGGCGCATAGGCCGGAGCGAGAATGCCGGTCCACAGGGCGGCATGGCCGCCCTGGGAGTGTCCCCAGACGACCGTGTCCTGGGCGAGGGAAACGTTCTTGAGTTGCCGTGCGGCCCGGACCGCGTCGATCACGGACCGGCCCTCGCCCTGCCCGATGAGATAGGGGTGTGGTCCCTTCGTGCCAAGGCCGACGTAGTCCGTGGCGACCAAGGTCCAGCCCTGGGCGATCACCTCCTTCTCGATCATCATCGCTCCAGCGGCGAGCCCGTTCGGCAACACTGATGGTGCGCAGCCTGGTGCGAAACCTGTGGTGCCGTGAGCCCACGCGATGATCTTGCTGGGCGGCTCGCCGGATCCAGAGCCGCCGGCGATCAGCGCGCTGGCGGGTGCAATGACCAGACCGCTTGCCACCGCCGGCCGGCCCTCATCCCGCGTCGTCGTGTAAAGGATGCGCCACGCCCGGGCACCGGCCGGGATCTCGTCACTGGTGTACGGCTCGCTGCGCACCAGCTGCCCGGGCACGGTCGGCACCGACGTCGGGGGATCGTAGAAGGCGTCCGGGGACGGAGTGCTGCGATGGAGCGCGATGCTGACGACGACGAGGATCAGCGCCAAGGCGGCACCCAGCACCGTCCCAGTCACACGCAACCAACCGCCTCGTGGTGGCTTGGCCGCCGGTCGCGGCCGCCACAACGAAACATCATCGCCCTTGACGAAGGCGGCCAGCTGCCGCACCCCGGCGATGATCATGCGTGCGCCGAACACGACCGCGACGACGAGCACAGTGACGTCCGGCCACGTCAGGGCGAGCAGCCCGAACACGATCGACGCCCCACCGCCGACCACGGCGTTGAACCGGGCCGTGCCGCCCACCCTGCGAGCGATGGCGAGGTCGGCCAGACCGCCGAGCAGCAGGACAACGGCCACCGCGAGGGCGACGACGCGAATGGTCGCGCCCGGCCAGACCAGCACAAAGACTGCGGCCAGCAGGTACGCGATGCCCTGCACGTACCGCCAGACGCCTGGGTTCGGTTCGCGGCGCAGTAACTCGCTGACACCCGCCACGATGAAAGCGACGACGAGCAGCAGGATCAGCACGGCCAGCGATGCGAACGGCCTGAAGATCAAAACGGCGCCCAGCAGAACGAGCAGGCCGCCCATGATCGGACGCAACCGCCGAGCACCAACCCGACGCGATACCGCCGGCCCAGCGAGCTGCATGAATGCAACGCTAGCGGGTCCGGTGCGACCGACATGGAGTCACGGTCAACGCGTCGACACGCGGACGATTGGGGGTCTTGCCCGCGGCTACTTGCCGGTGCCCGTGACGATGATGGTCACCGGGGGCAGGTCGGTCTTGTTCGCATAGACCGTGTACGCGTTGTTGGCGGCGGAGGTAAGGGCCTCGGTAGCCGGCGCCTCCCGTACGTGGATGTTGATCACCAGTCGGTCGGGACTCTCCAGGTAGACCCGTCGGTAGGTGTTCGGGGCAATCGGTGTTGGGTCACGCGCCGGCTTGTTGAGGCCGGGGTTGTGCAGCCGGTCCCAGTACTTGTCGAGTTTGTTGGTGACGGCGGCGGTGACGTTGGCAGCGGTGGCGTCCTTGGCTTCGAGGATCGTGTGCAACTGACTCCAGGTGCCGCCCGAGACGTGCGTCTCGACCACGGTGATCGCTTGTCCCTTGTATTTCTCCTGGACGGTGACCTGCACCTGTTTGCCGCCTTCGTACCAGTCGACGGCGCGCATCTTGGGCGGAGCGAGGGTCGCGCCGGGCGCGGTCTTGGCCATCACCCCCGCTTCTTCGAGTTCGCCGAGGCTGCTGGCATAGGGGCGTTTGGTCCCCGAGGAGGCCAGGGCGCGGAGTTCGGCTTGTTCGGCTGCGGTGAGCGCCTTGCGCTCGGCGGCTTTGGCGAGGGCGTTGCGCAGTCCCATGCCGCCGCGGGCGAGGAACGGCAGGAGGATGAGCCATTCACTGCCTTCGGGCATCGGAGGTCCGGCGACCCAGCCGACAGCGGCCTGATAGAGGAGGTCCTGGGTGTCGGTGTCGAGCTCGGTGATCGCCTGGTAGAGCCGGGGCGCGACCGAGGGTCGGAGGTTCTGGGGTCGGAGGAGCCCTGTGCGCGGGTCGTTGTAGAAGACGTCCGGACCGTAGACGGTGACCACGCCCTGGCTTCCGGGCGGAGCGTTGACACTGGTCGAGGACGGCAGGGTGAGGTCACCGCTCTTCTGAAGTTGATCAATGGTCCGCTGCAATTGCGGGCTGATGCGCGGCGGAGTTCCGCGAAGCTCAGCCATCGGGATGGCGGGCTCACCGCCGTCCTCGAAGGTCAAGTGCAGTTCGCGGCGGAAGACGTCGTAGGAGGCGCTGACGAAGTTGTCGATGTACGCGAGGTCGGCCCTGACATCGGCGTAGGTGGTGCCCGGCGGGAGCGCGGCGAGGTCCCGCAGCACATCGGTCAACGGTTGCCGTCCACCGGCGACGATGCCGAGCTGCTGTCGTTGGGTCACATCGAGTTTGCCCACCCGGGCTTGAACATCCTCTCTGGTCATCGGGGCAAGCGCATCGGCGGCCGTGGGCCAGTCGGCGGACTGGACGGCGCGCTCGTACTTCTCGTACAGGTCGCCGATCCGCCGCACCTCGGGTCCGCCCTGGTCGAGGCCGTCCAGGATCAACTGTTGGTGCGGCCAGCCCGCCAGGAAGATCTTCGTCGCAGCCCGGGTGTTGGCTGCCTGGCCGAGGGAGAGCATTGCGGTCTGAGCCTTGATGTCGTCCTCGTTGAAGCCGTTCAGTCGCAGCGCTACCTGCTGCCAGGCGCCCTGGGCAACGGCTGAACGCAAAGCCTGCAACAGTTCGTCCCGGCTCGCGTCGCGCTGGACACTCGGCGCCGCCGGAGCCGAGCCGGTGAGCATTCGGGCGACCGCCGTGTTCCCGATCGTCCGCTGCAACGACATCACGGTGGAAACCGATCGCTTGGCCGGCGTACGCGCACGATCGGCCGCAGTGGCGCCGCGGTCTGGTTGCGGATGCTCGACGAACCCCTGGGTTGGCAAACCGGTACCTCCGTCGAACCGTGTGACGCCTCTGGAGATCATTCTTCGGCCACTGCGGTCCGGGTTACGGCCACCGGCCGGGTAGCCACAGAGGCACCATCACTTGCCCGTTCGAGCGGTCGGGCCCGCTCACTCCACGGACGGACACGACTTCGGCCGGCGCAACGGCACCGGGCCTCCGACGTTCAGCCTTCTATACCCGTACTGTCGTGGGGCGCGCCGACCGGCTTCGACTCGGGGGACCCGCGTTGGCGCAGGTAGATGGCGAAGACAGCCATCGAGGCAACGGCGAGGAATTCGGACTGCCAGTTCTGCAGCGTCCGGTTCCAGAAGTCCGACGATGCGACATATCCCAGCCAGCTGACCGGGTCCTGGTACTGCGACAGCTGCTGGGCGTTGTACGACGCGCGCCCGGCGATGGACTGCGCCAGCCAGGACAGGAAGAAGATGGTGCCCATGATCAGGACCAGCGACCGGGAGTAGATGCCCAGTCGCCAGCCGCCTGCACGTGCCCAGGCAGGAGACCGCTCGGTGGCGTACGCCCCGACCTTCTGGTCCTCGTCCGACTCAGGGCGGCTCTATCGAGCTCCTTCGATTCGCTCGACCCACGCTGGAGCAGCCAGACTGTGGCATAGATGTAGAGCAGGAACTGTAGGAACTCCGACTGCCAGTTCTCGGCAACGTCGACGGCGAAGTCCGAACTGAGTAGATAGCCGCCGAGGCTTTCCTGCTGCAGACCGGCGGCGAGTTGCTGCTGGTTGAACTCCGCCAGTCCGGTGAGGGCCTGCCCCGCCAACGCCAAGATCAGGATCGTGCCGAAGAACAGGCTAAGGCTGTTCTCTACGACGAACCGCTTCATCGGGTTTCCTCCGACCGTTGCCCGAGAGCCGGGCCGGTAGTGGCGTTCATCGCTGCAGCAGCCCGATGATGATCATGTACGCCAGGCCCGCAGCGATGAAGACGACGGTGATGGTGAAGACGATGCGCATCTCAACCTCGCACCGCGCAGGAGTAGGGCCGGTCCGGCCGTGGTGTGCAGCCGGCGCCGGTGATCCGCCATCCGGAGGAGAATTCGGCCAAGAACAACGCTCCGTCGGGGAGCCGTACTTGGGCGTTGTCGCCCCAGACCTCGACGGCAGTCGGGGCGCCCGTCGATAAGCGGAGCGCTCCCAGTGCCTGAGCACATGACCGGGCGCTCGCCGACTCCAATGAGCTACGCGCCTCATCCGACAGCAACGAGCAGGCCGTCGCGCTCTGATGTTGGCGTACAGCGGTCTGGAACCTCTCGGCCGTCGACCGGACGTCAGGCCTGGACGCCGACGCACAACCCACCATCATCAGCAGCGCGGGAAGGCCCACCGCGATCATCCCGCAGCCACGTAGTGCGGCCCTGCCCATTTGTATGCTCAACCGGCTCCGCCTCGCTTCCACGGTTCAATTACCACCGTTCTGCATTTCGAACCGCGGCACGGTAAATGAGAACGACGGATCTGGACGGCGATAGTCCACGGTGCCAACCCAGCTCGACCCAATCAGGGCTCCAGCCGCGGTGTGCAGTTCGGGTCGGTGTATGGGGACCAGCGGCTGGGCCGCAGACTTCCACCTACCGGCACGTCAGTCCCATGAAGCAGCTGTCGTAGTAGCTTTCTGCGGCAGGAGTCGAGCGCGCGTCCGCACTTGCGACGATGATCGACGAGGCCGAGTTGGACGCAATCTCGGTCGTCTCCCCAGAAGACCTCCACCATCCGATCGTGATGGCCGCGCTGCGGGCCGGTTTGCACGCGCTTTGTGAGAAGCCGATGGCGTTCAGCGCAGTCGAATCGGCGGAGATGTTGTCCACCGCCGGAGCATCGGCGTGAAACACATGGTGCAGTTCACCAATCGTGGTTTGCCGCACTACCGGTAGGTGGAGTCTGCTTGACGACGCCTATGTCGGTCAGCCGTACTACGTCTGCTTCTACTGGCCCACCGGTTGGGGCCGTCGAAGCGCGCGGCTCACGTTTGTAAGGATCGAGTCGCGAGGCGACTCCTTTGGCTCTGAAATTCGTCATTTGCGGACGCCGATCCAGATCTCCTCGATCGGGTCGTTAACGGTCTCGGCACCGCAGACTTTCGGATTCGGTGCCGTCAGGCGTTCGGTAGCCCTGAATCCGGTGATGGGTCGGCTGCCCGGGGCCCCGGCCCACTTAGGGCGCAGCTTCATTGACCAGTCCACCCGACTCTTGCCGCCGCCCTTGACACAGCCCTGCATGACCGAGCCGGAGAACCGGAGCACGCCGCCGCCGAACGTCGCCCGTGACCCGGCAAGGCTCAGCGTGCATGACTCTCCGGAACATTCGCTGGTGAGTGTCACGTTTCGACGGAAGGCCGTACCGACGGGCACATTGGCATTGCCGTCGACGACCTTGATCCTTACTGCGAATGTTCCTGAAATCGCGTCCGCCTTCTTGCGCGGTATTTGGGGAGTGGCGGCTGGAACACCGGTCGACGCCGAAGGCTTGGGACTGCCCGACGGTGACGTCGAGGACGCGCTGGAGGGGTCGGGCGTCGCCGTCGGCGCCGTCGTTGGGGTCGTGGTGGCCCCGGATACCTCGCGCGACTGGGCACCTTGGATGATCACCGCCGCAGTGGCGGCACCGACCGTCAGCGTGATGGCTCCCGCGATCCCGGCGATGAACGCCCTCCCGCGGGATTGCGGAATACGAAGGCGGAAGCGTCGCATTTTGGGGAGCAACTGCGGCCGCGGACGAGGCTCCTCGGCAGAGTCGTGTTTCTGCTGCCTGGAGGACGGGGATCCAGGCCCGCCCAGGCGCCCGGTCAAAGGATCACGCTCGGTCGGGTTGAGGGAGAAACCCGGCCGTATGCCGTCGAACACCCCGCCCGACCTGATCTCCCTGGCGCTGGCCAGAGGCTTGAAGGTCGAGTTGCACAGAACGCGGCGACACCACTCGGCCGACCGTCCCGACGAGAAGTCGGCCAGGAATTCGGTTAGAGCGGTCGACGGCAGGGCTACCACCCGGCTGTCCCCTCCGGCCGAGAGGCGCCAGACGGCGTAGTCCCAGCTGATGAGCATCGGGCGAAGGGTCAGCTCCGCCCAGTGGCGTTCGGTGATCATGTCGACATCCGGGTCGGGTCGTCCGACCGCCGGCGCCTGCTCGGCGTCCGGCTCCTCGCACGGCAGCGGGTGGCGACCCGTCACGAGGTCGTCCACAGTGGCGACCTCGGCATCGGTGGCCCAGTCCTCGGCCAGCCGGCGGACCCTCTCCCAGGAGCGGTCCAGCAGGTCCTGCGCACGGTGGGGCCCGATCCGGGCTGCCCGACCGTGACGATAGAGATCGGTGCCGAACGCACCCCGGTCGACGTACCAGCCGAATCGTTCCCTCGCCGGTTCGAGCACGGGCTGGACCCCCAATCCAGGGCCGAGGTGTCGTTGACATTCCACGGCCGCCGCGGCGGCGAAGACCATGGCACCGGTCAGCTGTTGGCCGGCCGCATACTCGCCACCCAGCTCGAGCCGGCTGCGGCGCGGCCGCACCAGCAGGCCGGGGGAGTCCCGTCGGTCGAGCAACAGCATCATCGCCGCTGCGTGCCGCAGTGCGAAGCGGTGGGCGACGGCGGCCACCGCCCGGTCAGGTACCTCGACGTTCAGGTGGGTGGAGACACCGTCCAGGCGGTAGCCGGCGACCGTGTCCGCAAGTTCCATCCGTAGTCGGGCCAGCGATGCGATCAGTTCGGTCGTGAACCCGGGGCGCAACGGCTCGGGCGGTGTCGCGATTTCGGCCTCACGATCATCGGCGGTGATCACTCCACCCCAGGAGAGCCGGTGAGCGCCTGGATCCCCGGCATCCAGCCGGCATCCGGGCACCCGTCCCGCTCCGGTCCATCGCTGGAAGTCGACCTGGCCCGCCGTGCCCAGTACGGCGAACTCCTGCTCGATTCCGGTACGTCTGACCCGATCACGCCTTCGCGTCGTCGTGATCATCAGGATCGACGTCAGGTCCGGCAGCTGGCTCGTCTGCAATGTCCGACTGCTTGGCGCGGTGCTCCCGCAACTGATCGCGCGCTTCATCCAAGGCGGCATCGGCCGTCTTGTCGATCAGCTTGTCCTTCAAGGTGCCGGCTGTGTCCAGACTGACGTCGGCGACCACCGTCGCGACCGACCTTGCCCCCTGCACGGTCGAGGCGACGTCCCGGGCCGCCGTCACGACAGATGCAGGGCTCACCGCATTGCCTTTTTCCATCATCATCCCCCCGAACCTGTCCCCCGACAGCCCTGCCATCATGCTAGACCGCGGCACCGGTTGGTGCTGGTGATGTGGTGATTGCAGTGAACCGTTGCTCGGCGGCCGAAGCACACTGGATCAGCTCCCCGTGACCTGGTTGACGTCGAGGGCCGTTGCTGCGAGGAATCGCTTGTCTTGGCAGCCGGTGCTGCGCACCGGTGGCCCTTGGCACGGTCGAACCGGCTGGCTTCGTGCCCATGGCTCGTCAACCGTGCCGGGTGGTGTCGGCACGGCTGAGCGCGAGTGGCTGCCGCGATTACCTGCGATCGACCAGAGGTCGGGTCCGATGCCAGGCAAGCTGGAATCTACCGATTCGGAGAACCCATCGTCGCCGGGTCGGTCATCACTAAGATCAACTACAAGACCGTGGCGGACCTGGATGTTGATCGGATTGGACGATCAGATTGGACCAGACAGAAGCCTTCCTTCTCTTGGAAAGTCGTAGGCTGCTTCTTCGGGTCAGTTGGATACGTGCGGCGGCGAGGATGGATGGCTTGGACGATCAGGTGGACCCGAATGGGTGCTCGCCGCTCACGATGAGGATGATCATCCGTTTTCCGTGTTCCCGTCACGTTCCTGGGCATCAAGGCGATCGCTGGTGCCTGCCTGGTCGTCCCGATGACATCCCCTCTGAGCTGGGTGTGTGGCGTCGTTGGGGTCGGATCGTCCGCGAGGTGCACCCGCGGGGTGGCAGTGATGATCACAGCTAGCCATGCTGCGCGTATCCAGCCTTTGGACTGGATACCTCTTGCGGTGATGGCAGGGGAGCGCTGGTCAAGGCCGAGCCCCCGTGGTGGTCTCGCAGGTGTTGACCGAGTTGGTGCGGGAACTCGCGGTCATTGACAAGGGTTCCGATCTCGTGCGGTTCCACGTCGGAGTCGGTGTGTCCGTCGTGTGCGCGGAAGGCGCGGACCTTGCGTATGCAGCGCTGCGCTGAAGGCTGACATCCAGGAGCGGAACCGGACGCTATCGAGGACCGCGATTCGGACTGCTTTGGCGATCATGCCGATCGTGATCATGGCGATGTTGATCGTGAGGCGGACTGTGATCGACCGGTGCGGTCGACGACGCGACGAAGATGATGCTGTTGATCTTCCTCGTGTGCCCGCTGACGATCGCACGATCGGTCGTACCTTCACGAGTCAGGAGGGTCATGAGTACCGGCCGTCGATTTTCCTGACTCTGACGCTCTCGTCCTATGGGTCGATCACTGACGGTGCACCGACCCGGCCTGTGAGTTACAACTATCGCCGGGCGCCGATGGATGCTTTGCTGTTTCCGAAGTTGGTGCACCGGTTGTGGCAGAATCTGGGTCGCTGCGCCGGCTACAAGGCGCAGTACTTCGGCGCAATCGAACCCCAGCAGCGGCTAGCCCCGCGTCTGCGTGTGGCGCACACCGGTGACGTTCTGCCGACCTGGGAGGAAGCCGTCGAAGCGATGGCCGGGGATCCCGATGCGAAGCCGGCTCATGTGATGCGGCTCGGATCCCAGGCGGATATCCGCGGGATCATTGCAACGTCGGAGGAAGCCGATCGGGGGATCCGCTACTTGACTAAGTACCTGACCAAGGCGATCGCCGAACGCCTCATGTCGGATGGTGACGAGGAGGTGCCGGTCTATGAGCGGCGGGACGCGCACATCGACCGGCTCCATGCCGAGCTGCGGTGGACGTCTGCCTGGCGCGCGGTGGACTCGCAAGCTGGAGTTGGCGCCGGAGGCCGCGTTGAGGGACGCGCTCCCGGAGACTGGAAGGGTGGCAAAGGTGCGGTTCGGCCCGGCGACCTGGGTGGCAGCTACTCGCCTGACTATGGGTGTTGGTGCGCCATCAGGGACTCGAACCCCGAACCCGCTGATTAAGAGTCAGCTGCTCTGCCAATTGAGCTAATGGCGCGCGGAGAGAAAGATTAGCAGCCTCGCCGATCCGGTGCGAAATCCAGGGCATCAGCCATCCAGCAGGGCCATCGCGGCGCTGTGACCGCCCAACCCGCTGACCGCGCCGCCTCTCCTGCTGCTCGACCCGCAGAGCAGCAAGCCGTCGTGTTTCGTCGCCACGCCCCAGCGTTCAGCCGCCGTGGTCGCCGGCTCATCATCGGCCAGCCAGGGCCAACTCAGCTCCCCGTGGAAGATGTGTCCGCCCGGCATCCCGACGGCCGCCTCGACGTCCAGCGGAGTCATCACCTCGACACACGGCCGGCCCTCGGAATCGACTGCCAGGCAGTCCTCCAACGGCTCGGCGAGCACCGACTGCAGACTGGCCAGTGCCGCATCCCGTGCCCGGTCACGCATGCCGTCGGGGTCGGGTACGAAGAGACCTGCCGGGGCGTGCAACCCGAAGAGCGTCAGGGTGTGCCAGCCCCGTCTGATCAACTCCGGATCGAGGATGCTCGGATCCGTCAGGCTGTGGCAGTAGACCTCACACGGGAACGGCTCCGGCAGCCGCCCGGCGACCGCAGTAGTGTGCGCGGCCTGCAACTCCGCGTAGCCCTGCCGCAGGTGCAGCGTCCCGGCGAACGCCACGTTCGGATCAATCCCGGACCGCAGCCGCGGCAGCCGGCGGAGCACCATGTTGATCTTGAGCTGGTTGCCCTCCGGCCTCGGCATCTCCTCGCCCAGCAGCCGGGCCAGCGTCCATCCGGCACAGTTGGCCAGGACGTTCGGCGCCTGCCACGTCCTGTGCGGTGTCTCGACCGTCCAAATACCTTGATGACGGACCAGTCCGGTGGCCGGTGTGTCGGTGATCAACTCTGCTCCGCCTTTGCGCGCCGCATCGACCAGCGACGACGCGACGGCACCCATGCCACCGACCGGTACCCGCCATTCGCCGGTGCCGTTGCCGATCACGTGATAGAGGAAACAGCGGTTCTGCACCAGACTCTGATCATGGACGCCGGCCTCGGTGCCGATCAGTGCATCGGTCAGGATCGTGCCGCGGATCGTGTCGTCGGCGAACGTCCGTGTCACCAGATCACCGATCGGCCGGGCATTCAGATCAACCATCAGTTCGTCGCCCACAGCGTTCCGCAGTGATGATGCGCGGGGGAGCGGCCCGACCAGCGTCGGTGCCACCGCCTGCGCGAACCGACCAAGATCGTCATGGAACCGCTGCCAGGCGTCGTAGGCCTGCGGGCCGCCGGTCAGCTCGGCGAATGACGCTCGCGTCGCGTCGCCTTCCGGGCGCTCGACCAGCAGCCCGCGATCCCCGACGGGCGAGTAGGACCCGACCGATCGCGACCGCAGCTCAACATCAAGCCCGAGGTCATCGATGATCATCTGCGGCAGCAGCGAGACCAGATAGGAGAAGCGCGACAACCGCGCTCCGACACCGGGAAACACCTGCGCACTGGCCACCGCGCCACCGAGCCGATCGCGTGCCTCGAGCACGACCACCGACCGGCCGGCACGAGCCAGATACGCCGCCGCGACCAGACCGTTGTGACCGCCGCCGACGATGATCACATCGGCGGACTCCGGGCTCATCGGCGAGCCGCGGCGATCCGTTGCCGCCGCAGTTCGGTGATCTCCGGACGGTCGATCGCCGGAAGCTCCGTCTTCAACGCCAGTTCCAACACATGATCAGCGAGAGCAGGATTCCGCGCCAGCGCGGGCCCGTGCGGATAGATCGCCAACACGGTCCCGTTCTGTGCGCCGTCCGTGCCGCTGCCGTCGTTGCCGACGCCCACCTCGACCCGGGTCACCGGCTTGGCATCCGGACCCAGCGTTGTATAGCCGCCGTGATTCTCGAACCCCGTGATCCACTGCTCCTCACCGGAATGATCGATCCACTTGCCGAGCAGTTCACCGACCGCCCGGACCGGGCCCCGTCTGGTCGTGACGTCCAACAGGTCGAGCCCCTCGGTCACCGTGTCGTTGTCACCGACCGTGAAGGACTTGCCAAGGATCTGATAGCCGGCACACACCGCGAACACGGCCGCTCCCCGATCGACGGCGCGGTAGATGCTGCCGTCCTTCTTCAATTCCTTCACAGCAGAGATCTGTGCGGCGTCCTCACCGCCGCCCAACAGATAGACGTCACCGGTCTCCGGCAACGGGTCACCCGGCTCGACAACGTGCAGCACCGGATCGTAACCGCGCCAGGCAAGCCGCTTGATCAACACCGTGGCGTTGCCCCGGTCGCCGTAGATGCCCAGCAAAGACTGGTAGACCAGCACCACCTCGACGCGCTTGCCGTCACCGAACGTCGACGCGCTCACGCCAGGCCTCCCATCTTCCGCAGCCGCTGGAAGGGCGTGTAGGTGGCGACGATGTCGACCGGGTCGGGATGCCCGATCACCGCCTCACCAAGATCAGGTACGCAGACATGATCAACTCCCGCGTACGCCAGCCGTACGGCCAGATCCTGCGCTCGCGGGCCGGTCGCAATCACCCGCCGACCGACCAACTGTTCGTACTCAACATCCCACAACCAGGACACATCTCGACCGTCGGCAGCCGCCGAATCGATCGCCAGGATCACCGTGTCGGTCGCGGCCAGCGGCAGCGCCTCGGCCCAGCCCGCCGGATTCTTGGCCAACAGCAATCGCGCCGTGGTCGAGCCGAAATGTGCCGTCCCGAACCGCCCCGCGGGCGACGTGACCGTCCGCATCCCGGTGATCGCCGTCTCGGGATCGATGCCGAGCACGGCCGACGCCGCCAGCGCACACGCGGCGTTGCTGACGTTGAACTTGCCGGGTACCTGCAGGCGCGGTTCGTAGACCGCACCGTCCGGAGTGCTGATCTTGTCGTCGATCACCCGGTAGTCGGCGGCCGGCTCGGCGAGACCACAGTCCCGGCAGTGCCAGGTCTTGCCGTACTCGCCGTCGGTGCGCAGCAGCGTCCCGCCGCATTCCGGGCAGAGCACCGCGTCCTGAACCCAGGTACTCGCGGTGTCCACCCAGACCGTCTTCCGCGCCTCCTTCGCCGCCCAGACCACCAATGGCTCGTCGGCGTTGGCGACCACCACCGGCGCGTCGTCGCCCGCCGCGATCAATGCGGTCCGCCAGTTCCGGGCCAGCGCCTTGATCTCGTGATGCCGGTCCAACTGGTCCCGACTGAAGTTCAGCAGCACGAGCACCTCCGGACGACCGAGGCGAACGACGTCGGCGACCACCCGTTCGTCGGTCTCCAGCACCGCGATATCGGCCTCGGGCTTCTCCGACAGCGCCGAGGTGATGCCGCCGTGCAGATTGGCCCCGTCGGCGTTGTGCACGATCCGATCCGCGCCACCGAGTGCCGCCCCGACCGACGCGGCCAGCAGGTGGGTGGTCGTCGTCTTGCCGTTGGTTCCCGACACCATCGCGATCCGCCGCCCGCGCAACAGCTTCGCCAGCGCCTGCGGATCGGCCTTCAGCATCACCTGCCCGCGGATCGCCGCGCCGGTGCCGCGGCCGGCGAGCCGGGAGGCCTGCGCGGCCACCCGGCCGGCGGCGGTCGCGACGGACAACCGGATCCTCGACACCACGGTCAGCGGGGGACGGGAACCGGGGACGGCGAGCGGCACGGGGGCGGTCTCCGGAAGCGGCATGGCGCTATTGTCACCTATTCGTGGAGAGGCCAGTGGTTCGCGGCGCGGTGGTCGACGACGAGACGCGGTGCGCCCACTACCACGGGCCGTCCGACATCATCGCCATCAAGTTCCGGTGCTGCGGGGAGTTCTACCCGTGCTTCCGGTGCCACCAGGACGCCGCGGACCACCCGATCGAACGCTGGCCGATCGCCGATCAGGAGCAGCCCGCCGTCCTCTGCGGAGCCTGCGGCCACGTCCTCACCGTGCGCGGCTATCTGGACAGCAGCGGGTGCCCGTCCTGTTCCGCGCAGTTCAACGAGCGCTGCGCCCTGCACCACCACCTGTACTTCGAGCCCGCTAGCGTCTGACGGGTGACCCACAGCAGGATCCGCATCATCGCCGGCACCGGCCGGTACACCGATCCGTGGCACCCGTTCGCCGAGACCGCGCGCTGCATGGCCGACCTCCTCGGCGAGGCCGGCCACAAGGTGGAGATCGCCGAATCGACGCCCGAGGCGTTCACCGAGCTGACCGACACCGACCTGGTGGTGATCAACTGCGGCGGCAACCCCGAGGTCGAGCTGGCGCCGGAACCGATCTGGCAGCAGTCGTTCCAGGCGTTCGAGCGCTGGCTCGGGTCCGGACATCCGGTGCTCGGCGTCCATGCCGCGTCCAACGCCTTTCCGGACTGGCCGGCCTGGCCCGAACTGCTCGGTGGTCGCTGGGTGCGCGGCAGGTCGCACCATCCGCCGCGGACGGAGTTCACCTTCAAGGTCCCACCGGCCGGCCGCGATCACCCGGCCCTCGGCGGCCTGACCCACGTCTCGGTGCTGGACGAGCGCTACTCCGAGCTCGACGTCTCCGCCGATGCGGTGCCCCTGCTGCAGCACCGCTTCGACGACAAGGACCAGGTGATGGCCTGGGCGTTGCAGCGTGACGGCCGGAAGACGGTCTACGACGGGCTGGGGCATGACGCGCAATCGTTCGCGAGTGCCGACCGGCGCCGGCTGCTGACCGCCGAAGTGGGCTGGTTGCTGGCGTCGGACTAGGGTCGAGAGAGAGCGAAGTCCTCGGACACAGGTGTGGTGATGATCGACAGCAGGTTGACCGGCGGGTCCCGTACGGAGGCGCTGAACCGGCTGCGCGCCAGCAGCAACGGCGGCCAGGAACTGGACATCCTGGTCATCGGCGGAGGAGTCACCGGCGCCGGCATCGCGTTGGATGCCGCGACCCGTGGGCTGATCACCGGAGTCGTCGAGGCGCAGGACTGGGCCTCGGGTACGTCGAGCAAGTCAAGCAAGCTGATCCACGGCGGCCTGCGCTACCTGCAGATGTTCGACTTCAAGCTCGTCCAGGAGGCGCTGGTGGAACGCGGCCTGCTGCTCAGCCAGCTGGCCCCGCACCTGGTCAAGCCGGTGCCGTTCCTCTATCCGCTGCGCAACCGGGTCGTCGAGCGGGCGTACGTCGAAGCCGGCATCAGCCTGTACGACGCGCTGGCCAGCGTCAGTCGCGGCACGAAGGTGCGCGGTCAACGCCGCCGGGTGCTGCCCTGGCACAGCTACATCGGCCACCACAAGCTGATGGAGCGGTTCCCCGACCTCGATCCCGATGTCGCGGCCGGGGCCATCCAGTACTGGGACGCCTCGGTGGACGATGCGCGGTTCGTCGCCGATCTTGTCCGTACCGCTCAGGCGTACGGCGCCTATCCGGCCAGCCGGACGCAGGTGGCCGGACTGATCAAGGACGGCGACCGGGTGGTCGGGGCCGAGCTCGTCGATCTCGAGACCGGTGATCATTTCGAGGCCCGGGCCAGAACGGTGATCAACGCCACCGGTGTTTGGACCGGGCTGACCGAGAAGCTCACCGATACTCCCGGCAGCCTGAAAGTCCTTGCCTCCAAGGGCGTTCACATCGTCGTCCCGCGAGACCGCATCGACGGTCAGGTCGGGTTGATCCTGCAGACACAGACCAGTGTGCTGTTCATCATCCCCTGGTCGCGCTATTGGATCATCGGTACCACTGACACGCCGTGGACCGAGGATGTCGCCCGACCGGTGGCCACCGCCCGCGACATCGACTATGTGTTGGGGGAGGCCAATGCCGTGCTGGCCCGGCCGCTCACCCGTGACGACATCGTCGGGCACTACGCCGGCCTCCGGCCGCTGCTGCAGCCCGGCACCACCGGTGAAGGCGTGTCGGCCAAGATCTCCCGGGAGCACACGGTCGCCTCACCGGCGCCGGGCATGGTGTCGATCGCCGGCGGCAAGTTCACCACCTATCGGGTGATGGCCAAGGACGCCGTCGATTTCGCCCTCGGAGAGCGGGCCGAGCGGCTGCCGTCGGTGACCGCGAACGTGCCCCTGGTCGGGGCGGTCGGCTATCCCGGTGCCCGCGAGCACACCACCACGCTCGCCGAACGGCACGGCTGGGATCGCTGGCGGGTCTCCCACCTGCTGCACCGCTACGGAGCCGAGATCAGCGAGATCGCCCGGCTGTGCAACGAGGATCCGGAGATGGCCCGCCCGCTGGCCGGAGCGACCGCGTACATCCGTGCCGAGATCGTTTTCGCGGTCACCCACGAGGGCGCGTTGCACCTGGACGACATCCTCGCCCGGCGCACCAGGATCGTCTACGAGGAAGAGCAACAGGGGCTGGCCGCGGTGGACGAGATCGCCGACCTGGCTGCGCCGCTGCTGGGCTGGACCGAGGACCAGAAGGCGACCGAGATCCGCGCCTACCGGGAGTGGACCCGGATCGAGGCGGAGGCCGCGCAGCAGCCCGACGACCGGGCCGCGGCGCAGGTGCGGGCAGCCGTCGATGATCTTGTGCCGATGATCGACTAGTCGCGCTGGGTGGCGTTCAGTCGACGCGCCCGGGAGCGGAGATAGTCGCGCTCGGCGATCGATGTCGTCCGCCGAGACGCGTCCAGATAGACGTCGGCCGCCGTCGGGGCACCGGTCCGTTCCAGCAGATGCGCCCGGACGGCCAGCAGCCGGTGATTGTCCGACGGCAGGCCGTCGAGTTGCTCAAGAAGCTGCAGTCCGTGCGTCGGGCCGTGCACCATGGCGGCCGCAACCGTACGGTTCAGGCTGACCACCGGGTTGCCGGTGAGCTGCTCCAGGATCGTGTAGAGAGCGAGGATCTCCTGCCAGTCGGTGTCCTGGGTGCTTGCCGCCTGATCATGCAAGGCGGCGATGGCGGCCTGCACCAGATACGGGCTGGGCGGACGCCCCGGCAGCGTGTCCTGCACCAGCCGGACACCTTCATCGATCTTGGTCCGATCCCAGCGGCCGCGGTCCTGTTCGTCCAGCGGCACCATCCGACCATGGTCATCGAGCCGGGCATCGCGGCGCCCATCGGTGAGCAACATCAGGGCCAGCAGACCGGCGGCCTCACCATGATCAGGCAGGTCCCGATGCACCTGCCGGGCGAGCCGGATCGCCTCGGTCGCGAGATCGACGTCGTAGAGTTCGTCGCCGATGGTCGCTGTGTGTGCCTCGGTGAACATCAGATACAGCACAGTGAGCACGGCATCCAGGCGATGATCGAAATCTGGCCCGGCCGGCGCGGGGAACCGGGCACCGCTGAGTTTGATCTTGGCCTTGGCCCGGCTGATCCGCTGGGCGATGGTCGCCTCGGGCAGCAGATAGGCCCGGGCGATCTGTGTGGTGGTCAGACCGGCGACCGTACGCAGTGTCAGTGCGACCTGGGCGGAACGGGAGAGGTCGGGATGACAACACAACATCATGATCTGCAGGCTGTCGTCGTGCTTAACCGGCGCAAGATCGGCGAGCGGATGGGCCAGCCGGGCCTGGACCGACTCCCGTTCCCGACGCCGGGCGTCGCTGCGGATCCGGTCGATCATCCGACGGCGCGCCGCAGTCACCAACCAGCCGTGCGGACTATCCGGCCGCCCCGAGGCGATCCACTGCTGGTACGCCTCCAGCAGCGCCTCCTGGACGGAGTCCTCGCAGAGATCGAACTGTTCGGTGCCGTAGCGGCGGAGGAGGGTGCCGAGGACCTGCGGCGCGAGGGTGCGCAGCAGGTCCTCCAGCTCCGAGGTGATCACGGTCAGATCGGCTCGCCGTCGCTGAACATCACCGGCCGGACTTCCAACGCCAGCCCGTCGATCGCGGCATCGGGGATCTGCTGGGCCAGTTCGACGGCACGGTCGGCGGACTCGACGTCGACCAGGTAGTAGCCGCCGAGGAACTCCTTGGTCTCGGCGAACGGCCCTTCGGTCACCTCCGGACGGCCGGTGGTGCGGCCGCGGACCGTGGTGGTCTGCGACGGGTCGCCCAGCGCCTGGGTGAACACGAACTCCCCGGACTCCTTGGTCTGGGCCATGAAGCGGGCGTGGCCGTCGCCGATCGCCTGTTGCTGTTCCTCGGTCAGATTGTCCAGGACTGTGGGATCGACCTGCATCAGGATGAGGAACTTCATCGGGTGTCCTTCCGGATCTGTGGACGCCGGGTGCGTCCTGTGCCTCGTGGTCGGAGCCGGCCGTCCGTTCTCGACAACCTTCGGGGAAGTATGGCGAGGGATCCGCTGATTTGCCTAGATCGAACACCTGTTCGATACTTCATCCATGGCGCGGACAGCTCGCTACGGTGCATTCGGGGCACCATCGGAGTGGAACCACCAGCAGGTGGTCAATGTCGAGTGGCCGCCGCCGGGGATACCGACGCTGTTGCCCGAGCACCGGCCCGTACCGGTGAGGGCCCGGGTGATCTGGGAGCACGACGGCGAGGAGTGGATTCCGGGACGCGCCGTGCGCTGGCTGCGTCCTGTGGTGTTCGTGTTGATCAACGACCACCGGCATCGCGGCGCCGGACTGTGGCTGCCGCTGCGGGACGTACGCCGTGAGGGCGAGTGAATGGGGTGGATGAAGGGACTCGAACCCTCGACCGCCTGGACCACAACCAGGAGCTCTACCAACTGAGCTACATCCACCACGGCGACCTTCGTCGCCGGCCGACCGGAGGCGTACGCCGACCGTCAGCAGCCAGTGAATCTTAGCGTCACCGATCGCTTGGGTCGAAATCGGTTCTGGCCATCCTGGAGGCTGGGTCAGGCGGGCGACGATTCCGCGGATTCGTCGTCGGCGGTCGCGGACTGCGGCGTCTCCCCGGTCAACATTCCCTGGTGACGCAGCGCGATCGTCCTCGCGGTCGCCGAGTCCGGACCGGGCGGTGCCACGAACAACGCCTCGCGGTAGTAGCGCAACTCTTCGATCGATTCCTGGATGTCGGCCAGCGCACGATGGTTTCCCGACTTCGCCGGCGACTGGTAGTAGACCCGCGGGTACCAGCGGCGGGCGAGTTCCTTGATCGAGGAGACGTCGACGTTGCGGTAGTGCACATGGGACTCCAGGGCCGGCATGTCGCGGGCCAGGAATGCCCTGTCAGTGCCGATGGTGTTCCCGGCCAACGGTGCCTTGCGCGGTTCGGGGGCGAACTGGGTGATGTAGGCCATCACCTTCTGCTCGGCCTCCTCGAGACTGAGTCCGGCGTCGAGTTCGGCGAGCAGGCCGGAGTGTTCGTGCATCGCGCGGACGAAATCACCCATCTGGTCCAGCGCCTGCCGGCTCGGCTTGATGACGACGTCGACGCCATCGCCGAGGATCTCGAGCTCGGAATCCGTCACCAACGCGGCCACCTCGATCAGGGCGTCGTTGGCGAGGTCGAGCCCGGTCATTTCACAGTCGATCCAGACCAGTACCTGCTCACTCACGCCGGTCACTCTAGACCGGAGACCCCCAGCGACCGCTTCCGGAGCCGACGCGTCGGGTATCCCATTTCGCGTGGGTGGGGTCGTCGACGCAACCGTGCAGCATGCCCCGACATCGGATGGTGGCCGCGAATCCGGCCGGTGAATTACCGGGTGTTCGGGGGGTCGAATTATGTACGGTCGCGACCCATTCACCCTGCGGGACGAATGTCGGGTGCGCGACAACGGAGAAGACAACTGAGAAGATGACGGTGAACCCGGGCGACGGTACGAAATGGGCAGGCGAGGTGGACGGTGATGAGTAGTCCGCACAACGGTGCAATGGGACGCCCGGTGCCCACAGAACCGGAGGCGACCAAATCAGAGCCGACCAAATCAGAGTCGACCAAATCAGAGTCGACGAAATCAGAGTCGACGAAATCGGAGCCCCCAAAAGCGTGGTCCACGAAATCGGTGGCCACGAAATGGGCCGACGTCTGGCCGTTTGTGGCGGTCGCACTGCTGGGCGTGGTGATCATGCCGTTCGGTTGGCACCGCGCGTCGCTGGTGGGATTCGGCCTGTTCGTCGGTCTGACGCTGATCACCCTGGCGATGATCGCGGTCAGCGTCCATCGGGGCCGCCGGACGTGGCTGGCCACGGCCGCGCCGATGCTGGTCTTCCTCGACCTGGCCCTCGCCCGTCATCTCGCCGGGCCGACCGTGGCCTCCGGTATCGCGCCGCTGGTGCTGCTGCCGGTGCTGTGGGTCGCCCTGCGTGGAACACGGGTGGAACTGATCGTCGCCGGTGTGCTCAGCGCCGCGTTCTTCTGGGTCCCGGCGGCGATCATCGGCCCGCCGGCGTACCCGGCGGCCGATTGGTACCGCGGTCTCCTGGTCGCCGCCATCGCCCTGCTGGTCGCGCCGGTCATCCAACGGGTCGTACGGAGACTGGCAGCGGCCAACGCGCAGGAACGCGAGGCCAGACGGCAGGCCGCGGCAGTGACCGTTCGCTGGGGGACGCTGTTGGCCCAACTGCCCGACACGGTGGTGGCCACCATCGCCGAACAGGACGGGCGGATCACGGTGCTGGAGCGGCTGGGCGGCGCGCCGGAGCTGCAGGACGAGTTCTCCGACATCATCAGCAGACACCTGGACGAAGTGCGCACACTGCTGGACAAGACCGCCGACGGGCGGACCGAAGTTGAGTTGTCCGATGCGATCACCCGTCGCACCCTGGCAGCGGTCGCCGTGCCGCTGCCGGGTGCCCGACCCGGTGAGACGCTGGTCATGGTCCGTGACGTCACCCGGGAGAAGCAACGTGAATGGGCGCTGGACCGCAGCCGGCGGCAGCTGGCGTACCTGGCCGATCACGACGCGGCCAGCGGCTTGCTGAACCGTCGGCGGTTCGACCAACTGCTCGCCGAGCACCTGCTCGACTCCGATGCGGGTGCGCTGCTGATCCTGGATCTGGACCTGTTCAAGCAGGTCAACGACACACTCGGGCATGCGGCCGGTGATCGGCTGATCGTCAGGGTCGCGGGAATCCTGCGCGACGAGTTGCGGGAGACCGATGCTGCCGCCCGGCTGGGCGGTGACGAATTCGCCGTGCTGTTGCCGGATGCCGGTGCCACAACGGCCGAGAGGGTGGCCGGACGGCTGGTACAACGGGTCAGGGAGTCCGTCGCCGCGATGGGTGACCGGCATCCGCCGGTGACCGCCAGCGTCGGCGTGGTGACCATTGCCGCGGCCCGGTCCCGTGGCGTCGATCCGATGATGCTGGCCGACGCGATGCTGTACCAGGCCAAGCACGGCGGCCGTGGACGATACGCCGTGTTCACCCAGGCCACGGCGGATCTTCCCTCCGCGGTTCGTGGCGAGACGCTTCAGGCGAGGCTCGATCGTGCCATGGCCGAGGACCGGCTGGTTCTGCATCTGCAGCCGGTGCTGGACGTTCCGCTGGGCCGGGTGGTGGCTGCCGAGACCCTGCTCAGGATCTTCGAGGACGGCCGACTGGTCGGCCCGGCCGAATTCATCGAGGCTGCCGAGCAGAGCGAGCTGATCATCACCCTGGACAGCCACATCCTTCGCCGGGGAATCGCGCTGGTGCCGCGGCTGCGGGAACGCGATCCTGATTTCCGGCTGGCGATCAATGTGTCGGCCCGCTCCATCGGTGATCCGTTGCTCGAGCAGACAATCGTCGAATCCTTGGCTCGGCACGGGGTGCCGGGGTCGGCACTGATCCTGGAGGTGACCGAGACGGCCGCAATGTCTGAGATCGAGCACGCGCAGGCATTCGCCCAGAAAATGCGCGAACTCGGCTGCAGCCTGGCGCTCGACGATTTCGGTCATGCATTCGGCACTTTCGCCCGTCTCAAGCGAATGACCTTTGATTACATCAAGATCTACGGGGAATTTGTTACCGCAGCGGGTGAGTCCGAGATCGACTGCGCAGTGCTGCGCTCGATCATCCGGGTCGCCCACGACCTCGACAAGCGCGTCGTCGCCGAACATGTGGCTGATCAGTCGACCTTCGACCTCGTCGTGCGTGAAGGAGCAGACCTGGTGCAGGGCTTTCACATCGCAAGACCGATGCCGATCGAGGATTTCCTCGATCAATGCCTGCCGCAGCCCGCCCGACGGAATCGATAGGGAGCCGCGGGATGCAGAGAATGCAGCGGCTGGTCGGGGTATTCGTCATCGGGGCCGCGTTGCTCGGCGCCGTACTGCTCGGCGTCGCCGTGGTGATCACCGGCACGTCCCAGGTGGAGCGTCCGACGTCCGGCTTCCTCTTCGGAATCTGGAAGGTGGTCTACGCCGCCGAACCGCCGTCACTGGTGGCGGTGCTCGGCGCGATCGGTCTGGCACTCCTGCTGGCGGCTACCGTCGCCGTGCTGGAGGAACGGGTCGCCACCAGATCCCGGCGCAGCCTCGACGCCGAACAACGGCCGCTCGCGCCGCGGATCGTGATGGCCGAGACCCGCGGCGTGTTCGCGGGTCCGGTGACCGTGACGGTGCTGATCCCGGCCCATAACGAGGAGGACTGCATCGGCGCGACGATCGCCTCGCTGAAGCAGCAGTCGCGTCCGCCGGAGCGGATCGTCGTCGTTGCCGACAACTGCACCGATCGGACAGTCCAGATCGCCGAGGACGCCGCGGTCACGGTGTTCCCGACCATCGGGAACACCAAGAAGAAGGCCGGAGGGCTGAACCAGGCGCTTGCGGCGATCCTTCCCGATCTCGGTGACAACGACGTGGTGATGGTGATGGACGCCGACACCGTGCTGGACCAGGGATTCCTGGAGGCCGCCGTACAGCGGATGACCGATGACCGGGCGTTGATGGCGGTCGGCGGGCTGTTCTACGGCGAGCAGGGCCACGGGCTGATCGGGCAGTTCCAGCGCAACGAGTACGCCCGCTACGCCCGGGAGATCCGGCGACGACGCGGCAAGGTCTACGTGCTCACCGGGACAGCCTCGGTCTTCCGTCCGCGGGCACTGCGCACGGTTGCCGACGAACGGGGCCGCACCCTGCCCGGGGTGCCCGGGGACGTGTACGACACCATCGCCCTCACCGAGGACAACGAACTGACGTTGGCCATCCGATCACTCGGCGGGCTGATGGTGTCGCCGGCGGCGTGCACGGTGGTCACCGAGCTGATGCCGACCTGGAAGACGCTGTGGAACCAGCGGCTGCGTTGGCAACGTGGGGCGCTGGAAAACCTGGGAGCCTACGGATTCCGGCCGTCGGTCACGCGCTACTGGGCTCAGCAGATGGGCATCGGCTACGGCGCCATCGCGCTGTTGGCGTACTTCGTGCTGATCATCGTGCAGTTGCTGGCGGCCGAGAGCTGGGTGTGGTTCCCGTTCTGGATCGTGATCGGGATGATCTTCATGATCGAACGGGTGGTGACCGCGTGGGGCGGCGGCTGGCGGGCTCGCGTCCTCGGTCTGCTGGTCTTCCCCGAGCTCTTCTACGCGACCTTCCTCAATCTCGTTTTCCTCAAAGGGATTCTCGACATCTCGCTGCAGCGCACCGCGCAGTGGACCCACCTGACCCGTGAAACCGCCCAGGAAGGAGACCGTCGATGACCCCCGACGGCGTTCTACTGCCATCCAGTCTGCTCGGTTCACCGTTCTTCGCCGTGTTGTCGACGTTGGTTGCGCTCAACACGCTGATCTTCGTGACCCTCGCCATCACGAAGATGCTGCCGGCGATCCATTTCGGCGAGGTCTTCGCTCGGCGGGGTCGGCGGAAGGAGACCCGAAGCATCTACCCGGATGCGCCCCTCGACGCGTGAGCCCGATCGACAGCTGATCGATGTCTGATCGGCCTCTTGGGGCGTAGGCTCTCGCGGAGACTGCGGTGAGGGGGATTCCCATGGCGGGTCGCAGCAGGTGCGGCACGGCTGCCGCGGCATTGGCCTCACTCCTCGTCCTGAGCGCCTGCGGTGGCGGTCGAACCGGGGGGTACGCCCACGGTGACCCCGAGCGCCGGAGGCAACGCCGGCGGCGCCGTCAAACTCGCCTTCATCGGGCCGTTGAGCGGCGCGCATTCCGACCTGGGTTTCGCTGTTCGTGACGGTGCACGGGTGGCGGTTCAGCAGGCGAAGGATTCCGGTGTCAAAGTTGATCTTGTCGAGGGCGACACCCAGGTTGATCCGGCGCAGGCGAGTGCCATCAAGGGCCGGTTCATCAACGATCCCGGTGTTGTCGGTGTGGTCGGTCCGTCACTGTCGGATGAGACCAGGACGCTGCTTCCTGACCTGGAGGCCAACAATCTGGCGATGGTCTCCGCGTCGGCGAGCGACGTCGCACTGCCGACGGTGGTGCCCAACGAAGCGGTGTTCCACCGGGTCGTTCCTGACGACACCGCAGCAGCAGCCGGTATCGCTTCCTACATCGTGAAGGAGGTCAAGCCGCACAGCGTCGTCTATGTCAACGACAGCAGTGACTACGGTAGAGGCCTGGCGGACGCGACGATGAAGGCGGTTGCGGCGACGGGCATCCCGGGCCAACCGCTCACCATTGACCCGAACACGCAGGACCTCGCACCGGTCCTTGCCAACATCAAGGCGGCCAACCCTGATCTGGTCTTCTACGGCGGCTATGTCAGCAACGCGGGTGCGTTGGTAAAGCGGCTGCGCGACATCGGCGTCACTGCGAAGTTCATCAGCGGTGAGGGGGCGCTCGACCCGGGATTCGTCACCACCGCAGGGGCACCAGCGGCCGAGGGCGCGATCTTCGCGTGCTCATGCAGGTTCCCGGCGGCCGATGCCGGCGGGGCGCTCGGACGGTTCGCCACGCAGTACGCACAGATCAACAAGGTGCACCCCTCGACGCGTACTCCGCCGAGGGGTACGACGCGGCAAACGTCCTGATCAACGGCATCAAGGCCGGGGACACCGACCGCACCAAACTGTTGCAATACGTCGACCACTACCCGTCGACCCCGGGTGTGGCGAAGACGATCGCCTTCCAGAACAACGGCGACATCCAAGACTCAGGTGTCATGATCTACAAGGTGATCAACAGCAAGATCACGGTGGTGGGCCCGAACTAGCGTGCGACGTTCGGACCCACCGATCCGCGATGATCATGAAGTGGGTCGGAGGAGACCCACCAGGCCGTGCTGTTCGTCATCTGGTCCGGCGCTGAACCAGATCGCGTCGGTGCCGCCGGCCACCGGATCCCCGACGACCAGCGCCCACAGACCGTCGATCATCAGCGACCGACCGGATGTGCCGCGCAGCGTGCCCTGCGGTTGTCCGGTCTGCGGGTCGAAGGCGTGGATCCGGCCGTCGCCGAAGTTCCCGACCAACAGATCGCCGGCGAACCGCCCGAAGCTGGCCGGTGCGAGCGTCATGCCCCAGGGCGAGTTCAGGACACCGTGGGTGACGAGCCGACGGACGAATCTGCCGGAATCGGAGAAGACGTCGACGATTCCGTGTCCCGGTCCGGCGACGTCGTCCTCGGCAGCCGCATCCTGGCGTGCGTAGCTGACGAACACCTGACCGTTGAGTTCGGTGATGTTGAACGGTGCGTAGTGCCGCGGGAGGAAACGGTCGCGGAACATGCCGGCGTCGTTGACCGGGTTGAACTGCCCGTCGAAGACGTCGATCCGGTTGTTGTGGAAGTCGGCGGCAAGCAGGAGTGGCCCGTTCGCCCCGTGCGCCAACGCCAGCCCTTTGTAGACGGCGCCGTCGGTGTGTGCGACCAGGACGGCCGCGGTCCCGGCCGACTGGTTCCAGACCGAGAGGTGACCGTGCTCACCGATGAACATGAACCGTGCCGGTAGCCCGGTGCCCGGAACGATGAAGTCGGACGTGTCGTTGAAGACCTGGCCGGTCGGAGCGCCGCCGGGGATGGTGACGATCAGCGGCACCTGGCTGACCGGGGTCGTGCCGACGGCTCCCTGGTAGAGCGTGGTGACGCCGGTCCCGTTGTCCGAGACCCAGACCGGTGTCGCCGGCCCGTGCGAGATGCCCCAACCGTTGACCAGATTCGGATCGGTGATCGCCGCAACCCCAGGCTGGTCGGAGACAAGATTCTCCTGTTGGAAGGTGGCCGTCCGGTGATGCCGGAAATCGCCATGTCGGTGGTGAACGGAATGCTCGTGCCGCTGGTGCTGGCCGGTGTGTGCGCTCGCGGTTCCTGCCGGGGCTGCGAACAGCGCCGCCAACGCGACCGAGAGCGCTACACCGATGAAGCCTCGTCTGACCCCCATGATCCAAACGCCTCCTCGACGTGGTCTGCGCCGTCGCAGACCCCGACCCGGAAACGGCGTAGGAGTTGGCACGGTTCACGAGGTCACGGCGTGTCGACCGCGGCTGTGTTCCGACCACAACCGCGCGTCCGGCTGTCGCGAACCTCAAACTTTGATCGTGCGGCTGCGACACGCCGGGGTGGATCGCCTGTGGGTCAAACTTTGAGTTTGCGGCCGCGGTGGGCGCGGGGTGCGGGTTCGGCGTACGGCCCGACTCATCACGTTGCGCCCCGGGAGGGAGTCGAACCCCCAATCGGCGAGGTAGAAGCTCGCTGCCTTATCCGTTTGGCCACCGGGGCAGGGTCGTCCGGAACCGAACACCCGCGCAGGGCAACACTGTAGTGGCTGGCGGGTTGGACCGACCTGATCACTCGGTACGCTGGTCGCCGTGTCGGTAGCCGAGAAGAGTGGACCGCAGACCGGAGTGGCTCCGCAGCCAGCCCCGTCCGCGGGTGGGCCACGGTCGACGTTCGGCCGACTGCTCGGTCGCGGCAACGCCGAACCCGGCAGGGACAAGAGTCCGCGCGCGCTGGACCAGCGCCGGGCCGATCGGGCCGGACTGCCGCGTACGGTCGACCTCTCCCAACCCCTGCCTCGACGACTGCTGACCAGCCGGATGGTCTGGCTCGGTGTCGTGATGCTGATCGCGTACGCCGTCTTCCTGGTCCTGCTCTACAACCAGGTCGTACCGGACCGCCGCGTCCCCGGTGGACGGCTGATCGGGCTCGGACATGAGGCGGTGCCGATCTCGGCGAAGTACGCCGCCTTCACCGCCGTTCCGTTGGCGCTGGTCTTCCTCTGGGTCGACCGGTTCCGGCCGCAACGGCTACCGGTCTGGTTCATGGCGTTCGGATGGGGCGCGTGTATCGCCACCTTCGTCGCTGCGCAGGTCAACACCTGGGCAGCCGGCCACCTGTCGATCGTCGGTGATGGCGACCCGGCCACCGGCGCCCGCGCTGCCATCTACGTCGCCCCGTTCGTCGAGGAGGCGTGCAAGGCGACCGTGTTGTTCTGGATGGCGATCCTGATGCGCTACCGCTGGGTCAGCCGACTGACCGGCATCACCCTCGCCGGGCTCTCCGCGGCCGGGTTCGCGTTCGTGGAGAACATCCTCTACTACGGCCGCGTCTATCGGTACGCCGCCAACACCTTCGGTGCCATCCAACCGGAGGACGCGCTGCACCAGCTCTTCATCCTGCGCGGTGTGCTGACCTTCTTCGGCCACCCGCTGTTCACGTCGATGACGGGCATCGGTCTTGCCATCGCGCTGCGCTCCAAGAGCAAGGTGGTCCGGGTCGTGGCGCCGCTGGCCGGTTACTGCGCCGCCGCCTTCCTGCACATGACCTTCAACACCATCTCCAGCTTCGTCAGCGGCACCCAACTGCTGTTGATGTACATCTTCCTTGCGCTGCCCGCTGTGATCGCGATGATCACCTTCATCGTCCGTCAGGAGCTCCGCGAGGGCCGGCTGATCCGGGAACGGTTGACCGACTACGTCCGCGTCGGCTGGCTGCCCGAAGAGGACGTCGTCCCGATGTCGCGGCTGCGGACCCGGCTGCGGGCGATCTGGCAGTCGATCTTCCTCGGACCCCCGGTCTTCCTTGCCACCTTCAAGGTGCAGCGCGCCGAGACGGAGCTCGCCTATCTGCGGGACGCGATGACCCGAGGTGTGGTTGACGACGCCGGCCAGTTGCGGGAGAAGGTGCTGCTCGCCACCATCCGAGCCGAGCGTGGGCAGGCGGTGATTCAGCCGGAGCGGCGGGCGGCCTACCACAGGGTCAAGGAACTGTTCGTACGCAAACGCGTAGCCCCGGCCTACGCGCCGCCGCAGTACCCCGGACCGGCCGGCCTCGGCGGTAGCCTGCCCGCACCCGGAACGGCTCCGATCGGTCCTGCCGCGACCCGACTGTCCGAGGTGGACCCCAACTGGAAGCCGCCGGGCGAATAGCGGGGCGGCGGTGATCGAGCGCCCGTTCGCGGAATGATCAGAGATCGTTGCGCCAGGAGTAGCTGGGTTCGTACCCGAGTTCGCGGCGAGCCTTCTCGATCGAGATCAGCGGTTCGTCGCCTTCGATGCCGCCTCCCAGCCCCCGTTCCACCAGCAGCGGCCAGCGGCGCTTCAGCGCATCCTGGGTGGAGTGGCGATAGCGTACGTCGGTCGCCACGAAGTACGGCTCGAAGGAATTCTTCAGCTGGGCGGTCATCGCCAGCAGGATGAAATCGGCGATGTCGCGGGCGTCGGCATACTGGTAGGTCGTGTTGTTCGGGTATCCCTTCGCCACATCGTCGACCTCGGGAACGTCGATGTCGAAGGTGTGCATCCGTCGCGACATCTCCACGTTGTGGTAGTAGACGCCAAGCAGCCGCAACGCAACCGTCTCGATTCCGTAGGCCCTGCTGTACGCCTTGAGAATCTCCTCGCCGATGACCTTGGACAGCGAGTAGCTATCCTCCGGCTCGAGCGGCGTGTCCTCGTCCATCGGCAGGTAGGGCGGTATGTACGGCGTACCGCTGAGCCGGAACCCCAGGCCGAGAACGAAGAAGCTGGAGGCATGGATGATCCGTCGGACGCCGCCGACGCGCCTCGCGGCATCCAGCAGATAGTACGTTCCCATGGTGTTGACCCGGAACGTCTCGTCCTCGGGCAGTCGCTGTACGAACCGGGCGCCGGTCTCCTCGTACTCGGTGTCGTAGTCCTTGGCGTACGGTGGATGCAATTCGGTGTTGAAGGGAATCGCCCCCAGGGAAACGATCATGTCCGGCTGGGCCATCGTGATCGCCCGGAAGCAGTCACCGATATCGGTCAGATCCGCCTGGACGAAGGGCACGGCGAGTTCTGCATTCGGACTGCCTTCCGGGTAAGGGAATCGGTCGGTGCCGACGACCCGATACCCGGCGTCGACGAGGGCCGGGACGACGAAACTCCCGAGGCGGCCGGCGGCGCCGGTGACCAAGACCTTCATTCCTGCGTTGTCGGACATGTCTTCTCCTTCGATCAAGATCGTGTCGGTGGTGGGTCGGTCAGTTCATCACTGATCCGGCGCTGACGTTGACGTCCGCTCCGGTGATCGCCGATGCCGAATCGCCGGCGAGGAACAAGCACAGGTCGGCCACCTCGTCGGCCTTGACGAGCCGGCCCAGTGCGGCGGGTCCGGTGTGTTCGCCCCTGGCCTCTGGGACCGACATGCCTCCCGCTGCCGCTGCCGCCTCGAAGACAGCGTCCATCCGGGGACCGTCGACCGAGCCCGGGCACACCGTGTTGGCCCGGATGCCGAACGGGCCGAGCTCCAGGGCCAGTGATCGGACGAGTCCGATGATCCCCATCTTCGCTGCCGCGTAGGGGGTCCGGTTGGCCAGCGGCCTCTTGCCGGTCACCGACGAGACGGCGATCAGCGTTCCACTCCGGAGCTTGATCATCTCCGGGATGAACGCGCGGAAGGTGAGGAACACTCCGGTCAGATCGACGTCGATGCACTGCCGCCATTCGTCGGGGCTGATGGCGTGGAGCGGAGCGATCGGCCCGGCGACTCCGGCGTTGGCGATCACCACGTCGACTCGACCGAACCGACCGGTGACCGCGTCTGCGAACGCGGCGACCGCCTGCGCGACGGTCACGTCGCATGGCGCGACGTGGACCCGGTCCCCGCCGTCGATGTCCTTCTCGGCGGCCGCCACCGAGTCGGGATCGTGGACGCCGATCGCAACGTTCGCGCCCGCAGTCAGGAAGCGCCGGGTGATCGCACGCCCGATGCCCTTGTCGCCGCCGGTGATCACCACGGTGCGGCCTGTCAGATCACTCACAGGAAGTCCAGGTCGGCACCGACATCCGGGCCCTCGACGCGTTCGGCATAGATCCGGCGCCAGCCCCGCGGTGGACGCGTCGGCGGGACCCATGTGGCCCGGCGGCGGGCAAGTTCGGCTTCGTCGACGACGAGTTCGAGTCTGCGGTTGACGGCGTCGAGTTCGACGATGTCGCCGTCCCGAACGAGCGCCAGCGGACCTCCTGCCGCGGCCTCCGGGGCGACGTGCAGCACCACGGTGCCGTAGGACGTGCCACTCATCCGGGCGTCGGAGATCCGAACCATGTCCTTGACGCCCTTGCTGGCAAGAGCCTTCGGGATCGGGAACGAGCCGGCCTCCGGCATGCCGGAGGCCACCGGTCCCGCGTTGCGCAACACCAGCACATGTTCGGCGGTGATGCCCAGCGTCGGGTCGTCGATCCGTTCGGCCACATCCGCCGGTGACTCGAAGACCACTGCAGGACCCCGATGCCGGAGGAGTTCGGGTGTCGCGGCCGACACCTTGAGGACGGCGCCGCGGGGCGCCAGCGAACCTGTCAGGATCGCGAGTGCCCCGGGGGGTCCGATCGGGTCGTCCAGGGTGCCGATCGCGGTCTGCCACGGCGCTGGATCGCCGACGGAGTCGATCACGTCGGCGATCGTCCTTCCGTCGGCTGTTCGTGCATCCAGTCGGAGCAGTGGAGCGAGCACCCTCAGCAACACCGGAAGCCCGCCGGCGCGATGAAAGTCCTCCATGTATTGGGATCCCGACGGTTTGAGGTCGACCAGCAACGGAACGTTCGCGGCGATCGTGTCGAGGTCGCCAAGGGTCAGCTGGACTCCTGCCCGGCGGGCGGCTGCCAGCAGATGCACGATCCCGTTGGTCGACCCGCCGACGGCCGCGAGCACGGTGGCCGCGTTGAGGAAGGAATCCCGGGTGATCACCTCTGACGGTCGTGGTCCTGACCGGGCCAACGTGACCGCCCGCCGGCCGGACTGCGTCGCGGTCCGGAGCCGGTCGCCGGTCGGAGCCGGTGCGGTTGCACCACCGGGCAACATCATGCCGAGGGCCTCGGTGATGCAGGCCATCGTCGATGCCGTTCCCATCACCATGCAGGTGCCCGCCGTCGGACACAGCTGACCTTCGACGTCGTGGATCTCCTCCTCGCTCAGCTCGCCCGCACGGTAGCGGGCCCAGTGCTGCCGGCAGTCGGTGCAGGCACCCAGCCGGGTTCCGCGCCAGCTCCCGGTGATCATGGGGCCGGCGACCACCTGCAGCGCAGGAAGATCCGCAGAGATTGCCGCCATCAGGTGGGCCGGTACGGTCTTGTCGCAACCACCGAGCAACACGACCGCATCCATCGGTTGGGCGGTGATCATCTCCTCGGTCTCCATCGCGGCGAGATTCCGGAAGAGCATGGAGGTCGGTGACAACAGGG
This sequence comes from Microlunatus sp. Gsoil 973, assembly GCF_009707365.1. Taxonomy (GTDB): domain Bacteria; phylum Actinomycetota; class Actinomycetes; order Propionibacteriales; family Propionibacteriaceae; genus Microlunatus. The sequence goes on from NZ_CP046122.1 coordinate 132,205, forward strand.
TCTCACCCAGTGACGTGGTCGGGAAGACCATCGGCAGGCCACCAGCCTCCAGGACCCCGCGTTTGACGGCCTCGACCAGTTCCGGCATCTGCCGATGGCATGGGGTGAAATCTGAGATCGTATGGGCTATTCCGATGATCGGCCGGTCAAGATCATCGCGGTCGTACCCCGCTGCTGCGAGGAATGCCCGTCGCAGATAGGCGCTGAATCCGTCGTCGCCGTACGAGGTCAATCGCTTGCTGCTGCTGCTGCTCATATCGCGATGTTGACGTACTTGGTGACTAGATAGGGCTCGATCCCCTCGGCACCGCCCTCCCGGCCGAATCCGGAATCCTTGATCCCGCCGAAGGGTGCCTCGGCCGTCGCGATGACCATGTTGTTGACCCCGACCATGCCGACCTCAAGTGCTTCGGACACCTCGAAGGCCAACCTGGTGCGATCAGTGAACACATAGCCGGCCAGACCGTACGGCGTTGCGTTTGCCAGGGCCACGCCGTCGGCAACATCGCTGAAGGTCGCGATCGGCAGGATCGGCCCGAACGGTTCCTGGTGCATCACGTCCATCTCGGTTGTCACGCCGGTCAACACCGTCGGTTCATAGAAGTAACCGCGAGAAAGGCCCGGCGGCCGACGTCCGCCGATCGTGACGGCAGCGCCCCTGTCGACCGCGTCGGTGACGAGGGCCTCGACCGCGGCGAGCCGGCGGGCATTGGTGAGGGGCCCGACATCAGTCCCCGGCTCGACACCGCTTCCTATCTTGAGACCGCGGGCATACTGCGTGACCTCATGGGCGAATTGATCAGCGACCGACTCCTGGACGAAGAACCTGCTGGGCGAGATGCAGACCTGACCACAGTTGCGGAACTTGGTCCGGGCGCACATCTCGGCTGCCTTCGACACGTCGACGTCGTCGAACACCAACACAGGTGCATGGCCGCCCAATTCCAGTGTGGTCGGAATGATCCGGTCGGCCGCCTGGCGCAGCAGCTGTCGGCCGACGGGCACAGATCCGGTCAGACTGATCTTGCGGATCGATCCAGAGTCGATCAGCCGTTCGCTGATCAACGCGGGATCGCCGACGAGCATGTTGATCACACCGGCCGGAACACCGGCGTCATGACATGCCTGGGCCAGGCACAGCGCCGTCTGCGGCGCCTCCTCTGCCGGCTTGATCACCATCGAACAGCCCGCTGCCATCGCTGCCGCCATCTTCCGGGCGGGCAACAGCGCGGGGAAATTCCACGCGGTGAACGCCGCAACCGGGCCGACGGGTTGGTGGATGGCGAAGAGCCGGTTGCCGCGGCTGTGTCCGTCGATCGTCCGACCGTAGATCCGGCGCGCTTCGTCAGCGAACCAATCGAACTGATCCGCGGCGGACTTCACCTCCGCAATCGCCTCGCCGACCGGCTTGCCCTGTTCGCGGGACATGACGGCACCGATCTCGTCGGCACGTCGACGGACCAGGTCGGCGACCGAACGGATGATCGTGCTCCGAGTCCAGGCGTCGGTCGACCGCCACACCTCGAAGCCGGCCTCGGCGGCCGCCAAGGCGGAGTCGACGTCGCTCTTGTCGGCGGCCGCGACCTTGGCTATCACCGCTTCGGTGCTCGGGTCGATCAGATCGATGGTTCCGCCGTGACCCGAGGTCCATTCGCCACCGATGTAGAGCAGATCGGATGCCTCCGTCACGCCGGCACCTCCGCCCGCTCCTGGAGTTCGACCCCGGCAAGGCCCTCCAGCACGGTGATCACCGACGTGTAGTCGTCGAGCGCATGGCCCTGGCTGCAGGCCGTTGAGAACAGCTGCAGCGCCGCAGCGCCGACACCGACCGGAAGTTGTTGATCAATGGCCAGGCTCATCACCAGACGAAGATCCTTCACCGCCAACCGGGTGGCGAAGCCTGGACTGAAATCCCGGCGCAGGGCCTTCTCGGCGTAGGTGCTCTTCAGATGGGTGTTGCTGGCGGCCGTCATCCGCAAGACGCTCAGCACCGTCTTGAGTTCGAGTCCGGCGGCCACGCCGAGGACCAGTGCCTCAGCGTTGGCGGCAACGATCGTCGCGGTGAGCAGGTTGTTGACCAGCTTCATCGTCTCACCGGAACCGACGGGGCCGCATCGGATGATGTCGGTGCCGAAGTTCTGCAGGACCGGCCAGGCCGCGTCGACATCCTGGTCCGCCCCGCCGACCATGATCAGAAGGTCACCCTCCGCGGCATGGCGGGAGGTGCGCCCCACCGGCGCATCGACGAACCGGCCGCCGGCCGCGACGACGCCGGCCGCCAACTCGCGCGTCACCGCCGGCGAGATCGTGCTCATGTCGATCACCAGGGCATCCGACCGCAGCCCGGCCAGGACACCGTCCGCGCCACCGGCGGCCGCCTGGACCTGTGGCGAGTCGGGCAACATCAACACCACGACGTCGCTGGCGGCTGCCGCCGCTCGAGCCGAATCCACGGCGGTCGCTCCCTCGGCCACCAACGACTCGACCTGGGCATCGGCAACATCATGAGCGGTGAGCCGGTAGCCGGCGCGGAGGAGACGGCGTGCCATGGGCAAGCCCATCGCGCCAAGTCCGACGAAACCTATCGCCGGGCGACTGTCGGGTGCAGGGGAGTTCATATCCATCCTTGGATGACGACGGTGGCTATCGAGGGCTTGACCTCGCCGAGCCCGGGAAATAGACTCTCGACAACATTCTATAGAAAATTGGATGTAGCGCAACGCCTGGAACGTGCCGGATGAAGCGGGTGGACCGATGGATGCACCGACGAATATGAAGCCGTTGGCCACGGCCTCATACCGACAGATGGTCGGGGAGCAGTTGCGTGCCGCGATCGCGTCGGGGGAGCTTGCTGCCGGTGAACGGCTGAACGAGGTCGCCGTCGCGAAGCAACTGGGCGTTAGCCCGACTCCGGTTCGCGAGGCGTTCCGTGACCTGGAGCAGGCCGGCCTGATCGAGGTCGTCCCATACCGCGGCGCACGTGTTCGGCCACTGACCGAGCGGGATCTGTCCGAGATCTACTCGCTCCGCGCCCACCTTGAACAGATGGGGATCCGGCTCGCGTACTCCCGGCTCGGTGAGTCCGACTTCGAGGAACTCGCCGGACTGATCCGCGAGATGGAGCAGTGCGCACGCAACGACGACCCGTCCGGTGTGGTCCGCCACGATGTCGCGTTCCACAGATTGATCATGGCCCGGTCGGATCACTCACTGTTGTTGAAGACCTGGGAGCAGATCCATCCGTCCAGGTGGACCTACGTCACGGTGCGCGTGTTGGCCAATCGCGGGCCGCTCTACATCGCTCAGCGTCATTGGCCGCTGCTCGAGGCGCTGCGGGGACCCTCGCCGGAGCTGGCAGTGGATGCCGCAGCCAAACACATCGAGCTGGTCGGCGACGAGGCGATGCAGGTGCTGCGCGGCAAGCCGGACGAGGAGAAGCACGACTCCGACGCGTCCGAGGCGCTCGGAAAGCACTGACCACAGGTTGTAGTCGAACATCGAACACCCATGTCTCGAGGAGGAGACCGCATGTCCGAAGACGGCAAGACACCTGCGTGGACCCGTCATCTCGGCCACACAGGCATCACCTGGCCGTTCACACCGGAGGGCGCGAAGCAGGCGATCGCCGACGTCGCAGCTGCCGGCTACTCCGGGATCGAGCTCTTCGGCTTCGTGCTGGACGAATATCCGGGCGGACTGGACGCCGTACAGGATGATCTTGCGGCAGCTGGTTTGCGATACGTCTCGTCGTACTGCTCGGTGTCGTTGGTCGATCCTGAATTGCGCGACTCCGATCTGACCAAGATGCGCCGGTGGGCGGGACAGATCGCCGACCTCGGCGGGTCCGTCGCAGTGGTCGGCCCTGATCAGAGACATCGTGAGGCGTACGCCGCAGAGGACTACACGCGGGCAGCCGAAACTTTGAACGACATCGGCCGAATCTGCGCTTCGTTCGGAGTTCATGCTTGCTTCCACCCACACACGGGCACGCCTGTCGAGACCCGCGACGAGATACGGCAGGTGATGGACCGCATCGATCCCGATGTCGTCGCGATGGCTCCTGATACCGGTCAGATCGCGAAAGGAGGTGCCGACCCGGTCGAAGTCGTCCGCAGCTATCGCGAGTTGATCAAGCACCTCCACCTGAAGGACTACGTCGGCGGCACCAGCACGGTCGACTGGGAAGGATCAACGAACGATCGCACCGGCTACCTCGATTACGTGCCGGTCGGTGACGGTGTCGTCGATGTCGTCGCCATCCTGGACGCGTTGGGACCGGACTGGCCAGGCTGGGTCATGGTCGAACTGGACGGCACGGAGAATTCACCGCGCGCGCCGATCGACGCTGCCAGGATGAGTAGGCAGTATCTCGACCAGCTGACTGAAGCCGCGTCGTCGGAGGCCGCAGGCCAAGGCGTCCGGTCGTGACCCGGATCGGCGTGCTCGGACTGGGCAACATGGGATCGATCATGGCCTCACGACTGCTGGCAGCGGGCTTCGATGTCTGGGTCGGAAACCGGACCGCGGCGCGGGCTGAACGCTTGGTCGGGGCCGGCGCCCACTGGTCGGAATCCGGCGACGCGATCGCCGACCAGGTGGAGTTGTTGATCACCATGGTCGCTGACGACGATGCGTTGCTCGCAGTCACTACCGGTGAGAGCGGGATCCTGGCTCGTCGCCATCCCGGGCTCGTCTATGCCGACATGAGCACAGTTTCACCCGACGCATCCGCAGCTGTTGCCGACGCGGCAGAGCGGGCCGGCGTGCGCTACTTGCGTGCACCGGTCAGCGGTAGCACGACCGTGGCTGAAGCCGGCGCGCTCGGAATCCTCGCCTCCGGACCTCAAGACGCATTGGACGAATTCGACCAGGCGTTCACGGCGATCGGCAAGCGGGTGTTCTATCTGGGGCAGGATGACGAGGCCCGCATCATGAAACTCGCCCTGAACATGCTCGTCGCCCAGACCGTCGTCGGGCTCAGCGAGGCACTGGTGCTCGGCGAACGTGCCGGGCTCGACTGGCAGACCATGCTCGATGTCTTCAGTGACAGTGCGGTGGCCTCGCCGCTGGTGCAGTACAAGGCCAGCAGTCTTTCCAAACACGACTTCGAGGCAGCGTTCACCACCTCGATGATGACAAAAGATCTTGATGTGGCGCTCGCGATCGGCCGGCGGACCGGTGCCGTGATGCCGACCACCGCACTGACTCAGGAGCTGCTCCGCGCAGCGTGCGGGCTTGGCTGGGGTGACCAGGACTTTTCGGCCGCGGTGCTGATGTTCGAGCGGCTGGCCGGTGATCAGCTCACGAACGATCGGTAGGCGAGAGCCCGTCACACACGTGAACGAAGGAGTACACGGTGAGATTGGAAGGTAAGAAGGCGCTCGTGACCGGCGCCAACCGGGGGATAGGTCGCGCAATCGCCATCGCGATGTCCAAGGAGGGCGCGGATGTGGTGGTCAACTACATCGAGGATCCCGACGCTGCGGCCAAGGTATGTGAAGAGATCCAGGGTGCCGGCAGTCAGGCTCTGGCCATCCAAGGTGACATCTCCGTACGGGCCGACGTGGAGACCCTGTTCGACCGTGCCTTCACCGAGCTCGGCCCGCTGGACGTCTTGATCAACAATGCCGGGATTGAGACCATCGTCGACCTCCTCGATCTCACCGACGATCAGTGGTCACGGGTCACCGACGTCAACCTGCGCGGCACCTGGATGTGCTCCCAGGCATTCGCTCGACGGATGATCAAGATCGGTCGCAAGGGTGCGATCGTCAACATGGGATCGATCCAGGCCGGGTTGGCGCTGCCGGGCCGGACCCACTACGCACCGACGAAACGCGGCGTCGAAGCCCTGACCGCCAATCTGGCGGCCGAGCTGGCCGACCACCGGATCCGGGTCAACTGCGTCCACCCGGGAGTGATCGAAACCGACATGACGCAATGGGTCATGCAGGATCCTGAGGTTCTGGCCGAAGTTCTCGGAAAGATCCCGATGCACCGCGTCGGACAACCGGAGGAGATCGCCGGAATCACGATCCTCCTGGCCTCAGAGGAAGCCGCGTACATCACCGGCCAACACATCTACGTCGATGGTGGCATGCGCCTGGTCTAGGCGATCCAGCCCAGCCGTCGCATCAAGATCATCACCAACCACTGGAATGTGAGGAACATGACATCGGTGGACGACGCCGAACGTGGCGCCATGCCCTCGACGACCCTAGACGGCAGCACCGCGGAGATCGCCGGCTCGGTTCTGGGCGCGCTCCGGACGGCCCGGCACGGCCGGGTGTACTCGCTCGCCCTGCCACGCTTCCCGGGCATGCCGCTGTGGTCCGGGCATCCGGAGTTCCAGGTGCTGACCTACCGGTCACCCCAGGGTCTGCGATCAGAAGGCATCAAGGCGTGGTCGGGCGAGAACGAGGTCGGCCTGGGATACATCGCGGAGACCGTGTCAGGGTCAGTGCACACCGGTGCGCACATCGACGCCCACGCACACATGACGATCGGAGAGGATGATCACTGGTACGGGGGATCCGCGAAGACCGACCTCGGCGATTTCGGTCCGCTGAAGGGCGATGCGAGCGAACTGCAGCCGATCCTGGCCCGGGGCTTGTTCTACGACGTTCCCCGGCACCGTGGCGTCGACTCGTTGGGCAAGGGCGAACCGATCACCGCCGCAGAACTCGAAGAAATCAGTCGCAACAACGACATGGCGGGACCAGGTCCGGGAGATGTGGTCCTGATCAGGACCGGATACCTGCATCACTGGCCGGACCCACAGGCACTCCTCGCACACAGCGGAGCCGGCCCCGACATCTCCGTCGCCGACTGGCTGATCGACCGAGGCGTTCGCGCGACAGGCACGGACACGGAGGCCTACGAGGTACAACCGCCGCCGAATCCCGGGAGCCCTGCCAATCCCCAGCCGGTCCACACCCGGTTGCTGATCGAGCACGGCATCCATCTCATGGAAAGCCTGTTCCTGGAGGAACTCGGCGCAGCCGGACTGACCGAGTTCCTGTTCATCGCGCTGCCCCTGAAGATCAAGGGCGCGACCGGCTCCATGATCGATCCGATCGCAGTCAGCTGAGCCCATCGCGGCTCGTCCACAAGATCATCGACAACTCACACGTCAAAAGAGAAATGAGAGAGGAATCCATGACTGCCACCCAGACTGAATCGCAGGTCGATTCCCTGATCGGCACCATGCGGGTCGGGTTCACCGGCGGAATGTACCCGGTGCCGGCCGACGTACCGGCGGAGCAGTGGCCGGACTGGCAACTGACTCGCGCGGCCGAGCTCGGCTGCACCGCGCTGCAGATCCGGGAGACACCGCGCGACCGGCAGCTGCAGAAGGATCTGCGCCGTCGCGCCGAGGCACTGGACATCGAGCTCGAAGGATCCGCTCGCGGGATCTTCGTGCCGCTGGCAGCAACCCCGGGCAGCTCGACCCAGGAACTCCGGGAGCAGGTCGCCGCCGGCAAAGCCGCGGGGATGACCGTGCTGCGCAGCGGTTACGGCCGGCTGACGCTGGAGACCACCCGATACGCCGCAGAACGCAATGCCGAGCAACAGCTGTCGCACATGGTTGCCTGCCTGCGGGAGGCGGCCAAGATCGCCGAAGAGTACGAGATGCCGCTTGCCGTGGAGAATCACTGCGACTTCACCGGTCGCGAGCTGGCCACTGTGCTGCGCGAAGTCGACTCGGAGTGGATCGGCTGTGCCATGGACACCGCCAACGGGTTCACCGTGTATTGCGATCCGAACGATGACATCGAGGCGCTGGCTGAGTTCACCTTCACCACGCACATGAAGGACATGAGGATGGTGCCGACGCCGATGAAGGGCCTGGTACCCATCGTTCCGAAGGGGTGCGAGCTGGGAGCCGGGCACGTCGACCTGGTCCGCGCCGTGCGGCTGTTCGCCGAACGGAGCCCACGGGCACAGAACCTTCACCTGATAACCGAGGCCGGTTGGGAGACCTTCGACCCGGAGGCCGACAACGCCACCGATCTGAAAAAGGCGTTGCTCGAACAGGGCGTCAGCTACCTGACAGAGCTGGTCGCGGCGGCGAAGGCGAAGGCGGCATGACCAAGGTCCTGGTCACCGGCGGGAGCGGACGCCTCGGTGGTATCGTGACGCCCCGGCTGCGGGCAGCCGGTCACGAGGTGACCGACTTCGATGCGGTGCCCCATCCGGCGGTCGATGACCCCGCGCCGTTCATCCTCGGCGATCTGACGTCCCTGGAGGACTGCATGCGTGCAGTCAACTACTCAGGAGCTGAGGTGATCGTCCATCTGGGCGCCCTGCCGGGACCACGGGAGATGATCAACAGACCCGGGTGGCGCATCCAGCAGGTCGTGCCGGAGGACTCGACGATGCGCACCAACACCATGGGCACCTACTACCTGCTGGAGGCGGCTGCCCGGCTCGGTGGCGTCAGGCAGGTGATCTTCGCTTCGACCTTCTACGCCCTAGGGCTCGGCAACCGGATCAGTGATCATCCGTTCCAGGTCGACTACCTGCCGATCGATGAGGAGCATCCACTTCGGCCCGAGGATTCCTACGGACTGTCGAAGATGTTCGGCGAGGAGTTGCTGAAAGGCTACAACCGCGCGTACGGGATCACCGCCGTCGCGTTCCGGCTCATGGGTGTCCACTATCCGCACAACGACAACAGTGCACAGTACGACGTGACCGTTCCGTCCCAACCTCACCATCGGGGCGGGCCGATCAAGACGACCTACCAGTACGTCGATGCCCGCGATGTCGCCAACGCGTGCGCTCTGGCCATCGACGCGGCGAACCTGGATGGTTTCGAGGCGTTCCACCTGTCCACCGACACCGTCTATTCCGAAGGCACCAAGGATCTTGTCGCGCGGGTCTGGCCCGATCTTGCCCCGCTCGCCGCCGGAATCAACGGCACCGACGGGATCATCACCGATGCGAAGGCGCGACGAAAGCTCGGCTACAAGCCGGAGCATTCCTGGAGGAACGCCTGATCCAAGGCCGGCCCGACGCCGACTCACAGCGATCGGCGTGCCCCCGGTCACCCTCACGTCCCGCCGGTGGGCGGGACGCTCCGACAAGGAAGTCATGCGTCCGGACGGACGCAACAGAAGGGTCGAACATGTCCGAACCGTACAAACTCTCCCGTCGTGGACTCCTGGCCGGCGCAGCGAGCGTCGGCGCACTGGGTGCCCTGTCGGCCTGTAGCCAGCTCGCCCCGGGTGCCGCACCAGGGAGCAAGAGCGATGGTGGCGTGGCACAGATCTGGGTGAACAGCGACGACGTTCTGAATCCGATCCAGCAGAAGGCCGTCGACAGATTCAACGCCACCTCCAAGACCACGATGAAACTCGTCCCGATCCCGTCCACCCAGTCGATGAACGACAAGGTGCGGGCGGCGATCAACACACCCAACAAGCCCAACCTGTTCTTCAACTGGGCGGCGGCAGCATCCGCGAGTACGCGGAAGCCGACCTGCTCGTCGACCTGACGCCCAAGCTCACCAGTGACACCACCTGGCGCGACACCTTTGTGAAGAGCGTTCTGGACGCCGGGAAGATCGGCGACAAGTACTACGACATCCCACTGAAGGGTATGCAACCGGTGCTGCTCTTCTACAACAAGACGATGTTCGCCGACGTCGGAGTCAAACCGCCGGAGACCTGGGACGACATCAAGTCGCTGGTCAACACCTTCAAGCAGAAGGAGATCACGCCGTTCGTCCTGGGTGGCCAGGACTCGTGGACCGAGCTGATGTACTTGGAATTCCTGGTGGATCGCCTCGGCGGGCCGGAAGTTTTCCAACGAGTCGAGAACGGCGACGCTGCGGGCTGGGGCGACCCGGTATTCCTGAAGTCGCTGGAGATGATCCGCGAACTGGTCGACATGGGAGCCTTCGGCACCAACTATTCGTCGATCGGCTATGGCAACGGATCGGCCAGCGCGCTGTTCGCCAAGGGCAAGGCAGCGATGCATCTGATGGGCACCTGGGAGTTCACCAGCCAACAGGGATCGAACCCGAAGTTCGTGAAGAACGACCTCGACTACACCAACTTCCCCGCTGTCGACGGTGGCAAGGGGGGACCCGAGGGACACCGCCGGCAACCCGACCAACTACTTCGCGGTGACCAAAACCGACGTGTCCGACGCGTGTGTGGACTTCCTCCACACGCAGATGACCAACAAGGAGTACATCGACGCGATGATCAAGGCCGGCGAGGTACCGGCGATCGCCGATCTCGGCGACCGGCTGGACCAGCACCCGAACCCCGCCTTCGCCAAGGCCGTGTACGAGATCGCCCAGACCGCTCCATCCTTCACCCTGTCATGGGACCAGGCGCTGCCCTCGAACATCGGCGACGCCGTTGTGACGAATCTGCAGAAGGTGTTCAACAAGCAGATCCAGCCCGCCGACTGGGTTGCCGCCATGAAGAACGCCAACTGATCGAAATGATCATGACTCGTCGGCCGACAAAGGAGTGATCATGGCCGCAACTGTAGCTACCGTACGCGTCCCACGGCGGGGTGCGGCCGACAGGACAAGTCGACCAGGGTTGGCGTGGGGAGTTCCGACCGTCGTCTACTTCGCCGTCTTCGCGCTGCTCCCGATGGCCCTTGTCGTGTACCTGTCCTTGACCAGCTGGCGCGGGTTGGGAACTCCGCAGTTCACCGGTCTCGACAACTGGCGGAGGATGCTCAGTGACCATGAGTTGTTCTCCTCTCTGCGGATCACCGCGGTCTTCACCGTCGGCTCATGGCTGTCCCAGACCGTGTTGTCCCTGGCATTGGGAGTCTGGGCGGCGGGCCGGCAGCGGAATCGGGCCGTCCTGTCGGCCATCTACTTCCTCCCGCTGGTGATGTCGTCGACGGCCATCGCCATCGTCTGGAGTGTCATCCTCGATCCGAACTTCGGCCTCGCCGGCTGGTTGGGTCCGCTGGTCGGGTTCAAGGACGGCAACATCCTCGGATCCGACAATGGTGCGCTGGCGATGATCATCTTCGTCGGTGGGTGGCAGTTCATCCCGTTCCACACGCTGCTCTACCAGGGTGCGGCACGGGCAGTCCCGGCCGTCCTCTACCAGGCGGCGGTCGTGGACGGGGCCGGCCGTATCCAGCAGTTCTTCAACGTCACGCTGCCGCTGATCAGGAACACCATCGTCACCTCATCGGTGATCATGCTGGTCGGCACTCTCACCTCGTTCGAGACGGTCCTCATCCTGACCAAGGGTGGACCGGGCACGGCGACGAGGATCCTGCCGTACGAGATGTATGCCCGCGGCTTTCAGAATTACGAGATGGGCTACGGCAGTGCGATTGCCCTGGTTCTTGTTGTTGTGGCCACCGCGCTGTCCCTGATCACGGTGAAGTTGTCCGGATACTCCAAGATGCGCAGCACCTACGAAGGGGTGTGAAACGACCGTGAGTACCACTGCGCAGACCCCGTCCGAGGTCCAGACCGAACCTGCCGCCGTCGCGGCGGTCCGGCGGCTGGGCGCCCGACCGGCGCGTCGCACGGGTCCGGCATCGGAACGGCCCAACTACGTCGCCGGAGTTCTCAGCATCGCCTGGTTGATCATCATCGCCGTTCCGATCTACATGATGGTGAAATACAGCTTGCAGTCCCAGCAGGACTACCTCAACGGCAATCCACTGGCGCCACCGACTCATCCGTCGTTGGGCAACTACGCCTACGTCCTGCAACACGGCTTCGTGCTCTACGGATTGAACACAGCGATCGTCATGATCGGATCGGTCGGACTGGTGTTGATCTTCGCCGTGCCCGCGGCGTACGCCATCGTGCGGTCACCGAGCAGATTCATCTCCTGGACCTTCCGGCTGTTTCTCTTCGGTCTGGCCATCCCGGCGCAGGCGACGATCATTCCGGTCTACCTGCTGATCACCAAGCTCGGACTGTACGACTCCCTGATCGCGATCATCCTTCCGGGAGCCGCATTCGGATTGCCACTGTCGATCCTGGTCCTGGTCGGATCGCTGCGCGACATCCCGCAGGAGACCTACGAGGCGATGTCGCTCGACGGTGCCTCGGCAGCCAAGGTCTTCTGGCATCTGGTGCTGCCGTTCGGGAAGTCGGCGATCATGACGGTCGCGATCTTCTCGGCGCTGGGGGCGTGGAACTCGTTCATCTTTCCGCTCCTGTTGACACAGTCGCCGGGGAAACGCGTGCTCACCCTGTCGTTGTACCAGTTCCAGGGCGAGTTCCAGACGAACGTTCCGGGCCTGATGGCCGCCGTCGTGTTGTCCGCGGTGCCGATCTTCCTGCTCTATCTCTTCGGTCGACGCTGGTTGATGGCCGGCTTGATCGGGATGGGCGGGAAGTAGGAATGCGGTAGCCGGTTGGTCCGCTCCGGAGGGTTGTCCACAGGGCGAAGGACACCTCGAAGTACTGTCCACAGATTTCGCCGACCCTGAAACACCACCGGCCTCCGGGCGCAAGGTAGCGGTGAAGGAGTTGCAGGTAGCGACTCCGCGACTGCGAGGAGCGCATGGCTATGGAGGCACTGGTCACCATCACCGGATACGTCGGGACTGCCGTCGAGTCCCGTCCCACCCAGCGGAACACCGCGCGGGCGTCGTTCCGGCTCGCCTGCACCCCGCGGGCCAAACAGGGCGGAAACTGGGGCGACGACAACACCGTCTGGATGACCGTCATCTGCTGGCGGACGCTGGCCGAGCACGCGCTGGCCAGCGTCAACAAGGGCGACCCGGTCGTCGTCTCGGGCAAGCTGCGCAACCAGGTCTGGCCGGATGCCGACGGCGTGGTGCAGGAGCGGTTGGTGATCGAAGCGACTTCGGTGGGTCATGACCTGACCCGTGGCACGTCAAGCTTCCGCCGCCTGCAGCGGGTGGATTCCTTCGACGATCTTGATCGGGAGACCGGTGAGATGATCGCCAAGCTCGAGGCCGAGGATCTGGCGGACCCGTTCACGGTCGAGGACGATCCGGCCTCGGCCGGGGTCGGCGACTGAGACCGGTCGGCCGCGGTACCGGAAGGCCCGGACCGCGGCCGATCAGCGGTGCTCAGAGAGCGGCCAGCGCCTCGTTGAGGGACTTCGACGGACGCATCACCGCTGATGCCTTGGCGTCGTCGGGACGGTAGTAACCGCCGATATCGGCCGGAGACCCCTGGACGCCGATCAACTCGGCGACGATGGTCTCCTCATTGGCCGCCAGCGTCTCGGCCAACGGCGCGAACGCCTTCGCCAGCTCCGGGTCGTCGGTCTGCGTAGCAAGTTCCTGCGCCCAGTAGAGCGCCAGATAGAAGTGCGAGCCGCGGTTGTCGATTCCGCCGACCCGCCGGGTCGGAGACTTGTCCTCGTTGAGGAAGGTCCCGGTCGCCCGGTCGAGGGTCTCCGCGAGCGCCTTGGCACCGGCGTTGTTCGCGTAACCAGCCAGATGTTCGAAGCTCGCCGCCAGCGCGAAGAACTCGCCCAGGCTGTCCCACCGGAGGTAGTTCTCCTTGATCAACTGTTGTACGTGCTTGGGTGCCGAACCGCCGGCGCCGGTCTCGAACAGTCCACCGCCGGCCATCAGCGGCACGACCGAGAGCATCTTGGCCGAGGTGCCGAGCTCGATGATCGGGAACAGGTCGGTGTTGTAGTCACGCAACACGTTGCCGGTCACCGAGATGGTGTCCTCACCCTTGCGCAATCGCTCGAGCGAGTAGGTCGTCGCCTCGGCCGGAGGCAGGATCTCGATGGTCAGACCCTCGGTGTCGTGCTCGGGCAGGTAGGCGTTGACCTTCGCGATCAGGTTGGCGTCGTGGGCCCGGTTCTCGTCCAGCCAGAAGACCGCCGGCGCACCGGTCGCCCTCGCCCGGGTGACCGCGAGCTTGACCCAGTCACGGATCGGGGTGTCCTTGGTCTGGCAGGCCCGCCAGATGTCGCCCGGCTCGACCTGGTGGCTGATCAGCTCGTCGCCGCCGGAGTTGACCACATGGATGGTCCCCGCAGCGGGAGCCTCGAAGGTCTTGTCGTGGGAGCCGTACTCCTCGGCAGCCTGAGCCATCAGGCCGACGTTGGGCACCGAGCCGATGGTCGCCGGGTCGTAGGCGCCGTTGGCCCGACAGTCATCGATCACTGCCTGGTACACGCGGGCGTAGCTGGAGTCCGGGATCACCGCGAGGGTGTCCGCTTCCTCGCCGTCGGGGCCCCACATGTGGCCGCCGATCCTGATCATCGCCGGCATCGACGCGTCGACGATGATGTCGGACGGGACGTGCAGGTTGGTGATGCCGCGATCGGAGTCGACCATCGCCATCTTGGGGCCGTCGGCCAGACCTGCGGTGACCGCCTTGGTGATCGCGTCGCCCTCGGGCAGCTTTGCCGCGGAGCTGAGCAGGGCGCCGAGTCCGTCGTTGGGTGAGATGCCGGCTGCCGCGAGTTGGTCGCCGTACTGCTCGAACAGGGTGGGGAAGAACGCCTGCACCACGTGGCCGAAGATGATCGGATCGGACACCTTCATCATCGTCGCCTTGAGGTGGACCGAGAAGAGGACGTCGTCGGCCTTGGCCCGGGCGATCTGCTCGGTCAGGAAGCGGCGCAGAGCGGCGACACTCATGAAGGTGCCGTCCACCACCTCACCGGCCAGGACCTTGAGCCCGTCCTTCAACACCGTCACCGTGCCGTCGGCGGCGACGTGCTCGATCCGCAGCGTGTCGTCGGTCGGGATGATCACCGACTGCTCGTTGGAATAGAAGTCGTCGTGGCCCATGGTCGCGACGTTGGTCTTCGAGTCGGCGGACCAGGCGCCCATCCGGTGCGGATGGGCCTTCGCGTACGCCTTCACCGAGGCGGGTGCCCGACGGTCGGAGTTGCCCTGCCGCAGGACCGGGTTCACCGCGGATCCCTTGACCTTGTCGTACCGGGCCCGGATCTCCTTCTCCTCGTCGGTGGACGGGCTCTCCGGATAGGCCGGCAGGTCGTAGCCGGCCGCCTGGAGTTCGGCGATCGCTGCCTTGAGCTGCGGCACGGAGGCCGAGATATTGGGAAGCTTGATGATGTTGGCCGACGGATCACCGGTCAGCGCGCCCAGTTCGGCCAGGGCATCGGGCAGCCGCTGCTCGGCGGTCAGGCGTTCGGGGAACTGGGAGATGATCCGCCCGGCCAGGGAGATGTCCCGGGTCTCGATCTCGACGCCGGCCTTGGCGGCGTAGGCGGAGACGATCGGCAGGAACGAGTACGTCGCCAGCAGCGGTGCCTCGTCGGTATGGGTGTAGATGATGGTGGCAGTGCGTGACGCAGTTCCTGACATGTTCGCCTGACTCCTGGCTGAAGAGGGGTTCGGGATCACTGAATTCCTTGACGTCAAGATACCTGACGGCGATCGGGATTTGTCTGGGCGGTGGCGGGCACTAGGTTTGGTCCTCGGTCAGATCCATCCGTTCGAAGGGGACACGCGCAGCCATGGCTGAGTTCATCTTCCAGCTCCAGAGCGTACGCAAGGCCCTTGGCGACAAGGTCATCCTGGACAACGTCACCCTGGACTTCCTACCCGGCGCCAAGATCGGCGTCGTCGGTCCCAATGGCATGGGCAAGTCAACGCTGCTCAAGCTGATGGCCGGCATCGAGCAGCCCAACAACGGGGAGGCGAGGCTGGCGAAGGACGCCAGCGTCGGCATCCTGCTCCAGGAACCGCCGCTGACCGAGGGCAAGACAGTCCTGGAGAATGTCGAGGAGGCCGTCGCCGAGACCAAGCAGATGCTCGCCCGGTTCAACGAGATCTCCGAAGAACTGGCCGACCCGGACGCCGACTACGACACGCTGCTCGCCGAGATGGGCGATCTGCAGACCGAGCTTGATCGCCGCCAGGCGTGGGAGGTCGACTCCCAGCTGGAGCAGGCGATGGACGCCCTGCGCTGCCCGCCCGGCGATGCGGACGTCGACATCCTGTCCGGTGGTGAACGCCGTCGGGTCGCGCTCTGCAAGCTGCTGCTGCAGCAGCCCGACCTCTTGCTGCTCGACGAGCCGACCAACCACCTGGACGCCGAATCGGTGTTCTGGCTGCAGGGCCACCTGAAGAGCTACCCGGGTGCCGTGCTGGCGGTCACGCACGACCGCTATTTCCTCGACGACGTCGCCGAGTGGATCCTCGAGCTCGATCGCGGCCGCACCTACCCCTACCAGGGCAACTACTCCACCTATCTGGAGACCAAGCGCTCCCGGTTGCAACTGGAGGGTCGCAAGGACGCCAAGCGGGCGAAGATCCTTGAGCAGGAGCTGGAGTGGGTCCGCTCCAACCCCAAGGCACGGCAGGCCAAGAACCGCGCCCGCCTGGCCCGCTACGAGGAACTGGCCGCCGAGGCCGAACGCAGCCGCAAACTCGACTTCGAGGAGATCAACATCCCGCCGGGCCCGCGGCTGGGCAACCAGGTGCTCGATGTCGAGGACCTTGTCAAGAGCTTCGAGGACCGCACGCTGTTCAACGGGCTGTCCTTCTCGCTGCCCAGGGCCGGAATCGTCGGTGTCATCGGCCCCAACGGCGTCGGGAAGTCGACGCTGTTCCGGATGATCGTCGGCGAGGAGACCCCGGACAGCGGAACGCTCAAGCTCGGTTCGACCGTTTCGGTCTCCTACGTCGACCAGAGCCGCTCCGGTCTTGATCCGAAGAAGAACGTCTGGGAGGTCGTCTCCGACGGGCTGGACTACATCAAGGTCGCGAACTTCGAGATGCCGTCCCGCGCCTACGTCGCCAGCTTCGGCTTCAAAGGCCCGGACCAGCAGAAGCCGGCCGGTGTGCTGTCCGGTGGTGAGCGCAACCGCTTGAACCTCGCGCTCACGCTCAAGATGGGCGGCAACCTGCTGCTGCTGGACGAGCCGACCAACGACCTGGACGTGGAGACCCTGCAGTCGCTGGAGGACGCGCTGCTGGAGTTCCCCGGTTGCGCCGTCGTCGTCTCCCACGACCGCTGGTTCCTCGACCGGGTCGCGACCCACATCCTGGCCTGGGAGGGCACCGACGAGGATCCGGCCCGGTGGTACTGGTTCGAGGGCAACTTCGAGGACTACGAGGCAAACAAGATCGAGCGCCTCGGCGCAGAAGCCGCCCGGCCGCACCGCACCACGCACCGTCGGCTGACCCGCGACTGACGGGTCAGCCGCCGACCCGCCGGCCCGGCAGGCCGACGATGAAGGTCGTTCCGACCACGACGTGCATCGACACCAGGGCGATCGCGGCCGGCACCGACAACGCCATGGTGATCGGCGACCACAGGGAACCGATCAGCACGACCCCGGCGATCACCCGCCAGACGGTCGCGGCCCGCCGGCCAAGGAAATGTTCCAGGACGGCCAGCAACAACCAGGCCGCCAGCCCGGAGATGATCGGCGCCGCGGCGACCAGGACAGGGTGCACGACCTGCGGGCCGAATCCCTGGTCGACGACCAGATCGGTGCCGATGATCTTGGCACAGAGCACCCAGTCCAGCAGCGCCGCCGTCAGCGCGATCAAGATCACGATCGCCCGCCGCGCGCGGGGCGCCGCCCTCCGATCGTCCTTGTGATGCGCGACTGTCGTCGGGTCGACGGCACGTGCGTTTTGGTCCTTGGTTGCACTTCTGTCCATGATCAGGACGCTACGGTCGCCGGTCCGGACCTGCCTGCGACGTCTGTCAGGACCCCCAGGTGACAACCGTCACCGATTGCCGTCGCCGATCTCCGGAACGTTCCTGCGGCGGTCAGCGGGCCAGCAGATCGGCCAGGCTGATCGCCGTACGACCGCCCAACTCGGCCAGCTGCGTACGGCAGGAGAATCCGTCGGCGAGCACGATCGCCTCCGGATCGGCCGCCCGGACGGCGGGAAGAAGATCATGTTCGGCGACTGCGACGCTGACCTCGTAGTGGCCCTTTTCCATCCCGAAGTTGCCGGCCAGGCCGCAGCAGCCGCCGACCGTGGTGATCGCGGCGCCCGTCCGGGCCAGCAACGCGGCGTCGGTCTGCCAACCGCTGACCGACGCATGGTGACAGTGCGGCTGGACCACCACCTCGACACCGGTGAGATCGGGAGGTTGCCAGCCGTCGGTGTGGGTGAGCAACTCCGCCAGGCTCTGGATGCCGGCCGCCACCGTGGCGATCCGCGGATCGTCCAGCAGTTCGCCGGCATCGCTGCGCCACACCGCGAGACAGGACGGTTCCAGACCGACGATCGGGATCCCGGCCTCGGCGTACGGGGCCAACACCGCTGCCGCGTTGCGCAACTGCCGCCGGGCGCCGTCAAGCTGTCCGGTGCTGATCCAGGTCAGACCGCAACAGGCGGTGCGGGGGAGCAGGTAGGGCTGGTAGCCCGCCCGTTCCAACACGGTGATGGCCGACGGGATCGGCCCGCCGGCGAACTGCGAGGACAGCGAATCGGTCCAGACGATCACGGGCTTGGCCGCTGACGGTCCGGAAAGGTTCGCCGCGTCGCCGGCGATCGGCACCCGGTCAGTGATCCTGCTGGTCTCGAAGGCGGGCAGGCTGCGCCGCCGGTCGATTCCGGCGATCGACTTGATCAGCCGGCTCAGTCCCGGCATCCGGGTGCCGAGGTTGGCCAATCGCGCCACACCGGGCAGTCGGGTGATCATCCGTCCCCAGCGTGGCAACTGTCCCAGCGCGTAGTGCGACCGCGGCCGCGGCTTGCCGGCGTACGTCTCGTCCAGCACCCGCGCCTTGTACGCTGCCATGTCGATACCGGTCGGGCAGTCCCGGCGACATCCCTTGCAGGACAGGCAAAGGTCTAATGCCTGGTGCACCTCAGGCGCTGTCCAGCCACCGCCCACCAGCCGCCCGTTGATCACCTCCTCCAACACCCGCGCCCGCCCCCGGGTCGAGTCCTTCTCGTTGCCGGTCGCCTGGAAGGACGGGCACATCACCCCGCCGCCGGCGGTGTTGTCGGCGACACACTTGCCGACCCCGGTACAGCGATGCACCTCCCGGGTGAAACCGGGATCGGCCAGCGCCAACGGGCGGAGGCGTACCTGCGGGATCCGCAGATCGGCGTCCACCGGCCGAGGATCGACCAGCACTCCGGGATTGAGCAGGTTGCCCGGATCGAAGATCTGCTTGACCGCGCCGAACAGCCGGATGGCTTCGGCGGAATACATCTTCGGCAGCAGGGCCGAGCGTGCCCGGCCGTCGCCGTGCTCACCGGACATCGAACCGCCGTAGCCGGCAACGAGTTCCGCGGCATCCTCGACGAACCGCCGGTACTGGTCCCCGCCGCCCTCCTCCCACAGCGGGAAGTCGATCCTGATGTGCACGCAGCCGTCACCGAAATGCCCGTACGGCAGCCCTTCGACGCCGTAGGAGCCCATCAGCTTCTCGAAGTCCCGAAGGTAGGCGCCGAGATGCTCCGGCGGGACGGCGCTGTCCTCCCAGCCACCGTGTGCCGGACGGCTCAGGCTGACCGCCGCCAGCCCGGCGCCGTCCTCCCGGATCTTCCACAATCGGGCCGTCCGCGCCGGATCGTCGACGATGAAACCGTCCAGACAACCGGAGTCGGCAAGCAGCCGTTCGGCCCGGTCGCGTACGTCATGATCATCCTCACCGGCCAGCTCGACCAGCATCCAGCCGGCACCCCGGGGCAACACCGGTACCGCACCCTCGCCCTGCCGCCGGCGGACGACGTCAACGATCCTCGAGTCGAGTCCTTCGGCAGCCGTCGGACGGTAGGGCAGGATGGCCGGCACCGCATCGGCTGCCTCCGCCATACTCGGATAACCGAGCGCGATCATGATCTTGTACGGCGCATCGCGGACCAGCCGCACCGTTGCCCTGGTGATCATGGCCAGGGTTCCTTCGGTACCGGCGAGGAACTTGAGCACGTCGAAGTTCCTCTCCGGCAGCAGGTTCTCCAGCGCGTAGCCCGACACCTGTCGGCCGAACCTGCCGAACTCGGTCCTGATCAGGCCGAGATGATCACGAACCAGCGCGTCCAGGCGGGTGAACAACGCCGAATCGGACGGTGAGCTGTCGGCGGTGATCAGCATCCGGGTGCCGTCGGCCGTGGCGATCTCCAGGTCGACCAGGTTGTCGGCGGTGCGGCCGTAACCCAACGCCCGCGACCCGCAGGCGTTGTTGCCGATCATGCCGCCGATGGTGCACCGGGTGTGCGAACTGGGATCCGGTCCGAAACGCAGGCCCTGCCGGGTCGCCTCGCGTTGCAGGGCGGCGTGCACCACACCAGGTTCGACGGTTGCGGTGCCGGCCTCCGGGTCGATGGAAACGATCTTGTTGAGGTGTTTCGAGGTGTTCAGGATGAGGCCGGTCCCGATCGCGTTCCCGGCGATCGACGTCCCGGCTCCACGGCTGGTCACGGGCACCTCATGGTCGACCGCCAACCGGCCGATCTCGACAAGTTCCTCGGCGGTCCGCGGCCACGTGACCAGTTGCGGGACGACCCGGTAGATGGAGGCGTCGGAGGAATACAGCGCCCGGGTCAGGGTGCTGCTGTCCACCGCCGCGCCGAGCCCGCGACGGCGCAGTTCGGCCAACAGGTCGCGTGCCGCCGGGTCGAGGATGTGGTCCGCGGGCCCGACGGCGTCGGCCGGATCGGCCGGGTCGGCCGTGGTGACGTCAGTCATAGCGGCGTCAAGCCTAAGGGGCGGCGTGCCGCCGACGCTCAGTGGCGCACGTATCCACCCGACGACGCCGCCGGGGACTCCGGGTCCTCGGAGAGGCAATCGTCAGCGTCCTCGGCATCGTCGGTGTCATCCGCGACATCCTCATCGTCGGGGTCCGACGTCGGCGTGGGAGCGACCAGGATGAAATGGCGGGGCGTCAGGGTGCCGTCGTCGCGTGGGGTGTCCAACAGCCCGTCGAAGACCCGACCGAGTGCCTCCCAGTCGTCGGGGCCGGCAGGGCCGATCAGGTGCCTGCGTACCGATTCCACGTGGGCCGGGGCCGACTCCTGCAGAAGTTCGACTCCCCGTTGTGTCAGCTCCGCCCAGACCCCGCGACGATCCGATCGTGAGGCCTCCCTCCGAACCAGTCCGGCGGCCTCCATCCGGGTGATCGTGTGCGTCAACCGGGAGCGGGACTGGTGCACCGCGTCGGCGAGTTCGGACATCCGCAGCCGCTGGTCCGGGCCCTCCGACAGGCAGACCAGGATGCTGTACTCGTTGAGCGACAGGTTGAACGGACGGAGTGCCTGATCGAGGCGCTGCCACAGCTCGGCGGCACCCAACAGATACGTCCGCCAGATCCGCTGTTCGGATTCGTTCAACCACGGGGTTTGGCTCATCGTCACCAACTTCGGTCCTGCGGGAAGCGCGCCATGGCGCGAACCTACTGCACGGGTGAAGGTCGCCGGATAATCTACGCCGAAATGGCTCAGGAATGTCGCTGCGTCGTGATCAGCAGTCTCTCCGCACGCCAGGCGTTTGTGCTACGCCAGAAGGAATACAGGACGACACAGACCATCACACCGGAAATCACCGCACTGAGTTGCTGCACGGCGATTCCGGCCACCAGACCTGCGTCCGGCCCGGATCGGGCGCGGTGACTCAGGAACGCCAGCAGGTAGGTCGCAGCGATCGACGCCAGAGAAAGAGCGGTGAAGGTGATGGCCACCCGATGGACCCGGTCGGTGCGCCGCCGGCGATATCTCAGGAATCCGACGGTCGCCGTGGAGAACAGCACTGATAGTGCGCCGATGAGGGTGAATCCGGTCCCTGCCGACGTGCCATCGGTGAAACGGGTGACCGTCTGGAAGACCGCATAGTAGAGCGCCCAGCTGGTCAGGATCAGTGGATAGCCGATCCCCACGACCACGGCCGCTCGGAGGGTGGCCGAGGCGCCGAGTTCGGTCCGGCACTGGCTGGCGATCCTGTCGATCTCGTTGACGCCGAAGTCTTCGACCGCCTTCTGTTCGGCGATGCTTGCCGGCAGCCCGGCCTCGCGGTAGGCCGCCGCCGCATCCTCCAGGCCGTCGCGCATCTCGGTGATCAGCTCCCGGCCCGCACCGACCCGGGTCTGCGGGATCCTGGCCCGCAGCGCTGCGAGCAGCCCGGGGATCGTGGTGACCTCGGCAGTTGATGTCGTCATCGTGCAGTGCCTCCCAGGACGCGCTGGATGGCGCCGGAGAATCGCAGCCATTCGGTGCGCCGTTCACTCAACGCCCGACGGCCGACAGCGGTCAGGCTGTAGGTGCGCCGGCGGCGGCCACCCACGGTACTCCACCGACCCTGCAGGTAGCCGGCGGTTTCCAGTCGACGGAGTGCCGGATAGACGGTACCGGTCGGCAGGTTCAGTTCACCGCCGCTGCGCCGTTGCATCGCCTCGATCACGGCGTAGCCATGCAGGGGTCCGTCCTCCAGGACGGCCAGCAGCAGGCTGTCCAGATGCCCCTTGACATTGTCGGCCGCCATGCGGCGATGGTAGCGCGCCAGCGGTGGATAGGTTGGCTGCTCGGCTATGGATCAGGGTTCCAGGCCGCGAATGCCAGGGAAATTCCCGATGCATAAGTAGACTGCCTACATATACGGTGTGAGGCATGAGTTCCATCGAGAGGTCCGTCGAGACCAGGCCGAGGGTCGGGTTCGCGGCATCGCGCTGGGTGGTGCGGGTGTTGTTGTCACTGACCGCGGTGGCCGCGGTCGCTCAACCCCTCACCATCGGCCAGTATCTGGACGGCCGTTATGCGTTGCTGCAGATGCACAGTGCGGGCGCGGTGGCCCTGGAGACCTTCGGGCTGCTGCTGATCCCGCTGGTGATCTGGTACGTGGTGGCCGGCGGCCGGGTCTGGGTGTTGATCACGATCCTGTTGGCAGTGGCGATCGAGGTCCAGGCGGTGATGGGTTACGTCCGCGATCTCGGCGTGCACATCCCCCTCGGGGTGGCCGTCGTCGGCGGCGCGATCGTGCTGACCATCTGGTTCTGGTCGCCGTATTCCGCCAAGCACCGTCCGCGCCGCGCCCGCTCGGCGGTCGAGGATGCCGAGGCCGAGCCGGAGGGGGCGGTGGTCGGATGAGACGCCGTACGCTCTTCGGTCTGGCTGGTGCCGGATTGGCCGGGATGGCGGTCGGCCCGTTGGCGGGTTGCGCCGACAGTCCGGCCGGCCAGAGTGCCCGGTTGTTGCACAGCAGTCTGCGGCTGCCGCGGCCGTACCAGGTGCCAATGCCGATCCCTCCGGTGAAGAAACCGGTCGCCACACAGGCCGGCGTCACGTCGTACGAGATCGTCCAGCGCACCGCCGAGGTGGAAATGCTGCCGGGGTTGCGAACCACGATCATGGGATACGACGGGATCTTCCCGGGTCCGACGATCGAGGCCCGCCGTGGTGAACGGGTGGTCGTCCGGCACAAGAACCAGCTGCCGGTGCCCAGTGTCGTCCATCTGCACGGCGGCAACACCGCGCCGGCCAGCGACGGCTACCCGATCGACCTGGTGCTGCCCAGGCACTGGGACGGTGAGCAGACCGCTCATGATCACGGGGCCATGCGGGGAGATGTCGCGCTCGGTGAACGGGAGTATCACTACGACCATGATCAACAGGCTGCGACCCTGTGGTACCACGACCACCGGATGGATTTCACCGGGCCACAGGTGTGGCGGGGTATGGCCGGCTTCCATCTGATCCGCGACGACGTCGAGGACGAGCTGCCGCTGCCGCACGGTGATCGGGAGATTCCACTGATGATCACCGACCGTGCCTTCAAGGCCGACGGCAACCTGCACTACCCGGCGCTGGATCCACGGCTGATCAGCACGCCGGGAGTCACTGCTCCCTACGCGTCGGGGGTGTTGGGTGACGTGATCCTGGTCAACGGGGCACCATGGCCCGAGCTCGAAGTGGATGCGGCACGCTACCGGTTCCGCATCCTCAACGCCTCCAACGCCCGGCGCTATCAACTGCAGCTCGATCCGCCGCCACCCGGGGACGGTCGGGGCTTCACGGTGATCGGCACCGACGGCGGTCTCCTGAGCGCACCGGTACGGCTGGAATCGATCACCACCGCGTCGGCCGAGCGGCACGATGTCATCATCGATTTCTCCCGCTATCCGGTCGGGTCCGAGGTGGTGCTGGCCAATCGACTGGGCAGTGGCAGCACGGCGACTGTGATGCGGTTCCGGGTGGCGCGCAAGGCCCGCGACGACTCCCGGATCCCGGCCACGCTGACCGAGTTGGAACCCCTCGACACCAGCAACGCGATTCGCCGGGAATGGCGCTTCACCCGCAAACCGTCCGGCGGGATGACGATGTGGGCGATCAACGGCCGGTTCTTCGATCCCGGGCGGATGGATGCCAGACCCCAGCTCGGCCGAACCGAGATCTGGCGGTTCTACACCGACCTGAACCACTCGGTGCACGTCCACCTGTCGCCCTTCCGGGTGATCAGCCGGACCGGTCATCGACCGGAACCGGTCGAGGCAGGCTGGAAGGACACCCTGGATCTGCGGCCGACCGAGTATGCCGACGTGGCGGTGCGGTTCACCAATCACCGCGGCCACTACCTGATGCACTGCCACAACCTGGAACACGAGGACATGGGCATGATGTCGGCGTTCGAGGTGGTCTGAGTCATTGGTTCCCGGTCTCCCGATGACGGACACTAGAGTGACAGGAGATGGAGAAGTCGTTCGCCGGTCCTGATGAGGTCATCACGATCGTCGCTGGAGCTAGGGGAGTCAGCCATGACGTCCACGCAACCGACCCTGGGTCCCTACCGGCCCGACGCGCTGGAGCGGGTGAACGCGCGACCCGCCACGGTTGGGGAGATGTTTCTGCGGCAGGTGGAGGCGTCCGGGCCGCGGGAGGCGTACCGCTATCCCGAGGGGGACCGCTGGGTTTCGCTGACCTGGGACCAGACCAAGGAGAAGGCGTTCGATCTTGCCGCCGGGTTGATCGCGCTCGGTCTCGAACCCGAGGATCGGGTGGCGATCGCCTCGACGACGCGAATGGAATGGGTGCTGGCCGACCTCGGCGTGGTGTGTGCCGGCGGGGCGACGACCACCGTCTATCCCAACACCCGTTCCGGTGAGGTTGCCTACATCCTCGGCAACTCCGGTTCCCGGATGATCTTCACCGAGAACGGCGAGCAGACCGCGAAGGTGCTGGAAGGCCTTGATCGGCTTCCGAACCTCGCCAAGATCATCCAGATCGAGGGCCGCACCGATCACGAGCTGGTGATCGGCTGGGATCAGCTGCTGGAGACCGGACGCGCCTATCGTGCCGAGCACCCGGACGCGGTCGAGACGGCGATGAGCAAGGTGGGACCGGAGAGCCTGGCGACGCTGATCTACACCTCGGGCACGACGGGCGAGCCCAAGGGCGTACGGCTGGTGCACGACAGTTGGACCTATGAGGGCGTGGCCCTGGACGAGCTGGGCCTGGCCGGACCCGACGACGTGCAGTACCTGTGGTTGCCGCTGGCACACTGTTTCGGCAAATTGCTCAGCGTCGTCCAGTTCCAGATCGGTTTCGTCACGGCGGTGGACGGTCGGATCGACAAGATCGTCGATGGTCTCGGAGAGGTCAGGCCGACGTTCATGGCCGGTGCCCCGCGGATCTTCGAGAAGGTCCGGGCCACGGTGATGCTGCAGGCCGGTAGCGGTGTCAAGGCCAGGATCTTCAACTGGGCGTTCCGGGTCGGGCGCCGTACGGTGCCGCACCGGTTGGCCGGGAAGCAGCCGACAGGGTTGCTGAAATGGCAGGCTGCTCTCGCCGATCGGCTGGTCTTCTCCAAGATCAAGGACCGGATGGGCGGCCGGATCCGGTTCTTCGTCTCGGGGTCGGCCGGCCTGAATCGTGAGGTCCAGGAATGGTTCTATGACGCCGGGCTACTGGTGGTCGAGGGGTACGGCATGACCGAGACCAGTGCAGCCAGCTTCGTCGACGATCCCCGCAACCCCCATTTCGGGACCGTCGGGCCGGCGTTGATCGGCACCGAGGTCAGGATCGCCGAGGATGGCGAGATCCTGCTCAAGGGGCCTGGGGTGATGCGCGGCTACCACGACAATCCGCAGGCCACCGCAGAGACATTGGTCGACGGCTGGCTGCGAACCGGCGACATCGGTCACCTGACCGACGAGGGCTGTCTGGTGATCACCGATCGCAAGAAGGATCTGATCAAGACCTCGGGTGGCAAGTACGTCGCACCGCAGAAGGTGGAGGGCGCGCTGAAGGCCGAATGTCCGTACATCAGCCAGGTGTTGGTGCACGGTGAACATCGCAAGTACATCAGCGCATTGATCACCCTCGATCCGGATGCGATGCAGAGCTGGGCCGGTGATCATGATCTGTCCTCGGCCAGTCTCGGCGAGCTGTCCGCCAAGCTCGAGGTGCGCACCCTGATCGAGGGTTACGTCGACCGGGTGAACAGCCAATTGGACCGTTGGGAGACCATCAAGCGTTTCGAGATCCTTCCGGAGGAGCTGACCGTCGAGCAGGGACTGGTCACGCCGAGTCAGAAGATCCGTCGCGCCGCGGTGGAGAAGCGGTACGTCGAGGTGCTGGACTCGATGTACGACAAGGATTAGCCCACTCCGCAGAGCAGCCGGTCAGAGCCAGTGGGCGGCCGTCTTGTCCTCGTCGTGTTCGGGATCGGGACGGCGGTACTCGGCCCGCCAGCGGATCCGGCCATCACCCACCGGGACCGTCTCGACCACCGCGCGTTCCACGCCGTCGACGGCGAAATAGCCGA
This sequence comes from Microlunatus sp. Gsoil 973, assembly GCF_009707365.1. Classification (GTDB taxonomy): domain Bacteria; phylum Actinomycetota; class Actinomycetes; order Propionibacteriales; family Propionibacteriaceae; genus Microlunatus. The sequence goes on from NZ_CP046122.1 coordinate 158,849, forward strand.
GCTCGTCCCCGGTCAGCGGCCAGGGCGGATCGTCCGGGACCTCGTCGCCGACCCGAGCGCCGGAGATCACCACCAGCAGCCCGCCGATCCCGACCAGTGAGGCAACCGCGGCCGCGGCGCGCTGGTGCAGCGATGGCGGCAGCGCCTGCACCGTGATGCACTCGACGACCAGGTCGAACGCCTGGCGCCATTCGTCGGGCAGGGCGAGCAGATCGGCCTGCACGTAGTTCACCCGCGAGTCGGGGTAGCGGCGGCGGGCCAGCTCCAGCGCCGTCGGCGCGATGTCGAACGCGGTCGTCTGGAAGCCGCGGGCCGCGATCAGCTCGGCATCGTTGCCCAGCCCACAACCCACGACTGCGGCGCGTTTGCCGGCCGGGTCCAATGGATGGTTGGCCAGCCACTCGATCAACATCGGATTGGGTACGTCGCGGTCCCACGGGACGGCGATGTCGCCGGCCGCTGCCCGGGCGTAGAGCGGCTCGAACCAGGCGGTCGGCTCGTCCGCGGCGTCGGCGAGGTCGCGCAACTGGCGGCGTACGTCTTCCGGAATGCCCCGCGACGGAGGCTCGCTCACCGGGCGCCGACCGTCGACTCGCGCACCACCAGTTCGGGATGGAAGACGACCTGTTCATGATCGACTTCGCCGCCCGACTCGATGGCCTGCAACTCCCGGAGCAGCAACTCCACCGCCGTACGGCCGATCAGTTCGGCCGGCTGCCGGATGGAGGACAGCGGAATCACCGTCGCGGCTGCGAAATCGATGTCGTCATAGCCGATGATCGCGATCGCTCCGGGGACCAGCTGGTGGTCGACCATGGACAACGACTGCATCAGGCCGATGGCCACCAGGTCGTTGGCGGCGAAGATCGCGTCGGGTCGCTCGGCCGCGGGGCGGGTGGCGATCGCCTGCGCCACCGCATGGCCGGCGCTCACCGTCAGGCTGTCGGTTTCGATGATCTCCAGGCTCGCGTGACTCCCGGCGATGGCCTGCTCGGCTCCGGCCCGGCGATCGGCGACCTGGCGCAGCGTCGCCGGTCCGCCGACGAAGGCGATCCGCCGCCGCCCGGCCTGCAGGAGATGTTCGACGGCCATCCGGCCACCGGCGACGTCGTCGACCCACACCGAGGAGTACGGATGGTCCTCGGCCGGACGATCGACCAGGACCGTGGGTGTGCCGCGGCGGCGCAATCGGCCCAGCCGCTCGTAGACGTCGCCGACCGGGGAGATCAGCAGGCCGCGTACCCGTTGCTGTTCGAACAGGTCGAGGTGGGCCGCCTCGCGGGTCTCAGTCTCGTCGGAGTTGCCCAGCAGCACCGACAACTGCTCCTCGGCGGCCCGGTCCTCCACGCCGCGGGACACCTCGGTGAAGAACGGGTTGCCGACGTCGAGCACGACCAGCCCCAGCGTTCGGCTCAGGCCCGCGCGCAGTTGTCGGGCGGCATCGTTACGGACGAAGCCGAGCTCGTCGATCGCCGCCAGCACACGCTTGCGGGTCGGCTCGGCGACCTTCTGGGGGCGGTTGAGCACGTTGGACACCGTGCCGAGTGCCACGCCGGCACGCTCGGCGACGTCCCTGATGCTGACCGCAGGTGAACGTTTCACCACAGGCACATCTTGCCCTAGATCGCCCGGGCCCGGTCCGTTCGGCCCCAAGATGGCGTGGTGCGCCGCCCTTGCCCCGGTCTCGGGCGCGCGGTTGTCGAATCGGTAACACGGGTTACGGTCTTCAGCCCAGCGGGGGCGATTGGCGTTGATTTCGTACCACCAGGTACGAAATCGCGGTTCCTTGGAGTTGAGGGCGTCGATTTGGTAGCACGTGGCATGAATTCGCGGATCCGGGCGGCGGGCGCGTCGATTTCGTACCACGTGGTGCGAATTCGCGGCACCCGCGCGCGAAGGCCGTCGACTTGGTACCACGAGGTACGGATTGGCGGGTCCGCGCGCCAGGAGCCGTCGATTTGGCACCACGGGCTACGAATTCACCCGCATTCGGCGCCGGGCCGGGGACTGCTGTCTGCGGGTCCGAAGCGTCGCCGACCGGGCGGACCGAGGCCGCCAGTTGACGCGCCACCCGAAGCGGCACTAATCTCAGCCGCATCTGAAACGATTCAAGGTTTCAGTGCCGGCGGCTCGAAGGAGAGATGACGACGATGCCGAGCTTTGATCAGATCGCACCGCTGCTGGAAGACCAGGCGATCGAACTGCCGTCCTGGGCGTTCGGCAATTCGGGTACCCGGTTCCGGGTGTTCGGGCAGCCCGGGGTGCCGCGCAACCCGGAGGAGAAGATCTCCGACGCCGCGAAGGTGCATGAGTTCACCGGCTTGGCGCCGACTGTCGCGCTGCACATCCCTTGGGACAAGGTGGACGACTATGACAGGTTGGCCCGCTTCGCCAAGGAGCACGGGGTCGGCCTGGGCACGATCAACTCCAACACCTTCCAGGACGACGACTACAAGTTCGGCAGCCTGGCCCATCACGACAGCCAGATCCGGGCCAAGGCTCTTGATCACATGTACGAGTGCATCGAGATCATGAACGCCACCGGATCGCGCGATCTGAAGATCTGGCTGGCCGACGGCACCAACTACCCCGGACAGGGCGATCTGCGCCGCCGGCAGGACTGGCTGGCCGATTCGCTGAGCAGGATCTACGACCGGCTCGCCGATGATCAGCGGCTGATCCTGGAGTACAAGTTCTTCGAACCGGCCTTCTACCACACCGATGTGCCCGACTGGGGGACCGCGTACGCCCACACCGTCGCGCTCGGCGAGAAGGCCAAGGTCTGTCTGGACACCGGGCACCACGCGCCGGGCACGAACATCGAATTCATCGTCGCCCAGCTGCTCCGCCTCGGCAAGCTGGGCTCCTTCGACTTCAACTCCCGCTTCTACGCCGACGACGATCTGATCGTCGGCGCCGCGGACCCTTTCCAGCTCTTCCGGATCCTGCACGAGGTGATCACCAACGGTGGCTACGGCAAGGATTCCGACGTCGCGTTCATGTTGGACCAGTGCCACAACCTGGAACCCAAGATCCCCGGCCAGATCCGGTCGGTGCTCAACGTCTCGGAGATGACGGCCAGGGCGCTCCTTGTTGATCATGAGGCGTTGGTCGAGGCACAGTCCGCGGGTGACGTCCTCGGCGCCAACCAGGTGCTGATGGACGCCTTCTACACAGACGTACGCTCCGATCTCGCTGATTGGCGGGCCGGCCGCGGGCTGCCGGCCGACCCGATGGCGGCGTACGCGAAGAGCGGTTACGCCGAGCAGATCATCGCCGAACGGATCGGCGGAACCCAGGCAGGCTGGGGCGCCTAGCCCGGTCACGACGGTTGCCGCACCCTTTCCAGCACGCCGCACCGGGTACACACGGTGCAGGAAGCTGTAAGTGGTGCGGCTGCGAGGTGCGGAAGGGATGACGACGTGAACAAGACGGTCCAGGAGCTGCTGGAGCGGTCCAACCGGTTGGGCGCCGACAAGGAGAACACCAACTACGCCGGTGGGAACACCTCCGCGAAGGGCACCGACACCGACCCGGTCACCGGCGAACTCGTCGAACTGCTGTGGGTGAAGGGATCCGGAGGCGATCTCGGCACGCTCACCGAGCCCGGGCTGGCGGTCCTGCGGCTGGACCGGGTGCGCGCCCTGCCCGAGGTCTATCCCGGGATCGACCGCGAGGACGAGATGGTCGCCGCCTTCGACTACTGCCTGCACGGCAAGGGTGGAGCCGCGCCGTCCATCGACACCGCCATGCATGGCCTGGTCGACGCCCCCCATGTTGATCATCTGCATCCCGACTCGGGGATCGCGATCGCGACCGCCGCCGACGGCGAGGAGCTGACCCGGACGATCTTCGGCGACCGGGTCGTCTGGGTGCCGTGGCGACGTCCCGGATTCCAGCTCGGCCTGGACATCGCCAAGATCAAGGAGGCAAACCCGCAAGCGATCGGTTGCATCCTCGGCGGCCACGGCATCACCGCCTGGGGGCAGACCAGTGACGAGTGCGAAGCCAACTCACTGACGATCATCCGCACCGCCAAGGAACATCTCGCCCAGCACGGAAGGCCCGACCCGTTCGGCGCCGTGAAACCTGGCTATAAGGCCCTTCCCGAGGCCGAACGTCGGGCCAGGGCGGCCGTTCTGGCTCCGCACGTCCGGGCCTTGGCCTCGGCCGACAGACCTGTGGTCGGACACTTCACCGACGACCCCGCGGTGCTGGATTTCCCTGTCCCGGCAGGAACATCCGCGGCTCACCGAGCTCGGCACCTCCTGCCCCGACCACTTCCTGCGTACGAAGATCAAACCGCTGGTCCTCGACCTACCGTCCGACGCACCGCTGGAGGATGCCGTCGCCCGGCTGCAGGAGTTGCACGAGCAGTACCGGGCCGACTACCGCGCCTACTACGAACGCTATGCCGATGATGACTCCCCGGCGATCCGCGGCGCCGATCCGGCCATCGTCCTTGTCCCCGGAGTTGGGATGTTCTCCTATGGTGCCAACAAGCAGACTGCGCGGGTCGCCGGCGAGTTCTACCTCAACGCGATCAACGTGATGCGCGGCGCCGAGTCGGTATCGTCCTACGCGCCGATCGACGAGAGCGAGAAGTTCAAGATCGAATACTGGGCGCTGGAGGAGGCCAAACTCCAACGGATGCCCAAGCCGCGCAGCCATGCCGGCCGCATCGCCCTGGTCACCGGATCGGCCAGCGGCATCGGGAAAGCCATCGCCACCCGACTGGCCGCGGAGGGTGCCTGCGTGGTGATCGCTGATCTTGACCGGGCCAAGGCCGAGCAGGTGGCCGCCGACCTCGGCAGCACCGACGTCGCCGTCGGGGTTGCCGCCGACGTCACCGACCCGGCCGCGGTCCGCGACGCCTTCGACGCTGCGGTGCTGGCCTTCGGCGGCGTCGACCTGGTCGTCAACAATGCCGGGCTGTCGATCTCCAAGCCGCTGCTGGAGACCACCGAACAGGACTGGGACACCCAGCACGACGTGATGGCCAAGGGCTCGTTCCTGGTCTCCCAGGCCGCGGCCAGGATCATGATCGACCAGCAGATCGGCGGCGACATCATCTATGTCTCCAGCAAGAACTCGATCTTCGCCGGACCCAACAACGTCGCCTACAGCGCAGTGAAGGCCGACCAGGCCCACCAGGTACGCCTGCTGGCAGCGGAACTGGGCGAGTACGGCATCCGGGTCAACGGCATCAACCCCGATGCGGTGGTGCAGGGTTCGGGCATCTTCGCCGGCGGCTGGGGTGCCCAGCGCGCGAAGGTGTACGGGGTCGCCGAGGAGGACCTCGGCTCCTTCTACGCCCAGCGCACCCTGCTCAAGCGGGAGGTCCTGCCCGAACACTGCGCCAACGCGGTCGCGGTGCTCACGTCCGCCGAACTTGATCACACGACCGGGCTGCACATCCCGGTCGATGCCGGCGTCGCCGCAGCATTCCTGCGATGACCGGCAACAGCCCGCCGGTCTTCGTGGCGATCGACATCGGCGCCTCCGGCGGGCGGGTGATCGCCGGCTGGCTCGCCGATGGCCGGATCACCAGCGAGATCCTGCACCGCTTTCCCAACGGCCCGATCCAGACCCCGACCGGACTGCGCTGGGACCTGACCGGGCTGCACCAGCAGGTGATCATCGGACTGACCGAGGTGGCGCGCCGGCACCCGAATGTGATCAGCATCGGGATCGACACCTGGGCCGTCGACTACGGCCTGCTGGATGCCCAGGGCCGGCTGGTCGAAGAACCACACAGCTATCGCGAGGCCCGGACTGCCGAAGCCGTCGCCGCGGTCCACGGCCGGATCCCACCCGAGGAGCTGTATACGATCACCGGGCTGCAGTTCCTGCCGTTCAACACGATCTACCAGCTGGTCGCCGAGCAGTCCTGCCCCGCCTGGGGCACCGCGGCGCAGGTGGTGCTGCTGCCGGATCTGCTGGCGCATCAGCTGACCGGACGGCTGGCCACCGACGTGACCAACGCCTCCACCACGGCGCTGCTGCACGCCGGCACCCGCGACTGGTCGGATCGGCTGCTCGAGGTCGCCGGCCTCCGCCGCGACCTGCTGCCGCCGATCGAACCGCCCGGCAGCGTACGGGGCCGGATCACCGAGGCCGTCGCCGAGCAGACCGGACTCTCGCCCGACGTCGTGGTCACCACAGTGGGAACCCACGACACCGCCTCGGCGGTCGCCGCCGTCCCGGCAACCGGACCGAACTTCGGCTACGTCTCCTCGGGAACCTGGTCACTGGTCGGCATCGAGACACCCGAGCCGATCCTCACCGAGGCGAGCCGGCTGGCGAACTTCACCAATGAGGCCGGCGTCGACGGCCGGATCCGCTACCTGCGCAACGAAGGCGGGCTCTGGCTGCTGCAGGAGTCGCTGCGGCAGTGGACCGTCGACGGCCTGGACCATGATCTTGGTCAGCTGCTGGACGACGCCGCGAAGCTGCCGGCCGGTGGCCCGCTGGTCGACGTCGGCGCGGAGGAGTTCATCGCACCGGGCGACATGCCGGCCCGGATCATCCGGGCGTGCGTGTCCGCCGGCGGGGCCGTGCCGCGCCACCCGGCAGGGATCACCCGCTGTGTTCTGGACTCGCTGGCGGCGGCGTACGCGAAGACCGTTCAGGAAGCGGCCGAATTGTCCGGCCGGACGGTCGACCGGCTGCACATCGTCGGCGGGGGATCACAGAACGAACTGCTCTGCCGGCTCACTGCCGAGGCCACCGGTCTGCCGGTGATCGCCGGGCCGGTTGAGGCGACCGCCTTGGGGAATCTGCTGGTCCAGGCGCGCACCCACCGGATGATCACCGGGACGCTGGAGGACCTTCGGCGGATCGTCGCCGCGTCCAGCAGCCTGACCACCTACCAGCCGGCCGGCTGATCGGCGTCCGGTCTCCGGGCGGCGCTCTATATTCGACCCATGATCACCCAGCAGCGGCTGGACGAACTCTGGGATTTCGGCAACGCAGCGGCCAGCGAGCAGCGGCTGCGCTCGGCGGCCGACGAGGCGACCGGCGACGAACGCTGCGAGTACCTCACCCAGGTTGCCCGCGCTCTCGGCCTGCAGGACCGGTTCGACGAGGCCCGGACCACCCTGGACGGCATCGTGTCCGATCACCCCGCCGTCGCCACCCGGATCTCCCTCGAACGGGGCCGGGTGGAGAACTCGGCGGGTGACACCGGTGGTGCCCTGCCGTACTTCCGTGCGGCGGCCGACCTGGCGCAGCGACACGACCTGGAGTTCCTGCAGATCGACGCCCTGCACATGCTGGCGATCAGCGACGTCGATCATGAGCCGGACTGGACCGCTCAGGCCGTACGGCTCGCGGCGGCTTCCAGCGACGAGCGCACCAGACGCTGGCTGATCTCCCTGCACAACAACCACGGCTGGACGCTGTACGACGCCGGCGATCGGGACGGCGCGATCGCCGAGTTCGAGCTGACGCTGGAGTTGGCCGAGGCTCTCGGCACGCCGACCCAACAGCAGTACGCCCGGGAAGCGCTCGAGGAGGCGCGGAATTGATAATCCAGCGCTGCTGTTGTGGCTCCCATGACCGAAGCATCGACCGACAGACCGATCAAGGTTCCCGGCCCGCATCATCCGATCACCGTCGAGCCCAGCTCCGATCGGGTGACCGCAACGGTGGACGGCTCGACGATCGCTGACTCGACGGCGACGCTCACACTCGCCGAGGCCGGATATCCGGTCGTCCGGTACTTCCCACGAGCCGACGTGGAGATGAGCCTGCTCGAGCGGACCGATCATGCGACGTACTGCCCTTACAAGGGAGACGCGTCGTACTTCACGATCCGCACCGGAAATGCCTTGCTGAAGAACGCTGTCTGGACCTATGAGCAGCCGCACGAGGCTCTCTCGGAGATCGCCGACTACGTTGCGTTCTACTCCGATCGCGTCGAGGTGGTCGCTGCTCCGACCCCGTGACGGGCGGCGATCCGGCGGATCTCGGTCGCCAGCAGGTCAGGATGTTCGCTGGTGGTCAGGTGGCCTCCGGGAAAGGTGCGAACCTCGACCCGGGGAGCACGGATCCGGGTCGCCGGTAGCTGGCGGTGTTCGTAGGCGTCCTCCTCACTGCCGCCGACGTAGAGGGCGACCGAGCCGTCCAGCTCACGGTCGATCGCGGCGAGATCCCAGCGCTCGGCATGCCGCTTGTGCTCCCGGAGGAAACCGGCGGCATTGTGGGCGAAGGCCGCGCCGTCCCGTCGAGTGATCGCCGACCACATCTGGGCGATCTCCTCCGACTCCGGACGGTAGTCACGCGAATACATCTGCGCTCGCCGCATGGACACCTCGAACGGGCGCAACGACGCCTGCCACTGCCGCATCCCCAAGGCGCCGATCCGGCTGCGCAACAGCGGAGTGCCGAGCCACGGGTGGCTGTGACGGTCGGCGAACAGGCCCCCGTTGATCATGAATACCGCGGTGATCCTGGTCCCGGCCGCTCCGGCCGGCTCGTCCAGCTGTCGCCGCAGCAGTTCGAGGACGGCCAGCGACGTGTAGTCGAAGGTGACAACGACTGTGTGCCGGACATCGTGGTGTCGCCACAGGGCCTGGACAAGATCTGCACGTTCCATCGTCGAGTACGGATAGTCCCGCGGCTTGTCCGAGTCGCCCTGCCCGACGGGTTCGACGTAGAGGCGTGGCGTGGGCTCGTCGCCGAGCAGCCGGTCGACCTGTGCCCAGCCGTAGGACCCATCGGGGAACCCGGGCAACATCGTCAGCCACACCGCATCCAGTGCTGTCCCGCCCGCCGGTGCAGCGATGCGCTCGAACACCTGCACCGCGTTCCGGGCCGCTGCATCGGCCGACCCGGGGTGGGAGGCCGGCGCCACGTGACGGGCGCTCGGGTCGTAGCCGACCCGCCGTCCGCCGGCGAACCACTCGTCGGCGGTGACCAGCTGGCCGCCCCGGGGGGCAGCCGTCGTCGGTTGCTTGTCATTCATCAGAATCTCCTCGACATCAATTGGTGGACACCGTCCACTCCGAAGTGGACACCGTCCACTTTAGTTGTGCAAGTGGACGCTGTCCACTAATTTGTGATCATGACCGATGCAGCGGCACGCACAGCAGGGCGACGTCCACGAGGGGAGGTGCGGGACGGGCTGATCAAGGCCGGACTCGAACTGGCCCGCGCCGGCGGTCCGGACGCCGTCGTGCTCCGCGAGGCGGCCCGGACAGTGGGCGTGGTGCCGAATGCTGCGTACCGGCACTTCTCCGACCGCGAGGAGCTGCTCGCCGCAGTGTGCGCGGCCGCGATGCGGGAGCTGGCCGCCCGAATGGCGACCGAGGTCGGCCGGATCCGGGGCAGGTACGGCGACGCGGCGGCTGCCGGTCGGAGGTTGCGGGCGATCGGTCGGGCCTACCTCGAATTCTCCGACACCGAACCGGGTCTGTTCGTCACCGCGTTCGCCGTGCCGCAGCGGCACGCTTACCAGAGGGCCGACGACAAAACGGATCGGTATCCGCTGCCCCTGGACCAATTGCGCGCGGTACTCGACGAGCTGGCCGACGCCGGCGTCCTCCCTCCGCGACGACGGGCCGATGCCGAGTATCCGATCTGGGCCACCATGCACGGCCTGGCCGTACTCACCGGACAAGGCCCGCTGCGCGACGTCCCGGCCGCGACCCGCCGCCATCTGGAACGGGTCACCCAGGCATTCATCGAGGGCGCCATCCGTCAGTCCATCTGACCCGGCAACCCCTGGTCCCGCATAGGGTGGCGCTGTGCACGAGCTGGAGTCCGGACTGACGACACTGACCGGGTGGGCGCGAACCTCGCCCTCGGCGTCAAGAGTCGTCGCTCCGACCGACCTGGCCGGCCTACGACGAGCCCTGGCGCAGGCGCGACGGGACCCGCAGCGGCGCGGACTGATCGCCCGCGGCCTCGGGCGCAGTTACGGAGACCCCGCGCAGAACGCCGGGGGCACCGTGCTTGACATGACCACGCTGAACCGGATCCATCGCGTCGACCGTGACGCGGAGACCGACCACGGCATCGCCACGGTCGATGCCGGTGTCTCCCTGGACCAGCTGCTGCGCACCGCCGTCCGGTTCGGCCTGTGGCTGCCGGTGATGCCCGGCACCCGGCAGGTGACAGTCGGCGGAGCCATCGCCTTCGACGTACACGGCAAGAACCATCACACCGCGGGAAGCTTCGGCAACCACGTCCGCTCAATCGACCTGCTCACCGCCGACGGCGAACTTCGCACCGTCACCCCCGACGGTGAGGATCGTGATCTCTTCTGGGCGACCGTCGGCGGCATGGGGCTGACCGGGATCGTCGTTGCGGCCACGCTGGCGCTGCGCAAGGTGGAGACCGCCTACTTCGTCGTGGACAGCGACCGGACCGCCGACCTCGACGAGACGATCAGCTTCTACAGCGACGGGCGGGACGAGAGCTACGACTACTCGATGGCCTGGTTCGACTCGATGTCGACCGACTCCCGGCTTGGCCGGGCGGCGTTCTCCCGCGGGTCGATCGCACGTGTTGATCAACTGCCGGCCACATTGCGCAGGGATCCGCTGCACTTCGACGCACCACAGCTGGTCAGCCTGCCGGACCTCTTCCCCAACGGGCTGGCGAACAAGATCACCTTCGGGATGATCAGCAACCTCTGGTACTACAAGACGCCGAAGCGCAGACGCGACCAGATCCAGAATCTGACCAGCTTCTACCATCCGCTGGACCTGATCGGGGAGTGGAACAGGGCGTACGGTTCTCGCGGTTTCCTGCAATACCAATGCCTGCTGCCCTTCCAGCGCGATGATCAACTCAGGGCGATCATCCGCCGGATCGCCGGATCGGGCCAGGTGTCCTTCCTCAACGTGCTCAAGCGGATGGGTGAGGCGAACCCTGCACCGCTGTCCTTCCCGCGGCCGGGCTGGACGATCACCACGGACTTTCCGATCGGCCCGGGACTCGGCCGGCTCGTCGCTGATCTCGACACGATGGTGCTCGAATCAGGCGGCAGGCTCTATCTGGCCAAGGATTCCAGGATGACTCCGGCAATGGTCGAGCGGATGTATCCGCGACTGGACGAGTGGCGCAGGATCAGGGACGCCGTCGACCCGGATCGGATCTTCGTCTCCGATCAGGCCCGTCGGCTGGGGATCTGACCGGCTTCTGTGAAGATGGGCCGGTGCCTTTCCACTACCGGGTCCCCAAGCGGTTCGTCGATCTGAACGTCGGCGGCCATGTCGATCATGGCGTGGTGATCGACTACCTGCAGGAGGCTCGCACCGAGTTCCTGCTGTCCGCGTCCGGTCCGATGCCCGCCATGCTGGACAGTGGCGTGCTGGTCACCGGACACCAGGTCGAATATCTCGGCCCGATCGGCTACGACGCTGCGGTGGTCGATGCCGAGGTCTGGGTCGACCAGGTCGGAGGGGCACGGTTCTCGATCAGTTACCGGCTCAGCGACGGCGGCACGCCGGTGGTCAGGGCCCGGACGTTCCTCACCCCCTACGACCTGGCCGGCGGCGGCCTTCGCCGGCTGACCGGTCCGGAACGCGACCAGTTGGCGGCCGTTGTCGACGATCCGGTCGACATCACGCCGCTGGGCAAGGTGCGGCCGGCCGACCTGACCGGGGCCCACCCGGCGGCCTGCCGGGTGCGGTGGGCCGATCTCGACTCCTACCGGCACGTCAACAACGTGAAGTTCTTCGACTACTTCGCCCAGGCCCGCTGGGAACTGCTGGCCGGCGCCGGGCCGTTGCAGCCCGGCGAACCGTGGCTGGTGGTCCGACAGGACCTGAGCTACCTGTCACCGCTCGACTTCCGCCGCGAGCCGTACCAGGTCCGCACGGCGGTGGTGCGGGTCGGCAGCACGTCCCTGGAGTGTGCCGCCGACATCATCGATCCGCTGCATCCCGAGCCCAAGCCGTACGCGACGGCGCGGACCGTGCTGGTGCAAGTGGACGACGCCGGACGGCCGAAACCGGTTGCCGGCGATCTGCGCGGAGCACTCGACGCGTAGGTTGGTGATCATGACTGACCTGCAGCTTCCCGCCGAACAGCGCCGTTCGCTGTTGACCAAGCCCGAGGTGATCCGGACCGACATGGCGGTGGTTCCGCAGCCCGGTCCGGACCAGGTGCTGATCGAGATCGCGGCGGTCGGCATCTGTGGCTCCGACGTGCACTACTACGAGCAGGGCAGGATCGCCGATTTCGTGGTCGAGCAACCCCTGGTGCTGGGCCACGAGGCGTCCGGGGTGATCCGGGCGACCGGATCGAACGTCTCTGACCGCAGCATCGGCCAGCGCGTAGCGCTGGAGCCGCAGGAGACCTGCGGCCGTTGCAGACAATGTCTGGCCGGCCGCTACAACCTCTGCCCGTACGTGCAGTTCTACGCCACCCCGCCGGTGCACGGCGCCTTCGCCCAGTACGTCGTCCTGGACTCCAGCCGGGCGCACCCGATCCCGGACACGATGAGCAACGAGGCCGGTGCGTTGATCGAGCCGCTGTCGGTCGGCGTCTGGGCCAACCGGAAGGCCGCCGTCGAGCCCGGCGACCGGGTGTTGGTCACCGGCGCCGGCCCGGTCGGGCTGCTCGCCGCCGATGTCGCCCGAGCCCGCGGCGGCTGGGTGGCGGTCAGCGACACCAACGCCTACCGCCTGCAGGTGGCGTCGGAGCGCGGCGCGCAGGCGATCATCGACGTGACCGCTGGTTCGCCGCGGGAGCAACAGGGGGAGTTCGACGTCGTTCTCGAGTGCAGCGGGGCGGCCCCCGCTGTCGCCGGCGCGTTCGACGCCGCCGCACCGGCGGCACGGATCGTGCTGATCGGGATGGGCGCTGCGACGATGGAACTCCCGGTCGGCCTGATCCAGGCCCGCGAGCTGCAGGTGACGGGTGTCTTCCGGTACGCCAACTGCTATCCGGCGGCGATCGCGCTGGCGGCAAGCGGCGCGGTGGATCTTGATTCGCTGGTCACCGCCCGGTTCGGACTGGAGCAGGTCGCCGACGCGCTGACCGCCGCCAAGCGGGATCCGAAGACGCTCAAGCCGATGGTCTACCCGAACCGCTGACCGTGACCGGCCGCTCCGGCGTGGCTCAGGGCCGCGGGGTGATGCTCAGGCCGGGTGCCGGCCGGTCCGGACCGGATTCGTCGAACGCGTTGACCATCGCGTGCGCCGCGCGGGTCAGGTAGTCCCACAGCATCCGGTCCTGCTCGAGCGGCAGGTCGAGTTCGTCGACGGCGTCTCTCATGTGCCGCAGCCAGCGGTCCCGCATGTCCGGAGTGACCGCGTACGGCGCATGGCGCATCCGCAGTCGCGGGTGCCCGCGGCGCTCGCTGTAGGTGGTCGGGCCGCCCCAGTACTGCTCCAGGAACATCCGAAGCCGGTCCTCGGCCGGTCCGAGATCCTCCTCCGGGTAGAGCGCCCGCAACGGCGCATCGCCGGCAACGCCCTGGTAGAACGTCTTCACCAACCGGGCGAAGGTCTCGGCCCCGCCGACCAGTTCGTAGAAGGTCTGCGGAGTGTGGTCGGTCGGGTCGGGTGGCAGCTGGCTGGACATCGTCCACCATTGTTGCGCACCGCCCAACTGCCTCGACCCTGCAGGCTGATCAGCCCATCAGGTCAGCCGGGAAGGGAGTAGCGGGAGTTGAGGATGCCGTGCGGGTCGTACTTGGTGTTCAGGGAGAGCAGCCGGTCATAGTTGTCCCCGGAGTAGTCGCTCAGTTTGCGCCCGGGCTCCAGGTAGTTCAGGTAGCCGCCGACCGAGGATCGCCCGATGGCGTGATGGCAGCCGGCCACCCAGTCGGTTGCCCGGCCGACGTTGGCCCGCGAGGTGCTGGACAGTCCGACATACCACTGAACGGTGGCGTTGGCATGGCGCCAGCGGAACGCCGTGTCGGCAGCCCCGAGATCGCTGACCGCGCCGCCCAGTGGGTCGAAGATCGCCGCCGCCGCTCCGGAGCCGTTCCACTTCCTCACCGCGGCGATGATGTCCTTCGTGCGGGCACTGGTGATCGCGTGGCCGACGACGTCGGAGCCTGCGTACCAGGACTGCCTGGTGCGGCCGTTGGCGCCGCCCGCGAACCAACCCATCGCGCCGGCGTGGGATTCGGCGTAGGTTCGACGGCTCAACGGCTCTCTGCCGATCGCGTCGACCATCGCCTTGATCTCCCGGGACGCCCCGCGGTCCCAGCACACGCCCGTGATGCTCGGGCTGACGACGCCTCCCGCGGTGTCCAGGTGCAGGTTGGCCCAGGAATGCCTGGGCAGGTGCGCCAGTCGTTCCTGCCAGCCCATCAGCACCCGGTGGTTGTCGTGGTGGCCCCAGGACAGCCGGAAGATCGTGCCGGGCAGCGCCGGAGAGGTGGCGTAAGTGAGGCTGGTGACGACGCCGAAGTTGCCCCCACCACCACCCCGCAGCCCCCAGAACAGGTCTGCGTCGGTGTGCCGACCGAACCTGTGGATGTGGCCACTCGGACTGACCAGCGTTCCGCCGGTCAGCGCGTCGGCGGTCAGGCCGTACAGCCGGGATTCGGTGCCGATCCCGCCACCGAGGGTGAGCCCGGCCGCCCCGACGGTCGGGCAGGTGCCGGTCGGCACCGTTCGCCCGTGCCGGTCGAGGGTTTGGTGCAGATCACCGAGGACGGCGCCCGCGCCGACGGTGACCTTGTGGTCCTCGGCGTGGTAGTGGACGCCGTGCATCGGCCGGACGTCGATCACCAGGACGCCGTTCCCGGTCGACGCACCGACATAGGAATGCCCGCCGGAGCGGGGCCGCGGGTGGACGCCGTGGCTCCTGCAGAACGCGAATGCGGCGGCCACGTCACCGGCCGACGCGGCCCGCACGATCGCCACAGGCCGCTTGCCGTCCCGCCGCGGATCGAAGGTCGACGCCGCCCGGGCGAAGCCGTCGTCCCCGGGCCGCAGCAGTTTTCCGTCCAGCTCCCCGGCCAGGTGCTTCCAGGCGGATGTCGGCACGGCCGCGTCCGCGACACCGGGTGTCGAGATGATCTTGGCGGCGGCGCCCGACCCGAACAGCGCAGCACCGGTTGCCAACAGTGCACGCCGGTTGAGCCTGTGGTCCCCGAGTGAATTCCCCATGCAGCAAGTGTCGAAGCGGCGTGGGTCTCAGCCGTCACGCCCGGGACACGGTGATGTCACGAGGGCCGCCCGATCAGGACAAGGTTCGATCGGGCATGATCAGCCTGTAGCACCGCATCGCACACCCACTTGAGAGGTGAATGTCATGGCAACCGTACGCACCGCCAACGCCCACTGGGAAGGGTCGCTCTTCGAGGGGTCCGGCCAGGTCGAGCTCGCCTCGTCCGGCATCGGCACGTATCCGGTCACCTGGGCGTCCCGGGCCGAGCAGGCCAACGGCAGGACCAGCCCGGAGGAGTTGATCGCGGCGGCCCACTCGACCTGCTTCTCGATGGCGCTCTCCAACGGACTTGCCAAGGCCGGCACCCCGCCGACCAGTCTGGACACCACCGCCGACGTCACCTTCCAGCCGGGCGAAGGCATCACCGGCATCAAGTTGACGGTGGTCGGTGTGGTCCCGGGGATGTCGGCCGACGACTTCGCCGCCGCGGCGGAGGACGCCAAGCAGAACTGCCCGGTCAGCCAGGCGCTGACCGGCACCACGATCACCCTGGAGGCGAAGCTCGCCGAGTGATCCGGATGATCGGATTTCCGGATCTGATCGCTGGAACCCGCTGATCACCGGGCCTTGTCGGAATCCGGTGGGGTGCTGACCTCACCGGATTCTGATTCGGCCAACTCCGATTCGGGAATGGGCGGACGGCCGGTGCCCGACCCCTGGCTGTAGTTGCCGACCTTGGCGATGTCGCCGTTGCGCAGATACCAGACCGTGCCGGCCTCGTCCCGGATCTGGGTCAAGCGCAGACCGATGTCCTCCACCACACCGTCGATATCGCCCACCCGTACATAGTCACCCAGACCGATCTGGTCCTCGAACAACATCAGGATCCCGGAGATGATGTCGCGGAGCACTGTCTGGACACCGAAGGCCACAGCGATGCCGATGATCGAGGTGCCGGCCAACAGCGCGGCGATGTTGAACCCCAACTCGGTCATGATCATCAGCGCGACGATCACCGCGAGGATGATCAGGACAGCACTGCGGCCGAGCGAACCGAGCGCACCGATCCGCTGTTCCCGGCGTTCGTCGGCGAACACCGTCTTCTTGGCGACGAGCTTTGCAGGCTTGACGACGAGTTCGGCGGGTTTGGCCACGGCCTTGCCTGGCTTGGTGCGGTTCTTCGACCGCTTGGAGACCATCGAGCGTACCGCCCGGTCGATCATCCGGTCGGCGATCGCACGGACGATGCCGGCCACGATCAGGATGATCAGGATCCGGACGCCGTGGGTCACCAGAGCGCCGAGAAAGCTGCCGTTCCACACCTCGTCAAGCCAATGGAGCATGGGTCCAATCTAGGGCTGGCCGCTCCGACGACGGAATCGGAGAGCCGGTGATCGGTGGCCGCGCAGTCCTCGGTTGGGTGAGGCCTCAGCCGATCCTGTGACCGCCCTGAGCCGGCTCACACCCGGCTGTAGGTGATCGCACCGGCGGCGATCGTGATCATCACCGGGTCCGGCAGCTCACGGCCGTGGTAGGGATTGTTCCGCGACAGCGAGGCCGAAGCGTCCCGATCGACGGTCGCCCGCCTGCCAGGATCGATCACGGTGAGATTGGCCGGTGCGCCGAACACCGGCCGGACGCCGAGACCGTCGCCCAGCCGCGCGATCCGTCCGGGCGCCAATGACGTCCGGCTCACCAGCCCGTCCCAGTCCAGGGCACCGGAGTTGATCATGGTCTCGACCACCACGCCCAGCGCGGTCTCCAGGCCGACCATGCCGTAGGCGGCGTCACCGAAGGCGTGCTCCTTGTCGTGCCGGGCGTGGGGAGCGTGGTCCGTGGCCACCGCGTCGATCGTGCCGTCGGCGAGCGCCCCGACGAGCGCAGCCACGTCCTCGTCCGGTCGTAGCGGCGGGTTGACCTTGTAGGTCGGGTCGTAGCCCTCGACCTCGGCGGTGGTGAGCAGCAGGTGGTGCGGTGTCACTTCGGCGGTGACGTCGATGCCGCGTTTCTTGGCCCAGCGCAGCACGTCGACCGATTCCGCGGTCGAGACATGACAGACGTGCAGCCTCGACCGGGTCAGCTTGGTCAGCTCGGCGTCCCGGGCGATCACCGACGCCTCGGCCGCCGACGGCCAGCCGGGCAACCCGAGCCGGCCGGAGACCTCGCCCTCATGGCAGCACGCGTCCGGACCGGCCAGCCGCGGGTCCTGAGAGTGCTGCGCGATCCGGGCGCCGAAGGGGCGCACGTACTCCAAAGCGCGCCGCATCAGCCGGGAGTCGAAAACGCAGTGGCCGTCGTCGCTGAACAGGGTGACGCCGGTGCGGGCCATGAGTCCGAGTTCGGCCAGCTCGGTGCCGGCCAGACCCTTGCTGACGGCGCCGACCGGGAAGACCTGTGCGTGCCCGGCCTTCTCTCCCAGCGTCCGGATGTATTCGGCCGCCTCGGCGGTGTCGGTCACCGGCACTGTGTTGGGCATCGCCAGCAGCGCGGCGAACCCGCCTCGAGCCGCCGCCAGGGTGCCGGTCTCGACGGTCTCGGCGTCCTCCCGGCCGGGCTCGCGGAGGTGGGTGTGCAGATCGATCAGCCCCGGGATCGCGGTCAGGCCGTCGGCGGAGATTCTGGTCGCGTCCGCGGAGCTCTGTGACGGGTCGGCGTACCGGCCGTTGACGATCAGGATGTCCTGGGTGCCGGCCGGCAGGGCGTCGGCGTGATCATCCGGACCGGTCACCAGTCGTACGCCGCTGATCAGGAGCTCAGTCATCGTCGGTCCTCACTGTTGATCTTCACCGCCGAGCAACTGGTAGAGCACGCTCATCCGGACGGCCACGCCGGCGGCAACCTGATCAAGGATCAGCGAGTTGGCCGCGTCGGCGGCGTCGGCGGAGATCTCCAGCCCGCGGTTCATCGGGCCCGGATGGCAGATGGCGGTGCCCGGCTTGAGGGCGGAGACCCGCTCCCTGGTCAGCCCGTAGCCGATGGTGTATTCCCGCGGGGTGGGGAAGTAGCCGCCGGACATCCGTTCGCGCTGCACGCGCAGCATCATCACCGCGTCGACGCCGCCCAGCACGGCATCAAGATCATCACTGACCTCGCAACCCCAACTGTCCACCCCGGCGGGCATCAGTGTCGGCGGTGCGACCAGCACCGGCCTGGCGCCCAGCTTCTTCAGCAGGATGACGTTGCTGCGGGCGACCCGGGAGTGGGTGATGTCGCCCACGATGGCGATCCGGCGGCCGCTGAACGAGCCCGTGTCACCGCCGAAGTGCCGACGCAGGGTGAAGGCGTCCAACAGCGCCTGGGTCGGATGCTCGTGCATGCCGTCCCCGGCGTTGATCACATGGGCATCGGTCCACCCGGTGACCTGCAGCGGCGCCCCGGAGGTCATGTGCCTGATCACCAGCGCATCGACCCCCATTGCGGCGACCGTGAGCACCGTGTCGCGGAGCGACTCGCCCTTGGACACCGACGATCCCTTGGCCGAAATGTTGATCACGTCCGCCGACAGCCACTTGCCGGCGATCTCGAAGGATGACCGGGTCCGGGTGGAATCCTCGAAGAACAGGTTCACCACCGTGCGGCCGCGCAACGCGGGGAGCTTCTTGATCGACCGATGCTGGACATCGGCCATCTCCTCGGCAAGATCGAGGATCGCGGTGACATCGGTGAGTTCGAGGTCAGCGGTGGACAGCAGATGCCGCATCAGATGCTCGCCTCCTCGTGAGCCGGGTCGGGCTTGGTGATCACGACCTCGTTGCTGCCGTCGGTCTCGGCAAGCCGGACGAGCACCCGTTCGTCGGCCGACGTCGGCAGGTTCTTGCCGACGTGATCGGCGCGGATCGGCAGCTGCCGGTGGCCGCGATCGACCAGCACGGCGAGTCGTACGGCGCGCGGTCGGCCCAGGTCGCCGAGCGCGTCGAGCGCTGCTCGCACGGTCCGCCCCGACATCAACACGTCGTCGACCAGGACGACCACCGCGTCGTCGACGCTGACCGGGATGCGCGTGTGCCCGACCGGTCGGGTGGGCTGGGTGCGTAGGTCGTCGCGATACATGGTGATGTCCAGGGCGCCGACCGGGATGCGGATACCCTCGGCGGACTCGATGGCCTTGGCCAGCCGCTCGGCCAGTGGTACGCCGCGGCGGGGGATGCCGGCCAGCACCAGTCCCTCGGCTCCGCGATTGGTCTCGAGGATCTGGTGGGCGATCCGGGTCAGCGCCCGGGAGATGTCCTCGGCGTCCAGGACCACCCGTTGCGGCTCCGGCCCGCCGGTATCGGATGTGGTGTCGGCCACCCGATCTCCCTCTGCTTCCCAAGTTGCCCGCCAGTGTCGACCCGCCAGGGCCTGCCCGGTGCGTTCCGCGGAACGTTTGCGGATACGGTAGCCCCGTGACTGAACTCGTGAGCATGGTAGTGCCCCTGCAGGGGACGCTGCCGGGTTGGCCTGCTGCACCGGATCCGGCTCCACTGCATGTGCTGGGACTGCTGATCGGCGTTCCCGCTGCGATCTTCATCATCTTCAGCCTGATTGCGAAGGGGCCCGAGCTGATCCGGGCCGGTCGTGGACAGGGTGACCCGGCGGCGAACGAGCCGCTGTGGATCGGTGCCGCGCCGGCCGACCGGTCGGCCGTGACGGCCGGGGACGACGAAGCGCCGTCGGAGGGTCGCCGCGCGGTGACGAGTTCGGGCGAGGCAACGCAACCGGGAGGCGCAAGTGTCCGCTGGTGATCTGGTTCCCGCTGCGGCCGGCGACCCGTTGGCCGACCCGTTCCGCCCTGTGCACGGCACGGGGCCGCTGACCCCATTCGAGATCGGTCGGGTGGAGCGGGTGATCCGCTATGCCCGGGAGGTCGCCGGGCTGCCGTTCGCCGTGTTCATCGGTCCTGCCGAGCCGGACAGCCGGGCGTACGCCCTCCGCCTGCACGGTGCGCTGCCGGATCCGGATCGCAGCGTGCTGGTGGTGGTCGATCCGGCTGCCCGGGTGCTGGAGATCGTCACCGGCGGCATCGCGGCGCGTAGTCTGGGTGATCCTGAGTGCCGGCTGGCAGCCGCGACCATGCAGTCCAGCTTCGTCGTCCACGATCTGGCGGGGGGTCTGACCGCCGGCATCCAGCAGTTGGCCAACGCCGCCTATCACGCACCGACGCTGCATCTGTCCGACACCCACGAGCCCTACTGAAACAGGACCTCAGCTGGTCAGCCGCGCAATTCATGTGCTCGGAGAGCCCGCTTGATCTCCAGCCCGTAGCGGAAGCCGCCCAGGGCGCCGTCCCGACGGACGATGCGGTGACACGGGACGAACAGTGCCGCCGCGTTGCGCGCGCAGGCTGCCGCTGCGGCACGGACCGCCTCCGGACGTCCGGCGTCGGCGGCCAGCAGGGTGTACGTCGCCGGCTGGCCGGGAGCCGTCTTGCGCAGCGCGTCCCAGGCTGCCTCGATGAACGGGCCGGACCGCTGGCGTACCGACACGGCGTCGATCGCCGTGAGGTCTCCGTCGCTGTAGTCCCGGACCGCGGTGTCGATGGTCGTGTTCTTGCCGTGGGAGATCGAGCCGGGCCGGAGGCTGGGGTGGATCAGTGCGATGAGGTAGTCGGGGTCGTCGGTCCAGCCGGACGCCAGCACCACGGGTGCCTCGTCGTCGGTCCACAGATAGCCGAAGCTTCCTGCCACGCTGTCGGTTGCGCCGAAGTTGATCATGCTGCCAGCTCCATCCTGCTTGCTTGCCAGAGTCTCATGGTTGCGTACGACCGCCACGGCGCCCACGCGCTGTCGGCCGAGGTCAGTCCCCGGCGTTGGAGCTCACGACGGATCACCAGATCCTCGGTGAGCAGCACGTCGGGATCGCCGAGGCCGCGCATCGCGATGTAACCGGCGGTCCACGGACCGATGCCGGGTAGTGCGAGCAGCCGGGCCCGGGCCTGCGCGCGGTCGGCTCCCGGTGAAAGGTCGATCCGGTCTGAGGCCAATGCCGTGGCGAGGCCGACCAGCGCACGCCCGCGGGAGCGTGGCATCGGCAGCGTCTCCGGGTCTGCTTCGGCCAGCGCAGCGGCGGTGGGGAACAAGTAGCGCAGCTGACCACCATCGGACCCGTGTTCATCGGGATGATCATCGGGCCGGTCACCGGGCCGGTGATCATCAACCGGCAACGGCCGGCCGAACTGCCGGACGATGCGGGCTGCGGTGGTCCTGGCCCCGGCGACCGAGACCTGCTGTCCGATCAGTGCACGGAAGGCCAGTTCGTCGGCGTCGACCACGCCGGGTACCCGGACGCCGGGACGATCGGCGACGAGTTGGGCCAGGGCGGGGTCGGCGGCCAGGGTGGAATCAACAGCGACCGGATCGGCGTCGAGATCGAGGACCCGTCGGATCCGGGACACCGCCGCCGAGAGGTCCCGAAGATCATCCAGCCGCAGGGTTGCCGTCAGTGGGCCGTGGGCTGCCATGATCAACTCGAGGATGCCGGCGCCGTGCGGAAGCGAGCAGCTGCGGACGAACGTCAACCGTGTCCCGGTCCGCTGCTGTGTTCGTCGGCCTGCTTCGACACCGGGAATCGCCCGGTCCGCCAGGAATTCGAACAACGGCTCGGCGGCGAAGGGGCGGCGGACGGGGAGTTTCAGGGTGATCGTGGTCGGCCCGGCGGAGGGCTGGTCCCCGGCCCGACGGCTGCGGATGTGCGAAGGAGCCAGGCCGTACACCTCGCGCAGCGTGTCGTTGAACTGACGGATGCTGGAGAAACCGGCGGCGAAGGCGATGTCGCTGAGCCGCAGGTCGGTGTTCTCGATCAACATGCGTGCGGTCTGCGCCCGCTGGGCACGGGCGATCGCCAGCGGACCCGCCCCGACCTCGGCGACCAGCAGGCGGTTGAGTTGTCGCTCGCTGTAGCCGACCGCCGCAGCCAGGCCGGAAACGCCGTCACGGTCGACCAGACCGTCGGCGATCAGCCGCATCGCACGCGCCACCGCGTCGGCCCGCGGATTCCACTGCGGTGAGCCGGGCACAGTGTCCGGACGGCATCGTCGACAGGCTCGGAAGCCCGCGGCCTGTGCGGCGCCCGCCGCGGCGAAGAACCGGCAGTTCTCAGGTTTCGGCGTCCGGGCAGGGCAGCTGGGCCGACAGTAGATGCCGGTCGAGGAGACTCCGACATAGATCCAACCGTCGTAGCGCGGATCCTTCCCGGCCACTGCGCGGTAGCAGACATCGGTCTGCGGTAGTGCGAACATGACAACCATCCTGACACTGCCGCGAGACCGGAACTAGCGGAAATCAGACACGGCGGCGGGGGCGGGTCAGGCGAACCGGGTGGGCCCGGGATGTCGCGGCTCTCGACGTACCGGACGGGTCGTGTCGACCCCGGCTGACCGACGTGCTGGCAGTCAGCGCGTCAGACGCGGAACGTCCAGGGGTCGGTGTTGATCTCAGAGACCTTCACCGATACGTCATCGAGTTCACCGACCAACTGATCGCGGAGCCGGGGCAGCCAGGTCCATTCGGCGGCCCAGTGTGGAACGTCGATCAGTGCCGGCGCGCCGTCCCAGGCGATTGCCTCGCTGGCCGGGTGGTGCCGCAGATCAGAAGTCAGATAGACATCCGCTCCGGCCTCGCGTGCGACATCGAGAAGATCATCGCCGGCACCACCCTGCAGCGCGACGGTGTTGATCATCCGATCCGGCTCACCGGCGACCCGGATCCCGGACGCCGTCTTCGGCAATGCAGCCGCGACCTGATCAGCGAAGCCGGCCAGGCTGGTTTCGGCGATCCGGCCGATCCGTCCCATTCCAGCAGTGCCTGCGAGGTCTGCGGGACGGGCCACTTCGGTCAGGTGATAGGCGGGCACCTCGTACGGGTGGGCGTCCAGCAGAGCGGCGATCACCTGGTTGCGCAGTCGCCTGTCCATGATCATCTCGATCAGGTTCTCGGCTACCTGCTCGCGCCGGCCGGGCCGTCCGATCGCCGGTCGGGCGCCGGGTCCCGGAACGAAGGTGCCGGTCCCGGTGACGGTGAACGCGGCGCGCTGGTAGGTGCCTACTGCACCAGCGCCGGCCGCGGACAGGGCGTCGAGGACGGCGTCTGTGTGGTCAACCGGCACGTAGGTGACCAGTTGGTCAGCCGGGTACACCGGAACCTGCCGCAACGGTCGGGTCTCGGACAGCCCCAGCGCCGCGGCCAGCGAGTCGGCCACACCGCCGGCGGGAATGTCGGCGTTGGTGTGCGCGGTGATCAGACCGAGATCGGACCTGATCAGCCGGCTGATCATCCGTCCTTTCGGCCGGCGCGGGTCGACGGTGTTGACTCCGCGGAGCAGCAACGGGTGATGGGCGATGATCAGATCCGCGCCGAGCTCGATCGCCTCGTCGATCACCGCGTCGGTGACGTCGACCGACAGCAGCACACCGTGGACCGGGGCGGTGACGTTGCCGCTGACCAGCCCCACGCGGTCCCAACTCTCGGCCGATCCGGCGGGGTAGCGCTGCTCGAGCAGCGTGTGCAGTTCGCCGACCGTGGTCATCGGTTCGCTCGCCGCTTGATGATCACACCTCGGAGACCTGCTGACAGCGGTGCGCGCGGTCGGCGGCGTCCAGCCGCTCCGAGACGATGTGTTTGACCATGTCGCCCAGTGGCGCACCGACGGCGGTCACCCCGGCGGCGAGCCATCCGTGGACCCGGCCGAGCAGTGCAGCATCATCGGCGATGTCGGGGAAGAGGTAGGTCAGCACGTTCTGCCTGAAGATCGACGACTTCTCCGCCCAGACGCCGGTCGACGTGGAGATCTCCTCGGCAGCCTTCAGGTACTTGTCCAGATAGCCGTCGAGGACCCCGGCCTGGTCCGGTTGCCAGAACGCCGCACAGATCTGGCGCTGCGTCTCGTTCGGGACGTCGTTGCGGTCGACCGCGAGCTCCCAGGCCTCGGCCTTGGCCTCGGCGGTCGGTCGCGCGGACCGAGCCGCGGCCGCATTCTCGGCGCCGGTGACGGTGTTGTCCCGCTCGAGCTCGGCGGCGACGAGTTGCTCGTCCGCTGCACCGCACCGGGCCAGTTCGATGATCAACAACCAGCGCAGTTCGGCGTCGATCACCAACCCGTCGGGAACATTGCGCCCCTCCAGCCAGTCGGTCAGGGCGGCGACGCCCTCCTCGGAGAGCACGGCCTGTGCGTACGCCTGGGCCAGCGCCAGTTGATGATCACTGCCCGCCTCGGCGGCGGCGACCAGATCGGCCAAGCCCTGTTCCCAACGGCGGCGGACCGTCGTCCGGATGCCGGGTGCGGTGTAGGAGCGTACGGCGAGACCGGCGTTCATCAGCACGGCCCGGACCGTGCTCAGGTCGGTCTCACTGCCGACGTTGCGGAGCACCAGCTCGGCGTAGTCGGAGGCCGGCAGCTCGGCGTCGCGGCACATGTCCCAGGCGGCGCCCCAGCAGACCGCCCGGCTCAGCGGCGAGCTGATCCCGGACAGGTTGGTGATCAACGTCTTCATCGACCGGTCATCGAACCTGATCTTGGCGTAGCCGAGATCCTCGTCGTTGACCAGCACAAGATCGGGACGTGGCCTGCCGACCAGTTCGATCACGTCGCTCGATGCATCGGCGATGTCTGTCTCGACCAGATCGGTACGCACCAATTCCCTGCCCAGCAGCTCGTACAGGCCGATCGCGATGCGGTGGTGACGCAACGTCGGGTGGTCGGCCGGAGCGGTCTGCTCGACCGCGAAGGCGGTGAACTCGTCATCGTCGTTGACAGTGAACTGCGGACGCAGGGTGTTGACGCCGGCCGTCTCCAGCCATTCGGCCGACCAACCCGAGAGGTCGCGGCCGGATGGCCCTTCCAGTGCCTTGAGCAGGTCGGCCAGTCGGGTGTTGCCGAAGGCATGTTCGGCGAAGTAGGCGCGGGCTCCCTCGAGGAACGCGGCCTGACCGACGAAGGCGACGAGTTGGCGCAGGACCGAGGCGCCCTTGGCGTAGGTGATGCCGTCGAAGTTCGATTCGACCGCCTCGAGATCGACCATGTCAGCCGCGATCGGGTGCGTGGTGGGCAGTTGGTCCTGCCGGTAGGCCCAGTTCTTCCGGGATCCCGTGAAGGTCGCCCACGCCGTCTGCGGATCACCGGTCCGCTCGGCGATGGCGAAGGTGGCGGAGAACTCGGCGAAGGACTCCTTCAGCCACATGTCGTCCCACCAGACCATGGTGACCAGGTCGCCGAACCACATGTGGGCGAGTTCGTGCAGGATCGTTTCGTCGCGCTGCCGGTAGGACGCCTCGGTGACCCGGCTGCGGAAGACAAGATCATCACGCAGGGTGACGCAGCCGATGTTCTCCATCGCGCCCATGTTGTATTCCGGCACGAACGCCTGGTCGTACTTGCCGAACGGGTAGGCGTACTCGAAATGCTCTTCGAAGATGTCGAAGCCGGCCTTGGTTGTGGCGAAGATCCGGTCGGCGTCCAGGTGCTCCTGGAGCGACTTGCGGACCAAGATCGACATCGGCAGTTCGCCCGACTTGGTGGTGTGGCTGTCGGAGACCACCGCGTAGTGTCCGGCGACCAGGCTGGTCAGGTAGGTCGAGACGCGCGGTGTCGGCGAGAAATGCCAGCTGCTGACGTCCTGAAGCCCGTCGACAAGGGTCGGCTCGTCACCGATGGAATTGGCGATCACCGTCCAGTCCGACGGCGCCAGGACGGTGAGTTCGAAGGTCGCCTTGAGGTCGGGTTGCTCGAAACAGGCGTACACCCGGCGCGCCTCGGAGGCCTCGAACTGGGTGTACAGATAGGTCCGCTGGTCGGCGGGATCGACGAAGCGGTGCAGCCCTTCGCCGCTGCGGCTGTAGCGGCAGAGCGCAAGGACGGCCAGTTCGTTGTCCCCGGCGGCGACCGGCAACGGCAACCGGGAGCCGTCGAAGCTCCCCGGGTCAAGATCATCGCCGTTCAACGATGCCGACAGCACCCGCTCGGCGATCAGATCGATGTGGGTCGTCGCTGCCTCGCGAGCGCTGAACCGGACCAGGGTCCGCGACACGAAGGTGGTGTCGGGCTGCGTCAGGGGCTGGCCGGACAGATCGTGTCCGGACAGGTCGAGGGCAACCGTGTACGAGTCGGTGGCCAGCAACGACGAGCGCCGTTCGGCCTCGTCGCGGGTGAGGTTATGCAGCATGATCCGCATCCTATGCGGGTCAGCGGGCGGACCCTAAGATGCAGGCATGCGCGTACACATCGGCAGCGATCACGCCGGCTTCGAGCTGAAGAACCACCTGGTGGAGGTGCTGACCGCTGACGGGCATCTGGTTGTCGATCATGGTCCGCAGGCGCTCGATCCCGACGACGACTACCCGATCTACTGCATTCCGGCGGCGCAGGCCACGGTCGACGACGAGGGGTCCCTTGGCATCGTGATCGGCGGCTCGGGCAACGGTGAACAGATCGCCGCCAACAAGGTGACCGGAGTGCGCGCCATCCTCGCCTATGACGAGGACACCGCCACGTTGGGCAGGCTGCACAACAACGCCAACGTGATCTCGATCGGTGCGCGGCTGCACTCGCTCGAGGCGGCCACTGGCCTGGTCCGGCTGTTCCTGGCCACCGAGTTCTCCGGTGAGCCGCGGCATCAGCGCAGGATCGACCAGCTGGCGGCGTACGAGAAGAGCGGCGAACTCCCGGCCGGCGCCTGATCCCGCCTCACCGAGCGTGCCGCCTCGCCGAGCGTGCCGCCTCGCCGCGTCCTAGCCGCCGCCGTCCCCGTGGTCCCCGCCGTCCCCGCACCAGTTCGTCGTTGGCGCACCAGTTCGTCGGCGGCGCACCGGCTGCAGTGGGTGCGCGGCCGAGTAGCTGGTGCGGCGTCGAGCAAAGGGTGCGGCGTCGACCTCGGCTGGGGTTGGCCTGCCGGTGCGGGGTCGGGCGAAGGGGGTGGGCGTACGGGCGTCCTACTCGTTGACGCACCAGTTCCTCGTTTACGCACCAGTTCGTCGGCGGCGCACCGCCTGCAGTGGGTGCGCGCCCGAGTAGCTGGTGCGGCGTCGACCTCGGCTGGGGTTGGCCTGCCGGTGCGGGGTCGGGCGAAGGGGTGGGCGTACAGCGTCCTACTCGTTGACGCACCAGTTCGTCGTTGGCGCACCAGATGGTCGGCGGCGCACCGCCTGCAGTGGGTGCGCGGCCGAGTAGCTGGTGCGGCGTCGAGCAAAGGGTGCGGCGTCGAGGAATTGGTGCGGCGCAAAGGGAGCGGGGTCGCTCAGGTGGTGCGGAGCGTACGACGAGGCAGTCAGGAGACGCGTTCGGGGCGACGGCCCTCGGCCCGGGCGATCAGACTGTCCACGATGGACAGCGCGAACTCCTCCTCGGCCTGCCCAGGGCGCGACACATCACGTGCCCGCATGGCACGGTCGATGCTGACAAGCCCGGAAACCCCGTCGCGACCGAAATCCCGACCCGGCAGTTCCCCCACGTCCTCGGCGACCCCTCGCCGATCGCGTTCTGCGATCACCCGCATATCCTAGGTCGTCTGCGAGGGCACCGGAGGCAGGCTCCGGCCACGATTCGGTCACAAGCTCAACCAAAGGAGGCGCCGATGCCCGAGGGGCACACCCTGCACCGGCTTGCGCTGGATCTGACCGACGCCTTCGCCGGTACGCGTCCCGAGGTGTCGAGTCCGCAGGGTCGATTCGCCGAGTCGGCCGCGATCCTCACCGGGCGAACGTGTTCGGGCGCGCAGGCCCACGGCAAACACCTGTGGATGGACTTCGAAGATCATCTGCTGCACATCCACCTCGGACTGATCGGCAAGTTCCGGATCGCGCCGCCGGCGCCGCCGCAGGGCGAGATCCGGGTACGGATCGCAACGCCGCAACTGGCGGCCGACCTCAGCGGGCCGCAGTTGTGTGTCCTCCGCACGCCCGAGGAGTTGGCGGCGCAGATCGCCCAGCTCGGACCGGACCCCTTGCGCAAGGACGCAGATCCCGAGCTGGCGTGGAGCCGGATCCATCGGTCCGGCCGGCCGATCGCGGCGTTGTTGATGGATCAGACGGTGCTCTCCGGTGTCGGCAACGTCTACCGGGCAGAGGTGCTGTTCCGGAACCGGATCCGCCCTCATGTCGAGGGCAAGAAGCTCACCCGTCGATCATGGAACGCGATCTGGCAGGGACCTGATCACCCTGATGCCCCAGGGTGTGGTCGACAACCGGATCGACACCGTACGACCTGAGCACACGCCGGAGGCGATGGGCCGTCCGCCGCGGGTCGATGATCATGGCGGTGAGGTGTACGTCTACCGGCGCGCCGGCATGCCGTGTCTGGTCTGCGGATCGCGGGTCCGGACTGAGGCGCTCGCCGGCCGCAATCTCTTCTGGTGCGGACGATGTCAACGGCGGAACTGAACTTCACGGTCGGCGATCTCGAGGTGGTCGTCGGTGCCGAAGGGTTCCCGGTACGCGTTCGATGCATCTCCCGGCCCGGGCAGGACTACCTCGCCGCCCAGCGGGCACCGGGTGAGTTGATCATGGACGACAGGATCCAGCGGTGGGAGCCGGCAGGGCTGATCACCGACGTCGACGAGACCGAGGCGCGCTACGCCGTTGCTGATCATCCGCACCTGGAGTACACGGTACGCAATTCATTCTCCGGTCACTGGCAGCAGCGACACATGCTAGTCAACACCTCGTCGTCGCCGGTGCGGATCAACCGTTGGCTGTCTCCGGTCGCGCCGGCTGCCGGCTGTGTGGGTTGGGCGGCCGCAATCGGCGGTGACGCGTTCTGGGCCGTCCAGCCGGCCGACGGGAACGGCCCGCTGTTGACGGCCGAGCTGATTCAGGGCTCGGTCACCGAACTCGTCGGCGGTGACGTCCCGGGCCTGGCGACCGGGGAGATCATGCTGCCGGCGAATCGGCGGGTCGTCCTGCAATGGCGCATCGACACCGCCGCCGACACTGCGCACATCAACCGCAGCCGCCGGCCGGTGTTGTCCGGGCTGATCGATCTCGGGATGAACGAGCCGTACGAGATCGCCGACGCGGACAGTGCGGTCGTCGCCGACGACCCGGTCGTGGTGACCACCGAGGGCGACGTCCAGGTGCTGTCCACCGGCCGCCCCGGTCGGTATCCGGTTGAGCTGCGGTCCGGTCGGGGAACCACCCGGATCGATCTCGCCTGGATTCCGCCGGTCGACGAGTTGATCACCGACCTGAGCCGGTCCTGGCTGGATCGGCGGACCGCCGCCGGGGTCGGCGTTGTGCCGGGGCCTGGTGCGGCACTGGGTCTGCAACAGGCAGTGATCGGCCGACTCGCCGATGATCTCGACGATGCCGAGGATGCCCTCGCCCTGCACACCGAGCGTCTGCTCGGCGCTGCGGAGTTGTCGATCATGAGCCAGGCGTACTTGGCGCAGGAAAGTGTCCGCACCGGGGATCCGGAACCGCTTCGCCATGCCCGGGCCGCAGTGTTGGCCAGCGACCGACCCGTGCCCGGGCTCGGTCTGGCGGCGACCCGTGTCTGTCTGGCCGATCTGGCCCTCGGCGGCAGTCCGGCGGCGGTGATCGCCAGACTGCGTGAGTTGGCCGCCGAGTCGGGCAACGATGGTGATCACCGATCCGATGATCATCTGGTTCGGGCCGCTGCCCGGTTGGAGTTGATCACGGTCATCGGGCCGTCGGCGGCGCGGAACACCGAGGAGACCGTGCGGTCGGCGATGGCGGTCGGCGCGGAACTGGGGTCCGGCCTGCCCGGCGCACGGATCGGTGGGCTGCCGGCGGGTCCTGCGTGCTATGCGGCCGCCGTCCTCGATCTACTCCCGGACTCCTTGGGCGCAGACCTCGAACGCCGGTGGGGAGTCAGCGCGCACACGCTCGCGGACCGGATCCGCACCTCGGCCCTGGCCACGACGCTGTTCCCGCCCGATGCAGCAGACCGTGGGTCGGCCGATCTCGACGAGACGATCGGGTGGCTGGTGCTCGGTCGCCCCGCCGGCTGACCTGCCCGGCCGCCGCCGATCGTCGCAGACCGATCGTCGCAGGCGAATCGTCGCGAGGTCAGTCTCCGGAGCGGGCGAACCCGCGGTGAGCCGACAACAACTCGAACTCGCCGCGCCCGGCAACCAGATGCTCGGCACTGTCCAGGACCTCGATCACGTGACTGCGCTCGCCGGCCACACACCCGACGCCCACCACCGTCCGGCGGTGCAACTCGTGATGATCAACTTCGGCGGCGCTGATCTGGAACCGGCGCCGCAACTCGTTGACCAGTGGCCGCACCACGGCACGCTTCTCCTTCAGCGAATGGACGTCACCGAGCAGCAGGTCGAACTCGATCCAGCCGATCCACATCAGTCCATGATCACACACGGTGCAGCGCGGGATCATCGGTTGTGAAGGTACGAACCGGCCCCGGCGGGCTGTCCGAGGTCTCGAAGCGCACCGTGACCCGGCCAAGCCCGGAGCCCCACACCCAGCCGCGCCCGTGATCGTCGTGCTCCACGTCGGCTCCCGGTGGCCAGTCCATTCGCCGGCGGACGCGGTGCAGTCCGGCTGCCTCGGCGTCAACCCCGCCACCCGGCCGTCCGTCGAGCATCCGCGGGTCGTCGATCTCGTGGTCGTCTGCGACCGGCGTATTGGCCGGGTCCCCGGCCGCCTCCGCGACCGTCGGCTCGGTCTCCCCGATCTCCATCTCGGCGGTGTCGTCCTCCGGCAGCGAAAAAAGGTCCTCCTGGAGGACGTCGGTGAGCCCGGCGACACCGACGCCGATCAGCCGTACGCCCGGGCTGGTGTCCACCTCGTCCAGCAGCGACCGGGCGAGCTGGGTGATCAGTTCCGGCCGGTCGGTGGCACCGGCCAGGGTCCGACTGCGGGTGTGGGTGACGAAGCCGTGCAGCCGTACCTTGATCGTCACTGTCCGGGCCAGCAGCCGGGCCGCGCCAAGCCGCCGAGCCACCTGGTGCGCGTCGTTGGCGATGATCCGGAGCAGTTCCGCGCGGTCCACCAGATCGGTCTCGAAGGTGTCCTCGACCGAGATCGACTTGGCCTCGCGTTCCGGTTCGACCGCCCGGTCATCCCGGGCGTAGGCCAATTCCTTCAGGGCCGAGCCGTGGGCGCGGCCTACCTCGCGGATCAGCTCGCTGAGGTCGATCGCCTGCAGGTCGGCGATGGTGGAGATCCCGATCCGGCGCAGTTTGTCGAAGGTCGCCGGACCCACTCCCGGGATGGTGCGGATGCTCATCGGGCTGATCAGGGCGACCTCGGTGCCTGGGTCGACCAGGGTGAAGCCGTCGGGTTTGCCGAGTTCGGTGGCAAGCTTGGCGATGAACTTCGACGTGCCGATCCCGATCGAGGCGGTCAGCCCGCCGGTCGCGTCGGCCACCCGGGACTTGATCCGGGTGGCCAGTTCGGTCAGTGACGGCCGGTCGAAGTCGATGGGCGGCGTCACCGCAGCGAGATCGACGAACGCCTCGTCGAGGCTGAGTGGTTCGACCAACGGCGACAGGTCGCGCAGCACGCCCATCACGCTGCGGCTGGCTGCCCGATAGGCGTCGAACCGACCGGCGAGGAAGGCGGCGTGCGGGCAGCGTCGGCGTGCTTCCGCGGTGGGCATCGCCGAGTGCACGCCGAAGATCCTGGCCTCATACGAGGCCGTGGACACCACGCCGCGCGGTCCGATACCGCCAACGACGACCGGTTTGCCGCGAAGCGAGGGCTTGTCCCGCTGCTCGACCGAGGCGAAGAACGCGTCCAGGTCGAGATGCAGGATTGATGCCCGGCTCCTCACACCCGGCATTCTCTCCCAGGCCAACCGGTCACTCGGCGCGGAGCCGGTCGACCACCTGGTTGGCCACCTGGCCAGGGAGTCAGTCGAGCAGGTCAGCCAGCCGGTCGGCGCTCCGCCGGGCCCACGCTCCGCTGGTGACCAGTCCGAGCACCAAGACCAGCAGGCCGCAGCAGATGATCATGATCCAGCCACCGCCGCCGGGCACCGGCCCGTGCACTGTGCCGCGGACCACCATTGTGCCGGACAGGGCAACGCCGAGCGAGGCTCCGATCTGCCGGCTGGTCGAGGCGGTGGCCGCCGCCACACCGGCCATCGCCCCGGGCATCCCCGACACCGCGGTGTTGGTGATCGGTGCGTTGACCAGCCCGAACCCGGCGCCGAAGACCAGATAGGTGACGGCCAACTGCCAGGTCGGTGTGTCGATCGTCAAAAGGGTCAGCAGGAAACCTGCGACGGTGATCCCGATGCCGGCCATCAGCAGTGACGGTCGTGGACCTTTGACGCCGACCAGGCGTCCCGACAGCGGCGCCAGGATCACCGTCATCGCCGCCATCGGCAGCGTGTGCAGGCCGGCGTCGAACGCTGACATGCCGCGCAGGTTCTGCAGGTACAGCACGTTGAGGAAGACGAAACTCGACATGCCCGCGAACGCACTGATCGCGATGAAGGTGGCGCCGGCGAACGGGATGCTGCGGAAGAAGTCGAGCTCGATGAGCGGATCGGTGCGCCGCGGTTCATAGATCAACAATCCGATCAGCCCTACTACGAAAGCGCTGAAGAAGCCGATGATCTCCGGGCTGGTCCAGCCGCGCTCCGGTCCCTCGATGATCGCGTACGTGATCGAGCCGAGGATCATGATCACCAGCACCTGACCGACAGGGTCGACGCGTCGGGTCCGCGCGGCGCGCGACTCGGGCACAAGCAGGCCGGTCAGGATGATCGCGGCCAGGGTGACCGGTACGTTCAACCAGAAGATCGCCCGCCAGCCGATCGAGTCGACGATCCCGCCGCCGATCAGCGGTCCCAGCGCCTGGCTGAAACCCACGACCCCACCCCAGACACCGATCGCCCGGGCGCGCTCGGCGCGCTCGGTGAACGTGTTGGTGATGATCGACATTGCGACCGGATTGAGCATCGAGCCGCCGACGGCCTGCAGCATCCGGAAGGCCACCAACCAGGACAGACTCGGCGCCAGTCCGCACAACGCCGAGGCGGTTCCGAAGATCACCAGGCCGACCTGGAACACCCGTTTGCGACCGAGCCGGTCGCCGGTCGATCCGCCCAACATCAAGAGACTGGCCAGCACCAGCGTGTACGCGTCGATCGTCCACTGCATGCCGCTGACACCGGCGTCAAGATCACGGCGCATCGTCGGAAGCGCGACGTTGACGACAGTGGCGTCGAGCGACACGATGAACAGGCTCATGCAGCAGGTCGCCAGCACGGCCAGCCGCCTGCGATGCGACAGGCCGTCAGCTGGCAGGGCAGACACAGACACGCATCCTTCACGCAAGGGATCTGCCCGCCACACCATATTCCGTGCCAGATTGTCGGTCGTTTCCAGGCCGAACCCGAGTTGCTGACCCGGCTCGGCTCGTTCCGCGGCTGGCGCGGCACTCCGGTCGCGCACTGCTGCGACGGGCACCACGTCTCCCGTGATGATTGCCGTGAACAAGTCCCGAGGGCCCGTGCTGCGTCCACCTCACCATCCCGGATGGCCGGGCCGACAGATCGTGCCCGCGATGCCGGCCACTAGAGTGCTGCGATGGCGACGCAGCACAGTGATCATCGGGTTGTCGTGATCGGGTCCGGTATCGCAGGGGCCGGCGCGGCCTTCGGGCTGGCCCGGCGCGGGGTCGCAGTGACGATCGTCGATGACGCCGCAACGGGCCAGGCCACGGCGGCCGGCGCCGGGATCATCATGCCCTGGGCGATCAGCGACGAAGGGCCGTACTACGACCTGTACGCCGCCGGTGCCGCGTTCTATCCGGAGCTGCTGCGGCACCTGGACGACCTGGGGATCACCGGAACCGACTTCCGCCGCAGCGGTGGCTTGATCGTCAACGCCGACCCGGCGCTGCTGGAGGAGAGTTACCGGCGAGTGATCGGTCGCAAACAGGCAGCCGGAGCCGATGGCGAGGTGATCGGTACGGTCGACCGGATCGACAACGCCGCAGCTCGCGAGCTGTTCCCGCCGCTGGCCGACGGGCTGGATGCGATCTTCGTCTCCGGCGGAGCCCGGGTCGACGGCCGTACCCTGCGGGACGCGCTGCTGCTGGCCGCCGAACGACTAGGTGCCGAACGAGTGACCGGACACGCGGACCTTGATCATGACGGACAGCGCCCGGTGATCAGCGTCGGCGGCCGTGCGGTCGCCGCGGACGCCGTGGTCGCGGCGGCCGGGGCCTGGACCCGGCAGCTGATGGCGTCCATCGGCCACCAGGTGCCGGTGCAGCCGCAGAAGGGTCAGATCAGCCACCTGCGCGTCACGGCGGACACCAGCCGGTGGCCGACGGTGCATCCAATCAGCCACCACTACATCGTCCCGTTCGACGAGGGTCGGATCGCGGTCGGCGCCACCCGTGAGACGGGCAGCGGGTTCGACACCAGGATCACCGCGGCGGGGCAACTGCAGGTGCTCAGTGATGCTCTGGCGATCGCTCCGGGACTTGCCGATGCGACGTTGATCGAAACCAGGGTGGGCCTGCGTCCGTTGGCCGATGATCTTCCGGTCGCCGGTGCGCTTCCCGATCGCCCCGGTGTCTATGTGACGACCGGCTACGGTGCAGGCGGGCTCACCATGGGTCCGCGGATCGGCGACGCGATCGCGCGCCTGATCATCGGCGAGCCGGCGCCCGAGATCGAGGCGGTCAGACCGCTTCCGGCGTCTCGGTGACGTCCCGGCCGGATCGCGTGACCGCTGCCAGCCTGCCCTGCAGGAACCGTCGTTCGCGCT
The DNA here is from genome assembly GCF_009707365.1 of Microlunatus sp. Gsoil 973. Classification (GTDB taxonomy): domain Bacteria; phylum Actinomycetota; class Actinomycetes; order Propionibacteriales; family Propionibacteriaceae; genus Microlunatus. The sequence goes on from NZ_CP046122.1 coordinate 193,608, forward strand.
CGTCGGAGACCAGTTCCGCGGCCCGCCGGTAGGCAGCTGCGGCATCCTCGGTCCGGCCGAGTTGTGTGAGCAGTTCAGCGCGGGTGGTGTGCAGATACAGGTAGTCGTCGAGGGGCAACCCGTCGACGATCGCCAGCGCGGCGGCCGCCGAATCGGCGTGAGCGACCGCCACCGCGCGATTGAGTTCGACGACCGGTGATCCGGTCCGGCGATGCAACTCTGCGTACAGTGCGCTGATCTCCTGCCAGTCGATCGGATCCTGGAGGTGCAATGCTGCAATGGCCGCCTGCAACACGTAGGTTCCGCGGCCGCCCAGCGCCAGGGCACGGTCCAGCAACTGCTGGGCGCGGCGGAGCCCGTCGGCATCCCACCGGGAGCGGTCCTGATCTTTGAACAGCACCAACTCGTCATCGGCGAATCGCGCGTTCCGCCGGGCGTGGTGACTGATCATCAGCGACAACAAGCCGTACGCCTCCGGCTCGTCCGGCATCAGGTCGATGACCGTGCTGCCCAGCCGGATCGCTTCGTCGGCAAGATCGTTTCGTCCACCGTAACCGGTGTTGAAGATCAGGTAGACGACCGCGAGCAATGCGGCGACGCGATCCGGCAACTGATGATCAGGCGGCATCCGGAACGGGATGCGAGCGGTCCTGATCTTGGACTTGGCCCGGGTCAGCCGTCGTTTCATGGTCTCCGGAGCGACCAGGAACGCCTGCGCGATCTCCTCGGTCTGCAGTCCGCCGACCGCTCGCAGCGTCAGTGCCACCTGGGCCTCGACCGAAAGTGCCGGATGGCAGCACAGGAAGATCAACTCCAGTCGCTCGTCGGTGAACACGGTCGGTTCGACATCCATCTCGTTCACCTCCTGCGGGAGACCTGCCGCAAGTAGCGTGTTCTTGGTGGCGAGGGACTGTCGGCGCCGGAGAGTGTCCAGTGCCCGGTTCCGTGCCACGGTGATCAGCCAGGCCGGCGGGTTGTCCGGCACGCCGTCGATCGGCCAACGGTCTGCAGCCCTGGCGAACGCTTCTGCGGCGGCGTCCTCGGCCAGACCAAGATCGTCGAAGCGGCCGACCAGGGCGGAGACGACCCGACCCCAGTGCTCCCGGAAGGCGGACTCGACGGCGGACCGGGTCATGATCTGATCACTCGTCGACCGGGCGTACTTCGACGGCGCCGCCCAGCCTGGCTGCGGGAATGGCCCGGACGATGTCGATCACCGAGTCCAGGTCGTCCTCCTCGACGATGTAGTAGCCGGCGAAGACTTCCTTGGTGTCGGCATAGGGTCCGTCGGTGATCAACACGGCGTCGTTGTCGACCCTGACGGTGGTCGCAGTCTCCGCTGGATGCAGATGGCCGCCGCCGACCACCCGGGGTCCTCCCTGATCTTGTAGTACTCGGCGGAGATCGCTGCGCGTTCGGTATCAGTGAAGCCGTCGACCGAGCCCGGACGTTCGTAGATCAGGACTGCGTACTTCATGATTGTTCCCCCTGTTTTGGTGCGGTCGTCCGGTAGGTGATCAGCACGGTGGCATCCTTCTGCTCAACTGACACGAGGTCAAGGTCGATCGCGTCGCCGGGGTCGAAGAGCCGCTCGCCGGCACCGATGACGCAGGGAAAGATCAACAGTCGGTATTCGTCGACGAGACCGGCGTTGATCACCTGACGGGCCAGTGACGTGCTGCCGATCAGGACCAGGTCGGTGTGACGCCTGATGCGGTCGATCTCCGGAAGCGGATCCGCGGGTAGCCGTTCGCTGTTCTTCCAGTCGTCGAAGATCGCACGTCGACGTGAGGCGACGAGCTTGGGCATCGCGTTGAGCTGCGTCGCGAAGTCGTCGGTCCTCGACGGCCACAAGGTGGCGAAGTGTTCCCAGGTGCGGCGTCCGAAGAGGAGAGTCGCCCCCTCCAGCAGCGGGCCGAGGCGGAACTTGTCGCCTGCCACTGCGGCCCTGCCCTGTCGGAACGCCCACCCTCCCCACGGCGTGCCCTCTGCTCCGTCCGGGTCCTGAATCACCCCGTCCAGGCTGAGGAATTCGATGATGATCAGAGCCATGCCGCCTCCAGGTCGTCCCGCGATCTGTGTTCGTTTGATTCGCTGACGAACGGCCCTGCGCGTCGGGGACATCCGAGAAGGAATAAGCCGAATGAATTTGAGGCGCTCTGCTGGTGCCCTAGACTCTTCGGGCACGCCGATGACGGCGCGCCGGGGCGTAGCGTAGTGGCTAGCGCGTCTGCTTTGGGAGCAGAAGATCGCCGGTTCGAGTCCGGTCGCCCCGACCGGGAAGCGCCGGATCAGAACGAACTCAGCTCGGCTCATCCAGAGCTACCGCCGGACCGGCGAAGCTGGCAGCATCGGGCAGATGCAGCCACAGCGATTCACCGGCACGGTGCAGGCAGGACCGCGGGGTGGCGGCTCGATCGCCGTCCCGTTCGACCCGAACGAGGTCTGGGCGTCGAAGTCCCGGCACCTGATCACCGGCATGGTCGGAGGATGCAGGTTCCGTGGCGAGATCGTGACCGAGGACGGCGAGGCATACGCGTTACCGCTCGGCCCGGCATGGCTGCGGGACGCGACGGTGGGCGTCGGCGACAGCGTCGAGGTGGTGATCTCGCCTGAGGGTCCGCAGCGCGCCGATCTGGCCGAGGATGTCGCCGCCGCGCTCACCTCTCACCCGACCGCGGGCGCCTTCTTCGACTCGCTGGCGCAGTTCTATCGCAAGGGTTACCTGCGGTGGGTCGACGCGACGAAGAACCGACCGGACGAGCGGGAGCGGCGGATCGAGCAAATGATCACTCTTCTCGAAGCCGGGGAGAAGCAGCGTCCGCGATCGACTGGTGGGCGGGGCGGCAGCTAAGCCGCACCAGATAATCGGCCGCTGGCCGCTGCCCAGATCGCGATGATGACCACGGCTGCACTGCCGACGACGAGCGCGAGAATGATGATCCAGGTGGGCGGCGGCGTCACGCCCGGATGCCGTCCCATCGTCGTGGCCGGCGACTTGCCGTAGAACTCCTGCAGATCGGCCTTCCTGGTGCCGAAGATCCGCCGGTGCCAGTGCGCCACCCGCGTGTCGATGATCTCCCGCAGCCAGCGTGCCGCCTGGGAGTTCGGATCGAGCCTGCTGAGGACATCGGCCTCCTGCTGCGCACGGGCCCGATCGGTGCTCGCGGCCAGCCACGTCCACAGGCCGGTCACGACCGCGGAGAGGACCAGCGCGATGGCGCCGATGAACGCGACGAGCATGATCGCCATAGTGGCACCCGCTGCTGCCGGACGCGACCGCGACAGGAGACAATGGGAGTACGGCGGATCGGCGGGAGGGCCTATGGACAGCGACGCAGCTCGTCCCCGGTGGATAGCGGCTCCGGACGGGATCAGCACGCCCCCGCTGCTCTGCCTGACCTGCTTCGCCCTGCTGCCGAACGATGAACGGATGGCGTCGGCGCATGTGGCCCGGCATGACCAGGAGGACCGCGAGGAACGGCTGCTGCGGCTGCTCAGCATGAGGATGCCAGGGCGTCACCGCCGTCATCACGGATCCTGAGCCTGCGGGCCCGCCGCATTCGGCCCGCCGGATCCGGCCGGGTGGCCAGTTTGGCGGGCGGCCTCGTACGACCAGTACACTGTCGGCTTGTCATCCGGCCCCTGGCCGGATCGGCAGCGCGGATGTAGCTCAATGGCAGAGCCCCAGCCTTCCAAGCTGGTCATGCGGGTTCGATTCCCGTCATCCGCTCCAGTCGTTGATACCTAAGCGGTCCGCGCAACGGGCTGTCGGGCCACAGCCACCACGAACGCAATCGCGAATGCCACGTGCACCACCACGAAGATCTGGGCCAGGTCACGTGCTGTGCCACCGGCGACGCCGATGATGTCGTTGACCGCGACGACGCCGAAACCGACCAGGTTGGCCAGCACGACCGTCCGGCGTACGACGGCGGCATCGGCGCGACAGGCCATCACGTTGAGTACGGCGATACCGAGGAACGGCCCACCGAGCAGACGAAGCAGAGCGATCAACTCCGAGGACGGATCCTCGGGCACGGCCCCGACGCCGAACTGTGCAGGAACGATCAGCAGCGCCAGGCCGAGGGCACCCAGGTAGATCGCTGCGATGACGAGGAGAACCTTCGTGTAGCTGGTCATCGGGCGCCGCCCCTCGGGTCGATCACCGTACGGCTGAGCTGTGGTCGTCATCGGCCTGCCTTTCCTCACCCTGATTCCCAACGGTTGAATCAGTCTGGGGTCCCAACCGAGGCGGTGGTCAAGCACCGTGAAGGACGTGGCGGAAATCGAGGGGTCGCTGTCGGATTGGCTGGGACCAGGAGGACGGGTAGCGGTGACCAGCCCCGCCGGCGGTACTCCGCCGGGAGCCGCACCAGTTGGTCGGCGCCGCACCGTTTGCTCGTCCGCGCACCCGTTGCAGGCGGTGCGTGGCCGAGTAGGTGGTGCGCCGTCGAGTTGGCAGTGCGGGACCGAGCAACTGGTGCGGGACAAGTTTGCACCACCGACGATGACGGCCATGCCGTGACCGCGGTGGGTGATGCGGCCCACCATCGGCATCCACGTGTACGGCGGCGACATCGGCACCATCAAAGCGACGGTCGTACGATCCCGCCCACCGGTGCGGTTGAGTGGTTCGTCTCGGATTGGGACACACCGGACGGGGCCGGACCGGCGGGTTCCTCCGGTCAGTCGCGGAGCGCGTAGGTCAATATCGCGTTGCCGACCGAGGTGAAACGGGACTCCACCAGCCGTAGCCGGGTGACGGGCACCGTGTCGTCGAAGAGACGCGCTCCGTCGGGCGTGACCACCGGGAACACCGTCAGCATCAACTCGTCGATGACACCGGCAACGAAGAGCGACCGGATGGTTGCGATGCCGCCGACGACGCTGATGGACCCTTCCGAGCCGTTGTCCCGCAGGGCCTTGACATGGTCCACGGGGTCACCGTCGATGACCGTGCTGTTCCAGGGCAGCTCACCCGACAGCTCACCCGACAGCTCACCCGACAGCTCACCCGACAGCTCACCCGACAGCGTGGAGGAGATCACGTGCTTGGGCACCGCGTTGATGAACGACGCGAAGGGCTCGATGTCACTGCCCGGCCAGAAGGCGGCCCAATCCCGTCAGAGGTTGGCGCCGATCACGACATCGGTCACTGGGCCGATGGCGGCAGCGATCGCGTCGTCCTCCTCCGGGCCGAACGCGTCGAACTGGAAGAGGTTCGGCGCCTCGACCACGCCGTTGAGTGAGCTGTACTGGTGGGCGGTGACCTTGCGGCTGATGATCTTGGGGCTCATGGCGTTGTCGTCCTCCGAGTCTGGTGCCGGGGTTTTCCGCCGGTATGAGATGGACGACGCAGCGATGCAGAACTGAGCGGTGTTCTGCGAAAGATGACGATGCAGGAAGGACGATGCAGGAAGGACGATGCGGGAAGGAGGACGCGGGGGTCAGCGCCGTCAGCCTACGGCCGGACTGATGATGTCGGATGCCGTAAGGACGGCGGGAATCTCCTGCAACGGCAGCCGGGAGCGGCGATCCCGGGAGCTGCGCCGGGCGTATCCGTCGTCGAAGTACTCCAGCAGCACCCGGATCGCGGCTTCGGGCCGTCCTGCATGGAAATGGCTGATCGCCCGGTCGGTGCGGCGATTGCCGAGTCGTCGTCGGATCCGCTGGGTGGCGTTGATCAACTCCGCGGGCGGGACGTTGCCGTAGCTGCCGGCCAGGCGGCGGACGCGATCGTCGAACGGTGGCGCGAGCTCCACGGTTTCGGCGGTGGTGATCATGCCGGTGACCTCCGGCGGCAGCCACAAGGGCCCGATGTGCGGACCCTCGTCCTCCAGCCACACCGGCCGGTTGGGATCACAGGCGCGGAGCGACGCGCGGATCGCGGCATGGAAGCCGGGCTCGCTCGGCAGCGGGGCAGCGATCCCGATGCGCCCGAAGCTCGATCCGCGGTGCGCGGCGAGTGCTTCAAGATCGATGACTTGCGCGCCGGCGGCGGCCAGGCGTTCCAGCATCGCGGTCTTTCCGGCTCCGGCCAGCCCGGTGAGCACGATGACCCGCACAGTGCCTCCAGCGGCCGCAGGTTCAGTGCCCCCTGGACGGAAGACCGGAACGGAACTCCGCATCCACGGAGCAGAACGCACGGCAACCGCCCAGGAGGACTCCCATCGGTTCTGAAATTCTTCAGATTCCCCGGTCCAAATTCGAGTGTGCTCTGCACTACCAATGGTGATCTCATCCTTGGTCGCGAGGGGGACACGGTCAAGGGTCGAAAGGGCCGTGGTTGGTTCCCTTTCGGTCGAAGCCGCTAGCCGACGATGCGGTCGAAGGCGAGACCGGACCGGGCCTCGCCGCGGCCGGACGTCACGCGGCGGGCATGCCAGACGACGGGTGTGCCGTCATACCTGCGGGCCCGACGCATCAGGCCCCTGATCTGCACGCCGGACCGTGGCACCTCCTCCTCGTGCACGTAGTAGGGCGCCAGCCGGTTGTCCTCGTCATCGATGCCCGACCGCAGGATCGAGGTGACCGGGCGGATCAACGTGTCGTCGGGCCCGATCGTACGGCGCATGGTGCCGCGCTGCAGTTGGATCGCCCGCGACTGTCCCGGCAGGTGCACCGGGATGAAGGGAATCCAGTTCTCGGCGACCTCGGTCTGCAGGATGTAGCGCAGCCGGGCAACCCCGGTGCCCTCGGTCGGATCGGTGATGGTGCCGGTCGTGTCGGCATTCGGGTCGAGTTGCTGGCGCATCCGGCGGGATGCTTCGGCGGCATCCCGGGATCCGTGCAGGCCGTCGGGGATCCGCTGTTCGATCGCCCACACCATGTCGGCCGTCTCGTCGCGGACCAGGACCACCTGCTCCAGCGGTTCCCCGTCGCTGATCTGCGGCAAGGTCTGTGGCAGATAGAGGTGTTGCGGCAGGGGCGCCTGCGCCGCCCCGGACGGTCGCGGCGCAAGGCTGAACGCATCCCATCGGGTCCAGTCGGAACCTGCCGGCTCGACCGTCGGCTTGACCAGGGTCCGCCAGCCGAACGTGTCGGTGACGATCACGCCCTGCAGTTCGGCGACGCTGCCGACAGGTTGCCGGCCGATGATGGTGAACCAGTCGTTGCTGTACAGCAGTGCGAACTCACTGACCACGATGCGTGCCGCGTCGGTCGCGTCGGCGCTGAGCTTTCCAAGATCAACAGCGGCGTCCTCGAACTGCCACCAGCGTGGTTTCGGCATGCCCGGATATTCGGCCGGCACCGGGATCACCGTCCGTACGTCGATGGTTGCCCCTGCCGCCGCGTCGGCTGCCGTCTCAGCTGCCGTCTCCGAACGGGTTGCGCCCTGGTCGAAGGAGTACCAGTCGAGATGCCCGCCCTGATGTTCGGCGGCGCTCAGTTCGGTGCGCGTCCCGCCGCCTCGCGCCTCTCCGCTGACCGCATACTCCAGCTGGTCGCCCTCCCAGTGGCTGCCGTTGGGGTCGATGCCGGGGGCCGGCTGCGGATAGGTGCTCGCGAACCAAGCCCGGTACGCCAGCAGAACGTCGCGCACCAGGTCGGCCTGGCCGCTGGGTAGGGCAGCCGCGAACTCGGCCGGGAACATCGCGACGGTCAGGTCCGGTGGCGTGAACTCGTACACCCGGACACCGTCAACGCAGCGACCACGCAGGGCGTGCCGGGCACGCGCCGCGCGTTGCGCCGTACGGTCGCGGGCGACCGCGATCGGATCGACGGGCTCGGTGTCCAGCGGCCCGAAGAACCGGTAGAAGATCTCCCGGTAGACCCGCGGATCGTAGTCGTCCGGGTCGACCCCGGAGGCGATCACCGCAGTGTCCAGTCGGCTCAACAGGGTCCGACCGAGCCGCGCCCGGACGATCAGCGGGAACGAGATCGGCAGACCCTCGGTGACCGAATCCACTCCGTCATCGGGTCCGGCGCCCGGCACCACCACCGGGCTGATCTGCCGGGCCAGGGTCGCGAAGATCGCCGACCCGGCATCGGTGCCGGCGAACTCGCCGAACTGCCATTGCCGGCCGAGCATGAACATCGGGTCGGCGATCTTTGCCGCAAGCGTGCCGGCGAAGTCGACCTCCCGGGCCCGGGGTTCGAGCCGGGACCAGATCCGCAGCGGTTCGCACGTCGCAGAGATGAACGCCATGGCAGGTTCCTAGGGATTGTTCTGGTGGAAGTCGAGGATCACGCGGTCACCCGCAACGTCATTTCCGGCGGCGTTCGGGACCACCTCGCCGACCAGCAGCGGCAGCAGTTGGCCGTAGCGGCTGAAGCCGATGTGCTCCACCTCGACCAACCGGTTGCGGGCGATCTCGAGGGTGTCGTGCAGTGTCGCGGCGAGGTCGGTGAGCGTCCAGGGGCTGTCGAGGACGGGCGGCACGGCAACCAGGATCGCCTGCGGGGCGGTCGCGTCGGGCTGGTCGTAGTGCAGCGCCACCCCGGTGATCTCCTCCCGGTAGGGAACAGACTCACTCCACTCGTCGACCAGCAACGCCGTCCCGGTGCGGCCCTCGGACGGCAGCTGGTCGGCTCCGAAGATCACGACGCTGACCCTGCCGGTCAAGGCGGCCGCGTCAGGCAGCGGTCCACCGAGCCAGGGATCACCGTCGACGTGGGGGAGCTGCGCGACCGAACCGGTCAATGCCGGTCGTCCCAGCGCCTCGGCCAACACCTGCAGGTCGGTCAGATCGGCCGCCCCGGGACGGACCGCGGCCGCCCCCTCCAGCCAGGAGTCGAGGTCGCCGGAACCCACGAGAGCGGTATCGAGTGCCGTCTGCAGGTCCGGCCGGACCGGATCGAGCCCGACTCGCGGCACCAACGTGGCCCCCTCAGCCAGGAGATCCTTGGCGGCCTGGACCCAGGCGCCGGCCGGTTTCGGGTCGGCGGCCGCGGCCAGGGTGGCCTCGGCCGTCCGGCAGCGACCGGCGAGGTCGAGGAAGGCGACCTCCGCCGACTGCAGCAGTTCGGTGCTCACCTGGAGACGCGACAGGTAGCGCCGGGGCAGCCCGACCCGGATCCCGTACGTCTGGGCTGCCTTGGCCGCGGACCGCCAGGCCTCGTGGACCGCCCAGAAGCCGTCCAGCCGGGCGAGCTTGGCGGCGACCTCTTCCGGGGTGCCGCTGGTGATGTCGAGCACCGGAAGCCAGGCGCTCGGGTGCTCGGCCGCCGGATCCTCCGGCAGAGCCGTACGGATCGTGCCCAACCAGACGGCCGGATCACTGTCCAGCACCCCGTCGTCGAGGGCGGCATCCTCGGCCAGCAACCGAGCCAGGGTGACGGCCGCCTGTCGGGCGCTGTCCAGGAGCCGTTGCACCCGGATCGACAGCTCGTCGGTGTCCACGCCGTCCCCGGCGGTCGCGGTGAACTCGGGCGCGGCGTAGTCCGACGCGATCGCGGGTTCGGATTTCCCGAGCAGATCTGCGCAGGTCTCCAACAGCGGCGCGACATCGGTGATGCTGCGGATGCCCGGGCCCCAGGCCGGCGCCCGTAGGGACTCGATCGTCCAGCTGTCGGTAGCGGTGGTCTGCGGCCCGTCCGAGGTCACCACCCCGGGCTGATCGGGCGGTAGATCGGTCGGCCGCAACTCATCCAGTACCCGTGCGGTCAGGGCGCCGATCGCTGCATCGAAGCCGTCGCCCACCAGGGCGACCAGGTCCAGCGGCTGCAGGCCGAGCTCGGCGATCGACAGCTCCGGCAGCGCCGCCCCGGGTGCCGGCCGGTCGGAGCGGAGCCGGACCCGGATCGCCGCCGGATCGCCCAGCAGCGCGGCGAGCCAGGCGTTGACCGTCGGCTCCAGTGCGGCCCGCGGAGTCATCGGTACGGCCTCCCATCCGGCCGGTGGGACCGCCGGCTCGGCACTGCTCACCGGCAGCTGGAGGATCAGCTTGTGGCTGACCGGCAACCCGGTGCGTGGCGTGTCGGTGACCTCCGGATCCGGGATCGCCTTGCCCTCGCTGAGCGCGGTCAGCACGGCTGCCGCCCGGGCGTGGTTGCCGCGAACCAGCTGGTGAACCGTCTCGCTCGTTGTCAGGTCGGCCAACGCGTCCAGCGCATCGGCGATCGAGTCGATCCCGCGCAGCACCCCGGACAGCCTGTCGGTGTCGGTCCTGGGCGGCAGCGCACCCGGTTTCGTGCCCCAGGGGTGACCGCTCAGGTGGGCCGACAGGGTCTCGTACAGCGTGCCCTCGGCGTCCGGGTCGTTGTCAAAGACCCAGTCCAGCAGGGTGCGGACCAAACCGAGCCCGTCGACGACGTAGCGGGTCGGTTCGGGCACCGCGCCGGCGTCGGGGTCGACTGCGGCGACCGTCGGGTACGCCCGGCGCAACGGGAAGATCGCGGAGTCGAGTTCGACCACCTGCGGCGTGTCCGGGCGGGCGTAATACTCATGCAGGAACCGCTCCAGCCGGTAGCCGAGCAGCGCACCAAGATCATTTCCGGCCCGTACGCCGTCGATCAGGGACAATGCGACCCGGACGCGGTCGGAGGACAGGTTGATCGACATCTCGTTGCCGAAGGAACCCTCGGCGGTCTGCGACCGATAGGCCGCACGCAGGATCGCGGCGGTCACCGCGTGGGTCGGCGACGGTGTCTGGATGAAACCTTCGCCGCTCGGGTCGGAGGTCAGCGGTCGGCCGGGAAGGCCGGCCAGCGCGGCCGGAACTCCGGTTGCCGCAGGTGCGCCCGGAGTCGGTCGCAGATCCTCGACCCAGCCGTACGCGCCCACCTGCGCTCCGCCCGGGTGACGCCGGCGGAGCGTTCGGAGCCGCCGGTGCGCGAGCCCGGAGAGCCAGCCGTCCAGTCGGTAGCTGCACAGATCCAGGTGCTCGCGGGTGAGGACAGTCATCCGGTCGGCAGGCAACCGGGAGAAGTCGGTGACGTCGCTGCGATGGTCCCGCACCCGGGTCGGCCGGTTCGCGTCGATGACCTCGGCCATGAAGCGGTTGTTCAGGTCGCCGGGCACCGCCGCCTGGGAACCGCCGATCTCGACGAGATGGTTGACGGTGCTGAAGAGCAGGCCCCAGGCCGAGGTCTGCGACAGCGAGCCGTTCGACCAGGTCTGGTAGAGGCTGGATGAGCCGAGAAGAGCCAGTGCCGGCTCGTCGAACAGCCCCCGGCTCAGCAGGCCGTCCGCTGCAGCCTGCCGGGCTTCGGTCAGCAGGGCGTGCCGGGCCAGCAGTTCGGCAAGACCGACGTCGGACAGGTCGCTTTCGGTCCGGGCCCGAAGATCGGCCAGGGTCAGATCCAGAAGACTGCGGATCCAGGTTCCGGTGTCCGGTCTCGAGCCGGCCGCTGCGGCCGACACCACGCCCTGCAACGGCCACAGTCCGGTGAGCAGCCGCAGCCCGTACGCCCGCGACGTCTCGATCAGGTCCAGGACCGGCTGCCAGTCCGTGGCTGCCCGCCCGGTGACGGGATCCCGCGGTGCCGAATCGGCCGGCAGCCCGAAGGCGGTACGGAAGACTTCCGCAAGATGCTCCATCAGTGCGAACGGCCCGAACGCGGCGTCGGTGTCGACCGTCGACCCGTCGGCCGGCGGGATCCCGAAGCTGAGGCCGAGGTCGGGTTGGCCGCGTACCCCGGTGCGGTCGGCGACGTTGACGGCGAACCGGTAGCTCGAGCCGACCGAGGACGATTCCAGGCCGAGCATTCCGAGGAAGTGCTGCTGGGCGTCGAAGCCTTCGGTGCCGACCTCTGGACTGTGCGCGTGCCTGACCGCTGGCCGTCCTGCAGATCCCTCGCGGATCTCCGACCAGTCCTGGTGCAGGCGGCGGAGCAGACTGAGCAGCACCTCCTCGAACCGTTGCTGCCGCGCCCTCTCAGCGGCGGATGCGGTGTCGGATCCCGCGTCACGCAGGTCTGGGACGAAGCGGCTGAGGGCGACCGCCGGCAGCAGTCCGTACGGTTGGTCGTCGACCCGGACCGCGGGCAGCAGGCTGCGGGCGGAGACGTCGCCGAGGGCGTACGAGCGCAGCCGGCTCCTGGCGTCCCGGCTGATCAGTGCCGGCGCGAGTTCCTCCAGGGCGTGACCGATGGTTCCCGGGTAGAGGGCCCGGTTGGTCAGCAGCGCGTCGCTGGCATCGGTGCCGTCGGCGCCCTCGATGTGGGACAGGACGGCGGCGTCGATGCCGAGTGCGGTGGCCAGCCGGCTGCCGTCGGAGTCGTCGACGGCGGTGACCAGCGAGGGGCCGCGTTCGATCGGGTACGCCAGGTCCGGGTCGTCGGTGCTGGAGTATCCGGCCTGCTGGTCCTCAGTGTTGTTGGTCGGTGTGCCGACCGGCAGCAGGGTCAGGCCGTCACCGGTGTAGTGGTGGTTCTCCAGCATCGCGGTCAGCCTGGCTTCGCCGTCGGCCGCGTCGCCGTCGGCGAGGCCGAACACCAGCAGTTCGTCGAAGCCGTGCTCGGCCTGCTGGGGCGTGAGGGTCAGGCGAAGCGCCATCCCTTTCGCCTCGGCCTCGTCGAAGTCGGTCATCCAGCGGATCGAGTCCGGCACCACAAGGCTGCCGTCCTCGTCCAGGGCGAACGTGTCGCCGGACGGATCAAGACCGAGTTTGAGATCGGCCGGGATCGGCCGCCCCGCAGCCACCGTGCCCGCCTTGCCCTCGGCGACTGTGACCACCGCGAACCTGGCCGGCAGGACGGTCGACGACGCCGCCCGCGTCCAGGTGCCGCTGCGGCTGCCCACCTCCGGCGTGGTCGGGCGCGGAACCGGTTCGACCGGCAGTGCACGGATCCGGCGGGCAAACTCGTCCAACAGCCCGATCCAGTCGGCCGGGACATTGCCGAACACGGTGCTGAGTCCCGTGACGGTGGCCTGCTGGGTCTGCAGCCGCCCGGCGATGGCTGTGGCGGCCGCTCCCGGCAGCGTCTCGGCGGCGTCGATCGCGGTCCGAAGATTCTGTACGGCGCGTACCACGGCGGTGAGCTGGCGGTCGGTCAGGGTCTGCAGGTCCCGGACGACCGGCTCCCGGCGGGTTCCAGACCGTGGCCTGGCCGGGACGGCCCGGGTGTCGAGGCCGGCCAGCCGCTTCTCCAGTGCGGTGATCGCATCGGTGATCGCCTTGGCCTGGGCTGCGCCGCGCGTCGGCCCGGTCGCGACCGGTTCGGTGGCCCGGGCGATCCAGGCCGCTCGCCTGGTGCTGCGGCCGATGCACAGTGCCCGCCAGGCACCCTTGCGGAGTTCCTCGTCGTCTCCGGCTGCCGAGGTCGCGGACCAGAAGTTGGTTCCGTCGACGCGTTCGGTCTCGGTCAGCTCGTCCTCGTGGGAGTCGACGGCAAGCGGTTCGGGGTAGAACCGAACCAACAACTGGTGCACGGTTCTTGTCGCCTTGGCGAGGGTCCACACCGTGCCCGCGGTGCGCTCGGGGACGCTGACATCGAGTTCCGGTCGGTCGCTCGGGGTGGCGGCGATCTCGGCGCGCAGTTCGGCGGCGCCCGGACGGCCCGCGGCTGCATCCAGCCGGGTCAGCAGGTCGGCCTTGAGCGCCCCGGGGAGCACGGTGATCCCGGCGGCGGCGGCTCGCAGGTCCGGGCCGAGGCCGGCGGTGGCGTCGGTGAGCCGCTCCACGATCAGTTCGGCGGCTTCCGCGGCGGCGACCAACTGGGCCCGGTCAAGCGGCACCGCCCGGCGCGCGCCGACGGTCTCCGGGCTGGTGTCGTCGTCGAACACCACTCGTCGTGGCGGCTGCGATCCTGCGCTGCCGGCGGATGGACCGGGCAACAGACCCGGGCGCAACGGTCGACCGATCGGCGTACGACCGAGATCGCGGGCGACCTGTGCGCCGGTCCGGATGCCGAGTTCGGCGACCAGGCGGAGGGTCGGCTCGACCCTCCTGCGGATCGTGCCGGTCAGCTCCTCGAGCACGGCCACCTGGTTCTTCAGGGATGCCCCCAGCCGGTCCCGCTGGTAGTCCGACCGCAGGCCCGCCAGCGCATCGCCGGCCGCCGCCGAATCCCGGCGCAGGCTGGTCAGCGCCGCGGTCAGCGCGCGTTGCTGCTCGGGCGTTCCGGTGGTGATGGGTTGCTGCGCGGCGTGGTGCAGTGACTCGAGCTCTGTCGCCAGTGCTGCCAGATCGCGTTCGGCGGCCTCGTACAGCGGTACCTCGACGGTTTCCTTGAACGCCTTCTGTTCAACGACGGTTCCGGTCAGTTCGGTGACGTAGCTGCGTCCGGCCAGTCGCCGCAGGACGGCGGTGACGTCGGCGAGCTGGTCGAGGAGGTCGGCCAGCGGGTCGCTGGTGTCGGGCACCTCGACGGCGGTGAACCGGGTCTCGACGCGGACCGGGATGAGCACCGCCGGGACCTGCGGGTCGAAGCCTCCGGCGATCGCGGTGAGGTCATCGACCGCGGCGGCAGTGGCAGGATCGGTCTTCAGGGTCGACCAGTCGACCGTGTTCGGCGTCATCGCGGTACCCGCCTCGACGGATCATCCGGCAGATCACCCGGCATCTCGACCGGGAGCATGTCGGTCGCATGGCGGGCCAACCACACCGGGTTCTGGCAAAGGATCGACGCCATGTGCGCCGAACTCTGGCCCCAGGCGGGCAGTCCGACGGTTGCCGGGGTCAGTCCCGCGTTCGCGTCGACCAGGACCTGGGCCGGCAACTGCTCCGTCGATGGGGGCCCGGCGGCATGTTGCAGATGTTTCCAGTTCAGGTCGTTCCAGCTGAGCAGTTGAGGTGCCGGGGAGTTCCGATCCTCATCCAGGTCGAGACCGAAGCGCAGCTGGCCCGGGCGTTCCATGAAGCAGAAGAAGAATCCGGCGTCGGTGGTCGTCCCTGCCGCTTCCTGCTCGGTCATCTCGAAGCCGTACAGGGAGATGTCCGGGTCGAGCCGGCCGGTGATCACCGGGTAACGGACCTCACCGGTCACGTCGAGCGTCCGCGACGTGGTCCCGTCAGCGTCGGTGAAGACTCCGCGCTGGGCGAAGACGATGGTGTCGGGGAATCTCACCAGGAGTTCGGCACGGACGACCAGTACCAGCAGCCCGGCCAGTTGCGGGGAGTTGGCTCCCAGGTCGCGCTTCCAGAGGTGAACCTCCGGAATGTCCGGTGGCCGGTCCTCGCCGGCGTCGGCTGCGTCGAAGAACCGTGCGAAGTACGTCCCGCGTTGGTCGGTCGGGTATTCGTTCCAGAGCAGTTCGCGGGCGAACTCGGTGTTCACGCCCGCCAGCAGGGACTCGATGAACCGCACGTTGGGCACCATCAGCGCGATCGACTCCGTCGGCAGGCCTGCGATGTTGGGGATGATGTAGTCCTGGCCCAGCTGCCGTAGCGGCTCGAAGAGCGGGTCGTCGAACGTCGGATGGGCCATCACCGGATTCAGCCGGCGGCTGGTGGCGAGGTCGGCCGACAGATCGCCGATGCCGCCGAGCACGGTGGCCAACCGGGCGGGCATCGCCACCTGCGGCCGCAACTGCAACGACACCTGGCCGGCCAGCGTTGCCGGCGCGGGTAGCTCGGCCGCCGGCGGCGGGATGGGCCGGGAGCCGGCGAGGGCGGAGAAGTCGGCGAGCGCTGCGGCGAAATCGACCGCGGTGCTCAGCCCGGCGGTGGGGGCCAGGGACTCGAAGGTGGCAGCCGTGCTCGGCGCGATCACCACGCCGAGGTAGTTCTTGCCGTCGATGGTCGAGCCGTAGTGGTCGGTGAACGTCTGTGCGGGCATCCGGAGCACCGTCGGCTCGTCACCACTGCCGACGGTCAACGTGCTCAGCGCGTCGATCAGGGTGATCGCCTCATCCCGCAGTTCCGCGTTGGCGGTCACCGTTCCCGGGTAGGAGGAGTCCAGCCGTGATCGGATGCCCGCGCGGATCGCGGCGAGCGTCGCGGCGGCGAGCGTGCCGACCGCCCGACGGGCCTCGACCTCCTCCCCGGCGAGCACCGGCAACACGTCCCTGCCGCGCGGCAGCTGCGTGGCCACCGCCTGCGCGGCCGTCAGCACGAGGCTCGGCGCGACCCCGAGAGCCGGGTCGGGCGCCGGCGGCGCCGCCGATACGGCGGTATCGGGGTCCTCGTTGAGCCGGTCGAGCAACCCACCCTGCAGCCCGCCGCGCGGTCCATCGAGCCGCCCGCCGCGCAGGTCGGTCGCGGCATCGGTCAGCGACCTGATCAGCGGCCGGGCGGGCCGGATGATCCGGCGGAAGGCCGGCGCCTGGGCCGCGGCAGGCACTCGGCTGGCGTCCACCTCACCCCGGATGGTCAGGTCATCGCCGTCAGCGACGCGCAGTGCCGAGAGTGCTCCTGCCGTCAGTCCGAGCAGCCGGTCGGTCGTGGAATGGGAGACGTGCTTGGCGAAGACCCGTTCGTTGGTGTTCATCGCCAGTTCTGCATCCCGGAGCCGCTGGTTGACCGCGTCGAGTTCCTCGACCTGGGCCCAGGCCCGCTCCATGTATTCCTCGTCGCGTTGCCGGACGATCTCGGCGCCGAGGCCGGCGGCCGCACGGTTGCGCGGGTCGAGATTGAGTTCGGCGAGCCAGCGGGTGGACGGCGTGGTGTCGGCGATCCGTTCCAGGCCGGCATGCTTGCGGGCATACGCCGGAGGGGTGACGACGGGGTCTTCGCCTGTGTCCGCGCCCGCTGAGGCCACACCGGCGTCCCGGAGATCGACGGCCAGGTCGACGACCTCCCGCAGCTGGTCGATGACCGGTGCGCCCGGTGAGGCGGGGTAGGGCGCGCGGCCGTCGAAGTCGACGGGTGCCAGCGCGCCCTCGAGCGCCACTGTCGTACCTGCCGGAACATCGACGTCGGCACCGGGATCGGAGATGTCGAGGGCGCGGGTCCCGAACCCCTCGGCCTCGATTCGGTACGCCTTGGGCCTTCGGGCGAGCACCTCGAAATCGGTGACCTGCGGGCTGGTCCGGAATGTCCAGTCGTAGAGCACCGGGAACATCCGTGGCTGGCCCTGCCCCCAGGACGGCTGCTGTGCCGGCACTGTGCCGGGCTCGGCAGGAGTGCCGAGGCCGGCGAGCCGGCCGGCCTCGAAAGCCGGCACGACGAAGCCGCGATAGCCGGTGTCGAGCTCGAGCCGACGCGGGCAGACCAGCCTCGACAGCGCCAGGTCCGGGGAACCGGTGACGTAGCCGTCGAGCCGGTCACCCGGGTCGCCCGCGCCGAGGGCGCCCTGGGTCTGGACATGCGCCCAGGCCCAGGTCTCGGTCACCGGAGGCAGCGGCGCGCTGTCGGTCACGGTGAGGATGGCCACCTCTCCAGGGACGGCGGTCCGCGTGTATTCGCCGTCGGCGAGCACCAGCAGCACCACCCACGGCCGGAGCTTGTGATCGGCGGTGGCCCGGGCAGGGGTGTAGCGCCACGGGAAGTCCTCGTCGTAGAACTCGACATAGGCCAGTTCGCCGGCGGCTGCGTTCACGCTGCCCTGCACCGGCGCGGCGCGAAGCACGGCGTCGGGTGTGAAGCTCTTGATGTCGCCCGGGCCGACCAGCGACACCTGCTGGCTGACCGTGGCGGGGGCCGCCGCGGGAGCGCCCGGAGCGGGCGTCGACTCCAGGGTGATTGACGCGGTCAGGGTGGCACGGTCCTTCGGGCCGGCGTTCGGGGTCCGGCCGAGGTGGTCGACCTGGTCGACGCGGGTGGCGATGCCCCGCCGTGACCACGGCAGGAAGCTGTATTCCGGCAGTTCAACCGACAACCTGCACCTCCGGGACGATCTGGAAACGCCGGCCGTCGGCCGGTACCGCGGCGAGCCGCTGTTCGGCTTCGGTCCTGGTGACCAGTGCGGTGCCCTGGGCGGCCGGAAGCCCGTCGGCGCCCAGTGGGGCCAGCGAATCCCTTGGCGGTGACCGCGTACAGCGGCTCGGCCGCGGCTGCCGACAGCACTTTGCCCCGCTCGGCGAGCCCGCGCTGTGCCTTGGCCTGGCTCGACCTGCCGACCGCGCCGCCGGCGACCAGGCGGGAGAAGGAGAGCCGGGGGTTGGCGAGCACCGCCGGTGGGGTCGGTGCCTCGGGGTCCGGGTCGTCGATGATGATCATCTCGTAGCTCTGGGCGTGGTGCAGCACGAAGTCGGCCTGCAGGGTCCGGCCGGAGTCGGCCTGGACGCCGTTGGGTCGTTCCTCGAAGGCCGGTGCCTTGAGCAGGTCCTGGTCGGTGCTGCTCGAACCGGCGAAGGTGGACGGGGAGAACGGCGCGGTGACGTCGGAGAAGTCGGTCGGGTCGGTGCCGAACGAGAGATCGCGGACGGTGACCCGACGGACGTCGCTGGGTGGCGTCTTGCCGACCAGGCCGATATCGGTCTCCAGTGGGATCAGGTTCTGTCGGGCCGACAGCAGCCCGCCGGCGTCGACGACGAGTTCACCCTGCGGTAGCGGCTGCAGGGTCACACCGGCCGAGGCGGCGTCCGGCAAGCGGGCTGCCCAGTTCAGCGGATCCCGGAACTGGTCGAGTACCTTCGGCAGAACGGGTTCGGCCGGAATCGTGGTCTCGTGCGCCTCGCCGAAGGTCGCCTCGACCTCGACACTGATGCTGAAGAAGAGGATCTTGAAGCTGGCCTTGCCGTGGGCGTACCAGGGCGTCGGGCCGCGAAGCGCCAGGTCCAGGCCGATCGAGCAGACGTCGGCACCGCCCGCGGTCACCGCGAGCCTGCCCCACATCCGCGCGTCGATCAGGAACGGCACGAACTGCACCAGGACGTCGAAGCCGAAGTCGCCGCTGATGGAGAACCCGTCGACGCCGACGAAGAACTCCAACCTGGCGCCGAACTGGATGGTGTTGCTGGTGACGGCGAAGTAGAGGCTCAGCGTCAGCCGCGGGTTGTCCTTGAGCAGTGACAACGAGAGCCGACGCATCGTCGGCAGCTTGAGGTGGGCTGCCGGTGTGTAGCTGGGATGGAAGCCGCCGACGGACACCACAAGGTCAGGGCTCGCCCCCAGCTGAGCCGGATCGCGATGTCGCCCTCGAGGCTGAGCTTGAAGTCGGCGTAGCCGATGAACGAGTCGTAGATCGCGGCGTCGAAGTAGAGCAGGCTCGCACCGATGTCGATGCCGCCGATGAAGGCGACCTTGAGGTCGACGACCGCCTCGTCCGGTGTCGGCAGTGCGAGTCGGAGGACGCCGAGCAGGGCGATATTCGGTTGTGGCGCGATCTCGAGGATGATGCCGACGGTCAACGTCACCAGCGGAGGGTTCATCCAGGTGATCCGGCCCATCGGGGCGACCAGGAAGTGTCCCTGCTGGGCCGGGAAGGATTCCTCGAGATCGCGGACGATGACGTCGATGCGGTTGATGATGTCGGTCGGGAACAGGATCGAATCGGCGGTGCCGGTACGCAGTCCGTTGCGGATCCGGTCGACGTCCATCCCGCGGTTGAGACCGAGCAGACCGCCGGCTCCGGCGAAGAAGAACCCGTAGCCGAGCGGGATCGGCACAGGCAGGGTGACGGTGATCAACATCAACAACGAGAACCCGGGCGATCCGTCGGGATTCTTGGTCGTGATGATCCCGATCGCGGTCAGCGTGAACTTCTCCAGGACGGCGATCTCCAGCGCCCCGACGTACCGGCCACGTGCCTCGTCGACCAGCAGGAACCCGCCGAGCCGGATCGTCGAGGCGTCCAGCGAGAAGCCGAAGCCGTCGGGTGCCTTGAACGACAGCACCGCGCCCGAGCCGGTGATCGTCACCCGCAGTCCGACCCGGGTCACCGTCACCGCGAGCGGGCCGAGCTCGGCGTTGCCGGACAGGGCGCCGACGATGTCGGTCCGCTGCCCGAAGACTGCCGCCAGGTACAGCTCCCGGAGGAAGATCAGGTCGAGGATGTTGAGATTCAGCGGGAAGGTGAGCTCGATCCCGTTGTCCAGGTTGCCGGGGCCACCATGCAGTTCGAGGCGATCGTTGCGGTACGCGACCGCGGTGGTGAATCCGGCGCCGAGTTCCTGGGGGATGAGTGCGGCGACGAAGGAGTCGCCGTCCGCGCCGTTCACCCGGATCGCGGCGTCGCTGAGTTCGACCGCGCCGCCGAGGCTGTCGACGGCGAAGGTCGCTCGGCGGGTCGTCACATCCCAGAAGGCGAAGTTGCCGAAGAAGATGGCGGCCAGGCCGCCGAGCCGGACCACCGAGTCGTCCTCGCCACCGAACAGCGGATGATCATCATCGGCTCCGGCGACGCCGATGCCGACGCCGACGATGTCCAGACCGGGCGCCGGAGCGGCGGGCAACTCGGCCGGGTCGTCTGACGGGCCGATCACCCATGCGGTGATCCCGGCATCGTCGCCGATCCATTCGTGTTCGCCGAAGAGCACCGTGATCGAGACGTCGCCGGGGAACGTCACCGACCCCTGCAGCCGGATGCCCAGCCGCCCGGCGTCCTCTGCGAAGCTGAGGTGAAGATCGTCGGTGATGTCGGTTGCGACGCCCGAAAGGGCCGTCTTCAGGGCGCCCATCACGATCACGGCAGGTTCGGGGAACGGCCCTACGATCTGCAGCGGCCCCGTGGCGTCGGATACCAAGCCGCTGCCGTGCAGGATCTGCTGGGCACTGGGGCCATTCGGCCACAAGGGCTCCTCGAGCAGGTCCTCGAGCTGGGGGATGAGGTAGTGGGTGAGCAGCGGCAGCAGCCAGGAGCCGGCCAACATCAGGCCGCCCTCGGCAGTGAGCGTGACGGCGGGTTGCGGCAGCAGGACGATCTCGACGTCGTCGGTGGCGGCGTCGCCGAGCGGCAGGATCCGCATCGCCAACCGGTCACCTGCCGCGCTGAATTCGAGTTCCGGAGTGAACCAGTCCAGTGGCTCGCCGACCTCGACCCTGACCCGCACCAGGCCCTCGAAATCGTCGAGATAGCCCAGCCGTGCCGACACGATGCTGACCGGGCCGGTGTCCAGGTTGTCCAGGGTCACCCGTACCTGGGGGTGACCCGCGGCGGACCAGCCCAGTTCGGCACCGGCGACACAGCCCGGCGCCAGATCCATCTCCCAGCGCAGCCGGTTCTCCGTGCGGAGGATCCGGTGACCCGGCGGGAGCGGGATGACGCCCGGAGCGGTGTCGGAGGGGAACAGGCTCCGGATGTGACCGATGATCAGTGCCGGGTCGGACACCTGCGTCTGGAGCCAGCCGGGGGTGAGCATGTCCCGCAGCCGTTGCTTCTCGGCGTCACCGAGGAAGCCGGCGCCGCCCGGGTCGTAGATGTCCAGCGCATCGGCGATCTGCAGGGCGACATCGAGCACCGGGTGCTCCGGCTCGGCCTGCAGTGCATCGGTGATCTCCTGGAGCACCTTCGGCACCAGAGCGGTGACCGCGTTCCCGAGCAACTCGCCGAGCCCGGTGACGGTGGGCAGCAACTGGATCGGGCCGACGTTGTCCGGTGTGATCAGCAGCCGGACGCCGCCGGCATCGACGCTGAAGGCAATGGTGAGGTCGCCCCAATCCCCGGGGAGCGAGACGTCGAGGGTGATCGATCCGGACGGGGCGGCCTGGATGTCGGTCGGCAGTGGCCCGAGGGTTCGCAGATCGACACCGAGCGCCACACCGGCGGTGAGCAGGGGTGCGCCCTGGTCGAAGTTGCCGGACAGTCGGACCTGCAGCGGATCGCTGCCGCTCACCCGGAGCAGAAAGCCGCCCGGCAGCTCGAGGCCCTGCTGATCGTCGACACCCAGCGCGCCGGCGATCATCCGCAGCACGTCGTTGATCCGGTCACCGTCCAGCAGCCCGTCCGCGGTGCCGAGCGCGTCCGGGCTGCGCAGCCATCCGACGGGATCGCGGACCAGGGCACTGATCGGCGGGATGACGACGTTGTTTCCCGCCTCGGCGCCGAGCAGGGCGCTGACGATCGCCGAGACCGACAGATCGAGGATCAGTTCACCAAGCCCGTCCCGCACGGCGGCCGTGTCGAAAGGCCGCAGCCGGAGCGGCGTTCTGAGCCACGGCCCGGCATCGAGGGTGATGCTGCCGGAGGGTTCGCGGTGCAGAGCCACCGGTCCGGCCAGTAGGGAGGCATCCAGGCCGACCGCCAGCGTCCGCGTGTCGAGGTCGAGCCTGCCGCGGACCGAGAGCGGACCGGCAAGGGTGAAGTCCGAGGTGGCCTCGAGCCGGACGACCATGGTGGCGTCGTCGAGGGACAACCGGACCGGCAGCTCCGGCGGGCTCACCGACAGGGCGCCGGCATCCAGGCCGCCAAGATCGACACCGCTGAGGTCCGGGTCACCCACGATGGTACGGAGTGTGGCCAGCAGCGCGGCGCGACGTTCGGTGAGGGTCCTGATCGGGACCGTCGCCAGGTCCGCCAGGCCCTGGATGGAAGCGCGCGGACCCGCTGAGGTGTCGATCAGGACGCCGGCCGCCCGGAGCAGGCCGAGGACCGCCTGGGCGGCCGGGTTCGTCAGGGCTGCGTCGAGTTCCGCGATGACCGCGTCCAATGCCGCCCGCAGCTCGACGTGCCCGAGCGCTATCGCCGCCTGTACCGGGCCGACGCCGACCGAGGCGTCGACCAGCCGCAGCCAGGGCACGATGCCCAGTCCACCCGTTACGACGGTAGTGCTGAGGGCACCGTCCGGTGTGGGTCCGGCCACGGGGGCACCGGCAGGGGTGACGATCACGCCGGCCTCGACCAGCCGCACCCTGGCGTCGATCGGGCTGTCGGGGAGTGTGCCGTCCTGCACCAGCCAGCCGGTGGGACGGTACGTCCGGGTGGACAGGGTGAGCGCGGTCGCCGCCCGCGGTGGATCGCCCACGTCAGCGACGAGCCGCAGCCGGGCGAGGTCGATCCGCGCGTCCGCCGTCAGGGCGATCGGCCCCCGCCCGGTTTCACCCTGGCCGTCGCCAGGTTCGGGGGTGGTCAGTCCCAGGCGCAGGCCGAAGCCGACGTGCGTCGGCAGCCCGGCGGCGGCGAGTTCGGCAACGGTCGAGCCGGCCAGCAGTCCCAGCAGGTCGCCGCTGAGACGGGAGCCGACGGCGAAGCCCGGCACCGTGTCGATCGGTGCGTCGACCGCACTGTCGAACCAGTGCCTGCTGACCGGGCCGCCGAGCAGGCCACCCGTGGCGTCCAGCAACTCGCAGAGCCAGGCAACGGTGGCCCCGACGGCGGTGTCCGCGATCGGCGCCGCCACCGAGGCGGCCACCCGGACCGCGTCGGCCACCGCTGGATCGGTCAGCGGGAGAAGATCGGAACCGGCGTGCGGACTGCCGAGGGTGATCAACTCGCTCACCAGTTCCGGATGTGCCGCAGCCAGCCCGCGCGCAACGACGCCGGCGGTGGAATGGCCGACCAGCCGGACGCGCTGCCCGGTGATCATCCGGACCCGCTCGACAACCCGCTGCAGTTGATCAACTTCGGTGACCGCGCTGCCGGCGAGCAGGTCGGCGGTATAGGTCGCGGCAACCCCGGTGACTGCGGTCAGGTCAACCTCGGCCGGGTTCGGCAGCGAGCGCAGGTCGAAGTGCAGGTCCGGCGACGGCTGCGCACCGGTCAACGCAGCGATCAGCTCGGCGAAGATCGTGTGATCGGTGAAGGGAGGTGCCACCAACACCACCGGGCCGACCCCGGATGACAGCCTGGCGACCACCTGACTGATCACGGCCGGGTCCCTGGGCAGCAGGCCGTGTGGTGTGGCGACCGTGATGCCGTGGGTCCAGCCGGCGGGCAGTTGGGAGTCCAGTGGCACCAGTCCGTCGCCGGAGTCCAGCCACGCGGCAAGATCATCGAGCCCACGCGCCACGGCGTCGAGGTTGCGCCCGCCGAGCTGCGCGCCGAGCGCAGGCCGGAAGGCGGCTGCTTCGGACAGGAATTCCGTCAGCAGCACACCATCGGTGACGTCGTCGGCACGCTGGGCGATGGCCGCGATCCAGTCGGCCGGTGGCCCGTCGGGGTCGAGCCAGACCAGCCCGTCGACCGTGGTCGCTCCGCGGGACGGATCGGCGGACTCGTCGACGACCGGGATGACCCACGGGTCGTCGTAGCGGCCGCTGCCCCCGATCGTGCCGACGGCCGGCAGGCCGAGACCGGCCGGGCTGTCGGAGGGCAGCAGCCGACCCAGCGTCTGCAGGAACCCGATGGCGTACGCCCGGCCGGCCGACGAGATGCCGGTGAACACCCGCCGCAGGTGGGCACGCAGCGTTCCGGCCGGATCGTCGAGGAACTGCCGCAGTTGATCACCGGTGCTGAACAGGTCGGCGAGCAGCGGCCAGTCATCGGGTAGTTCGGGTAGGTCGCGATGCAGACCGAGCAATGCCGTGAGTCCGTAGGCAGGTTCGCCGGCCCAGGATCGCAGCGCCGAGCTGGTCAGTCGGCCGAGCAACCGGACCGCGTCCGCACCCAGCCCGAGATCGGGCTGCAGACCCGGCAACGCCCAGTCGTACGGCCCGAACTCCTCGGTATCGAGGGTGATCGTGACCCCGCTGATCCCGACCTGCCAGATCGGCGGCTCACCCGGCCGCCAGCTGATCAGCGCACCCGCCGGTCCGCTGGCCAACTGCAAGCCGGACAGGTCGAGCGGGCCATCGGGGGTGAATTCGACGGCCAGCTGGGAGCGTCCGACAAGGTGGACCGATCCGGTGCCGGCCGCCGGCAGGTCGACGGCCAGCAGCTCCACGAGGAGGCCGGCCTCGTAGCTGCCCTGGACCGCGCCTGCCGAAAGTCCCAGCCGCAGCCGCTGCAGGCCTGCCGGATCGGTGTCGGTGCGCGCGTTCCAGGCTGCCAGTGACAGGCTTACCGGGCCGGCGGTGGCGATCGGGGTGATCCAGGGATCGGTTGCTGCGCCGAGGCCGGTGACGTCGGGGGTGAGCCCGACCAGCAGCGCGATCTGCTCCAGCATGTGCGACCACGGGTGGTCGGCATCGGCCAGGACGGCCCGATGCAGACTGCCGAGGGCGACGGTCGGGCCACGGCCGAGGGCGGCGGGATCCAGCCGGTGGGGCCATGACGGGTCGGAGTCGGGGCGGCGGAGGCCGAGCAGGGTGAGCAAGGCCCGGGCGGCAGGCGAGTCGCCGAACGCCTCCTCGAAGATCGACAGTGCGGCATCGGAGACCACTCCGATCACGGCATCGGCGTCGGTCAGGTCGACGACGCCGTGGTCCTCGCCGTCGATGATCACATCAGTCAGCGCCAGCCAGGGCTGCAGCGTGCCGTCGGTGAGCCGGAAGCCGGCACCGACCCGGCCGACCTGCAGCGCCGGCGGATCGGCGATCAGGCTGCCGGAACCGGGAGCAACCAGCGCTACCGTCACCTCCGGCACGACCGCGGTGTGGCGCACCGGCGCGCCCGGGTCGCCGGTCGTTCCGCCGATCGCCGGCAGCGGGATCCTGAGCACCGTCACCACCCCGGACAGCGCGACCGGGCCGGTGTCCACGCGGACCTCGAGGCCGATCTCCAGGTCCCGGTCGTCGGTGACCTCGATCAGCAGGAGGAGATCGACGACGTCGGTGTCGAGCAACTTCGCCTCGAACGGCGCGGGCCCGGTGACGGCGAGATCGTCGCCGATCAGGCCTGCCAGGTGCGTCGCCCAGGAGGTCAGCGTCCCCGGCGAGTCGACGATGTCGATCAGCCAGTCCAGGATCGCCTCGGGACGGGTGAGAATCTCCTCCAGCGGCAACGGCGGGATGTCGTCGGCGCCGTCGTCGGTGAGCCCAAGCAGCGCGAAGAAATGCTCGGCAAGTCGGCCGAGTTGGTCGTTGCCGTCGGCCTCCGCCGCCAACAGGTCGACGACCTCCTTGAGCAGCAGCCGTAGCGCGGTGATCAGATCTGCACCGAGCGTCGCGGAGTCGATCACCAGGTCGGTCGGCTCTCCGCCGCCGAGGTTGAAGCCGTCCACCGTGACCCGGATCCCCGCCCGGACGCCGAGCGGGGCGTTCTCATCCAGGTGGACGGTCACGGCCGCCCCCACCCGGCTCATCGGGATCGCGGCATCGGTGAAGCCGACGTCCACTCCGGCCTGCAACGGCCCGTCGGCCGTGCCCGCGATCGCCTCGAGGTCACCGGCGACGCTGACCAGCGGCAGCCGGACGCTGCCCTGGACACTCCCGACGCCGGAGCCGAGCACTCCACTGTGCAGGGCGGCGGCGATCCCGATGATGTCGTCCTCGACCGTCAGGTAAAGATTGCCGACGTCGGTGTCGAGGAGCGGATACCAGGCGGGAAGATCCGGGTCGGGTGGCAGTAGTTCATCGAGCAGGCGCAGCAGAGCCGCCCGTTGCGTCGGGTTGGACAGGATCCGCCGGATGGCGGCCAGCGGGTCGTCGAACCAACTCCCCACCAGTTGTCCGTTGTCGTCGGTGACACCGATCGCGGTCAGCAGGGACGTCGTGTTCGGGTCGACGCCGATGTCGAGACTCATCACCTGCCCCCGAGCAGAGAATCAATCCAGCGGATACCAGGGGATCAACAGGCGCCCGCGGGCGTAGTGATCATCGGATGAAGATCAACTCTGCGGCGACGTCCGTACCTGAGCCGTGCCTGAGCGCCGCGTAGCTGCAGCGTATCGACGGCCGGTGGATCGGGACAGGGACTTTGGTTGCTTCCGCAAGAACTCTGCCCGATCGGACATCACGGGGAAGATTTCGGGCAGTTCGGCCACGGACAGGCCGTCCACGCACGAGCGTTACAGCCTCACTCGTCCGAGGTGATCGTGATCGCGAACCTGACCGGCCCGAGCTGCTGCTCGCCTGCGGTCGGATGCGCGATCGTCGCGAACAGCGAGAACTCGGCATGCCCGACGGCATCCGGGACCTGCCACAACTGGGTGGTCAGGGCGTCCGCCCGGCGTACCGGGCAGGCGAGCGTCACGTCGTTCGAACCCGCCCGCCGCACGGTGATCGTGACGTCCTTGGGCTGCCCGCGCCAGGCCGTACCTGCGGTGTCGACGGTCAGACACACCAGATCGCCGGCCCGATGCGGGCCGGCGACACCGGTCCCGCGACCGTCGGTGACTCGCACGCCGAGAAGTCGGTAGATGTCGACCGGGCGAAGCGTCCCGATCGCCGTCACGGCGGCGCCGACGGCCGAGTCCGGCAGATAGCGCTCCGGATCGTCGGCCGCATTCGGCCCGGCCGGATCCACAGCAGGGTGCAGCACCGTGACCGCGTTGATCGGCGTGGTGACCCTTGCAAGGTCGCCCGGACGGGTTCCCATGGCTGCGGCGAGTACGGCCGCCGCGTCACCGCGGGTCGGCGGGACGTCGGGGCGCGGCAGATGGTCGATGCCGGGCACGTCTGATTCGGCGATGACCGCACCGAGCGCGAGGAGCGGAGGCCGCAGTGTGGCCTCGGCGATGGCCTCCGACTGTGCGGGATCGGTGGGATCGAAGCCGGCGAGTGGTGCCACGGCCGCGGCGATCCGTTCGACCAGGTCACGCCTGGTGGCAGCGTCACGTGCCGCTTCTATGGCCCCGACGGCCGCGTCCAGCGTGGCTGCGGCGACCGCCGACGGCCGGCCGGTGACAGCGGTGATCGCGGCGGCGACCGCAGCACGGTCGACCGCGGCAGCCCCCAGCGCCCCGGCACCGGTGGTCAGCGCGTTGACGGCCGGGATGGATCCGAACGTGGTCCGCAGCAGGCCGACGAGGTCGAAGCCGCTGAGTGCATCGGTCCGTCGTCGAAGTTGCCATTCGCAGGCGCGCGCGATGCCGATGGCCATCGCTCGCCGGCACCAGGCCTGGGCGAGTGCGGCCGCATCGTCGGTGTTCGAGTGGTATCCGACCTCGAGATAGCCGACGGGGACGGTCCGGCCTCCCGGGCGGGGGGAAGCTGATCTGGGCCAGCGCGCCGGTGGGGTTGGTGAGCGAGCGGATGCCCTGAACCGCTGAGCCGTTGCGGAAGTGGTCGAGCGTCGTTGCCAGCTCGATGGTGACGTTGCCGTTGATGGAGTAGTAGGACCGGGCGCCCCGGTTGTTCAGGTTCACCTCCGTGCCGATCTCGGTCGCCAACCGGTCGGCGAAGTCGCGTCCATCCGGGTTGCCCTCGACGTAGCCGGCCTGCCCCGGCGCCGGAGACGTCGGAGTCGGACGGATGTCGAGGTACATCGCCAGGTAGCCCCGCGCAGCCGGGGGACCACCGTTGGTGTGCAGCGCGACGAACACGTCGACCGGGGTGGTCGGGTCTGCGGCCTGGTCGCGGAACAGGTCGAGCCGCCGGTTGATGCCGGCGCTGTTGATGTCGCCGTTGCTCGGATTGCCGAGTACCAGCGGGCCGCCCGGCCCCGGTGCCAGGTCGTACACGGCGGCGAGCCAGTAATAGGCGTTCTGCTGCCAGAGCCGGGGGTGGTCGGGGGAAGTGGTCGGGTTGACGGTGGCGAACACGCCACCCGCCTGCTGGGCGGTCCCGACGACGGTCGGGTCGGTCTCCCGCGACACCGTGATCCGGATCCCGTTCGGCTCGGCGACCTGGCGGACGAAGGTCGCGACGCCCGCGGCGTTCTCGTCCTCACCACCCCAGTTCTCGATGGCGGCGCCGTAACCGGCCCAGTCACCGCGACCGGTCCGGTAGTTCGTGCTGGCCGCCGGGCCGGCGTACAGGCCGTGCCCGGGAGAGACGTGCAGGTGCCGGCGCTGGAAGAGACCGAGCAGGCGCGGCACCGGTCCGGTGAGCACGGGCTGCAACTCCTCGATGAGTTGGCGGTTGGCGAAGACCGCGTTCGCCCCCTGGTCGACGTGCGCGAGGTCGGCCAGGCTGACTGCGTCGGCACGCCACCATCCCCAGGCCGGGTCGTGCATCCGGGCCGGCGTCAACGACGGATGGGTCACCAGCGTGCGCTCCAGCGCACTGCAGGCATCCGCGTCGTTCCAGGTGGCCGTCGGCCCGCGTCGGGCATCGAGCACCCAGCGCAGGCGGTTGAGCAGATGACCACGGGGATGGCGGGCGTCCAGGCCGGACTGCAGGGCGGTCAAGGCGTTGCCGGCGATCGGGGAGCGATCCTCGGGGAGCTCGAAGACCGGCACCAGCGGAAGAACCTCCACGGTCAGTCCGGTGACGCGGCGGGACGCGGCATCGACGACGAGCTCGTCGACGTCGGCCGGCGGGGACGCGTCGATGCCCTCGATGTTCTTCGGCTGGGCTCGGAGCAGCCGAAGCGCCGGCTGGGCACCGTCGGCCGCCGTGTCGATGATCTTGAGAACGTCGAGGGCGGCTTCGACTCCCTTCTCCAGGAACCCGGTCGCGACGACCACCCGGCGGTTGTGCCGGTCGGGCGCCACGACTGATGTGTTTGCCGGCTGTACGTTCATCCGGCGCATGTTCGGGGCGGCGATGGTGCGGACCACCGCATCCGGCAGCCGCCGCGTCGGATCGCGTGGGTCGACGGCTTCGACCCAGAAGAGGTAGTTGGCATCGGCCTGCAGGTCGATGAAGGACAGCTCGTACGCGCCGTCGACGTCGGTCGCCTCGTTGCGGGCGGGCCGATCCGGACGGGCCGAACGGAGCACGTCCGGGCGGGAGCGAAGCACGTCCCAATCCCTGCTGGTCTTCGGAATCTGCGGCCGAAGCGCCCCAGCCTCCAGCTTGATGGCACACACGTACCGGTTACGGAGCGTGATCGCCGCGGCGGGAGGGACGGTGGGGATGCGGGTGTCCGGCCAGACCACGGTGCCCGAGAGCCGGTGGACGAGTGTGGTGATGTCGAGCCGGAGGACGGCCAGAGCCGGGTCGGCGTCGGTGGCGATGATGGTGGTCGTGACCTGGACGTCCCCGTCCAGGATGGTCACGTCGGTGCCGCCGGCGTCACGCGGTGACACACGAACGGTGTACTCGCGGGTGTCGGCTCCGGGACGGGCAACGCCGAGTCGGGAATCCCCGTTCGCGATCCGGGCGTCGATCACATAGCGCCCGTCCGCGGTCGAGGTCGTCGTGCGACCACCGAGCGTGATCACTGCCTGCGGTACCGGCTGGGCGTTCTCGCCGACTGCGACGACCGAGTCGGTGATGGTGCCGTGCAGTCGTACGGACGCGCCGGGCACCACGTCCCGGGCGACGTGTAGTTGGACCGAACTGGCGTCGCGGACGTTGTGGTCGGCATCAGGTCCGGGCAGCTCGGCGACGAAGTAGGCCCGCGGCTGATGCTCCTTGACGACCGGTACTCGCCACCACGCGATGATGTCCTTCCATCCGTTGCGGGTGTCGCGGACCACCAGCACGCCGCTGTCGAAGTCGGCGGGTCGGGCCGCCCGGTAGCCGTCGACGATCTTGGCCAGCGTCGCCTCGGTGTCGGAGTAGGGGCGTTCGACGAGGGTCCGCTCACGAATGGTGAAGTCTCCGACCGGGTCCCGCGCACCCGGTGTCCGCAGGCTGTCCATCGGATCGTCGGTGCCGCGCCAGAAGAGCCAGTCGAACTCGAGGATGTCCAGCCGCACCGGCGGGGCAGGTTCCAGCAGCGCGAGGTCGGGCGGGACGGTGACGTGCAACTCGACCAGTTCGCCCGGCTGGACCTCGGCTTCTCCCGGCGGGCGCAGATCCCTGGTCCACTGGGAGACGACGCCGGTGTGCTGCACGACGTCGTCGCTGAAGATGTGCAGCCGCTCCCACCACAGACCGACGGCTTGCATAACGTCTCCGAAGCCCATGGCTCCCCCCGGCGGGATCTTTTGCGTAGGCATCACGCCTATGGGGTCGAGTATCGACCCGCATTCACCGCGGTGTCCACAGGTGGGGCGATGACGTACACCCGATCATGTCCTCGCTCGGCCGGGAATCCACTGGGGCAGTGGTGCCACCGTTGACGCTCATCTGCGCGTTCCGCGATACTTCTCTGCGTTCTGGCCAATCGATTTACCTCCCACCCACCCCACCCCCTGGAGTTCAATGATGATCACCGCCCGCCGGCCGTCGGGACGTGCCACCAGGACGGTCCTGTTGGGCCTGGTCGCCCTGGTTGTCGGCCTTGTCCCGGCCGCCATGGCCCACGCCGGCCCGACGAGGACCTCCTCCTCCGCGGCCATCTCACCGTCCACCGCGGTCGCCCGGGCACGGGTGGCCGCCGACGTCCTGATGGGCTCCTACGAGCCGGTCAAGGCCTGGTTCCCGTCCAGTTGGTGGAACTCAGCGGTCGCCCTGCAGACCATCGGCGACTACATGCAACGCACCGGAGACCGTCGTTATCTCGCCCAACTCGACAACACCTTCGAGAAGGACAAGGGTGCGTTCCCGCCCGGCGTGCTCTCCGGAGACCCGCTGCTGGGCAACTTCACCAGCCGGGCGATCGACGACTCCGAATGGTGGGGTCTCACCTGGCTGCAGGCCTACGACCTGACCGGCAACAAGAAGTACCTGAACATGGCGATCACCATCGCCGACTACGTGTACGGCTACTGGGACACCAGCACCTGTGGGGGAGGCGTGTGGTGGGACGCCGAGCGGACCTACAAGAATGCGGTGACCAACGGTCTGTGGATCCGGCTGACCGCCGAACTGCACAACCGGATCAACGGCGACCGGCGCTGGCTCGACCGTTCGACCACCGCCTGGCACTGGTTCGTCGACAGCGGCATGATCAACTCCGACGGCCTGGTCAACGACGGCCTGACCGGTGGCTGCACCAACAACGGGCAGACGGTCTGGAGCTACAACCAGGGGCTGGCGATCGGCGCCGGCCTCGAACTGTGGCGTGCCACCAAGGATCCCGAGGTGCTGGCCACCGCACGGAGCCTGGCCGATGCCACGCTGAACAACCATGCCCTGGTCAAGAACGGCGTCCTGACCGAGGCCTGTGACGCCCTCGACCAGACGTGCAGCGACAACGGCAAGCAGTTCAAGGGCATCTTCATGCGCTACTGGACCGACCTGGTCGACTCCACCCACAACGCCAGGTACGCGGACTTCCTGCAGAAGCAGGCCGACACCATCTGGAGCCAGGACCGGGATGCGGCCGACCGGCTCGGCACGCGGTGGTCCGGCGGCACCAGCGATGATCATCCGAACGTCTTCGACTGGCGGACCCAGGCCAGCGCCCTGAGCGCGTTGATCGGGGTGATCCCGGTCAAGGCGCCCAACCGGTCGCTGGCGGCAACGACGTCACCCGCCCAACCGGTGATCATGCCGGCGGCCACCGGTCCGACCACGGTGACCATCGACCTCGGTGTCTCGGCCACCGGAGGCTCCCCGCTGACTGCGAAGGCCTCGGTACAGGTGCCGGACGGCTGGGGTGTGACCCCATCGACCGCGTCGGTCCGGCTCAATCCGCGCGGCTCCGCGCATCCCGTCTACAGCAGCATCCCGCTGCAACTGACGGTGCCGGGCAGCGCCGATGACGGCCATCACGAGATCACCGTGACCGTCACCGGCGGTGACCTGGTGTTCACCACCCGGGCCGATGTCCTGGTCGCCATCAGATCGACTTCGACACCGGCACCGTCGATGAGAATCCGTGGCTGTTCGATCCCGACGGGTCGCAGAGCAACGGCGTGCAGAACCGGTTCGCCGACGGCAACAGCCACTTCACCTATCTGTTCCCGTTCCCGTCCGACACCGAGTCAGCGTCTGTGACCCTGACCATCGACGCGGAGTTCGTCGTCGACGTGAGTTCGGACAACGAGAACTGGACGACCGTGCTCAAGGAGGACCGGCGGGTGACCGATGGTTCGAACAAGGCTGATCGGACGATCGATCTGACGCCGTTCCTCGGCTCGGGCGCCGATGGGACCAGACCGGTCTACCTGCGGGTGTCCGACTCCTTTCCCGACGACGGTTGGGGCGGTCGGGTCTACCACGTGACCGCCACTCAGACCGAGCAGTAGGGCGCACGCCGCCGGCCGGAGCAGCCGCCGCAACCGGTCCCGGGAGATGCCCCACTCCCGGGACCGGTCGACGCAGCCGGGCGGGTGAATTCGATACCGTGGAAGCATGGCTGCCACTGGCTCCGCCGACCACTCGGCTGCACCTGCGAGCGGCCGGTCGGACCGGGAGACCGAGTCACCGGAGCGCCGCGCCGGGCGGCTGCGGGAGCGGGTCTACGTCACGTTCACCGCGCTCGCCGTGATCCTCGCCCTCAGTTCCTATGCGGGCGACGAGAGTGCCGCGAATGCGGCGCTGACCTTGGCGATCACCGTGCTCGGCACGGTCACGGCGGCATTCACCGCCGAGCTGATCTCGCATGTCGTCGCCCATGCGACCCTTCCCGACCGCGACGAGCTGCGGTATCTGATCAGCACCTGCGTCCAGGCGCTCGGCGTCATCGTGTTGCCGCTGGTCTTCCTCGGCCTGGCGGGGCTCGGCAGTTGGGAACTGCATCGTGCGCTGCGCGCCGCCAGCACGGTGTTGATCGTCACCCTCGCGGCGATCGGCTACCTGGGCGTCCGGCGGGCGAGGATTCCACGCCGGCACAAGTTCGTGCTGCTGCTGGTCCTGGTCGCGCTCGGCCTGCTGGTGGTCCTGCTGGAGCTGCTGGCGCACGGCTGAGGTGACCCGAAACCTCGTCGGTGGCCGGTGGTTTGTCGCTCAGGTACGGCGACCGTAGGATTGCGTGAGCCCAAATCCGCCGGCGCCCACTGCGCGGCGATCCGGGCTTGCGAAGCGCCAACAGTAACCGTCTAGTGTCACGTGGCCGTGGCTACGCGCCCGACCACGCCTCAGGAGTAACACGTGCCCAGCACCGTCGAGCAGTTGAGCCCCTCGCGGGTGAAGATCACGGTCGAGGTCCCGTTCGCGGATCTGAAGCCGAACATGGACAAGGCCTACCGTGACCTCGCCGCACAGGTGCAGATCCCCGGTTTCCGCAAGGGAAAGGTTCCGCCGCGGATCCTCGATCAGCGGTTCGGCCGTGGCACGATCCTGTCCGAGGCCCTGAACGACGCCCTGCCCGGCCTGTACAACAGCGCGGTCACCGACAACAAGCTGTCACCGCTGGCCCAGCCCGAGGTCGAGGTCACCAAGCTGGAGGACGGCGAACTCGTCGAGTTCACCGCCGAGGTCGATATCCGCCCGGACTTCGACGTTCCGAGCTTCGACTCGCTGCAGGCGACCGTCGACCCCATCGAGATCACCGACGAGGCGGTGGAGGAGCGGCTGAACTCGCTCCGGGAACGCTTCGGTTCGCTGGAGGACGTCGACCGGCCGGTTGAGGACGGCGACCACCTGATCATCGACCTGGTCGCTCGCCGGGACGACGAGGTGCTCGAGGACGCCAACGTCAGCGACATCTCCTACGAGGTCGGCACCGGCCGGATGGTCGACGGTCTCGACGACGCCGTGATCGGGCTGTCCGCCGGTGAATCCAAGAAGTTCCAGTCCAAGTTGGTCGGCGGTCCGCTGAAGGACCAGGACGCCGAGGTCGAGGTAACAGTCAAGAAGGTCCAGGTCCAGGACCTGCCCGAGGCCGATGACGAGTTCGCCCAACTGGCCAGCGAGTTCGACACGGTCGAGGAACTGCGCGCCGACCTCCGCCGCGAGCTGAGCCAGAACAGCCGGATCGAGCAGGCCAATGCCGCCCGGGACAAGGTCCTCGAGGCCTTGATCGCCGAGGTCGACGTCGAGGTGCCCGAGGGCGTACTGAAGACCGAGGTCGACTCCCGCAAGGAGCAGATCGAGAGCCAGCTGGCTCAGGCCGGGCTGACGCTGGAACAGTACCTGGACGAGATCGCCTCCGATTCCGAGGACGACTCCGAGGACGAGGACGAGCCCAAGGACGTCGAGTCGTTCTGGCAGCAGACCGAGAAGCGTTCCGCCGACGCGCTGAAGGCTCAGATGATCTTGGACAAGATCGCCGACGACCGGGAGATCGGCGTCGAGCAGGAGGAGCTGACCCGCTACATCGTGCGCCGGGCGCAGGCCACCGGGTCGACCCCGGACCAGGAGCTGCAGCACATGCTGGAGCATGATCACGTCGCCGAATACATGAGTGAGATCCGTCGCGGCAAGGTGCTGGATCTGATCATGGCCCAGGCCACGGTGACCGACGGCAACGGTGAGACCCTCGATCTGGCGTCGCTGCAGTCCGACGGAAGCATCGCCCAACCGGCGGACGATCAGGTTTCCGACGAGGAGCCCGCAGACGGTGAGTCCGAGGACGTCGAGAACTCCCCGGCCGCGACCGACGAGTCGGCTGCCGCTACCGACGAGGACACCCAGGCCTGATCCGTCAGGGTGTGGCCGGGCTCGCTAGAGTCCGGCCATGCCCGAACTCGGTGACGACCGGCTGAGGCTGCGTGCCCTGCGCCTCACCGACGTCGACGTTCTGGTCCGCGAGCTCGGTGACACCATCGGCGACCGTGACGAGTTCCGCAGCCGGATGCGCACGATGATCGAGAAATCACCGACCCTGGAAGCCGACGGTTTCGTCAGCTACGGCATCGAGACGGACGGCTCGCTGGTCGGCGACATCCAGGTCAGGGCGCCCAAGGGAGCCTGGCTCCCGGGCACCTGCGAACTCGGCCTCAGCCTGTTCCCTGCCGCCAGGGGACGGGGGATCGGGACCAGTACCGTACGGCTGCTGGTCAGCGAGCTGCTTCGGATCGGCTGGTTCCGGGTGCAGGCCGGGACGGCGATGACCAATCTGCCCATGCGTACGGTGTTGGAGAAGGTCGGCTTCAGCTTCGAGGGCGTGATGCGCGGCTTCGGATCCGATGATCATCACGGTCGCCAGGACTATGCACTGTACGCGATCCTGGCGACCGACCCGACGTGATCATCAACGGCCCGCGGCAACTGTCAGGCCAGGGCCTTTTCCAGATCGCCGGCCAACTCCTCCGGCGTCACCTTCGGTGAGTACCGGGCGATCAACTCTCCGTCGCGGTTGATCAGGAACTTCGCGAAGTTCCACTCGATGTCCGGCCCGTTCTCACCGGGCATCGCCGAGGTCAGCCACTGGTACAACGGGTGCGCACCGGCGCCGTTCACCTCGATCTTGGCGAACATCGGGAAGGTGACCCCGTAGTTGAGCTCGCAGAAGTCGGCGATCTCCGCCTCCGAGCCGGGCTCCTGATGGCCGAACTGATCACACGGGAAGCCGAGGATCTCCAGGCCGGAGTCGCTGTAGGTCTCGTAGAGCTTCTGCAGGCCCGCGTACTGCGGGGTCAGTCCGCATTGCGAGGCGGTGTTGACGACCAGGACCACCTTGCCGCGGTACGCTCCGAGGTCCGTCTCGTCGCCGGTGATCTTGGTCGCCACATAGTTGGACAGCAATGCCATTCCTCGACTGTACGCCACGCGAGGATGCCGCTCGGCGGTGCGGACCGGCTGCCGGACCGCTGCCCACAGCGGGCTCAAAGCCGTGCCGCCGTCAAGCCCTGAGCGAACAGTGTGCACCGGGCCTCAGTTTCTCGCCTGCCGGACGGTAGGTTCGCAACCGTGAATGCATTACCTGTCTCGCCGAACGAGGTCCGGTCCGCTGCCCGGAGCGGCAACGGTTTCGGCCTGGACGACAACGTCTACCAGTCGCTGCTGGCGAACCGCATCATCTTCCTCGGCTCCGAGGTCAAGGACGAGAACTCCAACGCGATCTGCGCGCAGATGCTGCTGCTGAACGCGGAGGACCCGCACAAGGACATCTGGCTCTACATCAATTCCCCGGGCGGGTCGGTCGACTCCGGTATGGCGATCTACGACACCATGCAGTGGATCTCCAACGACGTCGCAACCGTCGCCATGGGACTGGCCGCCTCGATGGGGCAGTTCCTGCTCTGCGCCGGCTCCAAGGGCAAGCGCTACGCGCTGCCGCACAGCCGGATCATGATGCACCAGCCGTCGGGTGGTCTTGGCGGCACCGCGAGTGACATCCGGATCCAGGCCGAACAGTCCCTGCACATCAAGACGGTGATGCAGAACCTGATCGCCGAACACACCGGCCAGTCGCTCGCCCAGATCGAGGCGGATTCCGACCGCGACCGCTGGTTCACCGCGGCGCAGGCCAGGGAGTACGGATTCATCGACCACGTCTTCCACTCGGCGTCGCAGATCCAGGCGACCGCCGACTCCCCGAACCAGTAAGGAGCTTTGATGACAGACCTGAGCACGCCTCCTGCTGGTGTGACCAACCCGGCCGTCTCGCCGCGGATGGACTACTACATCCCGCAATGGGAGGAACGCACCTCCTACGGCATGCGCCGGATCGATCCGTACACCAAGCTCTTCGAGGACCGGATCATCTTCCTCGGCACGCCGATCAGCGACGACATCGCCAACGCGGTGATGGCCCAGTTGCTGTGCCTGCAGTCGATGGACGCCGACCGCGACATCGACATCTACATCAACTCACCCGGCGGCTCGTTCACCGCACTGACTGCGATCTACGACACGATGCGCTACATCAAGCCGCACGTCCGGACGGTGTGCCTCGGGCAGGCCGCCTCGGCCGCCGCGGTGATCCTCGCCGCCGGCACCAAGGGCAAGCGGTTGGCCCTGCCGAACAGCCGGATCCTGATCCACCAGCCGGCGACCGAGGGCGGTTACGGGCAGTCCTCGGACCTGGAGATCCAGGCCAAGGAGATCATGCGGATCCGCGAGCTGATGGAGGGCATGCTCTCCTCCGATACCGGACGCGACATCAGCGAGATCAGCAAGGACATCGAGCGGGACAAGTACCTCACGGCCGAGGAGGCCAAGGAGTACGGCATCATCGACGACATCCTGACGTCGTTGAAGGAAGCACCCGTTGCTGCCTGACCGGCGCGCGGCGGATCGCCACATCTGAACTCCGAAATCCTGCCGGAGTCGAATCGGCGGGGTTAATGTGAAGAACTCGTACGGCACGGACGAGTAGTACGACGAAGGTTGAGGAGCTGGCATGGCACGGATCGGCGAGAGCGGTGACCTGCTGAAGTGCTCGTTCTGCGGAAAGAGTCAGAAGCAGGTCAAGAAGCTCATCGCAGGTCCGGGCGTCTACATCTGTGACGAATGCATCGACCTGTGCAACGAGATCCTCGAGGAGGAGTTCTCCGAGAGCGCCGATGCCCGCACGCTGGACGAACTGCCCAAGCCACAGCAGATCCGCCAGTTCCTCGACCAGTACGTGATCGGCCAGGACAGCGCCAAGCGTGCCCTGGCCGTGGCGGTCTACAACCACTACAAACGGGTCCAGGCAGCGCAGTCGACCACCAACGCGGCCCGTCGCGCCGAGGACGACGGCGTCGAACTGGGCAAGTCCAACATCCTGCTGATCGGCCCGACGGGCAGCGGCAAGACCTATCTGGCCCAGACGCTGGCCAAGATGCTCAACGTGCCGTTCGCGATCGCCGACGCGACCGCACTGACCGAGGCCGGTTACGTCGGCGAGGACGTCGAGAACATCCTGCTCAAGCTCATCCAGGCCGCCGACTTCGACGTCAAGAAGGCCGAGACGGGCATCATCTACATCGACGAGATCGACAAGATCGCCCGCAAGGGCGAGAACCCGTCGATCACCCGCGATGTCTCAGGTGAGGGCGTTCAGCAGGCCCTGTTGAAGATCCTGGAGGGTACGACCGCAAGCGTGCCGCCGCAGGGTGGCCGCAAGCACCCCCACCAGGACTTCATCCAGATCGACACCGCGAACGTGCTCTTCATCGTCGGTGGAGCGTTCGCCGGTCTCGACCACATCATCGACGCCCGCGTCGGCAAGCGCCCGCTGGGCTTCAACAACGACATCGAGTCCCGCAAGCCGGCCTCCAACGACCCGTTCGCCGACGTCCGGCCCGAGGATCTGGTCAAGTTCGGCCTGATCCCGGAGTTCATCGGCCGGCTGCCGATGATCTCCAGCGTCAGCCCGCTGGACCGGGACGCACTGATCCGCATCCTGATCGAGCCGAAGAACGCCCTCACTCGCCAGTTCAAGAAGCTCTTCGAGATCGACGGCGTCGACCTGGAATTCACCGACGAGGCGATCGAGGCGATCGCCGACCTCGCCCTGTTGCGGGGGACCGGCGCCCGCGGCCTGCGCGCCATCCTCGAAGAGGTGCTGCTCAACGTCATGTACGACGTACCGTCCCGCGACGACGTGGCCCAGGTGATCATCACCGAGGAGGTCGTCAAGGACTCGGTGCTGCCGACCCTGGTGCCGCGGGACAAACTGCCCAAGCGCGAGCGCCGCGAGAAGAGCGCCTGAGCGGCTCCGTCCGCGCCCCGGCTCCCCCTGTCCATACTGTTTCGATACTGCTTCCACCCGCCCTTCGTGGCGGGTGGTTCACGTTGTCCGTAGCGCCGTCGCGGGCCAACGACTGAACCGCCGGCGGACAGCGCTTCCGCCTTCAGGCGTACGCTCCCGGCCGGATCACAACGACTCGCCGGGCAATTTGCGGAAAACCCTTGCCAAACCCTCCTGCGGCGGTTCATCGTAGTGCCGCGCGATGCATAACGTTGCTTCGCGCTGCCGCAACGCGATCGCCTACAAAGAAGCAGGGGTTACCACGTGGGCCAAACCAGTATGACCCGCCCGGTCGGGGAAGCGGTTACCGGCCGGCGGCCCGAAGCCCAGTCGTCCCGCGCCGTCCGGGTACGGAGCCGGTTGCACCGTCTCAACCGGGACAAACTCCTGGTCGGCATCGGGCTGCCGGGTGCGATCGCGATCGTCGTGTTCCAGTACCTGCCGCTGATCGGGAACGTGATCGCGTTCCAGGACTACCAGCCGTACCTCAGCATCTCCGAGTCACCGTTCGTCGGCCTGAGCAACTTCTCGTTCCTCTGGGACGGCAACACGGCGTTCCTGAACGCCCTGATCAACACACTGGTCCTGACCGTGATCCAGACGGTTCTGGTCTTCCCGGTGCCGCTGGTGCTGGCGCTGCTGCTGAACAGCCTGGCCGGCGAGCGGCTGAAGCGACTGCTGCAGTCGGTGCTCTATCTGCCGCACTTCCTGTCCTGGGTGATCGTTGTCGCGCTGTTCCAGCAGATGCTGGGCAACGCCGGCATGCTGAACACGTTTCTGATCCAGAACAACCTGCCGCAGTTCCACATCATCGGAGTTCCCGATCTGTTCAGGGCACTGATCACCACCCAGGCGATCTGGAAGGACGCCGGCTGGGGAACGATCATCTTCCTGGCTGCCCTGTCGCAGGTGGATCAGCAGCTCTACGAGGCGGCCGCCGTGGACGGCGCGGGACCGTGGAAGCGGCTCTGGCACATCACCCTGCCGTCGCTGAAGGGGCTGTTCATCCTGCTGCTGATCCTGCGGCTCGGCAACAGCCTGTCCGTCGGGTTCGAGCAGATCATCCTGCAGCAGGGTCCGGTCGGTCTGGAGGCGAGCGAGGTGCTCGACACCTGGGTCTACAACAACGGCATCATCGGCGGCAACTGGGGCATGTCGGCAGCCGCCGGTCTGGTCAAGAGCATCGTCGGCGTCGCGCTGGTCATCGGCGCAAACAAGCTGGCTCATCTGCTCGGTGAGCGGGGGTGTACGAGAAGTGACCACCGTCGAAGCCGCGGAACAGGAGACCGGCTCGAGCACCAGGCGTCGTTCGGCCAAACGTCCGCCGTGGATGGAGAGTCCGAACCCGCTCACCCAGATCGCCAAGGCGATCGCGCTGGGCATCTCGGTGCTGTTGGTGATCATCCCGTTCTGGTCGGTGATCGCCACCTCGCTGGCCGACCAGAAGACGATCAACAAGTCTTCCGGCGGCATGGTGATGTGGCCGGGGATGCCGTCCCTCGGCGCCTACCGCGCGGTGCTCGGCGGCGGCGTCGTCACCCGGGCCATGATCATCTCGATCGGGATCACGCTGGTCGGCACCCTGTTGTCCCTGGCGGCGACCGCGGGCCTGGCCTACTGGCTGTCCCGTCGGTCGTTCGGCAGCAGACCGATGGTGCTGCTGGTGCTCGGCGGGGTCCTCTTCACCCCCGGACTGATCCCCAGCTACCTGGTGGTCAAGGAATTCCACTTGCTCGACTCCTGGTGGTCGCTGATCCTTCCGGTGCTGGTCAACGCCTTCAACGTGATCGTGATGCGGGCGTTCTTCCAGGAGTTGCCGCAGGAGCTCTTCGAGTCGGCGGCGATCGATGGCGCCTCCAGCCTGACGATCCTGACCCGGATCGTGCTGCCGCTGTCCAAGGCCGTGTTGGCGGTGATCGGCCTGTTCTATGCGGTGGCCTACTGGAACGCCTTCTTCAACGCCTTGCTGTACATCCAGACCACCGACAAGTGGCCCATGGCGCTGGTGCTGCGCACCTTCGTCGTCAACCAGACCACTATCGGCGGTGATCAGGTCGGGGCCACCAGCGGCGAGGTCCTGCCGCCGCAGCTGCCGCTGCAGATGGCGATCCTGGTGATCGCGATCGTCCCGATCCTGATCGTCTACCCGTTCATCCAACGTCACTTCGCCAAGGGAGTCATGATCGGCGCCGTCAAGGGCTGAACAGTCATCTCCCGGTTGATCTCACCTTCCGTGCTGCACCGATTCGAGGAGGAACTCGTGTCCGCCAACCTGTCCATGCCCAATGCCTTCACCCGGCGCCGACTGATCGCCGGCGCCGGCGGACTGGCCGCGCTGGCCGGAACCGCCGGCCTGGCCGGTTGCGGTGGCACCGAGAAGAGCTCCAACTCGGCGAGTGCCAACAGTTCGGTGAAACTGCCGACCTACGTGGCCTACACGGGAGTCAAGCCGGACCTGCCGCCCACCGAGCAGGGTGTGGACGCCGGCTTCCGGAGGTTCCCCTCCAACAACCCCAAGGTGGTGCCGGAGAAGCCGGGCAACGGCGAGACCGTGACCGGGATGGCCAACATCTACTACGCGGTGCCGCCGGGCCCGGATCACAACAGCTACTGGGCCGGCCTCAACGACCGGCTGGGTGTCGACCTCAAACTGCAGATGGTCGGCAACGCCGACTACGCGACCAAGTTCCCGACCGTGATCGCCGGCAACGAGCTGCCGGACATGCTGCAGATGCAGCTGGTGGCCAACTTCCCGGCCCTGCTGGACAAGCGGTTCACGCCACTGGACGAGTTCCTGTCCGGTGATGCGATCAAGGACTACCCGAACCTGGCCAACGTCCCGACCAGCGCTTGGAAGACCACGATCTACAACGGCCATATCTACGGCATTCCGATCCCTCGCGGCGTGATCTGGAACTACAACTTCATTCGTCAGGACATCTTCGACGAGAAGGGCCTGCCGACCAGTCCGAAGGGCTACGACGAGTTGATCTCGGTCGGCGAGGAACTCACCGATCCGCGCAAACGGCGGTGGGCGTACAGCCTGCTGAACCAACCGCGGCAGCTGCTCGGCGCCATGAACGACGAGCCGAACGGCTGGCGTGAGGAGGGTGGCAAGCTCACCAATGCCTACGAGACCGAGGAATACAAGCAGACCATCTCCGACCTGATCAAGATGTGGAAGAGCGGCGTCATCCATCCCGACGCCTTCAACGACTCCCAGCCGTTCAAGCAGCTCTTCAACTCCGGCACCTGCGCGATCAACGCCGCCGACGGCTACCCTGGCTGGGCGCAGTACATCTCCGACAACTCCTCGAACCCAGACTTCAAGCTCGGTCTGATGAAGACCTACAACCGGGACGGCTCGGCCCTCGCCCGCTGGCACCTGGGAACGGGGATCTACGGCAACGCCTTCACCGGGCTGAAGAAGCAGGACAGCAAGGACAAGATCAAGTTGATCCTGCGGGTGTGCAACTGGCTGGCCGCGCCGTTCGGCACCGAGGAGTACCTGTACCGGCTGTACGGCGAAGAAGGCGTCGACCACACCAAGACGAAGGCCGGCGACCCGGTGCTGACCAAGAAGGGTCAGACCAACACCGTCATCCCGATCCGGTACTTCGCCGACGCCCCGTCCGCGCTCTACCAGCCAGGACGTCCGCACGACGCCGACGTACAGCACAAGTACCAGTCGGAGGAGATCCCGACCGGGATCAGCAACCCGACCGTCGGCCTGTTCTCCAACACGTACGCGACCAAGAACGCGACCGCGGACAAGAACTTCAACGACGGCATCAACCAGATCGTCCAGGGCCGTCAGCCGATCTCGCAGTTGGACAGCCTGCTCAGCACCTGGCGGTCTGCTGCCGGCGACGGGATGCGCAAGGAGTACCAGGACCAGCTGCAGAAGAACGGTGGCCCGCGCTGAGTTCGTCGGAGCGCGCACCCGATCCGACCGCGCCGTACACGGGCTGGGGCAGGGCTCACCTCGAAGCCTTCGCCGATCGCACGTTGTTGGCACTGCGACCGTGGGCGACGCCAGGACATGCCCGATTCGACCTGCCCGGCCCGGCCTCCCGGGCGGGGCAGGTCAGCGACGGCCTGGAGGCGTTCGCCCGGTCCTTCCTGGCGGCGGGGTTCCGGTTGTCCGCCGCGGCGGACGACCCGGATGATCATGCCGGCTGGTATGCCGCCGGCCTGGTCTCGGGCACGGATCCGTCCTCGCCCGAACGCTGGCCCGATCTCGCCGACATCGCCCAGAGCCGGGTCGAGGCCGCCGCCATCGCGATCGCCTTGCACGAGAGTCGGTCCTGGATCTGGGACCGGCTCGGCAAGACCGATCAACAGCGGATCATCGACTGGCTGGCACCCAGCGCCCAGGTCGGTTACGGGGACAACAACTGGAAGTGGTTCGCCAACATCACCCAGGCGTTCCTGCGATCGGTCGACGGCCCACACGACGAGAAGTTGATCAACGACAACATCGCATTGCTGGACTCGTGGTATCTCGAGGGCGGGTGGTACAACGACGGCGACCGGGGCAGCATCGACTGGTACAACGGCTGGGTCATGCACCTCTTCGCCCTTTGGTACTGCCGGATGTCCGACGGCGTTCCCGGCGTCGCCGACCTGTTGGAACGCTATCGGCAGCGGCTGGGTGACTACCTGTCCCAGGCCGCCTGGCTGTTCGGCGCCGATTCCGCGCCGCTGTTCCAAGGCCGGTCGCTGATCTACCGCTATGCCACCGTCGGCGCGCCGTGGGCCGGCGCGATCTTCGATGCCGACCCGTTGACTCCCGGTACGCTGCGCCGGCTGGCCATGGGCACCGTCCGCTATTTCGCGGACAGCGGCGCGTTCACCGAGGACGGCCTGCTGAGCATGGGATGGCTCGGACGCCACGAAGCCATGCGGCAGCCGTATTCGGGACCCGGGTCGCCGTACTGGTCGAGTCTCGGCCTGGCGGGACTGGTGATCGGCGCCGACGACCCGTTCTGGACGATCCCGGAACAACCGCTGCCGATCGAGACCGGGGACATCGGCGAGCCGATCGTCCCAGCCGGGTGGCTGGTCTCGGGGACCCAGCAGGACGGCATCGTCCGGGTGATCAACCACGGAGTCGATCATTCCGCGGCTCATGACGACCAGGAGGACCCGCTGTACGGCCGGTTGGCCTACTCGACGGTGACCGCACCGGCTCCACGGCCGACCGGGACGCCGGCCGACAATCAGGTGATGTTGATCGGTCCGAACGGCGAGACCACCCGCCGGGTCGGCTTCAGCAACCTGATGACTTCGCGGCGGATCGCCGCAAGTGCCTGGGGGCCGATCACCTGCACCTCGGTAGCGCACGGTGCCGTCGAGGTCCGGATCATCCGCTTGCAGGCCGAGCGTGCCGACGACCTGGACGGTGTACGCCTGCTGGTCTCCGGCTATGCCGTGCCCCGGCAGCCGGTTCCCGGATCCCGGCAGCAACTCCGCTCCGACGTGCAGATCCTGCTCGGTGACGGGAAGCCGGGATCAGCCGAACATGATCAGGACAATCCGTTCGGTTCCCGGTTGTTGATCAACAGCGCCGAATTCCCGGTGGTCGCCGCCGGACAGACCTATGCCGTCGGCGTCAGTCTGACCGACGGCGCGGACCGACCGGCGTGGCCGACGGTCGTCGCGGAAGCGTCGGCGACCAGGATCGCCTGGCCCGACGGCACCGTGGACCTGATCACCTAGCCGGATCGGCCGGCGTTCCGGCCAGGTCGATCGCCGGTTCCGGGCGGTGCACACCGCGCGGCCGGTAACCGGCTTCGGCGGCGATGCCGAGCACGTCGGCAAGCAGCCAGATGATCGCCAACCACATCTCCGTGCCCTGCAGGCCGGGGGTGGTCGACGCCGCCGACGCGGCACTCCCGGCGGGTGCCTGGAACCCGAATCCCTGGCCGTCGGTCCAGTGGCCGAGGGCGTCGTCGATCAATCCTGCGGCGACCTTCGTCACGTCGCCGCGTCGATAGTCGGACT
The DNA here is from genome assembly GCF_009707365.1 of Microlunatus sp. Gsoil 973. Lineage (GTDB taxonomy): Bacteria > Actinomycetota > Actinomycetes > Propionibacteriales > Propionibacteriaceae > Microlunatus. The sequence goes on from NZ_CP046122.1 coordinate 238,584, forward strand.
GCCGTCCGGCCAGCCACAGCGGATGGATCACGTCGAGCACGTTGCAGGCGTTCTGCCGTTCGGGTGCGAAATAGCGTTGGGTGCGGACGTGGGCAAGCACGGTGTCGATCACCCGCTCGGGGTAGGGCAGTGGAAGCCCGAACTGAGCGTAGGTGCCGCGCGAGGCCCGGTAGAAGCCGTTGACCACCTGGAGCATGTCGCCGCCGTCGGTCGGGCCGTCCGGCCGTCCCCACATGCCGGTCCGGGGATCGGCTCGGGTGACCAGCCAGCCGTACAACGCGTCTGTCGCGCCGCCCCGGCCGGGCTCGCCCTTCGGCAGGTTCCAGCGCAGCGCCGTGCCGATGGCGTCGATCATGGCGCCGGAGTGCCAGGCGCGTCCGCGCCACGGCAGGTTGTCGAGCATGATCACCAGATCGTCGGGAGTGATGTCGGCATAGCCGGTGATCGGGTTCGGGAACCGGCTGCCGAGCAGGTCGAGGGCATAGCCGACACAGAGCACGTGATAGGCGCTGCCGGACACGTCCAGGCCGGCGAAGTCGGTGTCTCCGGGTTGGTAGCCGCGGGGCGGTACCCCGGGGGTGCCGTCGGAGTTGATCTCCGGCAACAGGCCGGTCTCCTTGTCCTGAAGATCACCCAACCAGTCGGCCTGCTCGTCGGCCGGCAACTGCTCTGGAGCCTTGCCCAGCAGCAGATCCGCGATCTCGATCGCATCACACTGGGCCCGTACGGTGAGGGCTGCGCCCGGCTTGTCGAGGAACTTGCGCAGGTCTTGGTCCCAGCATCGATCGAGGATGTCGGGCGCCTGGGATCGGGCGCGGCCGGTGAAGGCCCGCAGCCGCCCGGCAAGATCATCAGCGACGTCGGCAGGTGCCGTCGGTTTGGTCCGCGGCGGCACCCGCCATTTCAGCAGCCGGGCCGGATTCCCGCCGACGACGGCGCCCGCCGGTACGTCCTTGGTCACCACGGCACCGGCGGCCAGCATCGCCTTGTCACCTACGGTCACCCCGTCAACGATCACCACCTGGGAACCGATCCAGACATCCGATCCGATGGTGATGCCCTTGCTGGTCGTCGGCTGCCGGAAGACCTCGACGTCGGGATCACTCATCGTGTGGTTGAAACCCAGGATCGACGTGTGGGCGCCGATCCGGACCGCGTCACCGATGGTGATCTTGCCGCGGACCACGGTGTAGACGTTGATCGTGCAGTCCCTTCCGGTGCGAACCTCCCCGGACAGATAGGCGTGCCCGGCGACATAACTGTGATCACCAAGCTGCAGCACGTCGTTCTGCACGGCGGCCTGGTCGCTGACGAAAACGCCGTCACCGAACTCCCAGGCGGGATGCTCGGCGAGCAGCTCCCGCTGGAACTCGCGTTGTCGTTGCTTGGCGGCTTCGTCGGCCTGCGACCAGAACCGCCAGGGCGAGTAGTCGTAGACCGAGGGCGGGGTCGGTGGTGCACCGGCGTTGGCAGTCACGCCTTCAGCCTAGAACAACCCCTTGATCATGATCACCGGGTCGCCCGGACTATGGTCAGTGAGCCGAAGAACGCCTGGTGGTGCGCGACCTCGGCCGCGTCGTCGAATCCGTTCCTGCGGAGCAGATCCGGCAGGCCGTCATCCAGATTGGCCTGCACCTGCGGGCTTCTGCGCATGGCGGCATCGAGCAGTGCGCTCAGATGTCCCAGTGGACCATGGGCGTGGTCGCCGGACGGGCCACCGAAGTCCAGGATGGTGACCTTGCCTCCCGGACTCAGCACCCGCCGGGCCTCGGCCGCGAACCTCGCCTGGCTCTCGGCGTCGAGGTGGTGGATCGCCAGGGTCGACACGACGTGATCCAGCGATGCGTCCTCCAGGGGCAGTTCGTCGGCATAGCCGCGGATCAGAGTGACTCCGGCGCCCGCGGCTGCCGCCTTGCGGGCCGCCCGTCCCAGGGCGACGCCGTCGGGATCCAGTCCGGTCAGTTCGGCCCCGGGCACGGCCGCGGCCAGGGCGAGGAGCAGGTCGCCGCTGCCACAGCCGACGTCCAGCACCTTCTGGCCGGCCTCGATCTGGGCGTACTTGATCAGTTGGGCGCGGAACCGCGCTATCCCGAGCAGCCGGGTGCACGGGTCGTACAGCGGCATCAGCCACGCCTTGCCCATGCCGGGCAGGAACGGGCGGTGTTCGGTCTCCGGGGAATCAACGAAGCGGATACGAGCGGCGGAATCGGCCATGATCATCGGCTCCTGGTTGTCGGTGCGGGACAAGTGCGAAACTGGGCGGTGGACACCGGGGTTCGGTGTCGGTGAATCAACGATCGCCGCTGGTTCGGTCGGCGGTCAGGACGGATCTCGGGCATGGCAGGACATTCCTCGCGTTCGGCGGCCGGCGACCCGATGCCGCCGACCAGGACCCGCCTGCGCACGGTCCGGCCCGATGGGACGCCGGTCTACCGCTATGTCGAGGACTCGGGAGTTCCGCCGATCGGCCTGGTCAGCTTCGACCACACCGCGATCGACGGCCTGCCGCCCAACCACCGGCACGCCCACGACTTCCTGGTTCTGGTCTATGTCGAGCGCGGCGTGGGGTCGGTGCGGATCGACGATGTCGAGCACCGGTTGGCCGACGGTGAGGTGATCCCCATCGCTCCCGGTCGGATGCTCGGCAGCACGGATCTGGAGAGCCTGCGCGACGCCCGCTGTTATGCCGTGTACTTCCTCCCGGGAGCCGTTCTCGGATCGGACAACGTGCCGTCGCCGCTGACCTGGGGTGAGCATCCGCTGCTGTCCGCGTTCGCCCCGGCGCGCAGCCGGGAACCCGGCGCGCTCGCTGTACCGGCGGCCGACCGACGGCGATGGTCGGCGATGTTCTCCGACCTGCAGGACGAACTCGCCGATCCCGGCAGGACCGGCTTCCGCGAGGCGGTATCGGCGGCGCTGACCAGGATCCTGGTCGGCGTCGCCCGGCTGGCGGACTCGTCGGGCCGGGAGAACCGGATCGATCCGCTGGTGTCGCGGTTCTTCAGGATCGTCGAGCGCGATTTCACCCAGCCGATCTCGACCCGCGATGTGGCGGCTGAACTCGGCTACACCGCGGGGCACCTGACCACCGTGATCCGCGAGCGGACCGGGCGCACGGTGCTGGACTGGATCACCGAACGGCGACTGACACAGGCGCGGCGGCTGCTCGCCGACACCGATCTCGGGTTCGATGCGGTTGCCCGGCGCAGCGGTCTGGGCGACGCCGGCTATCTGGGCCGCCGCTTCCGGAGCCGGTACGGCATGACCCCGCTGGCCTGGCGCCGGGCACAGCGGCTCGCCGATCCGGCCGGTCCGCAGGACTGATCACTGCAGCCGCGACCTGTGCGACCGGTGTCGCCGTCAGCCGGTGCCGATCGCCGACCGGCGGTAGCGGCCGGGCGTGGTGTTGATCATGTGCTGCAGGTGCCGGGACAGGTGCGCCTGGTCGTAGAAGCCGGCAGCGATTGCTGCATCGGCGATCGGCATACCGTTCAACAGCAGCCTGCGGGCACGCTCCACGCGGCGACCGGTGAGGTAGCGATGCGGTGGTAGGCCGAAGCTGGCGGTGAACGCGCGGATCAGGTAGGCGGTGGTCACCCCGATCTCGGCTGCGGCGTGTTCGAGGTCGAGACCGTCGGCCAGGTGTTCGTCCAGCAGGTCACGCAGCCGTCGGGCGACCGGCTGGTCGGGTCGCCGCAGAGGCGATTCGGCCGGGCGGTGCCGCAGATGGTCCTGCAGCCGTTCGGTGATCAGCACCAACCGGGACTGTGCCTGCACCTCCTCGCCCGGCCTGGCCAGCGTGGTGTGCAGCTGGGCCAGCCTGTGCCGCAGCAGCGGATCGATCAGTTCCGGGTGATCGACCGACGGACCGATCAGGCGCTCATCGATCACCGACAGGTCCAGATAGATCACCCGCTTCCGGAAACCGCCAGGCACTGCGGACCGGCCGTCGTGAGCCACCTGTGGCGGCAACAGGGTGATCATCGAGCTCAGTGCACCGTGTTCCCGGCGGTCGAGGTCGTAGCGAACCGCGCCGTCGTCGATGATCAGCACCGTCCAGTCCTGATGGGTGTGCGCCGGATAGGCGTGGTCGGTGAACCGGGCGTGGAAGACCTCGGAGACTCCGGGCACCGCCGGCCGCCAGGCCCGCACCGCGGTCGGCCCCGAGCCGTTCGCGTCGACGTGCCCGGTCATGGGTCAACGGTAGCCGCCGGCGGCGAGGTCAGGAACGTACAAGATCTGCGACCGACACCCGGGCGACGGTGGAGGCGTGATGGAGAAACTGCTGGCCGAGCCGTACGACCGTCCGATCCGCTTCGACACCAAGGTCGCGGTCCTGCTCGGCGAGGACCTCGCGGGATGGCAGCGGTTGAATGTCACGGGGTTCCTGATCAGCGGGATCACCGCGAGCTTCCCCCAGCTGATCGGCGAGCCGTACCAGGACGCCGACGGCGTCGGTTACTTGGCGATGCTGGGGCAGCCGGTGCTCGTCTTCGAGGGTTCGGCGCAGCTGATCAAGCAGGCGCACGAACGGGCACTGCGCCGGGACCTGGCGATGTCGATCTTCACCAGCGACCTGTTCGCCACCGGCAACGACCTGGACAACCGCGCGGCAGTGGCCAAGATCTCCACTGGAGACCTGGACCTGGTCGGCATCGCCGTTCACGGGCCGCGGAATGCCGTCGACCGGGTGGTCAAGGGCGCCCGTATGCACCCCTGACCACCGGCCCGGCACCGTTGCCGTCAGGAGGTCTGTTGCGGTCAGGGGTTGTTGGCGACCGAACCCCACACCTGATGAGCGCCGGCGTCACCGGCGAGTGAGACCTGGACCGTGGTCCCGATCGCCGCGGCGATCACCAGCGCCGCGATCACGATGGTCAGCCACCGCCGGCGGGTCAGGAACCGCAGGTACACCCACTGGGCGGCGGTCGTCACGAACAGCGCGATCGCGAACGGGAGCACCCGCTTGCCGAACATCTCGTGCTCCGCGATCGCGGCGCCCATGTGCAGCGCACCGGCCAGCTGCAGACCGGCTTGGATGGTGATCGGCACGACGACCACGCCACCGAGAGCGGCCAACGGGGTCAGAAAGCCGAACTTGCGTTGGGCGGTGGGCCACAACGACCCGAGAATGGCCATCACGGAGGTGAGCGGCAGCAGCACAACAACCAGATGCACCAGCAGAGCGTGGGCCGGCAGCCCGTTGATCGTCATCACAATGGTGGGAACGAATCAACCCCGGTCCCGGTTCACCGCGACTTGTGGCCAGGCCCAGGACTCATCGCCTGTGAGTCATTCATAGCCGGTGAACCATTCGACGACCCGGTTCGTGTCCGAGGCAGAGAGGAGACACGGTGACCGGACTGCAGGAGTCCGAATGGCAGGCCATCCATGAGCGCCATTCGGGGGAGCTGTGGCGATTCGTGCTCTCCTTGACCCACGATCGCTCGGTTGCCGAGGACATCGTCCAGGAGGTACTGCTGCGGGCCTGGCGCGCCGCAGAGCTTGCCGACCGCGACGAGGCCGGTGTCCGGGCCTGGCTGTTCACCGTCGCCCGCCGGTTGGTGGTCGACCGGTGGCGCAGCGCTGCGGTCCGCAGGGAGAGTCCCGGCGAGGTACCCGAGACGCGGTCGGCGGCGATGATCGGCGGTGCCGCCACGGCGCCGGCGGACCGCACCGACGAGGTGTTGGACCGGTGGCTGATCGCCGATGCATTGGCCGCACTCAGTTCCGACCACCGGACCGTGCTGGTCGCGGCCTACTACGAGGGGCGGACGACAGCCGACATCGCCGCCCGGTTGCAGATCGCCGAGGGAACCGTGAAATCACGGCTGCACTACGGTCTTCGGCACCTGAAGATGATCATGCAGGAGAGGGGAGTGACCCGGTCGTGATCCAGCCCGATCCGTACGGTGATTGGGACGCCGCCTATGTGCTCGGCGCGCTGACGGTTCAACAGCGCCACGAGTACGAGGACCATCTGGCGGGCTGCGCGGAGTGCCGCCGGTCGGTGGGCGAGCTTGCCGCGATGCCGGGACTCCTTGCCCAACTGCCGGCCGCGGAGGCGATCGCGCTGAGCGACCAGTCCACGACGCCGGTGCCCGATTCGATCCGTAACCTGACGCCTCCGCGCGGGCTGAGCACCAGAGTCCGACTGCTGCTGGTGGCAGCCGTGGTGCTGGCCCTGGCGATCGGCGGTCTCGGCGGATTCCTGGCCCGCGGCGTCGTTGAGGCCTACCCGCGGCAGAACACGTCGCAACTGGTGGCGTTCGCCCCCGATCATCAGATCGGCATGATCGCCAACGCCAGGCTGACCTCCTCGGGAGCCCGGACCAAGATCGACGTCGACTGCATGTACGCCGTGCAGGGCGGCGGGTACGGCCATCAGGCCGAGTTCGCGCTGGAGACCGTCGACGACCAAGGCAACCACCAGCGCACCTGGACCTGGGCGGCCGGTCCCGGCGACCACAAGCAGTGGCAGGGATGGTCGGCGACCCCGCTGCGACGGATCACCGAACTGCAGATCGTCTACGCCGACAGCGGGTCACCGGTGATGACCGCACAGATCCACTGAACCTCCGGCGATCACCCGCTGATCGTCGCCGCAGGTCGTGATCAGGCCTGGGGCGCCAGTTCGACGGCGACGTCGAGGTCGGTGTCGGATTCGGCCCACAACACCTCGCCGGTGATCCGGCCGACCGCCCGAAGATCGGCCTCGACCTGCCGCAACCGCTCCAGGATCTCACCCTTGCCGGCGAACTCGATCCGGTTGACCTCGGTCTTCATCGACACCTTGGCGCTGGACTTCGCGCCGCGGATCGCGATCAGGGCTTCGGCGACCGCCTCCAGCACCAGGGCGTCACCACGGCCCTCGGCGTTGGGGATCTCGTCGGGGGTCGGCCAGGTCGCGGTGTGGATCGAACCGTCCTTCCACCAGGACCAGACCTCCTCGGTGGCGAAGGGCAGGAACGGTGCCAGCATCCGCAGCACAGCGTCCAGGGTGGTCGCCAGCGCGGCATGGGCCGACCGGGCGCCGTCGTCACCGACCGCACCGTAGGCGCGCTCCTTGACCAGCTCGAGATAGTCGTCGCAGAACTGCCAGAAGAACCGCTCGGTGATCTCCAGCGCACCGGTGTAGTCGTAGGCCTCGAACGCTTCCGTCGCCTGGCCGATCACCAGCTGCAGCGCCGACATCAGTGCCTGATCAACCGGCTCGGTGATCGCGGTGCCGGGCTCGGGGATTCCGTAGGACAGCACGAACTTCGACGCGTTCAACACCTTCAGCGCCAGACGCCGGCCGACCTTCATCTCGCGCTCGTCGAACGGCGAGTCCAGACCCGGCCGCGCCTTGGCGGCACGCCAGCGGACCGCGTCCGAGCCGTACCGCTCGAGAACGTCGGTCGGCACGACGACGTTGCCCTTGGACTTGCTCATCTTCTTGCGGTCCGGATCCATCACGAAGCCGCTGATCATGGAACGCTTCCAGGGCAGTGAGCCGTTCTCGTAATGGGCGCGGATCACCCGGTCGTACAGCCAGGTCCGGATGATGTCGTGTGCCTGGGTGTTGAGGTCCATCGGGAAGGTGAGCTGGAACAGCTCCGGATCCCGTTCCCAGCCGCAGACCAGCTGCGGGGACAACGACGAGATCGCCCAGGTGTCCATCACATCCGGATCGGCGATGAAGCCCCCGGGCGCTCCGCGCTGCGCCTCGGTGTAGCCGGGCGGCAGATCGGAGCTGGGATCGGTCGGCAGGCACTCCTCGTCGGGCATGATCGGGCGGGAGTGGTCCGGCTCGCCGTTCTCGTCCAGCGGATACCACACCGGGAACGGCACGCCGAAGTAGCGCTGCCGGGAGATCAGCCAGTCGCCGTTGAGTCCGTTGACCCAGTTGTCGTAGCGGTACTTCATGTGCTCCGGCACCCAGGCGAGCTCCTCGCCGCGCTGCAGGAACGTCTGCTTCAGGTCGGCATCCCGGCCGCCGTTGCGGAGGTACCACTGCCGGGTGGAGACGATCTCCAGCGGCTTGTCGCCCTTCTCGTAGAAGTTGGCCTTCCGCTGGGTGGGCGTCGGATCGCCGATCAGGTCACCGGCCTCCCGCAGCAGGGTGACCATCGCCTCGCGGGCACTGAAGGTGGTCTTGCCGGCCAGCTGCTCGTACGCCTGCGCCGCCTCACCCTGGGAGATCCACTCCGGGCGGTCGCGGACGATCCGGCCGTCACGGCCGATGATCACCCGGGCCGGCAGCTGCAGTTCGCGCCACCAGGTGACGTCGGTCAGGTCGCCGAAGGTGCAGCACATCACCAGACCGGAGCCCTTGTCGGGTTCGGCGGCCGGGTGGGACTTGACGGGCAGCTCGACACCGAACACCGGGCTGGTCACGGTGCTGCCGACCAGGTGCCGGTAGCGCTCGTCGTCCGGGTGGGCGATCAGCGACACGCAGGCTGCGATCAGCTCCGGGCGGGTGGTCTCGATGATCACCGGCGCCGAACCGTCGGTCGGGTGGAACTGCACCTTGTGATAGGCGCCCGGATAGTCGCGCGCCTCGATCTCGGCCTGGGCCACCGCGGTCTGGAAGGTGACATCCCACGAGGTCGGTGCCTCGGCGAGGTAGGCCTCGCCGCGCTCGACGTTGCGCAAGAAGGCCCGCTGGGCGATGGTGATCGCCTCGTCGGAGATCGTCGCGTACAGCGTTGACCAGTCGACGCTCAGCCCGACCCGTCGCCACAGGTCCTCGAAGACCTTCTCGTCGACAGCGGTCAACTGGTGGCAGAGATCGATGAAGTTGCGCCGGCTGATCGGCACCTGCCGCTTCGGGTCCGGTTTCTCCGGCGGGGTGAAGTTCTCCTCGTAGGGGATGCTCGGATCACACCACACCCCGTAGAAGTTCTGCACCCGCCGCTCGGTCGGCAGGCCGTTGTCGTCCCAGCCGATCGGATAGAAGACGTGCTTGCCGCGCATCCGCTGGTAGCGGGCGATCAGGTCGGTGTGGGTGTAGGAGAACACGTGCCCGACGTGCAGCGATCCGGAGACCGTCGGCGGCGGGGTGTCGATGCTGAAGACCTGCTCGCGGCGCAGTTCAGGATCGCCCGCTGGTCGCTGGAAGGCGTACGTGCCCTGTTGCTGCCAGATCTCCATCCACTTCGACTCCAGCCCCTCCAGCGCAGGGCGGTCCGGTACGTTCGGCGCGCCGGAGGTCGGAGCGTCGGTACGTGGGCCGGAATCAAGAGTCGTCATAGGAGGAATCCTACGGAGGCGACCCAGCCGTCCGCACATCGATAGTGACCCCGGACCAGGGCCCGGGCCACGCGGTGCGGCCGGCGCCCCCATTCTTGCCGCACCGCCTGCTGCATGCCGCACCGTGTGTACAGGGTGCGGCGTGCAGCAGCTGGTGCGGGAAGGACCTGGGACGGGGGAGCCCGCCGGGGGCCGGCAACCGGGGCGGCGCCGTAGACTCGGCCTGCGATGTCTGAATCCACCTCCGCCGCTGGCCGGCACGCTCAAATCACCGCCTCGCTCCAGGCCCGCTGGCCGGAACACCGGGTGGCGCCGAGTCTGTCCCGGATCGCCGCGCTGACCGACCTGCTCGGTGACCCGCAACGGGCCTACCCGGTGATCCATCTGACCGGCACGAACGGCAAGGGCAGTACGGCCGCCATGATCGACGCGCTGCTGCGTTCGGTCGGTCTGCGCACCGGGCGGTTCACCAGCCCGCACCTGATGGACGTCACCGAGCGGATCCGGATCGACGGCGAGCCGGTCAGTCACGAGCGGTTCGACCAGTTGTGGACCGAGATCGAACCGTACGTACGGATCGTCGACCAGCAACGACTCGACGGGGTCGAGATGACGTTCTTCGAGGTGATCACCGGCATGGCGTACGCGGCATTCGCGGACGCTCCGGTGGATGTCGCGATCGTCGAGGTCGGCCTGGGTGGCACCTGGGACGCCACCAATGTCGCCGATGGCAGGGTCGCCGTCGTCACACCGATCGATCTTGATCACACCCACCTGCTCGGCAGCACCGTGGAGAGGATCGCCACCGAGAAGGCGGGCATCATCAAGCCCGGAGCCACCGCTGTGCTGGCCGGGCAGCAGCCGGAAGCCGCGAAGATCCTGCTGGAACGGGCCGCTGAGGTCGGCGCAACGGTCCAGCGTGAGGGCATCGAGTTCGGCGTACTCGACCGGGTGATGGGAGTCGGCGGGCAGCAGTTGCGGTTGGACTCCGCGCAGGGCCCGATCGACGAGATCTTCCTGCCCGCCTACGGCGCCCACCAGGCACAGAACGCGGCGATCGCCCTGGCTGCCGCGGAGGCGTTCACCGGGTTGAACGGGATCGAACCCGACGTGGTACGGGAAGGCTTCGCCGCAGTCGAGGTGCCGGGCCGCCTGGAAGTCGTCCGCCGATCACCACCGATCGTGCTGGACGCGGCACACAACCCGCACGGCGCTCGCGCAACTGCGGCGGCGATCGCGGAGTCCTTCGACTTCACACCATTGGTGGGCGTGGTCGCGATCATGCGGGACAAGGACGCCGAGGGCCTGCTCCGGGAGTACGCCGACACGCTGACCACCGTGGTGGCCACCCAGGTTGCCTCCACCGACCGCGGCATGTCGGCGGCCGATCTCGGCGAACTGGCAGCCGGTATCTTCGGCGCGGACCGGGTGCAGGTCGAGCCGCGGATGGACGACGCGATCGAGACCGCGATCGCGCTGGCAGAGGTCGAGGGCGCCACCGCGCCGGGTGTGTTGATCACCGGTTCGGTGGTGGCCGTGGGTGAGGCGCGGACGCTGTTGGTCGGCAACCGGCCGACCGGCCGACCCGGGGCGGCGGCCGTCACCGGTGAGGGCGTCCTCGACGCGTCCGGTACGCCGCTGGTCGAGGATGCGGCCGATCCGCAGGAGGACAAGGACTACACCTACGGCCCGGAATACGGTGCTGACCAGTTCGGTGCTGATCAGCTCGGCGACGAGTTCGGTGACGACGCCGAGGACTCCGACGGCGAGGACTTCGCCACCGAGGTGCAGGACGAGGGTGCGTACGGACCGTTGCCGGACGACGGGGACGACGACCGGCCGACGGGTGATCATCGGTGAGGCTCAAGCCCGGCAACCCGATGGGGCGGGCGATGATGATCACGCTCTTCCTGCAGCTGATCGCTCTCGGCCTGGCCATTCCGGTCCTGATCAAACTGGCAGGTGTCCCCACCGGTCTGGCACTGGCGACCGCCGGTGGGACAGCCCTGCTCTGTCTGGTCGCCGGCGGCATGTTCCGTACGCCGCTGGGCTATCCGCTCGGCTGGTTGGCCCAGCTTGCCGGGTTGGCGCTCGGCCTGATCAGCGGGGTGATGTTCGTCGTCGGGGTGATCTTCACCGGCGTCTACGTGTTCGCCTTCGTGCTGGGCAAGAAGATCGACAACTCCACCGGGTCGGTTGTCGACAACCGCTGAACGGTCCGCGGTGATCAGGACAGGTCAGCAGCGCAGCAAGGCAACCCACGGTCATCGCCCGATCGCTGCCTGCCACAATCCGAAGAGCTCCTCGCCCACCTCGGGTCGGGCCGCCATGATGCCGCCGCGCTCCGGGAAGGCCGTTGTCCTGCCGCTCTGATCACGAACGACCATGCCGGCCTCCTGGCACAGCAGCGCCGCCGCAAGATGATCTTCGGGATGGAACTCACCGATCACGGCGCCCACCGTCCGACCGACGGCGACCTGGGCCAGGGTGAGCGTCGAGGAACCCATCACCCGGGTCGTGCAGTGCCGCGCGGCCAACGAGGCAAGGAGCACGTCCATCCCCGGCCACGGTCGGTAGCTGGCCCACTCGGTCCCGACCACACCGCCGGCCAACGACGCCGGCCCCGACGTCGCCGGCTTCCGGCCGTCGATCGTCACGCCGCGTCCGGCGGCTGCTACCCAGACCTCACCGCGCCACGGATCGGCGACCACCCCGACCAGCGGCGTACGGCCGATCGCCATTGCCAGTGAGAACGAGGTCCAGGGCAGCCCGGCGGTCAGGTTGGTGGTCCCGTCGACCGGGTCGCAGTACCAGGTCGGACCGGTTCCGGCCGTGCCGCCGTACTCCTCGCCGACCACGACGTGATCGGGCAGTTCGGCTGCGATCAAGTCGCGGACCGCCCGCTCGACCGCGGTGTCGACGGCCGTCACCACATCGGCGTCGTGCTTCTTGGTTCTGATCTCGCCCAGCGGCAGGTCGCGGGTGATCGAGATCGCTCGATCGGCGGCCCGGCGGGCCACCCCGACGCACAGGTCGAGGTCGGCATCACTGATCACGGCGCAACTCCTGCAACAGCCCGATTCGGTTGGTGATCATCGCGTCCAGTTCGCGGTCCAGCAGGTCCTCCATCAGCTTCGGATCGTCCACCGTCCAACAACTGACCGACAGCCCGAGCGCCGTGGCCCAGTCGATCGTGGCATCGTTGATCATCGGCCAGTGCGGGTTGAACACCTCGGGGGACAGATCACTGATCAGCGATTCGGCCGGCAGCCTGCCGTCACCGTTGGATTCGTCCCAGCTGAAGAAGATCCTGGCGTCAGGATCGGCCTCGCGGATGATCGCCAGCGAGTCCGGGCGCCCGCACCAGCAGATCTGGTCGGCCCGGATCCGGGAGGTGCGCACCGCTTCGGCGACGACCGCCAGGCCCGGCGCCGCCCATTGCCGGTGATCCATGTCGATCAGCAGGGCGGCGCTCGACTGGCCGATCAGGTCCAGCACCGTGGCGAGCAGTGGGATCCGATGCTCCGCGTCGCCGATCCGGGCAAGATCGTCGCTGGGCACATCCATGATCATCCGCGGATCACCCCACAGCCGCTGCAACGTGTCGTCGTGCAGCAGTACGACCTCACCGTCCGCGGTGGTCTTGATGTCGATCTCGACCAGGTCGGCTCCGGCGGACAGCGCCGAGACGATGCCGGGCAGTGTGTTCTCCCAATGGGCGATGGGATCTCCGCGGTGCGCGATCGCGTGGAAGCCGTCGCCCCGGACCAGGCGACTCATCGGTGGCCGCGTCATCTGAGAACGCCGTTCTCGTCATAGGGCAGCACGCTGTGCAGCCGCACGCCGACCTGATCGCCTGCGCCGAGCGCCGCGACCGGTGACCGGTCGTCGATGTAGGAGCGCAGTTCGACCGGCTCCTCGGTGTCGGCGATGAGCTGCACGACGACCTCGGTGAAATGACCGCGGGGGATGGCCCTGACGATCGTTGCGCCGGCGCCGTCGGACTTGGCGCCGAGCAGCACGTTCTCCGGGCGCACGCCGAGAATTCCCGAACCGGAGGTTGTCGCCGAGGCCGACTCGATCGGCAGCCCGGCTCCTCCGACAACGGCGACCGGTCCGTCGGCCCCGGTCCGCAACTCGGCCCGGATGGTGTTCATCGCCCCGACGAAGCCACCGACGAACCGGGTGGCCGGAGATCGGTAGAGCACGGTCGGCGTCGAGTACTGCTCGATGCGGCCGGCGTTCATCACCGCGACCCGGTCGGAGATGCTCAATGCCTCGTCCTGGTCGTGGGTGACAATCACTGTGGTGATACCGAGCCGCTGCTGGATCTCTCGGATGTCCTCGCGGACCCGCACCCGCAGTTTGGCGTCCAGGTTGGACAGCGGTTCGTCCAGCAGCAGCACCGCCGGCCGCTGCACCAGAGCCCGGGCGAGCGCGACGCGCTGCTGCTCGCCGCCGGAGATCCGGGCTGGTCTGCTCTTCTCGTGGTGCATCAGATTGACCAGTTCGAGCATCTCGTGCACCCGTGCGGTGATCTCGTTCCTCGGCGTGCGGCGCAACTTCAACGGATAGGCGACGTTCTCGAAGACCGTCATGTGCGGCCACAGTGCGTAGTTCTGAAAGACCATTGCGGTGGGCCGCTTCTCCGGCGGAACGCCGGTGACGTCGGCGCCGTCGATGGTGATCGTTCCGACATCCGGCGTCAGGAAACCCGCGATCATCCGCAGCGTTGTCGTCTTGCCACATCCCGACGGACCCAACAGGCAGACCAACTCGCCCTTGCCGACCCAAAGATCGAGGTCGTCGACGATCGTCCGGCCGCCGAGGATCTTGCCGACGCCGGTCAGCGTCAGGCCGGACGGCTGCTCGTTGTCATTCACCGGATCTGGAACCCTTCTGCCAACTGTCCGCCCATCACGTGCTTGCGGACCAACATCAACAACACAACCGACGGTATCGACAACAGGATCGAGAACACAGCCGCCACCTGCCGCGGATAGTTGAGCACCAGGGAATACATCTCGGTCGGCATGGTGTAGAAGGTCGGTGCTCCGACCAGATACGTGCCCTGCGCCTCGTCGAAGGACGCCAGGAAGCTCATGATCAACGCAACCAGGATGCCGGGCAGCGCCATCGGAAGGGTGATGGAGAAGAACACCCGGAACCGTCCGGCGCCTGCATCGCGGGCCGCCTCCTCCAGACTCCTGGGCACCGACGCGAACGCCGCGGCCGGGATCCACGTCATGAACACGATCGTGCCGAGCAGATGGACCAGGACGACGCCGCCGAACGTGCTCATCAGGTTGAACGCGTAGAACAGCGCCGCCAGAGCGACGTACAGGCCGGTCTTGGGGAAGGCGTTGGTAGCGAACAACCCGATCAGGAAGACCCGCCGGCCGGGGAACTCGAACCGTGAGAAGGCGTACGCGGCGGGCAGACAGATCACACTGGACACGATCAAGGTGGTGATCGCGAAGGCGATGCTGAGCCGGATCGAGGAGAACAGTTGGGGATCGTCGAGCACCTTCCCGAACCACTGCAGCGTCCAACCGTCCGGGAGCAGTTTCGGATAGGTCCAGCTCGTCGCGAAGGCCCTGATCGCCAGCCACACCAGGGGGCCGACGATGAAGGTCAGCAGGGCGACGATGAAGATCACCATCAGCACCTGACGGGCCACGCCGGCAACCAACCCGCCCGTGGATCGCTGCATCAGACCCTCCCCGAATCCTTGGCGGAGCGGAAGTTCGCCCACACGTAGAAGGCCCCGAAGACGGCGGCGACCGCGAACACGACGACCGCCATCACAACCGACTGTTGTGGCCGGTTGAAGGAGCGGAAGTAGGACACCATGTCCACACCGAGCATGCTCGGCGCGTTCGGCCCGGTGAAGTAGGGGGACCGTGAAGGCGCCCAGGGTGCCGATGGCCGTGAACGTCAGGGCGATGACGGTCGGCACCAGGGTCAACGGCGCGATCACCGTACGAACGATGGTCAGCAACCCGGCACCGGAGTCCCGGGCCGCCTCGATCAACGAGTCCGGAACGCTCTGCACTCCCGAGGCGATCATCAGCGTGGCGAACGGCAGATGAGTCCAGACCAGGCCGATACCGACGCAGACCATCGTGTAGCCCCAGGTCGGACCCTGGAATCCCAACTCGGCACAGAACGACCGGACGAAACCGTCGGCGGCATAGAAGGTGAGCATCGCCCACGACGCGATCACCACCGGAATGAACATCGGTACAACGGCCAGCCCGGAGATCAACTTCGCGACCCCGGACCGGAAGCGGGCGCCCTCCGGTGTCGTGCGGAGATAGATGGCGATCACCCAGGCCAGTACGGTCACCGCGAGGGTGGAGACCAGGGTGACGATCACTGTCACGCCGAGGTCGTGACGGAACCGTTCGTCGGTGAAGACGTCGCGATAGGCGCCGAACGTCAGGCTGTGCCAGGAACCAACCGTGTGCTGGCCGCGGGCGATGGTCGCGATGGTCCGGTTCAGCCCGCCGATGTGGCCGAAGCTGTAGGCCATGGCCACCAGGATCGGGAAACCGACGAAGACGGCGACGACGATGATCGGCGGGCTGGCCATCAGCAGCCCGCCGATCCGCCGGCGCGACTCGGACCGGGAATCGATCCGCGATGCGGCCCGTGATCCGACCCGGGGACCCGTTGTGGATCCGGTGGGCGTTCCGGTCGGCGATTCGATCCGGGTACTGGTGTCGGACATCAGTGTCCGGGAACCTTCTGCTGCCAGAGGCTCTTCATGTCCGAATCCATGTCGGAGTTGAAACCCGGCCGCAGGTTGCCCGGGTCGGCGTCGGCGAACTCCGATTGGACCTTGGACGGCAGCTTCGCCATCGGGATGGCCGGGAAGCCTGCGATCGCTGTTGCGATGGCGGCCTGCTGTTCGGGGTCCAGCAGCCAGTTGGCCAGCTTGAATCCGAGGTCCTGCTTCTTCGAGGCCGACAGCACACCGCATTGGGTCGCGCCGCCCGTGAAGCTGGGGTCGGTGATCTGCAACGCCTTCGCCTCTTCGGGGACGACACCGGACTCGCGTCCGCTGATGAACTGGTCGGACCACGCCGGGCACATCGAGATCTGCTTCTGCAGCAACAACTCAAGGGTGCCGTTGTTGCCGTTGGGATAGACGCCCTTCTGATACATCGACTTGTTGAGCCCGGCCAGGGTCTGGAAGCCCTTGTCCCACTGGCCTTCCAGATCCTTGTGATAGCCGGTCTGCATCTTCTTCAGTGTGTCGGGCGAGAGGTACTTGGTCAGCACCGTCTGGACGAAGGAGTCGCCGGCGCCGCCGGTGTCGGGCGAGTTGTACGCGAACTGTCCGGGGTGGGCCTTGATCCAGGCCAGCAGGTCGTCCAGCGACTTCGGCGGATCGGGCACCTTCGACGGCAGGTAGGCCAGCAGCACTGAGGAGCCGCGATACGGGATCGCGTTCTTCGACACCGTGTCCAGCACGTCGGAGGGGATCTCGGAGAGATTGGCGACCTTGCCTGTCGGGTCGCCCAACAGGTTGGCGGCGCCGGCCTGCTGTCCCATCGACTCGACGAAGTCGATGCCGGGGTCCTTCTTCTGCTGTGTTGCGGCGGCGATCCGGTTGAGCACCTGATCGGAGTTCTGCCCGTGCAGATCGAACTGGAACTTGACGCCGATGCCGGTGGCCTTCTTGAACCCGGGAATCAGCGTTTTGGTCCACAGGTCCTGGATGTTGGTGTCGGCGCCGCAGTAGACGACGAGCGTGTTTGCGCCGCCGCCCTCGGTGCCGCCGCCCTGGTTGCCGGTGGCCGCTCCCGGACCGTTGCCCTGACACGCGGAGAGGGCTGCTGCGCCGGCTGCTGCGGCTCCGAATCCGATGAACCTTCGGCGGTCCATGCTTGCCTCCAAGTGGGGAAAGAAACAACGAACGACTATGTCGGCGGACGCACCGCGTCGGCCCTTTGGACGTTGACCACGCCGCTGATCCGGACGGCCGGGTCGTCGCTGACCGAGGCCCTCGCACTGTGGCGTCACTGATCATGCGGATGGCAACATCCAGGTGAGATTAGCGTGAACGCCTGACCTTGGTTGATCAATTACTTTCGCCACGGCGCGGCGTAATAAGGTCACTGCCATGAGTGCATCCGGTGCCACCCAGCGATCCTTCGTCCTGCTGAAGCCCGACGCCGTACGCCGTGGGCTGCTCGGAGCCGTCATCTCCCGGTTCGAGGCGAAGGGCCTGAGGATCGTTGCACTCCAGTTGCGGCAGGTCGACGGCGAGCTCGCCGATCAGCACTACGCCGAACACGTCGACAAGGACTTCTACCCGCCGCTCCGCGACTTCGTGACCAGCGGTCCGTCCGTCGCGATGATCGTCGAGGGTGACCAGGCCATCGAGGTGGTCCGTGCCCTCAACGGGGCTACTGACGGGCGGAAGGCCGCTCCCGGCACGATCCGCGGCGACTACTCGTTGTCCAACCGGGAGAACCTGGTGCACGGTTCGGACTCGCCGGAGTCCGCGGCCCGCGAGATCAAGCTCTGGTTCCCTGACCTGGCCGACTGACACCCGGCCCCCATTCGGCGACCTCCGGTCCGATGCCGCAACTCGGGCGGCGACTGGGGCCGGGAGGTGGGATGATGGCGCGCGTGGTTGCGGATGTCGGTAGACCCGCCAGGATTGCTTCGGACCAGGGCAACTCCGGGCCGATGAGGCAGGGTGGCCGGTGGCGGACGCTGCTCTGGGCCAACGAGGGCACCGGGGTCGGCCGCCACATGCCCACCAGCAGCCTCATCTTCGACTGCGTCGTCGCCGCCCTGTTCTTCGCCTGCGGATCGGCCTTCCTGCCGCTCTTCATGCCCCAGGCCCAACTCATCGACGGCGTTTTCGTCGGCCTGGTGACCCTGCCACTGATGATCCGACGCCGGCTCCCGCGTACCTCCTTCGTGATGATCCTGGTCTTCGCGACGGCGCAGTCCTGGTGGTTGAGGCCGATCGGGATGCACGACGCCGGGCTGCTCTTCGCGCTCTACTCGGTGGTCGGTTACACCAATCGTCGGACCGGGCTGGTCGCCGCAGCGCTGATCGCCATACCGACGCTGTCCGGCGCGCTCAACGACTGGTGGAACTTCATCGACGAGCACCTGGTCCACGACCCGGGGGTCTTCACTCGGGTCTCGACAACGGCCGGAATGACGATCCTGGCGTTCATCGCCTGGGCGTCGGGTGAGGGCTTGCGGTCCTCCCGGCTGCTGCGTGACGCGCTGGTCGACCGGGCCGCGCAACTGGAACGGGAACGTGAACAACAGGCCAAGCTGGCGGCGTCGGCGGAACGGGCCAGGATCGCCCGCGAGATGCACGACGTGATCGCCCACGCGCTGTCGGTGATGATCGCCCAGGCCGACGGCGGCGCGTACGTGATCGACCAGGACCCGGCTGAGGCGAAAGCCGCCCTGGAAAGGATCTCCGGGACCGGACGTGACTCCCTGACCCAGATGCGCGGGCTGCTCGGCCTGCTGCGGACCGACGACGGCTCCGGTGACCAGCCGGCGACCCCACAGCCCGGGCTCGCCGACCTGCCCCGGTTGATCGACGAGGCGGGACGGACCGGTTTGCGGATCACCCTGCGTCAGACCGGGATCGAACAGCCGCTTCCACAGATGATCGGACTGACGGTCTATAGGCTGGTGCAGGAATCCTTGACCAACGCGCGCAAACACGGCGGCGACCACGTCACGATCGAGCTGGATCGCCGGAGCGATGGTGTCGATCTCCGGGTGATCAACGACCTGGCGCCACGCAGCAAGAGGCTGCAGACCGGGCCCGAGCCCGGTCACGGCCTGCACGGGATGCAGGAGAGGGTGGCGGCCGTCAGGGGGCGACTGACCGCCGAGCCGACCGGCGAAGGCTTCCTGGTGCACGCCTGGTTGCCGCATACTAACGAGGGGGACGGAGGACGACGTGACGATCAGGATCTATCTGGTTGATGATCAAGAGCTGGTGCGCGCCGGTTTCGCGATGGTGATCGGATCGCAACCCGACATGGAGATCGTCGGGCAGGCCGGCAACGGTGCCGAAGCGGTCGAGCAGCTGACCTCGATCGAGGCCGATGTGGTGATCATGGACGTCCGGATGCCGAAACTCGACGGTGTTGCCGCGACCAAGATCATCACCGATCGGTCGCCGGAGAAGCCGCGAGTGATCGTGCTCACCACCTTCGATCTCGACGAACACGCGTTCGCCGCGTTGCGCGCCGGCGCCGCAGGCTTCCTGTTGAAGGACACCCCGCCGGACCGGCTGCTGGAGTCGATCCGCACGGTGCACGCCGGTGATTCGGTGATCGCGCCGAGCACGACCAAGCGGCTCATCGAACGGTTCGTCGACGAGGTGCCCGACCCGGTCGAGGGCGAGTCGCCGGTGCTCGCCGGGCTGACCGAACGGGAGCGTGAGGTGATGCTGGAGATCGCCAACGGTCTGAGCAACTCCGAGATCGCGGCGAAGTTCTTCGTCAGCGAGGCGACCGTGAAGACCCACGTCGGCCGGATCCTGGCCAAGACAGGGTTGCGTGACCGGGTCGCTCTTGTCGTACTTGCCTACCGGACGGGCCTGGTCCGACCTGCACACACCTGAGCGGTCGGGGAATCGACGGTCGGCGGGCGAATAGTTACGCTGAACGGTGTTATGAGCCTCGATCTGAGTCCGGAGCCCGTCTTCGGCGCGCTCGAACCGCTGCTGGCGCGCGTCGGGAAGCCGATCCAGTACGTCGGCGGGGAGCTGAACAGCGTCGCCAAGGACTGGGCCGCCACCCGCGTCCGGTGGTGCCTGATGTATCCCGATGCGTACGAGGTCGGCCTGCCCAACCAGGGTGTCCAGATCCTGTACGAGGTGCTCAACGAGCAGGACTGGATCCTGGCGGAACGGACCTACGCCGTCTGGCCCGACCTCGAGGCGCTGATGCGCGAGCACGGCCTGCCGCAGTTCAGCGTCGATTCGCACCGGCCGATCGGTGCGTTCGACGTCCTGGGGGTGAGCTTCTCCACCGAACTTGGTTACACCAACCTGCTCAATGCCATTGATCTTGCCGGGATGCCGGTGCACGCCGTCGATCGGGGCGAGGACGACCCGATCGTGCTGGCCGGAGGGCATGCGGCCTTCAACCCGGAGCCGATCGCCGATTTCGTCGACGCCGCCGTCCTCGGCGACGGCGAGGAGATCGTGCTGAAGATCAGCGACGTGATCCGGGAGTGGAAGGACGAGGACCGGCCCGGTGGCCGCGACGGTCTGTTGCTGCGGCTGGCGGAGACCGGCGGCGTCTACGTGCCCAGGTTCTACGACGTCGACTACCTGCCGGACGGCAGGATCCGCCGCGTGGCTCCGAACCGTGCCGGCGTCCCGTTCACCGTCGCCAAACACACGGTGATGGATCTGGACGCCTGGCCGTACCCGAAGAAGCCGCTGGTGCCGTTGGCCGAGACCGTGCACGAGCGGTTCTCAGTGGAGATCTTCCGCGGTTGCACCCGCGGCTGCCGCTTCTGCCAGGCCGGCATGATCACCCGCCCGGTCCGGGAACGGAACATCGAGACGATCGGTGCGATGGTGCAGAACGGCATCGAGCAGACCGGCCTGGAGGAGGTCGGACTGCTCAGCCTGTCCAGTGCCGATCACTCCGAGATCGGGGACATCACCAAACAACTCGCGGATCGCTACGAGGGCAGCAATGTCTCGTTGTCGCTGCCCAGCACCCGGGTGGACGCGTTCAACATCGATCTTGCCAACGAGTTGTCCCGCAACGGCCGCCGGTCGGGGCTGACCTTCGCACCGGAGGGCGGCTCGGAGCGGATGCGCAAGGTGATCAACAAGATGGTCAGCGAGGACGACCTGATCAACACCGTCGCGACCGCGTACGGCAACGGCTGGCGACAGGTGAAGCTGTACTTCATGTGCGGGCTGCCGACCGAGACCGACGAGGATGTGCTGGCCATCGCCGATCTTGCCAAGCGGGTGATCGAAACCGGTCGCACGGTCAGCGGCCGGCGGGACATCCGGTGCACGGTCAGCATCGGCGGGTTCGTGCCCAAGCCGCACACGCCGTTCCAGTGGGTCGGCCAGACCGATCATGGAACCATCGACGACCGGCTGGCCAAGCTGCGCGAGGCGGTGCGCTCGGATCGGCAGTACGGCAAGGCGATCGGCTTCCCGCTACCACGACGGCAAGCCGGGGGTCATCGAAGGCCTGTTGAGCCGTGGTGACCGCCGGGTCGGCAAGATCATCGAGGAGGTGTGGCGGGACGGCGGCCGGTTCGACGGTTGGCACGAGCACTTCTCCTACGACCGCTGGGTGGCCGCCTCCGAGCGGGCCCTGGCGGGCACCGGTGTCGATCTCGACTGGTACACCACCAGGGAACGGGACTACGCCGAGGTGCTGCCCTGGGACCACCTGGATTCCGGACTGGACCGGGACTGGCTCTGGGAGGACTACCAGGACGCGCTGGACGAGGTGGAGTTGGACGACTGCCGCTGGACGCCGTGTTTCGACTGCGGCGTCTGCCCGCAACTGGACACTGCGATCCAGATCGGCCCCACCGGGCGCAAGCTGCTGCCGATCGCCGAGGTGAAACACAAGGTCACGGCCTGAGCCGGCGTTAGGGGCCAGACCAGTTGGGAAATGGTCCGCGACAGGCCGAGGGATCGCACCGTACGGTGTGATGGTGACCACATTCGCCGAGACCGGTTTCGCCGAGACCGGTTACACCGAGATCACCTCCGTCGAAGCGCTGGAGGACCTGATCGGCACGCCGCTGCCGCGGGTCCGCGACAAGGAACGCGACCGGCTCCACGAACTCGACGTGGAATGGCTGGCAGCAGCACCGTTCTGCGTGATCTCGACCAGCGATGCCGAAGGCAACTGCGACGCCTCGCCCAAGGGTGATCCCGCCGGCCAGTTGGCCCACGTGATCGACGACCGCACCATCGCGATCGGTGAGCGTCCGGGCAACAAGCGCGCCGACGGCTATCGCAACATCCTGACCAACCCCCACGTCGGCCTGCTGTTCCTGATACCCGGGCGTGGTGACACGCTGCGGATCAACGGCCGCGCGCGGCTGGTCGCGGATGCACCGTTCTTCGACGAGATGGTCGTCAAGGGTCATCGACCGCAGCTGGCGATCCTCGTGCAGATCGACACCATCTATCACCATTGCGCGAAGGCCTTCCTGCGATCGGGGCTGTGGAAACCACAGACCTGGAATCCGGAGGCGGTTCCGAGCCGGGCCCGCATCGCCAAGGCCATGGAACGCCAGGACGAGGACCTCGCCGACATCGAGCGCTACTACTCCGAGGCCGAGTACGCCAAGAAGCTCTACGACTGACTTGCGCGTCGCCCCCGCCCGTCCCCGCCCGTCCCCGCCGCCCAACCCCGCCGCCCAAACCCGCCGCCCCAAACACCGAAGGTCAAAGTTTGACCGTGCGGCTCCGACACGCCGGCGAGAACAACCCGAGGCTCAAACTTTGACCTTGCGTAGCCGGGGGAGAACGGGGCGGGGGACGTCGTCGCACCGGCGCACTCGCTGTCGCACGGGATCGCGGCTGATCTAATGTGCTCGCCGTGGCACGTCGACAACCCGAGCAGCAGGCACCACCGGTGCAGCGGCTGCGCATCCGGTACGCCAAGCGTGGCCGGTTGCGGTTCACCAGCCACCGCGACTTCGGCCGGGCGTTCGAACGTGCCCTACGCCGGGCGGGGATTCCGATGGCGTACTCATCGGGCTTCTCGCCGCATCCACGGATCTCCTACGCCACGGCTTCGCCGACCGGGGCGGCGAGCGAGGCGGAGTACCTGGAGATCGCCCTGGCCGATGTGTGCGTGCCCGACCTGGTCGCCGAAGAACTCGACCGTGCGCTGCCCGCCGGCCTGGACGTGCTGGCCGTCGTCGAGGCCGACCCGGGATCACTGGCCGACCAGCTGACGGCCTCCCGATGGCAGATCGACCTCACCGACAGCGACCCCGCTGTGGTCGCTCGGGCGGTCGAGGAGTTCCTGGCCGTGGACGAGGCGATCACCGAGCGGATGACCAAGAACGGCCTGCGCAGCTTCGATGCGCGGGAGTCGGTCGTCCGGATGACCGCCTCCGGCACCCGCATCGAGGTCACCACCCGGCACCTGACGCCGTTGGTACGCCCTGACGACCTGCTGTCCGCAATGAGCCGGAGCACCCCGGGATTCGCGCCTGCCGACCCGCTGATCACGCGGGTCAAGCAGGGGCAACTGGACGATTCCGGCGGGTTCGTCGAACCGTTCTGACCGGTCCCCGGCCCAGCACGTCGCGGACGGTCGGTTGGGTCGGTACTGGTTCGGTGTGGGATACTCGGTCTCAGACGAAGACGCCAAGACTTCTGGTCGCAGGCCGCCGGTACGGGGTTGGCCCAGAGGAACAGGTGTCAGAGGTCGATCTGCAGTGACGTCCCGAGCGAGGTGACAGCTCGTCACCGGGACACGTACGGCCACGGCCGCGACGAGCGGATACGCGAGGTTGCGTTGCTCGACCGCGGCTGGCCCGCGACGGTTGTCGCTGCACCGGAAAGCTTTGCGCCCGGCCAGGCCGGACGCGTACGAACATCGGTGCGCTTGTCTCGCGCCGAGAAGGAGTCTGGATGCTCGATTCAGAGCCCGACAACAACGTCAACCCAAGCAACGTCGTGAACAGCAGCAACGACGTCAACACTAGTAACGGGGACGCACTGCCCGCCGAGGCGCCCAAGCGGCCTCGTCGCCGCGCGGCCAGCCGACCGGCCGGCCCGCCATCACCCGCCGCAGCTGCCCAGCCGGAGTTACCGGCGCCATCCAGCCAGGCGGATTCCACGCCGCAGGAGCCCAGCCAGCCGGGGCCGAGCCTGCCGGAGACCCGGTACGAGCCCGCCGAGGGCGCCTCCGCGACTCGGACGACCGCCCGCAAGACGGCAGCCAAGAAGACCGCCGCCAAGAAGACGGCTAAGACGGCGGCCAAGAAGACCACCGCTCGCAAGACCGCGGCCAAGAAGACCGCCCAGTCTCCGGAGTCGACTGGCGAATCTTCCGCGCCCACCGCCGAGGCGCCGGAAACCAGCACTGTCGAGGCGACCGCCGAGTCGACCGAGGCCGCAGCCGGTGAGTCGGAGGCCGGCCCGGCCAAGAAGACCACGACACGCAAGGCGCCGGCCAAGAAGACCACGACCAAGCGGACCCGCAAGGCGCCGGCCAAGAAGGCCGCCGCCCCTGCAGTCGAACTGACCGAACCGACCGAGCCGGCAGAGGCCCAGGAGACGGTCGCGGCCGGAACGACCACGCAGCCCGACGCCGAACCGACACCCGACCTTTCGATCGAGGACGCCATCGCGTCGGCGATGAACGCGACCCTGGCCGAACGGGAACAGGCTGTCCCGTCCGACGGAGCAGCAGACGGTGCGCAGGTCGAGCAGACCGCAGCCGCCGAACCCGTGACGACAACCCCGGAACCCGCCGCCGAAGCCGTTGCCCAAGTTGATGCCGAAGCCGAAGCCGAGGGAACCGGCGAGGAGATCGCCGCCGACAGCGCTGGAACGGCTGAGGAAACAGCCGCCGAAACGGCCGCTGAAACGGCTGGCGGAACGGCTGGCGAAGCTGCTGAGGGAACCGACACGGACAGCGACGACACCGACGAGTCCGAGGACCACGACGAAGGCGGCAACAGGCGGCGTCGCCGTCGCCGTGGAGGTCGCCGTCGCCGTCGCGGTCGGGGCGCGGACGGCTCCGACGCGACCGGCGACGAGTCGTCGGAGGAAACCGGGCCGGACGAAGCCGGGTCCGAGGAGACCGACGCCGCCGAGGACTCCGACCGGCCTTCCAAGGTGGCTGCGGAAGCCGGCGACGAGGAGCCGGACGCAGAGCACGACGAGTCTGCAGACGAGGCGGGTTCGGATGACGACACCGACGGTGAGAGCGGAGACGGCAAGCGTCGCCGTCGCCGTCGCCGTCGGCGCCGCAAGGGTGAGGACACGGCCGGGGCGCCGGACGACCCGAGCGACGTGGTGGTCCGCGTTCGCGAGCCGCGCAAGGCGTCCGACGAGGTCACCGGCATCGACGGATCGACGCGGATGGAAGCCAAGCGCCAGCGCCGTCGGGAGGGTCGCGAGGCCGGCCGCCGCCGCGCGCCGATCATCAGCGAGGCCGAGTTCCTGGCCCGCCGTGAGTCGGTCAACCGGAAGATGATCATCCGGCAGCGTGACGATCTTGCCCAGATCGCCGTACTCGAGGACGGCATCCTGGTCGAGCACTATGTCGACCGGGAGAGCGCCAATTCCCTGATCGGCAACGTCTATCTCGGTCGGGTGCAGAATGTTCTGCCCTCGATGGAGGCGGCCTTCATCGACATCGGCCGGGGCCGGAACGCCGTGCTCTACGCCGGCGAGGTCGATTGGGACTCCTTCGGCGCCGAAGGCCACGATCGCAAGGTTGAGAACGTCCTCAAGTCCGGGCAGACCGTCCTGGTCCAGGTGACCAAGGATCCGGTGGGTGCCAAGGGCGCCCGACTGACCAATCACGTGTCCATCCCCGGAAGGTACGTGGTCTACGCACCCAGCGGCCATCTGTCCGGAATCTCCCGCAAACTCCCGGAGACCGAGCGCAAGCGGCTCAAGGAGATCCTCGACGCCGCCGTCGGTGAGACGGCCAGCGTGATCGTCCGCACCGCCGCCGAGGGCGCGTCGGAGGACGAGTTGACCCGCGACGTCAACCGGCTCAAGGCGCAGTGGGAGGACATCGAACGCAAGGTCAAGGCGGGTAACGCGCCGCAACTGCTCTACGCCGAACCCGACCTGACGCTGCGGATCGTCCGGGACCTGTTCACCGAGGACTTCTCCGAGCTGATCATCCAGGGCAACGGATCGGCGAACGACACCTACGACGCGCTCGAGGCGTACATGCAGCACGTCGCCCCGCACCTGGCCGACAGGATGAAGCGCTGGGACGCCGACAAGGACGGCGATCTCTTCGGCAGCTACCGGCTGGACGAGCAGATCGCCAAGGGCCTGGAGCGGAAGGTGTTCCTGCCGTCCGGCGGCTCGCTGATCATCGACCGGACCGAGGCGATGACGGTGATCGACGTGAACACCGGCAAGTTCACCGGTTCGGGCGGCAATCTCGAGGCGACCATCACCTCCAACAATCTCGAGGCTGCCGAGGAGATCGTCCGACAACTGCGGCTCCGCGACATCGGCGGCATCATCGTGATCGACTTCATCGACATGGTTCTGCCCAGCAACCGCGAACTGCTGCTGCGCCGACTGGTCGAATGCCTCGGCCGTGACCGGACCCGGCACCAGGTTGCCGAGGTGACCAGCCTCGGCCTGGTGCAGATGACCCGGAAGCGGATCGGCACCGGCCTGCTCGAGGCGTTCAGTACCGAGTGCCCGCACTGTCATGGACGCGGTGTCGAACTGCACGACATGCCGGTCGCCGACGCGAAGATGGCCGACGGCGGTGCCCGCGAGGACCATGGCCGATCCGGCCGGCGGCGCGGAGGCAAGGGGCGCAAGAACACTCCCGCCGAGGTTCCTGCCGCGAGCTGACCGACAAGAACGTCCTTGCGATTGCGCCCCGACCCGCCTCAGCGGCCGGTACCGCGATCGACAAGGACGTTCTTATCGCTACCGTTGGGTGACATGAAGCCGCTGGTCGTCGCCATTGTCGGAGCCGGTCCGTCGGGTATCTACGCCGCCGAAGCGCTGACTGCGCAGTCGGAGATCCCCGTCCAGGTGGCGGTGATCGACAAGCTGCCGGTGCCGTTCGGACTGGTGCGCTACGGCGTCGCCCCGGACCATCCGAGCATCCGGTCGATCCGCAACACCCTGGAACGCACCCTGGAACGCGATGACGTCAGTTTCTTCGGCAATGTCGCGATCGGACGCGACATCACCGTCGAGGAGCTGCGGTCGGTCACCGACGCGGTGATCTATGCCTATGGCGCGGCCAGCGACCGACGGCTCGACGTGGAGGGCGAGGACCTTGCCGGCAGCATCGCCGCACCGGATCTCGTCGCCTGGTACTGCGGCAATCCGGACGTGCACCCCGAGACGTCGGGCGGCGATGATCACCGGTACGGGCACAACCCGATCGAGGAGTTGATCACCCGGGCCAGGCAGGCCGTCGTCGTCGGCGCCGGGAATGTCGCGCTGGACGTGTTGCGCGTGTTGATCAAGGAGGCCGACGAACTCGACGAGACCGACATGGCTGACGAGGTGTTGTCGGTGCTGGCGCAGAAGTCGATCACCGATGTTCACCTGCTGGCCCGTCGCGGACCGGCGTACACCGCCTTCACCACGAAGGAACTCCGGGAGATCGCCAAGATCGAGAACGTCGACCTGCTGCTCGATCCGGCGGACTTCGATCTTGACCAGGCCGGCAAGGCGCGGATCACCAAGGACAAGGTCGCGGCGCGCAATGTCGCCGCCATGCAGGACTGGCTGGACCGGCCGATCACCGGAGCACCGCGCCGGATCCATCTGCACTTCTGGACCCGACCCGTCCGGATCCTCGGCAGCGACCGGGTCGAGGCAGTCGAGGTCGAACGCACCCGGCTGAACGACACCGGCCGGGTCGTCGCCGCCGGACCGTTGGAACCGATCACGGCGCAGCTGGTGGTGCGATCGGTCGGCTATCGCGGCATCGCGCTGGACGGCATCCCGTACGACCAGGACCTCGGCCGGGTGCCGCACGCCGACGGCCACGTCATCCGGGAGGACGGCTTCTCACCCGATGAGTACGTCACCGGCTGGATCAAGCGGGGACCGACCGGCGTCATCGGGACGAACAAGTCCGACGCGGTGGAGACCGTGCACAGCCTGCTCAACGACGTCTCCGACGAGGCGCTCATGGCCCGACACGACATCGCCGAACTGACCTCGCTGCTGGCCGACCGCGGCATCAGACCCCTCGACCTGCCCGCCTGGCAGCGGATCGACGCAGCCGAGATGGCCCGCGGCCAGGGCCACGGCCGGGATCGGACCACCATCGTCCACCACTCCGAACTGCTCGCGGCCGCCACCGACCCCGACTGACCCGCCGAGGGGTCAGATAATCCCTCATCTGCGCGGCGTGTCGCGCCGGTCGATCGCCGGTCAGGCGGTCGGATCGCCCGCGGCGTGGCGCTCCTGGGTCCCCTCCAGCATCTGCCGCAGCGGCAGTGGGGGATCGGGTGCCAACGTGCCGTCGGGTGCGATGTGCTCGAAGATCTGCTCGACCATGGTGATCACGTGCGGGTCGTCGACGGTGTAGATCTGTCGGCGGCCGTCCCGGCGGCTGCTCACCACCCCGGCCAGCCGCAGCTTGGACAGATGTTGGCTGGCAGTCGCAATGGACACTCCGACCCGCTCCGACAGCGTGCCGACGTCGTATTCGCCGGCCGACGCGAGCGCGACCAGATGCAGGCGCACCGGTGCGGACAACAACGCGAAGGTGCGGGCAGCGGTGTCCAGTTGTGCGCCGGTCGGGTCGGGGATCACGCGTCCATTCTCCAACCTGGGTGTCCGACTTGGGCGCGACCCTTGCCAGGACACAACACGTGTCCCTCATTTCGGCAGTTCCTCATTTGCGTAAGTATCAAAATGTCGGCATCATGGATGGGTGCTCAAAGCTGTCCGCCCCGCTCTGCTGTGCTGCCTGATCGCCGCACCGGCCATCGTCCTGCGACTCCTCGGGGTGGAACTTCCGGCACCTGTCAGCCTGCTGATCTTCGGCGGTGCCGTGGTCGCCGCCTCCTTCATGCTGGCCTGGGCGGCAGAAGCCGCCGAATTCGACATCTCCGGCGGGCTGGCGATCGCGATCCTGGCGGTCATCGTCGTACTACCGGAGTACGCCGTCGACCTCTACTTCGCCTATTCGGCGGGCAGCAACCCGGCCCATGTGGCCTACGCTGCAGCCAACATGACCGGCTCCAACCGTCTGCTGCTCGGCGTCGGTTGGGCGCTGGTGGTGATCGTCGCGCTGGCGATCACGTCCAAGCGCACCGGCCGGACGGTTCGGGCAGTCGTCCTGGAGTCCGGGAACCGGATCGAACTGGGCTTCCTGGCGATCGCTTCGCTGGTGTCCTTCGTCATTCCGATCACCGGTCAGATCCACATCCTTCTGGGTCTCGGCCTGCTGGCGATCTTCGCCTTCTACCTGGTTCGCGCCGCCACCTCCGACGGCGGTGAGGAACCCGATCTGATCGGCCCGGCCGCGCGGATCGGCCACCTTCCGGCGGCCCGGAGGCGGGCAACCGTCATCGGGCTGTTCGCCGTCGCAGCAGCGGTGATCCTGCTCTGCGCCGAACCCTTCGCCAATGCGCTGGTGGCCAGCGGCCGGATCCTCGGCGTCGACCAGTTCCTGCTGGTCCAATGGCTGGCTCCGCTGGCCTCCGAGGCGCCCGAGCTGATTGTCGCCGTGATCTTCGCGGTGCAGGGCAAGGCCGCCGGCGCCATCGGCATGCTGATCTCGGCCAAGGTCAACCAGTGGACCATGCTGGTCGGATCGCTGCCCATCGCGTACCTGATCGGTGGCGGTGGCAGCTCGCTGCCGATGGACGGCCGGCAGACCGAGGAGTTCATCCTCACCGCGGCCCAGACCCTGCTCGGGATCGCCGTTCTGCTGAAGCTGCGGTTCCCGCGGTGGCTGGCCTGGACCCTGCTCGGGCTGTTCGTCTGCCAGTTCGTGATCCCCGGTACGACCGGACGGTTGATCTTGTCGGCCGTATTCGGTGTGCTGGCGGTCGGCGCCCTGATCGTCAACCGCCGCGAGATCCTTCCGACCCTGCTGGCCCCCTTCCGGCGCCAGCAGACCGTCGTCGCCAAGGACGAGCAGCGCGAACTGGCCGCCGCCGGCCGCTGACCCTGGGGGTCAGCTGGCCGCGACGGTGACGGTCATCCGGGCCTGATCCCCCGAGTTGTTGATCATCACGTTGATCACGTCGGGGTTGGTGTTCTTGTCGAGGTTCCAGTTGTTGTCGTCTTCCAGGAAGTCGGCTTCACCGATGATCGCGCCGTTGGCGTCGTCGGTGACCTTCAGGTGGAAGGTCGAGGTCTGGAAGAAGCAACCGCCGCTGGCCTTGACCTCGATGTATTGCGTCCCACTTGCGGGCAACGCGCTCTTGCCGGACACCACCGCGTTGTTGAAGAGCGAGAGGTTGGACCCTTGGTCGCCGTTGTCGTACATGCACTGCACGTCGGTGACGAAGAGGCGGAGCGATTGGCTCCTGTTGTTCTGCACGTTGAAAAAGGCTCCGTATCCCATCCTTGGCTCCTGTGTCGGTGGGGTGTTTCGGTGGGGCGTGTCGGTACGGCGATCAGGCTGGTTCGATGACGATGAGGTTCCCGTAGAAGTACGCCCCGTCGGTCTCTCCGGACAGCTTGGTGATCGAGTTCGTCACCTTGTAACCCCCGGCAGAGCCGACGACGCTCAGCTGTCCGTCGGGGATCTGGCCGTGCTCGTCCCACATGTCATCGGCCGATCCCTGGGACTGACCGGCCCAGATGATGTTGTCGCCGGCCCACGGAACGTTCGTCAGTACGGCCAGCTCCGGGTTCCCGTCCGCGGGAGTCAGGCCGAGCACCCAACCGATGTCGCCATAGTCGGTGGAATTGATGAACTGCATCCGCGCCTCGTAGCAGACCTTGACCGTCGTCTTGTCGCCCCAGGAGTCGGTGTTGTAATCCATCTTGGGGATCTGGTTGTTCTCCTTGGGGTCCGGCATCACCGAGGCCGACCCGTGCTCCTGGCTGAGCATCGACCAGGTGAAATCGGTGTTGGTCAGGTTCTGGATCATCACGCTGTTGACCATCTTGTGGCCGAGGAAGCCGACGATGAGCGGGATCGCTGCGAGGACACCGAGACCGGCGGCCTCGCCGAGCACCGACCCGTAATCGATGGCCAGGTACTCCGCGCCCTGCTCGGCAAGCTCGCCCTCGATGCCTTCGACCTCGCCCTCGGCCTCGCTGATCGGTTCCTCAGCCTCCGACTCCGGGTCGATGCTCGGATCCTCGACCTCCGCGCTCTGCTTGAACTTGGTCGCCAGCTTGTTGACTGCGGTCTTGAGGTTGGCATAGACGGGCTTGATCAAGTCCTGGAACAGTTTCCCGCTGAGCACGATGCCCGGGGGCAGCCCGGCGAGGCTCAGACCGAAGCTGATGTCGCTGGAGATCGCGTTGGTGGTGTTGTGGGTCTGGATGCTGGCCAGGCCGACGACCGGCGGCGGGTCGCCGGCCGCTGCCGCGACGTGACCATCCCCGGCGGCTGGGGCACGGTAGAAGGCGCCCATCCTGACATCGAGGTTGCCGTTGGACGACATCTGGATCGGGTTGCCGTCCGGGTCGACGCCGTCGGCCCACGGGTCCTCGCCGCCGGCGACCGTGTCGGTGAGCCAGTTCCAGTAGTCGGCGGTCTGGTTGGTCGCGTCGAAGTAGGCCTGAGTGGCGTCACCTCCTGCCTTGGCCGCCTGGACCGCGGTATTGAAGTTGTCGTCGGCGATGTTGGGCGGCGTACTGCCGGACGTGATCGGGGTGAGGGAGATCGACACGGTGTTGCCGGACGATTGCGTGCCCATGGGTGCTCCTTGGTTCAGTTCGCGGGGGAGATGAGGATGGACGAGCAGTAGAAGTAGGCGCCGTCGTGCTCGCCCCGCAGCTGGTTCAGCGTCACGGTGGCGGAGTAGTTGCCGACGGTTGCGGTCGTGGTCAGCGGTGTATCGGGACCGAAGTAGTGGTTGTCCCAGATGGTCGAGGCCGGGTCGTCGGACTGGCCGACCCAGATCACGTTGTCGCCTGCCCACGGCACGTTGACCAGCACCTGAGCCGTCGGGCTGCCGTCCTGTGGGGTCAGCCCGAGGACGTACCCGATGCTCGACTCCCGAGTGGTGTTGACGTGCAGCAGGTGCAGCTGGGACGAGAGCGTGAGGGTGGTGGTCGGCTGCAGCGGATCCGGTGTGCTGTGCTGGCCGGGGATCGGCGTGGCCGGCTGGTTGACGGTGTTCTCGCCGTGGATGGTGCTGAGTTGCCACGCCACGGAGGTCGATGTGAGGTTCTCGACCACCACCGAGTGGCGCATCGTGTGGCCGAGGAATTCGACGATGGCCGGGATGGCCATCAGCGCGCCGACGCCCAGAGCCTCGCCCACGATCTGTCCCCAGGTGACGGCGGTGAACTCCAGGCCGTACTCGACGAGCGTCGCGGCCAGCCCGATCGCCTTCTGGCTGGCCGAGAACAGCGCCTTCGATGCCAGTGACTCGGCGTCGACGTCGGGCGACTCGACCTGGCTGTCCTGGGCGAAATTGACCGCGAGCGCGACCAGTGCGTTGCCGGCGCTCTCGTAGAGCGCGGGCAGCAGTTCATTGAAGACGGTGTCGTCGATCTCCAGCGTGCTCGGGTTGTTCTTCACGACGATGCCGGCTGTCATCAGGTGGCTGACACCCGTGCCGGACACCTCACGGGTGGTGACCGTGAGTACGCCGATCCGGTCGGAACCCTGCTGGGTCGTTGGCACGGCCTGGACCCGAAGGTCGATGTTCCCGTCGCTGGCCATGATCACCGGCCGGCCCTGTGGGTCCTCGCCGGGCGCCAGAGTGATCGTTCCGGCGGCCAGCAGCGTCCAGAAGTCGGCGGTCTGGTTCATGGAGTCGAAGTACGCCTGGGTCTCCCTCACCCCCGGCTCTGGTGTTGTTCACCGCCGTGGTGAAGGCGTCGTCGACGATCGCGGGGTAGCCCGGATCCATCGGTTCGACGGAGAGGGCAAGAGTGTTCGACGAGTCGGGTTCGGGCACGGAAAGTCCCCTTCGCGTGGTCGGTGAGGATTGGGGGGGGGTGAGGTGGTGCGATTGAGAACGAGGTTTACAGCGGCTGAATTCGAAGCACGCAGTGGTAAATGTCGTCGTTGCCGGACAGCGCATCGATCGACAAGGTTGTGTAGAACTTCTGGTTACCGTGACTTACCCGCAGCTGGGCTTCGGGATTGTTGTCAAAGGCCTGTTCCCAATCCATTCCGGGAGTGAAATCACCGATCCACAGAGCGTTGTCGTCGGCCCAGGGAATGGAGATCAGGACCGCGAGATCCTGGCCGGACATGCCGTGCGGTGACAACTGCAGAGCAAACCCGGTGCCCTCGTAACCACTCTTGTTCATGGTTGAGAAGTTCGCTTGATAGACGACCGGTACGTCGGTCTCATCACCCCAGGCATCCACAGCACGGCCCATTTGCGGAAGGACCGACTGGGCTGGTTGGGCCGTCATGGCGCCGTTGTAGGTGTACGGCGTCGACCAGGTGAAGTCGGTATTGGTCTGATTGTCGATCTCGAGATGCACCTGGAACTGCTTGGACAACGCTGTTATCAGTAACGGCACGGCGACGAGCAACGCCAACGCGGCGAACGCCGGGACGGCTGCACTGAGGTCGATCGCGACCTCGGCGACCGCGACCTCCTCGACCACCAGATCTGCCGACTCGGCACCGATGTCCTCGGCAGCGTCGCCCGCCGCGTCGGCCAGGTCTTCGCCGAGCCCGTCGATGTCCTCACCGACGTCGATCTGTAGCCACCGTTCGACCGTGCTCTGTACATAGCTGGTCAGCTGTTGCAGCAGCGGCTTGAACAATGCCTGGATCAGCGTGTTGGTGACGACGATCCCGGCGGGGATCTCGGCCAACGACAGCCCGAACGAGATGATCTTGGCGAGCTGGGTCGGCTGGGGCAGGGCGAGGCGGACCGTGGCTATGCCACGCACGGGGACGCCGTTCAAGTCCGTCTCGGACAGGTCGGGGTTGAGCTGTACGGCCACGTTCATGGTGGTGGTGCCGTCGGTGGCGATCGCCTGCATCGCGCCGCTGGGCAGTTGTTCTGTGGAGAACGCGGTTTCGGCGTGGGCGTTCAGATAGCTGGTGAAAGCGGAGAATCTCAGCATGTGCTGGAGATAGTTGCTCGTTCCGGAGCCGCCGCTGACCGCCTGGTCGATCAACAGCTGATAGCCCTCGTTGTTCTCGACCGGAAATCCGTCGGGCGAAGCCGGAACCAGTTGAAAAGGCAGTGTCGGAAGAGCCACTCCATCACACCCATTCCGATTCGTTACGAGCATGAAATTGCATGGCCATCCTTCCCGAGTCCCCTCGTCGAGCAGGACGCTAGTGGCACCTCGTCCCGGCGTGCTAGGGACTAAATGCCCGAAATGCTGAGGAAGTCTTCAGGCCACCGGTCTGACTCAGAATTACTGCCGGCTCATCACCGGGAAGAACAAAGTCGGTGCTGTGAATGCCCATGCTTGGGCCGGCATCTGCAGAGTCGCTATACACCCCGGGATTCTTTGTGCGCAAGAGGGCGAAGTGATTTTGGTCGAA
Source organism: Microlunatus sp. Gsoil 973 (assembly GCF_009707365.1). GTDB lineage: Bacteria > Actinomycetota > Actinomycetes > Propionibacteriales > Propionibacteriaceae > Microlunatus. The sequence continues at coordinate 273,173 of NZ_CP046122.1, forward strand.
AGTCGAGGTGGGCGGGCGGGCCGAATCGTTCAGTCTGGCGGGAGGACCAACAGGCGGACGAGCTGATCAAGCGTGGCGATCGGATCCGCGGTCAGACCGGTGTGCACCGGCGAGGGCTGGACGACCGTACTGCGCGGTGCGGTGAGCATGCCGAAGCGGGTGACCAGGCCGGAGTTCTCCCGGTTGGTCCCGACCGGCTCGGTACAGGCGGCAACGACCGATTCGGCGGCCTGGATGATCAACTCGATGTTCGCTTTCGGATCCAGTGCGAGGATCCGTTCCGGTGCGACATCGGCGCGGGCACGGAGGAAGTCAAGGTCCTGACAGTAAATGATCACTCCGATGTTCACGAACTCGCCACGTTCGACCCGTGGGACCGCCCGCAGCGTCGCATAGCTGTACGGATACAGCTTCTGCTTCCCGGTCACGGCAGCCACGCCTCCGCCGCGGCGAGCCGGGCCAGCAGGTAGTCGCGGTAGGCCGCACGCGCGGCGTCCGGGCCGGTCGGCGCGGCCGGATCGGGCCGGAGCTCGTCCGGGGCGAGCCAGCCGTCCGGCACCAGCCCGGTGATCGAATCCAGCAGCTGTCCGGTCACCAGCCCGGCCAGCTCCTCGTGCACCGACCGGGCGTCGGCCAGCCCGGCCAGCACATGATCGTCGTACCGATAGGGCGAGCGCGCGAACCGCTCGGGATCCCCCCAGGCATGGTGGAAGCGGAGGCACGCACCATGATCGATGGCCCAGAGATTCCGGTGCCAGATCAGCAGATTGGTGTTCCGGGCGCTCCGATCGACGTTGGCCACCAGGGCGTCCATCCAGACCACCCGGGCGGCCTCGTCCTGCGGCACGCGGAAACTCCGGTCGAAGCCGATCGAGCCGGGCAGGTAGTCCACGCCCAGATTGAGGCCGGCGCTGGCCTGCACCAACTCCTGGACCTCGAAATCGGGTTCGGCGCGAGCCAACTCGCTCTCCACCTCGACCAACGCCAGGTCCGGCGTACGGATGCCAAGAGCGCGCGCCAACTCGCCGACGATGATCTCCGAGACCAGCGCCTTCGGGCCCTGCCCGGCTCCGACGAACTTGACCACGTACGTCCCGAGGTCGTCGGCCTCGACGATCGCCGGCAACGAGCCGCCCTCGCGCAGCGGCGTCAGATAGGTGATCGCGGTGACCTGCGGCAGCGACGTCTGCACGGCCGGCGGCGGGGACACGGTCACCCGGTCAGCCTATCGACGCCGCTGCCGGCCGGGTTCGCGACGCTCCGAACCCCGGACCCGCACGACACGCCGCACAAATCAGGGGATATGTGACCCCTCGGCGGGGAGGGGGTCAGCCGGCGAGGTGTCCCCAGGTGTCGGAGAGGCGGGTCCACGGGCCGACGGCGGCAACCTCGCCGTCGACGAGCACGACGACCTTGTCTGCCTGAGCCAGCGCGGAGCGTTTCGACGTTGCCCCGATCACGGTGGCGTGGCGCTCGCGCAGGGTGGCCCACAACTCGATCTCGGTCGTCGCGTCCAGCGCGCTGGAGACGTCATCGGCCAGTAGCAACTCGGCATCGGTTGCCAGAGCCCGGGCCAACGCGAGCCGCTGCACCTGGCCGCCGGAGAGGCGGACGCCCCGGTGGCCGACCAGTGCGTCCTTGCCGCCTGCATCGGCGATATCGGCCTCCAGCCGGGCACCGGCCACCGGCTCGTCGAAGGCCCGCGGATGTCCGAGCCGTACGTTGTCGGCGAACGTGCCGGACAGCACCCGCGGCACCTGAGCGACATGGGCCACCTGCCCCGGGCGCAGGAAGGACTGCGGGTCCTCGATCAGCCGACCGTTCCAGCGGATCTCGCCGCGGTGTTCGATCAGACCAGCCAGTGCCGACAGCATGCTGGACTTGCCCGACCCGACCTGGCCGACCAGCAGCACCAACTCACCCGCCTGCACGGTCAGATTGATTCCGGACACGCCGATCGTGCCGTCGTCGTGCACGGCGGTGAAGTCGATCAGGTCCAGCCGCTCCAGCGGCGTGCGCGGCGCAGGCACCGGTTCCGGCGCCACACCGTTCACCAGGTCGATCCCGGGCGGCAGGTCCATCAGGTCCCTGCCACCGGCGAACCGGCTCGTCTCGGCCTGCCAGGCGCGGGTGCCCGGCGCCTCGGTGACCACCGAGCCGGCCACCCGGCCGAACCAGTTGAAGCCGCTGACCGCATTGGCGACCAGGAGCGCGGTGGCCAGGCCCCAGACGTCGGCCATGTACGCCGCCCAGGCCGCGACCGCGCCGATCTGCACCATCACCACCGGTACGCCGTCGAGCAGCGCCTGTACCCGGTGCTCCCTGACCGCAGCGTCAACACGGCCACCATCGACCCGGCGCAGATGTGCATGCACCTGCTGGGTCGCGGCCGCCAGCTTGACGGTCCGTGCGGCGTCCAGGACCGAGACCAGCGTCCGGCCGAAGCGGGCCCGGGCCGCCGAGGCCGCGGCCGCCGACCGGCCTGCGATCGGCCGACCGATGGTCGAGGCCAGGGCGGAGGAGACCATCACCGCCAACAGCACCGCACCGGCCAGCCAGGTGCCACCCAGCAGAGCAGTGACCACGGCGATGACCAGGCCGTTGAGGAAGTCAACCCACCGGTCGCCGTACCGGGCGAACCGGTCGGCGTCCATCGACCGGGCGACCACCTCGCCCGGCGGCGTACGGGCCAGCCGGTGCTGGCGGGTCTGGCCGTAGAGCACCGCCATCCGGGTACGCAGCAACACCTCGACCCACCAGCGCGGATACATCCAGAATGCCTGGGCGAGCGCCAACGGCGCTGCGATCAGGGTTCCCAGGAGCGCGAGCACCAACCACCACGGCGCCCGGCCGTCCTGCAGCGCTTCGACTATGTGGCCCCAGACGAGACCGGTGACCGCACCCTGTGCGCCGGTCACGTCGGCGAACAGGAAGAGCAGCGCACCGAGGACGCCCCACTCCGGCCGGACCAGCAGGGCGTGCAACACACCCTTGGCCAGGCTCGGCCCGGTGCCGACCTCGGGACGGCTGGGCGGTTCTCCCACTCGCCGCCGCCCGCCGACCGACTCGGCGGACGGCGGGTCAGGCACGCGGGGCGAATCATGTCGGTCATCGTGTTGATCATGGTTCTGGTCGTCGGGTTGCTCACTCGGGCCGTCGTAGGTCCCGCGGCCCGCGCCGCCGGCCAACAGCAGGTCCCGGAACGGTCCCGGCGTAACTGCCAGTTCAACGCGAACGCCATGCTGGACGACCCGGCCGTGATCAAGCACCGCAACCAGGCCGGCCCGGGCGATCGTGGTCAGCCGGTGGGCGATCAGCACACCGGTCCGCCCGGACAACAATCGGTCCGAGGCGGCGACCACCAACCGCTCGGTCAGCGGATCCATCCGCGCCGTCGCCTCGTCCAGGATCACCACCCGGACGTCGCGCACCAGCAGTCGGGCGAAGGCGACCAGCTGTTCCTCGCCTGCCGATAGCGATGTTCCGCCCGGCCCGAGCACGGTGTCCAGGCCGTTCGGCAGTCCGTTGACCCAGTCGTTCAGGCCGAGTTCGGTGACCGCGGATTCGATCACCGGGGCAGGCAGGTCGTCGTCGAACAGGGCGACGTTCTCGGCCAGCGTGCCGGCCAGGATCTCCGTGCGCTGGGTGACCACACCGACCCGGGCGCGCAACTGTTGCAGGTCGAGATCACGAACGTCGACGCCACCGAGGAACACCGTGCCGACCGGAGGCTCAACCGCCCGCGAGATGAGGGAGGCGAGGGTCGACTTTCCGGAGCCGGTACGACCGACGAGCGCGATCGTCTGCCCCTGCGGTACGCGCAGGTCGATGTTCTGCAGGGCGAAGGTGCCCTCGTCATAGGAGAAGTCGAGGGCGCGGATCTCCAGGTCGATCGGGTGATCAGGATCCGAGGACAGGACGGCGCCGCCCTCGGGTTCGGGCTCGGCGGCCAGCATCTGTCGGAGCCGGGTGATCGCACCCATTCCGGCCTGCAGGTCCGGCAGGTTGTTCGCGACCATCGAGATCTGCCCGACGAAGGTCGAGGTCACCAGGAACAGCGTGACCAGCCGGGCGACGCTGAGGTGATCGTTGATCGTCAGCGCAACGCCGGCGACACCGATCGCGGCGAGCAGCGCGTGCAGCAGGACACCGGCGCGGCGACCGATGCGGGCCTCGACGGCGATGACGGCCCGGAACTTCTCGTGGACGGCTGCCGACAGTCGGGCGACGCGGGCCAGGATGTGTGCCTGCCCGAGGCTGGTCCGGAGATCATCACGGCCGGCGATGCCTTCCTCGAGGGCGGCGGCGTGGTCTGTCCAGGCCATCTCCTCGATGACCTTGCGTCGGCTGATCTCGGTCAGCAGTTTGCGGATGGCGAACCAGGTGATGGTGGCCAACAGCGGCAGGAGGAAGAAGGCAGGCCACCAGGTCACGCCGGCGACGATCCACATCGGAACGGTGCCGAACATCGTCCGAAAGAGCATCCACAGCTGCCAGCGCAGCAGATTGCCCACCTCGTGGGAATCGTCGTCGACGCGATCCAGGATCTCGCCGACGGCCTGTTCGTTCAGCGCGGCCAGTGGTTGCCGGAGGGCCGCCGCCAACACGTCGTCGCGGAGCCGGCCCTCGACGCGGTCGGACACACCGACCCAGATGACCTTTCCCGCACTGTCGATCACCGCCGAGCCGACCACGCACAGTGCCAGCAGCCCGATCAACCGCCAGCTGGGGTGTTCGGCCAACGCACCGGCGACCACACTGCCCAGCGTGGCGGCCACTGCGGCCGCAGCGGCCGCGGCCAGGGCGACTGTCGAGGCCGGGCTGCGGAGCCGTTGCCAGTCCACCCGACGTGCCGGATCGTCCGTCGCGACGGGGACCGGTGCTCCAGCATCCGGCAGGGAGGTCAGTGTCTCGGTCATCGACCAACAAGCCTAGGTTGATAGGCCTTACACAGTCCTCCGGTTTTCGAACCTGACCGCGGTCATCAGGTTCGTTGTCAGGGTCCTCATCACAGTCTCGCCTCGTCCGGGTGGGCATTGACCGGGTGCCGACGTGCCCGGCAGGGTTGTCCGCAGGGACTCATTGCCGAAACCCGGTCGAGGAGACAACGCATGGGCTTGCCGCCGTACGCAGCCAACACTCGCCAGTCCGGAAGCAGGGCGCGGAAACTCGATCGGCCCAACATCATGCTGGTCTGCGTTGATCAGATGCGCGGTGACCTGCTGTCCGCCGCCGGCCATCCGGTGATCAAGACACCGCACCTGGACGAGATCGCCGGACAGGGGACCCGGTTCGCCCGGGCGTACTCCGCGACGCCGACCTGCGTTCCTGCCCGGGTCGCGCTGTTCACCGGCCAGTCGCAGGAGCGTCACGGCAGGACCGGCTACCGCGACGGCATCCCGTTCGGCCAGGCGCATCCGGTGACCATGCAGGGCGTACTGCGGGAGAACGGCTATCAGACGCAGGCCATCGGCAAGATGCACGTCTTTCCCGAACGTTCCCGGTGCGGTTTCGACGACGTCCGGCTGCACGACGGCTTCCTGCACTTCGGCCGCCGTTACGGTGGCCGGCATCTGGAGGCCAACGATGACTACCTGACCTGGCTGCGTCGCCAGCCGGGCATGGATGCGCATGCCGACTATTTCGACGACGGCGTCGGCTGCAATTCGATGGTGGCGATCCCATGGACCCGGGACGAATACCTGCATCCGACCAACTGGGTGGTGCACGAGACGCTGGACTGGCTGCAACGCCGCGACCCGACCGTCCCGTTCTTCTGTTACGTCTCGTTCCACCGGCCGCACGCACCGTTCAACCCTCCGCAGTGGGCGTGGGATCAGTACATCGGCCGGCAACCGATCGAGCCGCCGCGCGGCAACTGGATCGGCGACTTCGAGGACTTCCGCCGGGACAACTACCACCAGACGGTCATGGGGGGATTGGACCCGGAGACCCATCACCGCACGGTCACCGGCTACTACGGTCTGATCAGCCACATCGATCTGCAACTCAACCGGCTGGTGGAGGGCTTGGCTGATCATGAGTTGATCGACGACACCGCGATCATCTTCGTCTCCGATCACGGTGACATGATGGGCGACCACGACATGTACCGGAAGTCGGTCGGCTACGAAGGCAGTGCCCACGTGCCGATGATCATCCGGCCGGCGCCGCGGTTCGCTTCCGACGCACCACGCGGCCAGGTTGTCGATCAGGTGACCGAGTTGCGCGACATCATGCCGACGGTGCTGCAGATGGCCGACGTCGGGATACCGGAGACGGTCGACGGCGTCGGGCTGATGCCGTACGTGATGGGTGGCCGGCCGGTCGGTGAGCGCACCGAGATCCACGGGGGACACGTACATTTCGACCAGTCGCTGCAGTGGGTCACCGACGGTCGGCGGAAGTACCTGTGGGCGTCGGCCCGGGGGGTCGAACAGTTCTTCGATCTGGAGCAGGACCCCCAGGAGTTGTGCAACCTGATCGACGATCCGGCGCGGAAGACCGAGATCGATGACTGGCGGGACCGGCTGGTCGGCTGTCTGTCCGACCGCGAGGAGGGATTCGTCTCCGGTGGGCGTCTCGTCCCGGGGCGGCCGGTCCGGACCGAGCGCTCCGACATCGCCGCGCTGGTCGGAGGCTGAGCCGGATCCCGGGTGGGCGGACGGGAAGCGGCGTTGTGCAGTTTGACCCTCGGGTGCCCGGACGCGTACTCTAGATCCTCGGTGCGTTGACGTGTGCGCACCGGAATCCCGCGGTGACGCGTCCGGCGCCGGCCCCCCGGTCCGCCTCTGACAGCCCACCCGAGTCCGAAGAACAGCGAAGAGAGTAGGTCAGGCGTGTACGCGATCGTGCGGAGTGGTGGCCGCCAGCACAAGGTCGCCGTCGGCGATGTCATCGAGATCGATCGACGTGGCGACGAGGTCGGCGCGACTGTGTCCCTGACGCCGGTGCTGCTGGTGGACGGCGAGAACGTCACCAGCGACAAGGCCAAGCTCGACACTGCTTCGGTGACTGCCGAGGTCATCGGCGACACCAAGGGTCCGAAGATTCGGATCATCAAGTTCAAGAACAAGACCGGCTACCGCAAGCGCCAGGGGCACCGTCAGAAGTACACCCAGGTCAAGGTCACCGGGATCGAAGGCTGAGGAGTAGGCGATATGGCACACAAGAAGGGCGCGTCCTCGACCCGCAACGGTCGTGATTCCAACTCCCAGCGGCTCGGCGTCAAGCGGTTCGGTGGCCAGGTGGTGAACGCCGGCGAGATCATCGTCCGCCAGCGTGGCACCCACTTCCACCCGGGCGACGGCGTCGGCCGCGGTGGCGACGACACCCTGTTCGCCCTGGTTCCCGGCGCGGTGCAGTTCGGCACCAAGCGTGGACGCCGCGTGGTGAACATCGTCGCAGCAGAGGCGAAGGTTCCAGCCGAGGCTGCGGCCGCGGCTGAGTGATCAGACAAGCTTTCTCCAGGGTGGCCCGGACGATCCGTCGGGGCCACCCTTGTTTTATGACCTAGCAGAGAGGACGGTGGGCGATGGCCATTCCGAGTTTCGTCGACACCGTCACCCTGATGGTGGCCGGTGGTAAGGGCGGCAACGGCTGCGCGTCGGTGCATCGGGAGAAGTTCAAGCCTCTCGGCGGACCCGACGGCGGCAACGGCGGCCACGGCGGATCGGTGATCCTCGAGGTCGACCCCGGCCTGACCACGTTGGTGGACTATCACCGGTCGTCGCGTCGGTTGGCCGGCAACGGCCAGCCCGGTAAGGGCGACCATCAGAACGGCTCCAACGGCGGCGACATCGTGCTGCCCGTGCCCGAAGGAACCGTCGTCACCGACGCCGACTCGGGCGACCTCCTCGCGGACCTCACCGGAGCCGGAAGCCGGTTCGTCATCGCCCAGGGCGGCCGCGGAGGTCTCGGCAACGCGGCCCTGGCTTCCTCGGCCCGGAAGGCGCCCGGTTTCGCCCTGTTGGGTGAGGAGGGCGAGGCCCGGACCATCCGGATGGAACTCAAGGTGGTCGCCGACATCGGGCTGGTCGGCTTCCCCAGCGCCGGCAAGTCCTCGCTGATCGCCGCCGTCTCCCGGGCCCGGCCGAAGATCGCCGACTACCCGTTCACCACCTTGGTGCCCAATCTCGGTGTCGTCGTCGCCGGCGAGACGACCTTCACGATCGCCGACGTGCCTGGCCTGATCGAGGGGGCCAGCGAGGGTCGCGGGCTGGGGCACGAGTTCCTCAGACACATCGAACGCTGCGCCGCGATCATCCACGTCATCGACTGTGCGACCTATGAGCCCGGCCGCGACCCGGTCACCGATCTCAACGTGATCGAATCCGAACTTCAGGCGTACGGCGGACTGGCCGACCGGCCGCGGATGGTGGCCCTGAACAAGATCGACATTCCCGACGCGCGGGAGTTGGCGGAGCTGGTCAGGGCCGACGTCACCCAGCGCGGCTGGCCGGTCTTCGAGATCTCCACCAAGAGCGGAGAAGGGCTGCAGAAGCTGGTCTACTCGGCGGCCGAACTGGTCGCCCGTCGCCGCGCGGAGGCACCGCCGCCCGAGCCGCCGCGGATCGTGCTGTCCCCCAAACCGGTCGGCGGCGCGCCCGAGTTCACTGTCGCCCGGGAGGGCGACCTGTGGCGGGTGCGCGGCGACAAACCGGAACGCTGGGTCCGGCAGACCGACTTCACCAACGATGAGGCGATCGGCTACCTGGCCGATCGGCTCAATCGGGTGGGGATCGAGGAACGCCTGCTGGAACTGGGCGCCCGGCCCGGCGATACCGTAGCCATCGGCGGCGACGACGCGGTGATCTTCGACTTCGCGCCGCAGGTCGACGTCGGAGCGGAGATGCTCGGCCGGCGTGGCGAGGACCAGCGGTTGATCAATGATCGCCCGGCGGCGCAGCGGCGGAAGGCCAAGGACGAGGAGTATCACCGCGCTCTCGAGGCGGGTGAGTTGCAGCCGTACCGCATACCGACCCGAATCGATGAGGACGATGTTGCAGACCAGGATCAGAAAGGTTGATCGACCCCGACGATGACCGAGACGGCAGGGCGCGCCGAGATCGTCGGTGCGCGGCGCATCGTGATCAAGGTGGGTTCCTCTTCGCTGAGCACGGCCGCGGGGGGACTCGACCCGCAGCGGGTTCGTGATCTTGTCGATGTGCTGGCCACCGTACGGCTCGGCGGCCAGGAGATCGTTCTTGTCTCCTCCGGCGCGATCGCTGCCGGCCTCGCGCCGTTGGCGTTACGCACCCGTCCGCGTGATCTGGCCACCCAGCAGGCGGCAGCCTCGGTCGGACAGGGGCTGCTGGTGCACGAGTACGCCCGGCTGTTCGGCGCGGCCGGCCTGACCGTCGGTCAAGTGCTGCTCACTGTCGACGACGTCACCCGAAAGAGCCAGTACACCAACGCATCCCACACCTTCGACCGACTGCTCGAGCTGGGCGTCGTACCGATCGTGAACGAGAACGACACCGTGGCGACCCACGAGATCCGGTTCGGCGACAACGATCGGCTCGCCGCGTTGGTGGCACACCTTGTCCGCGCCGACGCGCTGGTCATGCTCAGCGATGTGGATTCGCTCTACACCTCCAATCCCAGCAAACCGGGTGCCCGGCGGGTGACCGAGGTGCGCAGCACCGATGATCTCGACGGCATCGAGGTAGGCGGCGCCGGCGCGTCGATGCTCGGCACCGGCGGTATGGAGACCAAGATCAACGCCGCCCGGATCGCCACGTCGGCAGGGATTCCGGTGGTGTTGACCCACGCGTCGGCGATCGACGGGGCGCTGTCCGGCAAGCAGGTCGGCACCTATTTCCACCCCACCGGCAAGCGGCGACCCAGCCGCCTGCTGTGGCTGGCCCACGCCACCGACGCTCACGGCGAGCTGGTGCTCGACGCCGGCGCGGTCGATGCGGTGTTGTGGCGGAAGGCATCCCTGTTGCCGGCCGGTGTCACCGAGGTCCGCGGCATCTTCAGCGCCGGCGATCCGGTCAATCTCGTCGGTCCGGACGGGGCGCTGGTGGCTCGCGGTCTGGCCAATTACGACTCGTCGGAGATGCCCGACCTGCTCGGTCGGCACACCGACGAACTCGCCGCCGAGCTGGGGGAGGGCTACGACCGCACGGTCGTGCACCGCGACGCGTTGATCGTTCTGGCCTGACCGGTTGCGTACCGTGTCGGTGTGGACACGCTGTCAGCTGCCGAGGCGCGGCGCATCGTCCTGGCCGCTCAGGGCTTCGGTGGACCCCGGCCGGCGTCTGTCCGCCCACGGCAGATTCGTGCGGTGCTCGACCGGGTCGGTGTGCTGCAACTCGATTCCGTGAACGTGCTGTGTCGGTCCCACTACCTTCCGCTCTTCTCCCGGCTCGGCCCGTACGCCCGCCGGTCGCTGGACCGGATGGCCTGGGGCAGACCACGGGAACTCTTCGAGTACTGGGGACATCAGGCCTCGCTGATGCCGTTGAGCCTGTACCCGTTGCTGCGCTGGCGGATGAACGCGGCGCGATCCTGGTGCTGGCCGAAGTGGTCGCCGTCCGGGGCCATCCCGCCGGACTGGTCGAAGACGTTCGACCGGCGGATCCCCGCGCCGTGGGCCGTCATCGCCGGCATGACCAGACTGGCGGTCGAACGGCCCGGCCTCGTCGAGGAGGTGCTGGCGCTGGTCACCGACAAGGGTCCGATCGCGGCCGACGATGCGACGCCGGCGCAGTTACGCCGCCGACGGGGCGCAGCGGATCCCGACCCGTCGACCGGCCGGATGTGGAACTGGCAGGACGCCAAGATCGGGCTGGAGTGGCTCTTCAGTCAGGGTCGCGTGACCACGGCGGCCAGGCACAACTTCACCCGGCTCTACGACCTCAGCCGGCGGGTGATCCCCGCCGAGTTCCTTGATCAGCCGGCGCCGAACGAGACCGATGCCTGCCGGGAGTTGATCCGTCGCGCCGCAAGGGCCTTGGGCGTGGCGACCGCCAAGGAACTCCGCAACTACTTCCAGCTTCCGTCCGACCTGGCGGCTCCCGCGATCACCGAACTGGTCGACAGCGGTGAGTTGATCAACACCAGGATCGATGGCATCCCCGGCGTCAGGTATCGCTGGCACCGGCCCGCCGATCTTTCCGATCAGCCGCGGGCGGTGTTGTCGCCCTTCGACTCGCTGATCTGGGACCGGGACCGGATCGAGAAGCTCTTCGGCTTCCGGTACCGGATCAGCATCTACACCAAGGCCACCGACCGCCGGGACGGTTACTATGTGCTGCCGTTCCTCCTCGGCGATGCGTTCGTCGCCCGGGTCGATCTGAAGGCCGATCGGGAGCGGTCGACCCTGCTGGTTCCGACGGTCAACGCCGAGCCGGGGACCGACACGAAGATCGTCGCAGCCGAACTGAAGGCCGAGCTGCGGCAGTTGGCCGGCTGGCTCGGTCTGGAGCGGATCGTCGTCGGGCGCGCTGGCAATCTCGCGGCGGCCCTCAGAGCCGAGCGATAGGACGAACTTGTCGATCAGGTCAGCTTCCTGACCGTCTCCCTGGCGCCCACCGTGTGCAGGGAGCGCAGCACCTCGAGGTAGGGCGCGGTGAACCGCGGTTCGTCGACCAGGTCACCGAAGAGCTCCCGGTTGGTCAGGAAGCCGAGCTCGTCGGCATCGGGTCCGACCTGCTTGGCGGCGTACTGCTTCAGCGTGTCGGCGATCCGGTCGTTGATCTCGATCGGCTGACCGTCCTCGTCCACCCCCTCGCAGTAGCGGGCCAGTGAGGCGATGATCGCGGCCGCCAGTCCGACCTCACCGCCGGTGGCGAGCTGATGGCGCACCACCGGCAGGACGAACTTGGGGATGCGGTCGGAGGCCTCCAGACAGAGCCGCTGGACCTGGTCGCGGACGTTCGGATTGGCGAAGCGCTCCAGCAGGGTGTCCTTGTACTCGTCAAGATCAACTCCGGGCACGGGCTTCAAGGTCGGCGTACCCTCGCGATCCATGTAGGCCCGGGTGAACGCCGCGATCGCCGGATCCTGGGCAGCCTCGTGCACCAACCGGTAGCCGGAGAGGTAGCCGAAGTACGCCACCGCCTGGTGTCCGGCGTTCAACAACCGCAGCTTCATCAGTTCGTACGGCTCGACGTCGTCGACGACCTGCACGCCGACCTCTTCATAGGGCGGTCGACCGAGCGGGAAATGATCTTGCAGGACCCACTGCTCGAACGGCTCGCAGACCACCGGCCAGCCGTCCTTGACCTGATGGTTCTCGGTGAGCGCGAGAATGTCCTCCGGCGTGGTGGCCGGGGTGATCCGGTCGACCATCGAATTGGGGGAAGGCGACGTTCCCGATCATCCAGTCGGCGAATTCGGGATCGGTCAACCGGGCATAGGAACTGAACGTACCCTTGGCGATCTCACCGTTGCCCTGGATGTTGTCGCAGGTCATCACGGTGAACGGCGGAAGCCCCCGTTCGCGCCGCAGTTTCAGCGCAGCGACGACCAGCCCGTAGACCGTCTTGGGCGGACCGTCGGAATTGACCTCCTCGAGGATCACCGGGTTGCCGGCGTCGAACTCGCCGGTGACCGCATCGAGGTTGTAACCGCCTTCGGTTATGGTCAGCGAGACGATCTTGATCGATTCGTCAGCCATCTTCTCGATCACCGCGTCCGGATCATCGGGTGCGAACAGGTAGTCGACGATCGAGCCGATCACCGTCACCGTCTGGCTGCCGTCCGGCGCCTTCTCCACCAACGTGTACAGGCCGTTCTGGGCCTTGAGGACGTCCCGCATCCGGGCGTCGTTGGGCAGGACACCGACGCCGCAGATCCCCCAGTCCGTTGCCTTGCCGGCCCGCAGCAGGCGATCCAGATACATCGCCTGATGGGCGCGGTGGAAGCCGCCGACGCCGAAGTGGACGATTCCGGCCTTCAGCCGCGACCGGTCATAGTCCGGCAGCGCGACCCCCTCGACGGACGACGCCGGGGGCAGTTCTGCGGCCAGGTCGATCACGGGTTGGGTCATGGCGAGCCATCCTCCTTCGGTCGGGTGCGGCGGGTCTGATCATCATGGCAGCTTCGGCCCGCGAGGTTCAGCCGGGCGCGGCCCGAACGGCGGGGCCGCGCCGGAGGAGATATGCCGCCGACTCACCACCCGCCCGTGCTGGACCGGAAGGATTTGTGCCCATCGGTGTTTCAGCTGCGCAACACCATCGGCAGAACCATGACGCGCAGGAAAACGTTCGGCTAGAGTGCGGCCACTCGGGGGAGCGGAAAAGCGATGCCGGCACGATGAAGAGGTGAACAGCAGTGCGATTCCCGATCTTTCCCCGTCCCGAAAGGGGCAGCGGCGCCGTACAGCGCCGAATCCGCGGCGCTGTCGCGATAGCCGCGATGGTGGCCGTGTCGGCGGGTCTCGGGGCCTGCGCGAAGAGTCAACGCGGCAGCGAGAGCACCAGTGACTCAGGTGGCACGTTCGTGTTCGCGGCGTCGTCGGATCCGGTGATGCTGGATCCCGCCCACGCCAGTGACGGCGAGACGTTCCGTCCCGCGGAACAGATCTTCGAGGGGCTGGTCAGCCTGAAGCCGGGCACCACGGAGGTCCAGCCGTTGTTGGCCACCTCGTGGACCGCCGGGAAGGACGGCAAGACCTTCGACTTCACGTTGCGTAAGGGGGTCAAGTTCACCGACGGTACGGACTTCAACGCCGCCGCGGTCTGCTACAACTTCGACCGATGGTTCAACTGGACCGGGCTGAACCAGAACGAGAACATCTCGGCCTACTACAACGACATCTTCCACGGCTTCAAGACCGGGCCGTTGGCCAAGGATGCGGTCTACAAGTCGTGCACCACCAACGGCGACGACAAGCTGACCATCAAGCTCCAGCACCCGTTCGCCGCCTTCGTCCAGGCGATGACGCTGCCGTCCTTCTCGATGCAGAGTCCAACGGCGATGAAGAAGTACAACGCCGACGACATCGCCGGCACCGAGAACGATCCGCGGTTCTCCGAGTACGCGACAGCCCATCCGACCGGGACCGGCCCGTTCAAATTCTCCAGCTGGGATCGCGGTCAGTCGGTGACGTTGGTCCGCAACGACGACTATTGGGGCCAGAAGGCCCATCTGTCCAAGATCATTCTGCGCACCATCAGTGATCCGAAGGCGCGCACCCAGGAGCTCGAATCCGGTGGCGTCCAGGGCTATGACCTGGTCGGGCCCGCCGACATCAAACCGTTGAAGGACAAGGGCTATCAGGTCCTCACCCGACCGGCCTTCAACATCCTGTACATGGGCATGAACCAGTACAACAAGGACCTGCAGAACCTCAAGGTCAGGCAGGCGATCAGCTACGCGATCGACAAGCAGGCCGTGGTGAAGCAGTCGCTGCCCGAGGGCTCGATCCCCGCCAAGGAGTTCATGCCGCCGACGATCGCCGGCTACACCGACAACGTGAACACCTACGACTACGATCCGGCCAAGGCCAAGCAGTTGCTGAAGGAGGCCGGATTCTCGGCGAACAAGCCGCTGACGCTGAAGTTCGCCTACCCGACCGGCGTCTCCCGGCCGTACATGCCGAGCCCGGAGGACACCTACCTGTCGATCAAGTCCCAGCTCGAAGCGGTCGGCATCAAGATCGTTCCGGTCTCGGCCAAGTGGAGCCCGGACTACCTGGACATGACGGCCAGCGAGGACGGCCGGAGCAAGCACGACCTCCATCTCCTCGGCTGGACCGGCGACTACAACGATCCGGACAACTTCGTCGGTGTCTTCTTCGCCCAGTACAGCCCGGAGTGGGGTTTCAAGAACCCCAAGCTGTTCGCAGATCTGACCAAGGCACGCGGACTGCCGACCCGGGAGCAGCAGGTGCCTGCCTATGAAGCGATCAACAAGGAGATCTCCGAATTCATCCCGGGCGTGCCGATCGCGCACCCGGCGCCGTCGTTGGCCCTGGCGCCGGAGGTCAAGGGATACATCCCGGGTCCCTCCAAGGATGCCGTCTGGAACGTGGTGAGCATCAAGAAGTGACCTTGCCCGTCGGCTGAGAACCTGATCAGCACCAGCAGACCGAGCATGACTGTTGTGAGGTGGACGGAGGACCGAGGCGCTTGTTGAGATTCGTGGTGCGCAGAATCCTGCTGCTGATCCCGGTCCTCGTCGGGCTGGCGGTGCTGCTGTTCATCTGGGTGCGGGCGCTTCCCGGAGATCCGGCCAAGGCGCTGCTCGGTGAGAAGGGCACGGCGGCAGCCGTCGCCCGCCTCAACGCCCAGTACGGCTTCGACCAGCCGGTCCAGGTCCAGTTCATCAAGTACGTGGGACAGTTGGCTCGGGGCAACTTCGGCTCGTCGGCGGTGACCGGGGAACCGGTGCTGCCGACGTTCTTCGAACGGTTCCCGGCGACCATCGAGCTGGCGACCGCAGCGCTGATCTTCGCGGTCGTCGTCGGTATCCCCCTGGGTTACCTGGCGGCCCGACGGGCGGGCGGTGCACTTGACCTGTTCATGGTCAGCGGATCCCTGCTGGGCACCGTGATCCCGGTTTTCGTGCTGGCCTACCTGCTGAAGGTGGTTTTCGCGGTCGGTCTGCCCGGCCACATCGGCGGTTTCAAGTTGTCCAGCCTCGCCTTCCTTCCGGCGTCCGGCCGTCAGGACGTGGCCATCGACGCCACCCACATCACGAACTTCTACATTCTCGACGGGCTGATCACCAGGGAGTGGGATTCGGCCGCGAACGCGGCTGTTCACCTGATCCTGCCGGCGATCGCCCTCGGGTCGATCCCGTTGGCGATCGTGGTCCGGATGACCCGGGCCTCGGTGATCGACGTACTCGGTGAGGATTACGTCAGGACGGCCAACGCCAAGGGGCTGGCGAAGTCCTTGATCACCCGTCGGCACGTGTTGCGGAACGCGTTGCTCCCGGTGATCACAACCATCGGCCTGCAGACGGGTGCCTTGCTGTCCGGGGCGGTGCTGACCGAGTCGGTGTTCGCGTTCAACGGCATCGGGTCGTATCTGTTCAATGCGATCGGCTCGCTCGACTACTCAGTGCTGCAGGGCTTCATCCTGATCATCGCCCTGGTCTATTCGTTGGTCAACCTGATCGTCGATCTTCTGTACGGCATCATCGACCCGAGGATCCGAACATCATGAGCGCCATCACCGAAGGGGTGGAACCCGGCGACCTCGAGTCGGGCCCGATCAACAGGTCGCCCAAACTGGCCGCGCTGATGGCGGACCAGCCGGACCAGGAAGCCGGCGTCTCGCTGTGGCGGGGAGCATTCCGCCGGATGCGCCGCAACCCCAGTGCCGTCGTCGGAGCTGTGATCGTGCTGGCCTTCGTGGTCATCGCCGTCTTCGCTCCGTTGATCGCCCCCTATGATCCGGCCACCAGCGCCTGGATCAACCAGATCACACCGGAGGACGTTCCGGGGCCGTCGGCCGGGCATCCGCTCGGCCTCGACCCGTCCGGGTCCGATGAGCTGACCCAGTTGATCTTCGGCGCTCGGCAGTCACTGATCATCGGCGTGGTGGCGACCGGTATCGGCCTCATCGTCGGCATGACGCTCGGCACGCTCGCCGGCGCGTTCGGCGGTTGGGTGGACACGACGGTCATGCGGGTCGTCGACATCATGTTGTCCATCCCGGGACTGATGCTGGCCGTCAGTGTTGCGGCGGTACTCGGCCGCCGGCCGATCTCGATCATGATCGCCATCGCCGCAGTCCAGGTTCCGGTGTTCGCCCGGCTGCTCCGCGGATCCATGATGTCCCAACGACGGCAGGACTACGTGCTTGCGTCGTTCTCGCTCGGACTGCGGCGGCGTACCGTCGTGATGAGTCACGTGCTGCCGAATTCGGTCGGGCCGGTGATCGTGCAGGCAACACTGACCCTGGCCACCGCGATCATCGAAGTCGCTGCACTGTCCTACCTCGGCCTGGGTGATCCGGACCCGGCGGTCGCTGAATGGGGACGGATGCTAGTCAAGGCCCAGGACCGGCTGCAGAGCGATCCGCAGCTCACCCTGCTGCCCGGTGCCTGTATTGCGATCACCGCACTCGGCTTCACTCTGTTCGGCGAGGCCCTCCGGGAAGCTCTCGACCCGAAGTCGAGGAGATGATCATGACGGCGGTGACCACCAGTGTTGCGGGGCCGATCGGACCCGACCAGAGAGCACTGTTGGAGATCGAGGACCTGCACGTCACCTTCCAACGCAAGAACGGTCCGGTTACCAGGGCCGTCGACGGCGTCAGCTACGAAGTCCGCGCCGGGGAGATCGTCGGGGTCGTGGGGGAGTCAGGCAGTGGCAAGTCGGTGACCTCGCTGGCCGTGATGGGGCTGTTGCCCCGACGCGGTGTCCGGGTCTCCGGCTCTGTCCGCTACGACGGCCGCGACCTGCTCAGCCTTTCCGGCGGGCAGTTGGCCGGCCTGCGCGGCCGCGACCTCAGCATGGTCTTCCAGGATCCGATGAGTTCGCTGAATCCGGTGGTGCGGATCGGCGTGCAGATCACCGAGGTGTTGCTTGCCCACCAGAGCATGTCGCGGGCAGCGGCCCGGGAGGAGGCCGAGTCCCTTCTTCGACAATGCGGTATCCCCGACCCGCGCCGCCGGCTCGACGAGTATCCACACCAGCTGTCCGGTGGCATGCGGCAACGGGTGATGATCGCGATCGCACTGGCCTGCAAGCCGAAACTACTGATCTGTGACGAGCCGACCACGGCCCTGGACGTGACGATCCAGGCCCAGGTCCTGGAGCTGCTCAAGGAACTGGTCACCGAACTCGGGACCGCGATGATCATGATCACCCACGATCTCGGCGTTGTCGCCGGACTGTGTGATCGGGTCAACGTGATGTATGCCGGACGGATCGTCGAGTCAGGGGACCGGAAGGACCTCTTCGCCCATCCGCGGCACCGTTACACCCAAGGACTCCTCGGCTCGATTCCGCGGCTGGACGAGGATCGCACCGATCCGCTGCGACCGATCCCCGGCACGCCGCGCGACGTGGTCGGTTGGGACGATGCGTGTGCCTTCGCCCCCGGTGCCGGTACGCCCAGGACGATTGCATCGTCGGCGGTCTCGACCTGGTCGGCACCGAGCAGCCCGGCCACCTCCTCCGTTGTGTGCACCCCACCCCGTATCACCGTGATCGCCAACCGTCAGAGCCGAAGAGTGAGAACCGATGAGCACCCCAGCCGACGAGCCGATCCTGCAGGTCTCCGACCTCGAAGTGCACTTTCCGATCAAGAGCGGTTTGATCTTCGACCGGACGATAGGCCACGTCAGGGCCGTCGACGGCGTCGACCTGGCCGTCGGCCGGGGAACCACCTATGGGCTGGTCGGCGAATCCGGCTGTGGCAAGTCCACGCTCGGGCGGGCGATCCTTCGGTTGGAGGAGCCGACCAACGGGTCAGTGATCTTCGACGGCACGGACGTCCGCAGACACTCCGCGGAGCAGTTGCGCAGGCTGCGCCGGCGGATGCAGATGATCTTCCAGGATCCGCTGTCCAGCCTCGATCCGCGGCAGAGCGTGCAGAGCCTGTTGCTCGAACCGCTGCGTGCGCACGGTCTGTCCGACGCCGACCGTGACGAGTACGGCGCCGACTCGCCCAAGTCGCACCTGGCCAAGGCGGCGGGAATGCTGGAGGTCGTCGGTCTGCCGCGATCGTCACTGGCGAAGTATCCTCATGAGTTCTCCGGCGGCCAGCGGCAACGGATCGGCATCGCGCGGGCGATGATCCTGAACCCGGATCTGGTGATCGCCGACGAGCCGGTGAGTGCACTGGACGTCTCGGTCCAGGCGCAGGTGATCAACCTGTTGGAGCAGCTGCAGGATCTGTTGGGGCTGACCTACATCGTGATCGCCCACGATCTCGCGGTGGTGCGGCACATCAGTGACCGGATCGGGGTGATGTATCTGGGCCGGCTGGTCGAGGAGGCGGACAGCGACGACCTGTACGCCGCGCCGCTGCATCCGTACACGATCGCCCTGATGTCGGCCATCCCGATCCCTGATCCCGACATCGAAGACGCCCGTGAGCGGATCCTGCTCCGCGGTGACCTGCCCAGCCCGGCGAACCCGCCGTCGGGGTGCCGGTTCCACACCCGCTGTCCGTTCCGGCAGCCGACGCGGTGCCATGACGAGGTTCCCATGCTGCGCCACATCGAACCCGGTCGCACGGTCGCCTGCCACTGGGCAGAGGACATCAGGGACGGCAAGCTGCAGGTCACCGACACCGAACTCCTGGTCGAGGCGTCATCCTGATCCGGTCCGGCCGCGCGGGGTGGCTGTGCCACGTCCGAAACCCGCTACGGATTCCCTTGGGAATTGTCCGTCCCGGGGACCAGACTGGTGATCATGAGCGCTACAGCCAGCGAAGTGAGAACCGTACGAGGCAGCCTGCAGACACCGGTCGGCGTGCTCACCGTCCTGGCCGATGACGCAGGTATCCGCAGCGTCGGTTGGCGGTACCGGCCCGCTGACCGGGAGCCGGGCGGATCGCCCGCGGCCGATCACCTCGCCGCCTCGCTGGTCCAGTTGGAGGAGTACTTCGCCGGAACGCGGACGACCTTCGCTCTGCCGATCCGGCTCGCCGGTCTCGGTGACGCGGCCCGGGCCGTGTTGACCGCGCTGCGGGACACCGTCGGGTACGGCGAGACCGTCACCTACGGTGAACTCGCAGCCCGCAGCGGCACCACCGTGCCGGCACGGGCGATCGGCTCGATCATGGGCAGCAACCCGGTGCCGGTGGTGATCCCGTGCCATCGGGTGGTGGCTTCCGACGGACTCGGCGGCTATTCCGGGGGCGAACCCGGGCGGGGTCGTGAGACGAAACTCTGGCTGCTGGAACACGAGGGTGCGCTGCCACCGACCCTGCTGTGACGATCCCGCTGTGCATGGCGGCGTCGCATTGTCACCGCCAGTGCCTAGGCTGGGCCCACCTTGTCCGGATTTCGAGGTGCAGGCGGGGATGAATGATCGATCTGTCCGACGACGCGATCGGCAACCTGGTCGGCTGGAACGCGCTGTTCCGGGGTCTTGAGTATCAGGAGACCGGCCGGGTGCAGAGCGTCCGGTGGTCCCAGGGCCAGACGGTGCTGGACGGCGTCGTCATCGGGACGATGCCCAAGCCGTACCGGGTGAACGTCCTCTTCTCCGGCGGTGAGCCCTCGCGTCCGTCGGTCGGCGTCTGCTCCTGCGCGGTGCATCTGAACTGCAAGCACGTTGCGGCGACACTGGTCAGTGCGCGGCAACCGACCGTCGTCGGGGATTCGGGGCCGACATCGTGGGAACGGATCCTCGATCCGCTGGTGCACCACCGCGACCCGGCGGGAAAGCTGGCCGTTCAGCTGGAGTTCCGGCCGCGGGACCACGAATCGCTGCGCGCCCGGCCGCTGGCGGTCGGCCGCAGCGGTCGTTGGGTGCGTGGCGACACCGGCTGGCACCTGTTCAGTCCCGCTCTTCCGACCCATGACTTCGACCAGACCCAGCACCAGGTGCTGTCCGCGATCCGCGCGCTGGGCCGCGACCAATGGGCCAATCAGCACGGCTGGAAGCGCCTGGACGACGTGTCCAGCACTGCGCTGTGGGCGCTGCTCCGCGATGCCAGGCGGGCCGGTGTCACGTTGCTCGGCAGCGATACCAGCGCACCGGTCCTGCTTGAGGACGAACCCGCCCGACTGCATCTCGAGGCACACCGGGACGACGCGGAGTTGATCTTCGAACCGACGCTGTCGATCGGCGAACAGGAGATCGAGATCCGGCAGGTCTCGGTGATCGGGGTTCCTCAACAACTGGTCGTCCGCCGGGACGCCGACCAGGCGCTGCGGATCGCCATGCTCGACCAGCCGCTGACCCCGGCGATGTCCCGGCTGGTCACCCTCGGTCAACGGATCGTGGTGCCGATCGCCGACGAGGACCGCTTCCTCTCCGACTACTTCCCCCAGCTACGAACCACCATCAACGTCCGCTCCACCGACCACAGCTTCAACCCACCCGCCCCGAGAGTTCCCCACCTCGCTCTGGAGCTGCGGCCTCGGACGGACCATCAGATGGAGCTGCGGTGGGACTGGTGGTACCGCAACTCCGAGGACGACCCCGGCAAGCGGCACCCGCTGCTGGTCGGACCGGGCTCCGCGGACCGCGACCTTGCCGCCGAACAACAGATCCTCAACCGGCTCGATCTGAAACGCTTCGACATCCTGCTGGACCGGACAGTCTCCCGATCCCTGCTGCCGCGCAATCTGCTGCGCACCGAGAACATGATCATCTTCTTGACCACGGTGTTGCCCGAGCTCGAGGGTGAAGCGGGGCTGGTGATCATCTACGACGGTGAACTTCCGGAGTACAGCGAGGCCGAGAGGCCGCCCCTGATCAAGGTCCGCAACGACGACATCCGCGGTGAACGCGATTGGTTCGAACTGTCGGTGACGGTCGAGGTGGACGGTGAGAAGGTGCAGTTCACCGAGCTGTTCAAGGCGCTCGCCAAGGGCGCGGGGATGATGGTCCTGCCCAGCGGAAAGTACTTCCGGTTGGATAAACCGGAGTTCAAACAACTCAAGGAGCTGATCGAGGAGGCGCGGGCCATCGGCGAGCCGACCGCGGACGGGGTACGGATCAGCCGCTACCAGGTGGACTGGTGGGACGAACTGGAACGGCTCGGCGTCGACTTCGAGCAGAGCCGGCAATGGCGACAGGTGATCGACGGTCTCGGCGCCAACGCGGAACTGGAGCGGCTGCCGACGCCCGAAGGCTTCGTCGCCGAACTGCGCGACTACCAGCGCGACGGACTGGACTGGCTTGCGTTCCTTCATGATCACGGCCTGGGTGGGGTGCTGGCCGATGACATGGGACTCGGCAAGACGTTGCAGACGCTGGCGCTGATCTGCCACGCCAAGCAGCGGGCGGCAGGACCGGTCCGTTATCTGGTCGTCGCTCCGACCAGCGTGATCAGCAACTGGGCCGCGGAGGCGGAGAAGTTCGCTCCCGGACTCGACGTCGCGGTGATCACAGGGACCGAGAGGAAGTCGAAGAAGGAGCTGATCACCCAGGTGGCCCGGGCCGATCTGGTGTTGACGTCGTACACGCTGCTCCGGATCGACTTCGACAGCTACCGCCGGGTGCCCTGGTCCGGCCTGATCCTGGACGAGGCACAGTTCGTCAAGAACCACCGTTCCCAGGCCTACACCTGCGTACGCCGCCTGGAAGCCCCCTTCAAGCTGGCGATCACCGGCACGCCGATGGAGAACAACCTGATGGAGTTGTGGTCGATGTTCTCGATCACCGCACCGGGGCTGTTCAGCGGACCGACCGATTTCCGTGACGACTACGCCAAACCGATCGAGAAGGGTGAGTCGCAACTGCTCGTGGAGCGGCTTCGTCGACGGGTCCGGCCGTTCATGTTGCGACGGACCAAGGACCAGGTCGCCGCCGAACTGCCGGAGCGTCAGGAGCAGGTGATCGCACTGGATCTGCTGCCGAAACACCGGCGGGTCTACCAGACCCACCTGCATCGGGAACGGCAGAAGATTCTCGGGTTGCTGGAGGATCTCGAAGCCAACCGCTTCGAGGTGTTCCGGTCGCTGACGCTGCTCCGCCAGCTCAGCCTGGACGCGTCGTTGCACGATGATCAGTACGCCGACGTGCCGAGTACCAAGCTCGAGGCACTGGGTGATCTGGTCGATGAGATCCTCGCCGAACACCACCGGGTGCTGATCTTCAGCCAGTTCACCACGTTCCTCGGCAAGGTGGGTGAGCTGCTGGCTGCGCGCGACGTCCCCTACGCCTATCTGGACGGGCGTACCAAGAACCGCGGCAGGGTGATCGAGGAGTTCAAGTCCGGCGAAGCCCCGGTCTTCCTGATCAGCCTCAAGGCCGGCGGGTTCGGGCTCAACCTGACCGAGGCCGACTACTGCATCCTCCTCGATCCGTGGTGGAACCCGGCCTCCGAGCAGCAGGCGATCGACCGGATCCACCGCATCGGCCAGACCAAGAACGTCATGGTCTATCGGCTGGTGGCCAAGGACACCATCGAGGAGAAGGTGATGGCGCTCAAGGCCGACAAGGCCAAGCTGTTCGCCAGCGTGATGAACGGCGCTGCGGCCGCGAACAGCAAGCTCACCGCGACCGAGATCCGCGGGTTGATCGCCTGACCCGGGCGCGCGGGACACAGGTGCCGGTCGGGGCGTCGGATCCTGCCGACGTGATCTGCGTGACACTGTCCGGTTTCCGGTTGTCGGCACCATGTTCCGGATCTAATATTTCGACGTCGAAATCCGGTGGCGGGCTCTCCGCACCGGCCGGCTGACCCGGCGGAAGCCGGCCTACGGCACTTCTGCGCCAAACCGCCGAACGTGCTCCCACATCTTTGCCGCCTTGGCACAGCCGTGCCACGGCACAACTGAATCGCGCCAACCCTCAGACCGGCCACCGACGGTGGCAGAAAGCAAGACCCCGTGATCATCGAGGCGATCGGCTGGACCGCCGGTGTCTACGGGGCATGCATCGCCATGCCCCAACTCGTGCGCGTTGTGCGCACTCGGACAACCGCCGGAATCCCCTTACTGGCTTGGCAATCGAGCATGGCGAGCAACCTGTCCTGGACGGCGTACGGGGTGATCACCGGACATGCCAACCTGTGGCTGCCGAGCCTGTTGCTGACGACATCCGCCGCCTGGATGTTGATCATGATCAACCGCGATCTCCGCAAGGACGGATCCAGCACCGGTCTGCCGCGGACGTACGCGCTGCCGATCATCGTCGGGGCAGTGACGGTCATGGTCGCCGTGACGGTCGGACCGCTGGCCTTCTCGGCTGCAGTGTTCGTGCCGGCGGCCATCTCCCAGCTGATGCAACTGCGCAGCCTGCTGACCGAGCCGGACATCTCGGCAGTCTCCAGCGTCTTCCTGGCGATGGGCGTGCTCTGTCAGCTGCTCTGGTTCAGCTGGGGAACGCTGGCACACGACCTGTCCAATGAGTTGGTGGCAGGCAGCCTGATCCTGCTGTCCGGCGCCAACCTCGCCTGCTATCTGCTGCGACGGCTGGGCCTGCTCCGACCGGCACGCATCGACAGCCTCGCCGGGACCGAATATGCCGTCGTCCCGGTCCGGGTGGACGATCAGCGTCGTCACCCAACAGCCTGATTCGTTCCGCCGGTCACCCAGATTCGCGGATCGGTGACCAAAGCCATTCCCAACCGGGGACCGGCCACCGTCATAATCGGGACGTGACTCACGATCGTGGACCGGGGATGACCGAGCTGGCTCCCGAACCGGTTGCCGCCGTCCCGGATCCGGCGCCGGAGCAGCCGACCGTCGCCGATCTCGCCGGCAAGGCCCGCCGGGCGGCGCGGGCGCTGGCCCGTGCTTCCCGCGGCGTCAAGGATGAAGCCCTGCATCGGATGGCGGACGCGGTCGACGCGGCCGCCGGACCGATCCTGACCGCGAATGCTGCGGATATCACGGCCGCAGAGGCGGCCGGCACTGCGGCCGCGCTGATCGACCGGCTTCGGCTCACCGCCGCCCGGATCGCTCAGTTGAGCGACGGTCTGCGGTCGCTGGCCGGGTTGCCCGACCCGGTCGGTGACGTGGTGCGTGGTTGGACCAACCCCAACGGCGTGCAGGTCCGTCAGGTACGCGTCCCGTTCGGCGTCGTCGGCATCATCTACGAGGCCCGGCCGAACGTGACCGCGGATGCCGCGGGCATCTGCCTCAAGTCGGGCAACGCCTCGCTGCTCCGCGGATCGTCCTCGGCCGCCCGCTCCAACGTGGCCATCGTCGAGGCTCTGCGGCAGGGTGTCAGCCAGACCGGGCTGCCGGCCGACTCGATTCAGCTCGTGCCCGGGCCGCGGTCGGTCACCGACGAGCTGATGGCGGCGCGCGGACTGGTCGACGTCCTGATCCCGCGCGGGGGAGCCGGTCTGATCAATCACGTCGTCGGCAACAGCCGCGTACCGGTGATCGAGACCGGCGTCGGCAACTGCCACCTCTATGTCGACGCCGACGCCGACTCCTGCATGGCCATCACCCTCCTGCTGAACGCCAAGACCCAGCGGCCGAGCGTGTGCAACGCCGTGGAGACCCTGCTGGTGCATCGTGAGATAGCCGAGGACTTCCTGCCGGAGGCGTTGCGGCGACTGGTCGACGAGGGAGTGACCGTGCACGGCGACGAGCGGGTCGCGGCCTACGCCCGCGACGTCCCGGTCGTGCTGGCCACTGACGAGGACTTCGCCACCGAATACAATTCGCTCGACATCGCCGTTGCCGAGGTGGATTCGCTGGACGCCGCCCTGGCTCACATTCGTCGGTACGGCACCGGGCACAGCGAGACCATCGTCACCGATTCGCAGTCGACCGCCCAGCGGTTCGTTGCCGAGGTCGATGCGGCCGCCGTCCTGGTGAACGCCTCCAGCCGGTTCGTCGACGGGGGCGAGTTCGGGTTCGGCGCCGAGATCGGAATCTCCACCCAGAAGCTGCACGCCCGCGGGCCGATGGCGCTGCCGGAGATGACCAGCACCAAATACGTGGTTACCGGTTCCGGCCAGGTCCGGGCGTGAGGATAAACTCACCTGCCATGACGTACGCCCTGCAGCTCGCCGCGCTGGAGACGGAACTGCCCGTTCCCCCGCTCGTTTTCGGGCTGATCGCCTTCGTGTCCTTGCTGTTGATGATGGTCATCGTTCTGTCCATCGGCAAGGGCCGGCCGCACTGCTGATCCGTGGGGTTCCACGGGCCTGCTGACGGGCAACCTGACAAGTGACTGACGAGTGACTGAACGCACTGCTGGGCTGGCGCGCAACCGGCGCCTGAACCAGGGGCATCGCTACCGCCTCGGCGTGATGGGCGGCACCTTCGATCCGATCCACCACGGCCACCTGGTCGCCGCCAGCGAGGTGGCCAGCCGGTTCGCCCTCGACGAGGTGGTCTTCGTCCCGACCGGGCGGCCGTGGCAGAAGGAGTCGCGGGAGGTGTCCGAGCCGGAGGACCGGTATCTGATGACGGTCATCGCAACCGCGTCCAACCCCCGCTTCACGGTGAGCCGGATCGACATCGACCGGCCCGGCCCCACGTACACGATCGACACGCTGCACGACCTGCGGACCGAACGCGGCGAGGACGTCGACTTCTACTTCATCACCGGCGCCGACGCGTTGGCACAGATCCTCACCTGGCGTGGTGTCGAGGAACTGTTCGACCTGGCTCATTTCGTCGGTGTCACCAGGCCCGGACACGACCTGGCCGAGCCACCGATCGGGCAGGTGCCGGACGGGCGGTTGACGCTGATGGAGGTGCCGGCGCTGTCGATCTCCTCGACGGCCTGCCGGGAACGGGTGTTGGCCGGCGATCCGATCTGGTACCTGGTGCCCGACGGTATCGTCCAGTACATCGCCAAGCGCGGGCTGTACGAGGACGATCATCAGCAGTTCGAAAGCCGGGGCAGCGGCGGTACGCTTCCGGCGAACCGATTCCCGGACCTCGAGAGAATCATCCACGACAGTCCGTACGGCTGATGCCGTCGGCCGGTCACGCAACCGAAGGGGACATCCTGACTGCGACCGAACGGGCACTGCAGCTCACCTACGTGGCAGCAGCGGCCGCCGCCGACAAACTCGGCACCGAGATCGTCGCCTACGACGTGTCGGAGCAACTGGCGATCACCGACGTCTTCCTGGTCGTCAGCGCCAGCAACGAACGGCAGGTCGCGTCCGTGGTCGACGGGATCGAGGAGAAGCTGCGTGAGCTCGACGTCCGGCCGGTCCGCCGGGAAGGCGAGCGGGAGGGGCGCTGGGTGTTGCTGGACTACCTCGATCTCGTCGTGCATGTGCAACACGTCGAGGAGCGAACCTTCTATGCGCTGGAACGGTTGTGGCACGACTGTCCCAGGATCGAGCTCGACATCAACGAGGCCCGATGACCGCGCGCAGGGTGGTCGTCTGGCGGCATGGCCGGACCTCCTGGAACGCGACGGGTCGCTACCAGGGCCAGGCCGACATCCCGCTCGATGGTCTTGGTCGCCGGCAGGCGGCAGCGGCCGCCGGGGTGATCAAGGAACTCAAGCCGTCGGCCATCTTCTCCAGTGATCTGTCCCGGGCGACACAGACAGCCCGCGCGCTCGCCGACGTGACCGGACTGGAGATCAGCCTCGATCCGCGGCTGCGCGAGATCAATGTCGGAAGCTGGGAGGGGTTGACCGTCGAGGAGGCGGCCGAGGCAGATCCCGAGCTGGTCGCCGCGGTCGCCGCCGGCGAGGACGTACGCCGATCGCCTTCCGGGGAGACCACCAGTGAGGTGGCCGACCGGGCGTCGGCAGCGATCACCGACATCATTGGAACCGCCGAGGACGAATCCACCGTCGTGATCACCATGCACGGAACCGCCGGTCGGGTCGGCATCGGCAGGTTCCTCGGCGTCGACTGGGACCGGTTGGGCAGCCTGCGCAACTGCGCCTGGGTCATCCTTGATCGGCACACGCTGGGGCATTGGTACATCGGCGCCTACAACCTGCACGCAGACTTCGTCGTCCCCGATGACGAGCGGGTCGCCTGAGGAAAAGGGATCAACCGAAGATCTCGCGGACCCTGCCTGCCAGAGCACGACCAAGATCACGATTGTTCTCCGGGGAGAAGTGCACGCCGTCGCTGCCCCCGGTGGTGATCACCGAACCGGCGTCGAAGAAGTGTGAACCGGTGAAGGCAGCCAACGCCTGGTAGACGCGCGGCAGCTCCAGCGTCTTCTCCCGCCCACCGGCGAAGATCTCGGTGAACCATGGAACGGGATGGTCGCTCAACGGAGGCGGTGAGACGAGCAGCAACTCCGGAGCCGGGTAGTGCGTGCCCACGCCGCCCGCCGAGGTGTGCACCTGACCGGCGAGCACCGACATCGCCACGCCGATGTCCCGGGCACTGCGGCGCAGATACTCCTTCGTGTCGTTGGTGCCAAGCATGATGATCACCAGGTCGAGCGGGAAGTGGCTGGCCAGCGCCGCCGGCAGATACCTGGCGGCATCCAGTCGCGGATCGGTCGGGTCGCCGCCCGCCGCGCGGGCACTCAAACCCTCTTCGACGATCTCGAATTCCGGGCCCAGGTCTGCGGCCAACACGCCGGTCCATCGCTCGGTCCGGCCGTATCGTCGACTTGGGGCACCACCGTCGACCGGGATCCAGCCCCAGGTCAGCGAATCTCCGAAGCACATGATCCGGGTGACATCTGCCGGCATGGCCGCTCCTCCTCGAACGCCGATGATGAATGCTGCCGCTGCCCCGTACGCTAGCGGCTCGCCCGCGGAACGTCGGATCAGGGCGGTGCCGGACGACAGCGCGTCGATCCGGGATGGCGATTTCGTATCACTGGCCCGGGCACGCTAAGATCGCATCCGCTGTTCACGCAGGGTCGACGCCCCGTAGAGCGGCACCACGAGGGGCTATGGCGCAGTTGGTAGCGCGTTTCCATGGCATGGAAAAGGTCAGGGGTTCGAATCCCCTTAGCTCCACAGACGAAATACTGCCGCCTCACCAGGCGGAATGCCGGAAGCCGAGAGGCAACCGATACCGGGCCCAAGAGTCCGGAAATCGCCGCTGAGGGCCAAACTGAGGGCCACGAGCTGCTCACGATCGATTCCTGGCATCGCCAAAGATCAGGTCCATGGTGGTCGCCCCCGTCTGGATAACCGGCCGGATCTGCTTCCGGTAGATCCGCTCCGTCACCTGGCTCCCACCCTTGTGCCCCACCAGCCGAGCTATCTCCTCAATCGGGATCCCGTGCTCCGACAACAACGACACAAACGAGTGCCGCATCTCTCGAGGTGTCCACTCATCGGGATCGAGCACCGGAACAACTGGCTCGTTCGCTGCTTCCTGGACTCTCCCGCGCTCATCGTTCACCAGGCGCAGTGCCCGCCGGAAGTCACGACGCACGTTCGCGGCGTCCAGCGGCGTGCCGATCGAGGTCGTGAATACCAGTCCCAGGTCGGCCCACTCGGCAGCATCACGCATAACAGTGGCCTGATGCCCCCGATGCTGCCTAAGCGCGCTCACCGCCAGCGCCGGCAACGCCAGAGTCCGCCGGGATTTCCGTGTCTTGGTGTCGCCGCCATGCCGAACCGAGCGCCACACCTCGATATAGCCGGAATCCGACGAATCGGGATCACCAAGGTGCACGTTGGTCCACAGCAGCGCCCGCAATTCCTCGGTCCGTGCACCCGTCAGCAACGAAACCACGATGTAGCAGTACAGAGCATCCCCGGCACTGAGGGTTAGCACATCACGCGCTTGGTCGAGCGTCAGGGCTTTCGACGGCCTGCCCGCCTGCCCCTTTGGCGTCTGACACAGTTCGACCACGTTCCGGTCGACGTACCCTCTCGCGATAGCACGGCGAATAGATCGGCTCAGAGCCGACTTGGTGTGCTGGAGCGTCGAGGTCGCAAGATCCTCGGCCAACAGCCGCAACCAATGATCAACTTCCTCGGCCTGAAGATCACGGAGCCGACGACCGCCCAGATGAGGAATGACGTACAGGTCGCATAGATCGCGGTTCTTCCGCTGGGTGTTCTGATCAAGACCTGTTTGACCGTGGTTGTACCAGTCGGTCACGGCTTGCTTAACGGTGAACCACTCCGAGTGCACGACGAGCCCCCTCTCGTAGTCTTTCACCCGGCGCCTTAATTCATTCAGTGCGGCGCTGCGGCTCGTGCCCGATGCCTTACGACGCACCCGCTTGCCCCGAGCGTCGTATCCCACCGTCTTTTCGGCGATCCACCGTCTCCGGCGCCCGTCCCAGTACACGGCGCCATCCCCAGGGGCCCGTCGATCCGCCATGATCACGCCGCGCTTTCAAGCATCGCGACGTACTCGGCCAGCGCTTCAACAGGAACCAGCCGCCGACGCCCGATCTTCACCGTGCGCAGCTGACGCGACCTGATCAACTCGTAAATTTCCGACTTACACAGCCGCAACGCCTCCGCCGCCTCAGAGACGTTGTACAGCACCGGAGGGATCGAACCCATTGACTTGCGATCACTCATCATTTCCTCCCTGAGGTTGAACTAATTGATCTTGTTGGCCTTCCACACGGCGTACTCGCGGGCTCGGGCGGCGGCCGCGGTGGCGAGTGCTTCGTCGCCGGGGTTGGTCCAGCCGGTGCCTTGGTAGTGCCAGGAGCCGATGACCAGGGTGGTTTCCTCGGCGTCGTCGGCCAGGAGCCGCGCTTCAAGATCACGAACATCAATGGGCATCGCCGACGCTCCGGCTTTGCTGATCATCTGTCGGTAGCGGTGCCGGGCACTACGGAGCCGGGTCAGGGTGATCGAGTACTTTCGGGACTTGCTGGAGAAGTGACCGCGGAAGCCGAGCATGTGGACCCACTTGCCCAGGAGCCGATATTCCGTGGTCGGGTCGTGCCGGATCGCGCGGCGGGCGAGATCGCGGGCGGTCTGCTCCAGCCGTCCCAGGTGGGCTGGCGGGCGTACGGTCGGGCGGATGCTGTTGGCGTCCTTGGTGGCGTATTTGGCCAGGTATCCGGCGACCTGCTCTGGCGTTAGTGGCCGTTCGGGGTCGTCGGGGCGTCCTGGCAAACCTGGAAGAACGACGAGCCACGAATCGACACCCACGGCCTGGAGATCACCCAGCAGGGCGACGTCCTCTACCTGGACGCGCAGCGCGCATTGCCCGTCGAGAAGGGCAGCTACGAATGGCGCGGCGAACTCCGCCTGTGGGACAACGAAGCACTTATGGGCTGGTACCGCTCGACCGACGCCGCAGTTCGATCCAAAGGCACGATGTACCTCTCGCTCCATCCTCACGGCACCTTTGCCTGGGGCCGATGGGTCGGCATGAGCTACGACGGCGAAGTCGTCACCGGCTGGGGCGTACTCGCCCGGTCCGAGGCGGAAGCCGACGCAGTCGCCCACAATCTCGTTGATCTTGGAAAGCCGCTCCCATGACCGGACACCGCAGCCGACTCTGCCAATTCGTCATCGACGTCGACGACCTGGACGAAGGCGTCGCATTCTGGTCCGCAGCGCTCGACGCCACACCCGAGCAGCTACCGGCAGCCAGCGGTGTGGTCTACCGACAACTTCGCCTACCCGACGCCGAGATCCGAATTCTCCTTCAGCTCACGCACGATCCGAAGATCAAAAAGAGCGCATGCACCTCGACATCGAGACCGATGACGTCGAGGCCGAGGTATCTCGCCTAGAGCGATTGGGGGCCAAACGCTGGGACCACCAACAGGAACGCGGGTTCGACTTCTGGGCACTCCGCGACCCCTGGGGCAATGAACTCTGCGTTCTTCAGACTGTCTTTCCTCACCTACTCGCTGAACGTCCGCCGTGGCCTGCCAATCCCTTAGCGCGGCACCAGTGAGCACCGTCCGATACATCAGGCGCACCATCCCCAGCAGTCGTCTCAGAAGTCGTCGCAGGATGCAACACTGAGCACGTGACAGAAGTTGCCGTGCTCGACCGAGAGATGTACACCGAGGCTTCAGCCGCTCGGCTTCTTCGTCTTGCCCAGCCCACGCTTCATTACTGGCTGGAAGGCGGCACGAGGCGGGGCAAGACCTATCAGCCAATCATCCGCGCCGAAGCGACCGGCTCCAATCGAGTCACGTGGGCGGAGTTCATCGAAGCTGGCTTGGTGCGGCAATACCGAAGAGTTCATCACGTGCCGATGGCCGAACTACGAGCGGTAATCGAGTATCTGCGGGACAAGATGGGCGTTCCTTACCCGCTCGCCCACGCAACTCCGTATGTCAGCGGTAGACAACTTCTTATGTCCGCCCAAGAGCATGCTGGCCTCGACGCCGACTTTGCACTGGTGGCCCCGGTGAGTGGCCAATATGTGCTGCTGCCGCCGGCCGAGACCTTCTTCCAGCGGGTGACCTGGGGTGCCGACCTCGCCCTCCAGTGGCGGCCGGACGAGCGCGCCGATTCGCCCGTAACGATCGATCCCGACGTTCGCTTTGGGACCCCAGCCGTTGGAGGGATCTCAACCGAAATCTTGTACGAGCAAAGCCAATCCGGTGAGGATGAATCCGATCTGGCAGAGCTGTTCAACTTGACAGTCCCACAAGTTCGGTGGGCGCTGTCGTATGAATTGGCGAACCGCGCAGCGTGACCCAGCCCAAGCCCGTAGCGCCTCGCATCTACTTCGATGCCGACGTGCTCGGCTTGGCAAAGCTTCTAGCCCAGGAGCGCGCCGATTTCACGTACCCGGGCGACCCGGGCGGGCGAGTGAAGAAGCGATTCCGACCGCCCTGTCCAATCACTGCCCCAAGCGCCCTCGATTCCGTCTGGATACCCATCGCTGCATCACACGGATGGCTGATCGTCACCCGCGACCGAGCGATTCAGGACCATCGCGCAGAGATCAACGCGGTGAGAGACCATCGGGCAAAGATGGTCAACCTCGCCGGTTTGGAAGCCACCAACACCTGGGCACAGCTAGAGATCTTCATGACTCGCTGGAGGGATATCGACCATCTAGCAGAGCAATCGGGACCCTTCATCTACGTCGCCACTCGGACCGGGAAGTTTCGAGCCGTAGACCTAACTTGAGACGGCGACCTAGCCGAGGGCGGCTTCGATTTCTGGGTCCTCTGGCCCAGTCATCACCCGGCGGGACACAACAGGTCGAGCAGCACACAATCTGGACCCTTGGGTGCCTGGCCGGACGTCGCGATTGCCAGCACAATGCCGCCGATGACTAGAACAGCGAACACGACGGCCGCAAACCATATCGGACCGGTGCCGACGTTTCGTCTCGGCGTCAAAGACCGCTTTACATCCTGGCCGAACAGGTCTGGCAGCTTGCTGCTCGACTTGAACGCCTTGTCGTGCCAGCCCCCGATCCGCTGCTCTACCACCTCAAGGAGCCGCCTTGCGGCCTCGGAGTCGGGGTCCAGCTTGGCCAGCAGATCCGCCTCCAAGTTGGCCTGCGCGCGGTCGTTGCGGCCACCGAGAACGCCAATCAGGGCGGTCACGATCAGCCCCACGGTGCCGATCAGCGTCACGACCACGGCTCAACCTGGCACCCTAACGTCGGACAGGTCAGGCTCGTAACCGCCGAGCTCGGCGGTCGACTATTCGCGTTGGTCACGATGGCACGCTAGCCAGCAAACTCACCTGGCGGCCGGTGGTTAGGTGAATCGCCGCCCTGTTCGGGACCTTGGTCCCGGATCGGCCAAGCTCCAATGAGGGCCGATCGGCTAGCCTTCGTCAACGTGTGGTTGACCAACTGGCTGGACGTCATCGCCTCCGGCCTGGTGCTTGCTGGCCTGGTCTGGGGCGGCTTGACGCTAGTCCGGGCCCGGTCGCGGCTGCAGCGGGAGGCCGACGCCGCCGAGCAGATCCACCGCGAGTCACAGGCGGCGCGCGAGCTCGGCGAGAAGTACGACACCAGGGCAGAGGAGCGGAAGCGCGGCGTCCGGCGCGCACTGACGTTCAACGACATGGTGACGTTTGAGCAGGACGTCGAGCTGATGATCGTCGACTACCTCAGGCCCCAGCTCAAGTGGCCGTTCGGGCTGGCTTTCCTGGGGACGCTGTTCGGATTCCTCCGGGCACTGCTACTGGTGTGCGGGGTCCGCTCATGACCCGGCCACAATCCACCACCGACGTCGACCATGGTGCGATCCGGCTGGCCGTGCTGAGGATGCGTGGTCGTTCGTCCGGGCCGTCGCCTTCGGCGGGATACTGCCCGATGACGTCGACGAGCGAAGTTCGTCGAGATCAACGAGGTGTTCCACACGGCCATCGTGCCTGACCGGTGTGTAGCCCGCAGTTTGAACGCCAAACTCTCGCGACGCGCCCGGTGGGTTCCTCGTGTTGCAGATCAACTCGCGGAACCCATGGTGCACATCACCCGACGGGGACACAGACTGGCGGGCCACCTCCGGGAGAACTTTCCTTGCTGGTTCAAGGCGCGCCTTCGGCGCGCAGCCCGGGCACCCCGGGGCCCCGCCTCGCTCCGCTCGGCACCCCGGGGACCCCACCCGGGCAAACCAAAAGGAGCGCCCGATCCCGCAAGATCAGACACTCCCAACTCATCGACCAGGCCAACGACGCGCGCAGGTCTGCCGATCAACTCACCCCCGAGCCGCCGACCCGATCTTTGATTGTCACTCGCCGCTGGCCAGCGTCAAGAGCACTCCGCTGCGCTCCGTGGCCCAAGGGCTGCCTTCGGCACACTTGACCCTGACCACCGACGAGCAAGGTGGCTGGCTATCGGTCGGTGGCTCTCTCTGGTCTACCGTCCACTGCGGGCCAGACTGAGGGCCACCACCCCTGGATTCCGGTACCAGCAAGCGAATCTCGGCACACACTGGCCAGCTGCGACCACGTGCCCGCCGACGATGATGATCATGGTCGCGACGGCATGGCATGGAAAAGGTCAGGGGTTCGAATCCCCTTAGCTCCACTTTGTGACGAGCCCGGCACATCGCCGGGCTCTTGCCACGTCTGGGGCACCCCTAGCCGAGGCAGACCTCGTTGCCCTCCGGATCGGACAGGATCCATGGGTGGTCCGGATGGAGCCGACGACCGCCGGCGGCCAGGGACTGCGTCGACCCGGTCCTGCACCTGCTCCGGGGGCACCGCGATGTCGACGTGGATACGGTTGCGCTCGGTTCGCGGGACGTCCATCTGCTGGAACCAGAAAGACGGCCCGCGACCGCGGGGATCGACCACGTCCTCTTCCGTGTCCGGCCGGAATTCATACCCCAGGGCTTCCCGCCAGAACGGCATCACCCCGCCGATCGCCATCGCATCGATCGAGACGCTGACTTGTTGCAGACGGGTTGGATCGGCCGCAGCGCCCGCCTCCCGCGCGACGGCTGAGATCCGCCGGGCGACCTCGACGTCGGCGGGGTCGTAGCCGGCGAAGTACTTCCCGACGGTGATGGTCGTCAGTCGCACGGTCACGCCGTCGGGACGGATATCGATGTCCGGCGGGCGGTCGCCATCGATCTCTGGGAGGTCGGCGATCGCCTGGACGAGACGCGCGCAGGCTGCAAACGAATCAGTGCGGAAGAACCCGTAGATTCCCTCACCCAGGAGCCGCCAGTCCTCGACGCCCTCCTTCGCCGTGAACTCCCGCGGGGTCAACCATCCCGGTTGCTCCCACGGCTTCTGCGCCGAACCGGATTCAGCCGAAGCCGATCCGGCCGGCCTGGATTCTGATGTGGATTCGGTCACGCCACTCCTCCCACCCTGGTGCGGATGAACCGGGCAGATTCATCGGATCGCAATGCACTCGCTCAGGATTCCGATCGTCGCACGGGATCCGCCGACAGGCCATGCCCGGGACCGGTCAGCGGTTCTACCCGCCCGGACCCCTCGCGGACCCGACATCGCCGGATGATGCACATGTCGTCGTCCGCAGGCGGCACAATCAGCTCATGCAGGGTCGCCCCGAGCCGCTGTCCAGCCCGACGGGAGCGCGCCTTGCCGAGCTCCTGGCGATCCTCTCCCTGGCGACCGATCTTGGCATGGGCCAGCCCATGGAACACGCGCTGCGGCAATGCATCATCGCGCTGCGCATGGCACACCGCTTGGGGCTGGACGAGGCGAGCAGATCCGTCGTCTACTACACCGCTCTCATCGCCTGGGTCGGCTGTCACGTGGACGCGTACGAGCAGGCCAAGTGGTTCGGCGACGACACCGCGCTGAAGACGGACTTCCGCTACACCGACTTCCGCTCGGGACCGGTGGAGGCGATGTTCATGGTCCGCCACCTGGGATCCGGCCGGTCCGCCCTGGAACGGGCACGCCTGGGTGCCAGCTTCTTCAACGACGGGCGGAAGGTGGCGCACACCATGCTCGCCAACCACTGGCGGGCCGCCGACGCACTCGCCGGCCAGCTGAACCTGAGTCAGCAGGTGCGCGATGCCGTCGGGCAGACCTTCGAACGGTGGGACGGTCGCGGCGAGCCGAACCGGCTCCGGGGTGAGGAGATCCTGCTGACGTCGCGACTGGTCGCCCTCGCCGATGTCGTCGAGGTGTACCACCGGGCCAACGGAACTGCGGCCGCGGTACAGGTCACGCGGGATCGACGCGGGACCCAGTTCGATCCGCAGATCGCCGACCTGTTCATCGCCGAAGCGCCGCGGCTGCTCGACGGGCTCGACGAGACCACGTCGTGGACCGAGGTCGCGGCCGCCGAACCCGGACTTGCCACACCGCTGACCGACGAGGAGCTCGACGCTGCACTCGAGGCCATCGCCGACTTCACCGACATCAAATCCCCGTACACGATCGGACACTCCCGCGGCGTCGCCGATCTTGCCGGCGATGCCGCGCTGGAGCTGGGTCTGGGTGAGACGTCCGCCCGCCTGGTGCGGCGGGCCGGACTGGTCCACGATCTGGGCAGGCTCGGCGTGCCGAACACGATCTGGGACAAGAGTGGCCCGCTGACCCAGGCCGAGACCGAACGCGTACGGCTGCACCCCTATCTGACCGAACGGATGTTGCGGTATTCGCCCGCACTCACCCCGCTGGCCGACATCGCAAGCCAACACCACGAGCGGTTGGACGGGTCGGGATATCCGCGCGGACTGACCAGGGCGGCGGCCAGCCCCGAGGGGCTGCTGCTTGCCGCCGCCGACTTCTACCGCGCCCGGCTGGAACCCCGTCCGCACCGATCGGCCGCCGATCCCGGCCAGGCCGCGCGCCTGTTGCGCGACGAGGCACGCGCGGGGCGTCTGGATTCCGATGCGGTGCAGGCGGTGTTGACTGCCGCCGGGCATGGCCGCAGCCGTCGGCCGGCACGTCCGGCGGGCCTGACCGACCGGGAGATCGAGGTCCTCGGCCTGTTGGCGCGGGGGTTGTCGAACCGGGAGATCGCGACGCGGCTGGTGATCTCGCCGAAGACGGTGGGCAGGCACGTTGAGCACATCTACACCAAGACCGGTACGCCGAACCGCGCCCTGGCCAGTCTCTTCGCGGCGAACCACGGTCTGATCGGCCAGGGCTGACGCTCGGCTACGGCCGGGCCTCGTACACGTTGTTGAACGGCGTCGCGGCGACCCGGGCGAACCGGCTGAACCCCGCCTCGGTGACGATCCGCCGGATCGCGGCTTCACCGGCCTGGGCACCCAGAGCCTGCCCACCGTCCTGGGACAACGCGTTGGGCACGCAGAGGAAGGTGGAGAAGCCGTAGTAGACGCGGCCGACCGGATTGATGTTGTCGGACCAACTGTCGCCGGCGGCGGGCTCGACGATCATCCAGGTGCCATCCGGAGCGAGGGTCTCGCGGACATGACGCGCTGCGGCGCCGGGATCACCCATGTCGTGCAGAGCATCGAAGGTGGTCGCCAGGTCGTAGCCCCGGCCGGAGAAGGCCTGCGCCGGGGCGACCTCGAACTCCACCCGGTCTCCGACACCGACATCGGCCGCCCGTCGGCGCGCGGTCTCGATCGACGCCGGGTGGTAGTCCGAGCCGTGTACTCGGGCAGCGGGATAGTTGCGGCCGATCAGCACCGACGACGCCCCGAGTCCGCAGCCGATGTCGGCGACGGACGCGCCGGCTTCGAGCTTGGCGACCACTCCGTCCAGGGCGGGCAGCCAGCTGGTCGTGAGATTGGCGAGGTAACCCGGCCGGAAGAAGGACTCGCAGCCGGTGAACACCTCGTCGTCGTGTTCGTGCCAGCCCAATCCGGATCCGGTACGGAAGACCTGGGTGATGCGATCGTCGGCCTTCAACGCCCCGACGGCCAGCAGGAAAGCGCCCGGCAGGTACACGCCACCATCGGGGTCGGTCAGGACGAAGGCCTGTTCCGGGGTCAATGCGTAGACCTCGGCGGTCGGGTCGACGATGCTCACATAGCCGCCGGCCGCCTGACCGCGCAGCCATTCGGCGATATAGCGGGGGTGGGTATCGGTACGATCCGCGAGCTCGGCCGGAGTCGCCAAGCCTTGGGCGAGGGCCTTGTAGAGCCCCAGGTAGTGCCCGACAACGGCGTTGCCGGCGTGCATCGTCGCGCCGAGGTCACCGACGAAGGCGTGCAACAGAGCGTTCACCGCGTCCGGGTCGGGCTGGGCGGTCGGTGCGGGCTGAGGATGGGTCTGTGTTGTGGTCATGCCGTCGATCGTGCGCTCCACGACACCGGGCGATCATCGGGCAAACGCCCCATCTTTCACCAGCGCCGCTACGGACGGCTTCGGTGATCGTCCGGCCGGGCAAGAATGATCAGCCGGCTGATCACTCCTTTGATCACCGCAGATGGCCGGCATCGTTGA
The DNA here is from genome assembly GCF_009707365.1 of Microlunatus sp. Gsoil 973. GTDB lineage: Bacteria > Actinomycetota > Actinomycetes > Propionibacteriales > Propionibacteriaceae > Microlunatus. Next base: position 311,373 of record NZ_CP046122.1, read on the forward strand.
AGTCTCGCAGCGACCAGCGCGGCTCTCCCGGATCAGGGTCGTAGTGCCACCGGTTGATGCTGGTGTTCTCGGGATCGATCCGCACCGGGGGTGCCGTCGGGCCGAGCCCGAACGCCAGGGCGAAGGTCGCGTTGATCACTCCGCCGTGGGTGACCGCCACCACTCGCTGATCAGGATGTTGCCTGACCAGCGTGGTCAATGCGGCACCGACCCGGGCGAGAAACGTCGCCCAGCTCTCGCCACCGGGGGCGAACTCCTGGAACGGATTGGCCCACAAGCTGTCGCCCAGTTCCGGCCAGCGGGCGGACCAATCCTTATTGGACATGCCGTCTGCCTGGCCGACCCGGAGTTCCTGCAGTCCGTCATCATCCTTGATCGGCAACTCGATGGCCTCGGCAACATAACGGGCGGTCTCCTGCGCGCGGCGCAGCGTACTGGCATAGAGCACGTCCGCCGTCAGGCCCTCTGCCCGGAGCCGGTCGCGGAGGAGTTCGGCCTGTCGGCGGCCGGTGTCGGTCAGCCCGCGATCGCCGCGTATTCCGGCCACGACCGGGTTCACATTGGCGTGTGACTGGCCGTGGCGGATGAGGATCAGTTCGGTCGGCATGCTGATATCAAAGCCGGTCCACGGTCCGCGCCGACAACCGGGGGCTGTGCCGTGGAGGTTGCCCGCACCGTCACCGGTCGCGGGTGATCTTGAACGGAACCGGGGCTGGCGAAGTCGGCAGTCCTACCGCAAGGATGCTGGCATGACACTCAAGATCGGACTCCAACTCTTCTCGGTCAGGAACTCGCTCTCCCAAAACCCGTGGGGAACGTTGGAAGCGGTCGCCAAAGCCGGCTTCACCTTCCTGGAGGCGGCCAACCACAATGCCGCCGAGGATCCAGGGGTGGGTTTCGGAGTCGACGCCAAGCCGCTGCGCGAAGCATTGGATGATCTTGGACTCGCGATCGTCGGCTGTCACGTCAATCCGCTCCGCCTGGACATCCTGCCCCGTGCTTTGGACTACCAGGCCGAGTTGGGCAACAGCCGGATCGGCTGCGACATCGAGTTCTATCCCGCAGGTGGTCTCGATTACGTGCTCCGTCGGGCCGACACCTTCAATCGGGTCGGTGCTCTGGCGAAGGACCGGGGGATGCGCTTCTACTATCACAACCATTTCCAGGAGTTCCAGCGCATCGACGGGCGTCTGGTCTACGAGATCCTCCTGGAGAACACCGATCCCGAGCTTGTCGATCTCCAAATGGATGTCTACTGGATGTACCGCGGAGGACAGGACGCGGTGGAGTGGATGAAGCGCTGCGCTGACCGGGTCATCCTGCTGCACCAGAAGGATTTCCCGAAGAACGCGCCCCAACCGCTCAACCTCTACGACGGCGTGGTTGATCCGGATTCGGACATCGACCTCGACCTGTTCCTCGATCGTGTCGACCCGGCCTGCTTCACCGAGGTCGGCACCGGAACACTGCCGATCGGCGACATCCTGGAAACGGCAGCGACGTTGCCGCGCCTGGAATATGTCTTCCTGGAACAGGATCACACCACGATGAACGAGATCGACTCCATCCGCACCAGCCGGGAAGCGTTCGCACGTCTCGGCGACGTCGCCTGGTCCTAGCCGGGCGCCCCCGCTGGTGCCCATGCCCGGTGAGCCGATCATTCCCGCACCACCTGCTGCATCCCGCACCGTGTGTACCGGGTGCGGGATGCAGCAGGTGGTGCGGCAGCGGGCAGAGGCACGCTGACCGCCTCGCCGGACCCCCCGGCGGGGACCCCCCACGCAGGAAGCCGACGGACGACCGCTCCACGCGGTCGTCCGCCGGTGCCAGCGGCTGGCCCAGCAGCTAGAAGTAGTACTTACGTGGACCGATCTGACGCCCTGCGGCGCCAAGGATCCACAGGATGGCCCCGATAACGATCAGGATGATGCCGATCGTCCACAGGATCGAGATGCTGAAGACCAAGCCGAGAATCAGCAAGATCACACCGAGAATAATCACGACGACTCCTTTCCAGGCGGGCCGTCCGCCCGACGCCCCGATTCGGCTGAAGTAGTACCCGCCCCGCAGCGGGAGAAACGACCAGCTGCAGCTCATGTACGTTTTCGTATACGATTCGTCCATCCGCGTTGAACGGGCGAGCGCGGACCGCAGTCGCCGCACAATGGAACTGCGGGCTGAGGAGGGATCATGCAGTTCCATCACCACGGGTACGTCTCCGGTGATCCTCGCGTCCAGCCGGCAGCCGGCGTCGGGGTGGACCGCCCGACTGACCTGCCCGACGAGGTCGATGTGCTGATCGTCGGCGCCGGCCCGGCCGGGATGATCGCCGCGGCACAACTCGCACAGTTCCCCAACGTCGTCACCCGGCTGGTCGAGCGCCGGCCCGGCCGCCTGGAGATCGGTCAGGCGGACGGAATCCAGGCGCGCAGCGTGGAGACGTTCCAGGCCTTCGGCTTCGCCAATCGGATCATCGACGAAGCGTTCCGGATCACCGAGACCTGCTTCTGGAAGCCGGACCCGGACCATCCGGAGAACATCGTCCGCGTCGCCCGTACGCCCGACGATCCGAACGGGATCAGCGAGTTCCCGCATCTGATCGTCAATCAGGCCCGGGTCCTGGACTACTTCGCCGAGGTCGCCCGGAACGCACCCGCCCGGTTGGAACCCGACTACGGCTACGACTTCATCACCCTGTCGGTGGCCGGCAGTGGTGATCACCGGGTGACTGTGACCCTGCGCCGGACCACCGGGGATCTGGCCGAACGCGTGGTACGGGCCAAGTACGTGATCGGCTGCGACGGTGCCCGCAGCAAGGTTCGGGAGTCGATCGGTCGCGAACTGGTCGGTGACCAGGCCAACCATGCCTGGGGCGTGATGGATGTGCTGGCCGAGACCGACTTCCCCGATATCCGCCGCAAGTGTGCCATCCAGTCCCACGACGGAGGCAGCATTCTGCACATTCCGCGGGAGGGCGACCACCTGTTTCGGATGTATGTCGATCTCGGTCCGGTGCACGACGGTGATCACCAGGCCGTACGCAACACCAGCCAGGAAGAGGTCGAGGCGCGCGCCAACCGGATCCTGCACCCGTATACGTTGACCGTGAGGAAGGTCTGCTGGCGCAGCGTGTACGAGGTCGGGCACCGGCTGACCGACAAGTTCGACGACGTGCCCGCCGATCTGGTCGGGACGCGCACGCCCCGGGTGTTCATCACCGGCGACGCCTGCCACACGCACAGCGCCAAAGCCGGTCAGGGCATGAACGTCTCCATGCAGGACGGCTGGAACATCGCCTGGAAGCTCGGCCACGTGCTGGACGGCCGCGCTCAGGGAGACCCTGCTGGACACCTACTCCGCGGAGCGGCAGGTGATCGCCCAGAACCTGATCGACTTCGACCGGGAATGGTCGGGGCTGATGGCCGCCCGCCCCGACGAATTGGCTGACCCGTCCGAACTGGAGGGCTTCTACGTCCGGACCACCGAGTTCCTCTTCGGAATGATGACCTGCTACCAGCCATCGATGATCATCGGGCGTGATGATCACCAGTCGCTGGCGACCGGCTTCCCGATCGGCCGGCGATTCAAATCCAACCCGGTGATCCGGGTGGCCGACGCCAACCCGGTGCAGCTCGGACACCATCATCGCGCCGACGGTCGCTGGCGGATCTACGTCTTCGCCGACCGTCCGGCCGCCGGTGAGCCGTCGCGGGCGTCCGACCTCGCCGACTGGTTCGGTTCCTCACCGGAGTCGCCCCTGCTGGCCTATCCACCACCCGAGGGTGACCTGGACGCATGGTTCGACCTCAAGATCATCTACCAACAGCCGTACGCCGAAGTCGATCTTGGTGCCGTGCCGCCGGTCTTCCTGCCGCGGGTCGGTCCGTATCACCTGATCGACTACGAGAAGGTGTACGCCGCCGACCCTGCCGACGACATCTTCGACGCCCGCGGCATAGACCGGGGCGGGGTGACCGTCGTCGTCCGTCCGGATCAGTACGTCGCCCATGCACTCCCGCTGGACGGCACCAAGGAACTGACCGAGTTCTTCTCCGGGATCTTCACCGCCGGGGATCGTTATGCCGGGACGCCCGCCCGGCCCGCTGTGATGATCATGGTCGCGCTGGAACTCCAGAAAAGCGTCCAGAGTCGCGGTCCGGTGCCGGCGCGCGGCGAGTTCGATGTCGAGCGGCTCGGCAGCCCGCTCGACGAGCGCGATGAGCCGATCATGCTCGTCCACCGAATCGGCGGCGCGTCCGGGGACGAAGCTGAAGGTCGAGTCCCGAAGCATCCTCAGCCGGCTCCAACCGCGCAGCACGAGATCGACCAGTTGATCATTCGGGCACCGGGTGAACAGGACGGTGTGGAACTCCTCGTTCAACTCGGTGAACCGATGCGGGTCGAAGTGTTCCAGCGATTCCCGCATCCGGTGGTTGACCGCGCGCGCCCGGGCAAGATCATCAGGCTGCAGGTGTGGCGCCGCGAGAGCGGTCGCTGCTCCTTCGACGATCGCCAGTGTCTGCATCGTCGCCACGTACTCGCCCTCCTCGACCAGCGCGACCTGAGCGCCGATGTTCTTCTCGAAGGTGACCAGGCCCTCGGCCTCGAGCCGTCGGATCGCCTCGCGGACCGGGACGACGCTGATGCCAAGCTCGCCGGCGATCTGGCTCAGCACGAGTCGGTAACCGGGGAGAACCGGTGCGACACGATCCGCTCCCGCAGCCAGCCGTACGCCCGTTCGGACTTGCTGGCGGCGACGCCTCCGCTGGTGGTCATAGATCCTCGCTCTGCCGGTTGCCGATGGCCGCGCCCCGTTGTGATCAGATATGCGATCATATACGATCGCGCCATGACGTACGACGGCGTTCGTTCCGCGCCGGAGGGCTCGACCGAGGCGACACTCATCGCTCACCCGCTCGTCGGCCGTCCCGGCAAGGTGATCGCGCTGCACCTCAACTACCCGTCACGGATCGCCCAGCGGGGTCGGAAGCCGGCAAAGCCGTCGTACTTCCTCAAGCCGGTCACCTCGCTGGCAACCACCGATCAGGTCGTGGAACGCCCGTACGGCACCGAGCTGCTGGCCTTCGAAGGTGAGATCGCGCTGATCATCGGCCGGGTCGCCCGCCGGGTCACTCCGGAGCAGGGTTGGGGCTGTGTTGCGGCGGTGACCGCGGCCAATGACTTCGGTGTGTACGACCTGCGGGTGGCGGACAAGGGCTCCAACCTGCGGTCCAAGGGCGGCGACGGCTACACACCGCTCGGCCCGAAGCTGATCAACGCCGCGGCCATCGACCCGACCCGGTTGCGGGTCAGGACCTGGGTGAACGGCCGGCTGGTCCAGGAGGATTCGGCCGGCACCGTCGTCTTCGGCTTCGGCGAGCTGATCGCCGACCTGTCCCAGCTGATCACGCTGGAACCGGGCGACGTTTTGCTCACCGGAACGCCGGCCGGGTCCTCGGTCGTGGCGCCGGGCGATGTCATCGAGGTCGAGGTGGACCAAGCGGGCACCGCACACAGCAGCGGACGGCTGCGGACGACCATCGCGGAGGGCAGTGTCCCGTTGCCCGAGTACGGTGCCCAGCCGGTGATTGATGATCAACAACGGGTCGAGGCGTGGGGCAGCAGGGAGGCCGCGGGATTGCCGGCGCCCTTCGAGCTGACCGAGGAGTTGATCACCAAGTTGTGGCAGGTCTCGGTCGCGACGTTGGCGTCCCAGTTGCGGAAACGCGGTTACGACCAACTATTCATCGACGGTGTCCGTACCAACCATCCCGGCCAGAAGATGATCGGCCGGGCCCGGACGCTGCGCTTCGTCCCTGCCCGGGAGGACCTGTTCCGCAGCCATGGTGCCGGCTACAACGCACAGAAGCGGGTCTTCGACGCCCTTCGACCGGGCGACGTGTTGGTGATCGAGGCCCGCGGTGACACCACCAGTGGAACGCTCGGCGACATCCTGGGCCTGCGGGCGCAGGTCCGCGGTGCGGCCGGGATCGTCACCGACGGCGGCGTACGGGACTGGCAGGCGGTTGCCGGACTGGAGATTCCGGTGTTCTCCGGCGGGCCGCATCCGGCGGTCCTCGGGCGGCGGCACGTGCCCTGGGACAGCGATCTGACGATCGCTTGCGGGGGCGCCACCGTGCAGCCGGGGGACGTGATCATCGGTGACGACGACGGTGTGCTGGTGATCCCGCCGGCCGTCCTGGCCGAGGTGCTCGACGCGGCCGTGCAGCAGGAGGCGGAGGAGGAGTGGATCGCCGCCCGGGTGGCCGAGGGTGCGGCCGTGGACGGCTTGTATCCGTTGACCGGTGATTGGCGCAGCCGATACGAGAATCGTGGCAAGCCGGAGTGAAACACGTCGTTGTAGGAGCGCAGGAATGACCGAACCCCGCGGTACCGGTGGCTGGCGCAACTGTCCCGAGGACCTGACCGGGTCGATCGCCCCGGTGGTCACGCCGTTCACCGCCGACGGCGAAGTTGATCACGTGTCGTTGGCCAATCTCGTTGCCTGGCAGATCAAACAGGGTTCCGACGGCATCTCGATCGGCGGCTCGACCGGAGAGCCGAGCGCCCAGACGGTCACCGAACGCGCGGAGGCGATCAACACCGTGATCGCGGCAGCCGACGGTCGGGTTCCCGTCGTGCCGGGCACCGGCTCGGCCAAGCTGAGCGAGACGATCGAGCTCACCGGTGCGGCCTACGACGCTGGAGTGGACGCGGTGTTGATCATCACGCCGTACTACGCGCGGCCGACGCAGGAGGCGCTGTACGTCTGGTACAAGACGATCGCAGCCCAGTATCCCGACCTGCCGATCATCGCCTACAACGTGCCGAGCCGGACGGCCGTCGAGATCGCACCCGAGACGGTCGCCCGATTGCACGGCGACGTGCCCAACTTCGTCGGGATCAAGGAGACCACCAAGGACTTCGAGCATTTCTCCCGGGTGATCAAGGCGGCCGGTCGCGACCTGCTGGTGTGGTCCGGGATCGAGCTGCTGTGCCTGCCGCTGCTCGCCCTGGGTGGCACCGGTTTCATCAGCGCTACGGCGAACATCGCACCGGCGGCCACCAAGCAGATGTACGACGCCTATCGCGCCGGTGATCTCGACCGTGCCCTGGAGATCCACTACGGGCTGCATCCATTGGCCGACCTGATCTTCGTCGAGACCAATCCCGCGCCGGTCAAGTGGGTGCTGCAACGCCAGGGACTGATCGCATCCGAATTCGTCAGGCCGCCGTTGATCATGACGACCGCCGGGGGGAAACAGAAGATCGTCCAGCTGTTGGCCGAAGGTGCCGCCTACCTCTCCCCGGTGGATGGATCGGACAGCGTCGCAGCCAGGACGGTCGGCGGACCGGGAGGAGCATGATCATGACCAGCGCAGTGGTTGCCGGCCAACACGTACCGGCGGGTCTGCCCGACCGCATCCGGCACTTCATCGACGGGGAGTTCGTCGACAGTGTCGACGGCGGCACCTTCGACGTCCTGGACCCGGTGTCGAACCGGACCTACCTGCAAGCCGCAGCCGGGCGGCAGGCGGATGTCGATCGGGCGGTCAACGCGGCGCGTCTGGCCTTTGACGAAGGACCGTGGCCGGGAATGCAGGCCAGGGAGCGCAACCGGATCCTGAACCGGATCGCCGACATCGTCGAGAGCCGGGACGCCCGGCTGGCCGACCTCGAGACGTACGACTCCGGTCTGCCGATCACCCAGGCGCTCGGCCAGGCACGACGCGCGGCGGAGAACTTCCGGTTCTTCGCCGATCTGATCGTCGCGCAGTCCGACGACGTGTACCAGGTCCCGGGACGGCAACTGAACTATGTCCATCGCAAGCCGAAGGGCGTAGCAGGCCTGATCACGCCCTGGAACACGCCGTTCATGCTGGAGAGTTGGAAGCTCGCACCGGCGCTGGCGGCCGGCTGCACCGTGGTGTTGAAACCGGCCGAGTTCACGCCGTTGTCGGCGAGTCTGTGGCCGGAGATCCTCCGTGAGGCGGGGGTGCCGGACGGAGTGTTCAACCTGGTCAACGGCCTGGGGGAGGAGGCCGGCGACGCGCTGGTCCGGCACCCGGACGTCCAGCTGATCTCCTTCACCGGCGAATCGGCCACCGGCCAGGTGATCTTCGCCAACGCCGCGCCGACCCTCAAGGGCCTGTCCATGGAGCTCGGCGGCAAGAGCCCGGCAATCGTGTTCGCCGACGCCGATCTCGACGCGGCGATCGACTCCACCGTGTTCGGCGTCTTCTCGCTGAACGGTGAACGGTGCACGGCGGGTAGCCGGATCCTGGTGGAGCGCCCGATCTATCACGAGTTCGTCACCCGCTATGTCCAACGGGCGAAGATGATCAAGGTCGGCGATCCGCACGATCCAGCGACCGAGGTGGGTGCGCTGGTTCATCCCGAGCACTATGCGAAGGTCACCGACTACATCGAGATCGGCAAGACTGAGGCACTGCTGGCCGCCGGTGGCGGACGCCCACCGGGACTGGACACCGGAAACTACCTGCAACCGACCGTCTTCGTCGACGTACCGCCGACCGCCCGGATCTTCCAGGAGGAGATCTTCGGCCCGGTGGTGGCGATCACGCCGTTCGACACCGACGAGGAGGCGTTGGACCTGGCCAACGCCGTCAAGTACGGGCTGGCCGCCTATCTGTGGACGTCAGATCTGCAGCGGGCGCACAATCTGGGGCAACGGATCGAAGCCGGCATGGTGTGGCTCAACTCGCACAACGTTCGTGATCTTCGCACACCGTTCGGCGGTGTGAAGGCGTCCGGTCTCGGTCACGAGGGAGGGTATCGCTCGCTGGACTTCTACACCGACCAGCAGGCCGTGCACATCTCACTGGCACCGGTGCACACGCCACGGTTCGGCGCCGGGACGGACCGAACCCGATGACCGGCAACGACCGCAGCCCTGATCCGACCGATGATCCGGCTGTCGATCCCACTCCGCCGGACATCGTCCGCAGTGCCTATCTCGACCTCGTCGTCACCGATCTGGCGCGATCCCGCGAGTTCTACGTCGACGTCCTGGGCCTGGTGGTGACCGAGGAGGACGGCGACGCGATCTATCTGCGGACACTGGAGGAGTTCATCCACCACAACCTGGTCCTGCGCAAAGGTCCGGTCGCTGCAGCTGCCGCTTTCGCCTTCCGGGTTCGTACACCGCAGGACGTGGACCGCGCCGAGCGCTGGTTCGCCGCCCGGGGCTGCCGTACCGAGCGCCGCACGACCGGCTTCAGCAGGGGGGTTGGTGACTCCGTACGGGTGGTCGACCCGCTCGGCTTCCCCTACGAGTTCTTCCACGCCGTTGATCATGTCGAACGGCTCACCTGGCGGTACGAGTTGCACACGCCGGGTGCCCTGGTCCGACTTGATCATTTCAATCAGATGACCCCCGACGTACCCGGCGGGCGGACATACCTTGAGGATCTCGGCTTCCGCGTCACCGAGGACATCCAGGATGATCAAGGAACGACCTACGCCGCCTGGCTTCGCCGGAAGGACACCGTGCACGACACCGCGCTGACCGGTGGTGACGGTCCGCGGCTGCATCACGTCGCCTTCGCCGCGCACGAGCAGCACAATGTGCTGGCCATCTGCGACAGACTCGGTGCGCTGCGGATGTCCGATGTGATCGAGCGCGGCCCCGGCCGGCACGGTGTGTCGAACGCCTTCTACCTCTACGTCCGCGACCCCGACGGCCACCGGGTGGAGATCTACACCCAGGACTATTACACCGGCGACCCGGACAACCCGGTCGTCACCTGGGACGTACACGACAATCAACGCAGGGACTGGTGGGGCAACCCGGTGGTCCCGTCCTGGTATTCCGAGGCGTCACCGGTTCTCGACCTTGACGGCAACCCGCAGCCGATCACGGCGAGGACCGATCCGAGCGAGTTGGCCGTCACCGTCGGAGCCGACGGTTTTTCCTATACCCGCAAGGATGAGCGCGGCTTCAAGCTCGGCCATTCCGTCTGACCCCGACCCGCTGCCCGCCGCCGCGTCCCGCGTCCCCACCCCGCCCCTGCGTCCCGGCCCAAGGTCAAAGGTCAAAGTTTGATCCAGTGGTGGCGACACGCCGGTGGCGACAGCCCGTGCGTCAACGTTTGATCTTCGGAGTTGGCCGGTCCCTCTCCGGAAGGTCAAAGTTTGATCCAGTGGTGGCGACACGCCGGTGGCGACAACCCGTGGGTCAACCTTTGATCTTCGGGATTGGCCGGCTCCTCCCCGGAAGGTCAAGGTTTGATCGTACGGCGGCCTCCGGTCGGATTTTCCAGCCGCGCGATCAAACGTTGAGTTTCCGACCAGCGGGGGTCGCGGGGAACGCGGGGGTGAGGAGGAGGGTCAGCGCGGCGCCGTGATGTCCAGCTGGGTCTGCATGTACGGCGCCCTGACGTGCGGCGAGACCCGACAGTCGGCGAGGAAGACGCCTTCTCTTCCGGTCGACAGCCAGTGCCTGAGCCGGTCGAGATCGGCGACCTCGGTGATCACCGCCGCCTCCGCGCCGAATGAACGCGCTATCCCGGAGAAGTCGGCGGTCTTGATCTTCATCGGCCCGGTGTCCAGGCCCTTCGACCCGTACTGGTGCAACTCGGCGCCGTAGTAGCCGTCGTTCCAGACGATGATCACGCCGTGGCGTACGGTGCGAATCACGGTGTCCAGATCGGCAAGACTCATCAGCGCTCCGCCGTCGCCGGTGGTCAGTACGACGGTGGTCTCCGGGAGGGCCTGGCCGGCGCCCACCGCGCTGGGCATGCCGAGTCCGATCGACTGGAACTCGGTGCCGACCATGATCAGCCGGTTCGGCCCGGGGATCCGCCAGTAGGTCGGCGCCCAGCCGATGAAATGTCCGCCGTCGGAGACCACGGTCCGGTCGGCCGGCAGGATGTCGTCCAGTTCATATGCCACCGTACGCGGGTCGAGCAGCCCGTCCGGCGCCAGCCCGGAACCGGGGTCGCGATGATCACGCGCGGTCCTGGTCTGATCACGCCAACCGCGACGCGGCTTGCCCGGCAACTCCGCCAGCAGCGCCTCGGCCGCCAGCCGCGCGTCGGCCTGCAGATAGTGCGCGACCCGCGGATGGGTCGCCCGGTCGGCGATGTCGATCTGCAGCAGTGTGGCGTCCGGGTCGAAGGCGGTCTGGTGGCGCATGGTGAAGAGATTCAACCCCGCCCCGACCGCCAGCACGACGTCGGAGGAGAAGATCAGCTTGGCGGCCACGTCGTCGGCGAAGCCGCCGCAGATGCCCAGGTCGGCGTCGATCCCATCCGGCGCGGTCCGGAAGATCGAGCGACCGGCAGCCGTGGTCGCGGTCAACGCGCCGAGGTGGTGGGCCAGCCGGGTCAGCGCTTCGCCGGCATCGGCCAACCAGGCACCCCGTCCGGCCAGCAGCAGCGGTCGCTCCGCCGAGTCCAGGATCGCCGCGAGCCTGGCCACCTCGGAGGGGCGCGGGCTCAGGCGCGCGGGCATGACCAGTTGCGGGGTCCCGTCGGGGACTGCCTGATCATCGACCGGTGCGGCGGCGAGATCGTAGGGAACCGCCAGCACAACGGCCGTCCGATGATCCAGGGCGTACTGCAGCGCCCGCACGGTGGTTCCTGCGGGATCGTGGCGGTCGACCACCATGGTGTGCGCTCCAAGACCGGCGGCAACCCCGGGCTGGTCGACATCCCACGGTCTCGGCCCGGCCGACGGCCGGTCACCGACGACCAGCAGCAGCGGCGTCCGCGCCTGTACGGCCTCAGTGAGCCCGGTGAGCGTGTTGGTGAAGCCCGGACCGTACGTTGCGGTCGCGACGGCCGGCCGTCGGCAGGCGCGATAGAAGGCGTCGGCTGCAACCACGGCCCCGACCTCGTGCCGGACCGGCACATAGCGCACTGGCGTGTCCGCCAGGGCGTCGAGCAGGTAGGCGTTGCCGTTGCCCATCACTCCGAAGCAGTGCGAGACGTGGGCGGCAAGAGCGTTGGCGATTGCTGTCGAAACCGAGAACGGGGATGACACAGGCGAACTCCTCGACACGAACGGTGTGGTGGCCGTATGTGTCTCGGGGTCGCCGACGGCGCTGCAGTGCACCGTACGGCCCCTTATTGCCCATTTTTCGAGCAACGGCAGCCGACGACTGGACAGGAGTCGCCTGGCTTCGGCGCCGGACAACGCCAACTCTAGTCCGCGCGAGTGTTGCTAGCGGTCCCGCGCAGCGGCCGGAGTCCGGATCCTCAGAAGTCCAGGTATTCCGGATGCATCGCCGTCGCCAGCGCCAGATGCTTCTCGGCGTCGGGATGACCGAGTCGCTTCAGCGTCTTGCCCATCAGCAGTTGCAGGTACGCGTCATCGGGGTAGCGCTCGAGCAGCTCGGCAAGCTTCGCCCGGGCCGGTTCCAGGCTGGCCGAGGCGGCCAGGGCGCGCGCGACAAGCGTTTCGAAGCCCCGATCGCCGTCGTACTCGGGTCGCAGCGGCGCCAGCAGGTACAGCGATCCGCGCGGGTTCCGCGCCGCCAACAGGGCTTGCGCCGCCCGGACGCGGCGCACCTCATCGGGCACCGTGTCGGACGGGCGATCGGTGAACTCGGCGATCCGGGTGGCCAACACCTCCGCAGACGCCGCGCCGGTCTCGACGATCGTCTGGTCGATCAGGAACGTCGGTGATCGCGTCACCCCCAACGCCTGACCGAAGAGCTGCGCCTCCCGGGTGCGCCGCTCCAGCGGATCATCCGGCGGAAAGCCCGGCTGGAGGTAGGCGAGTGCCGCGTCCGTGCCCTCCAGCCGCACCGGGCCAGGGAGCTCGAACCGGTCAGCGAGGAACTCAAGGAAGCCCATGCTGTTGATGTCGGCGCCGTCCTCGAACTGCGCCGACAGCACCGTGTCGACGACCTGGTCCTGCAGCCCCGGCCCGCGGTCGAGCGCCGCCGTGATCATCCGATGCGCTGCCCAGCTGCTGGCCCGCCACCGCTGGCCCGGAACCGCCAGGCCCTCGTCCTCGGCGGCCTGACCTGCTTCCAGCCGCCGGATCGCCGCTCCGACACCGGGTTCGGTCTGTTGCAGGATGCCGTCGATCACCTCGTCGCCGGGCAGCAACTCCTCGGATGGGCTCGGCGCGGTGGGGTCGATCAGGAAGGGTCGCCAGACAACGGTCGGTACGTTCTCGCCGGCCGCTACCCGGTCAAGGGCGCGGCGCAGTCTCCGCCTGGCCACATAGGCCCAGACGTCGGTGACATCGGCATAGACCTCGATCAGCATCCATCCATGATGCCGCGCCGCCGAGGTGCCCACCGATCAGCTGTTACCGATCAGCCTTGTTGCGGGCCGACGGCGTCGATCATCCAGGCGACGCCGAACTTGTCGGTGCACATGCCGAAGATGTCGCCCCACGGCGCCTGCTCGAACGGCATGGTGACCTGACCGCCGTCACTGAGCTTCTCCCAGTAGCCACGCAATTCGGCCTGGTCGTCGCCACTCAGCGACACCGTGATGTTGTTCCCCGTGATCAGTTCCATCGCCGCCGGGGTGTCCGACGCCATCAGCGTCAACCCGCCCGGGGTCTCCAGGCTGGCGTGCATCACCTTGTCCTGCTCCGCAGCGTCCTCGCTGAGGTGCATGTCGCCGAAGGTGCTGATCGACAGGTCACCGCCGAACACCGACTGATAGAACTCCATCGCCGGCCGTGCTGTGTCGCGGAAGGACAGATAGGGATTGAGCCGTGCTGACATCGTGCCTCCTCGTCGAGTCGTCGGCTCCAGTCTGGCCCGAACGTCCGACAGTCCGCATCGGGTTTGCCGCAAATCCTTCTGGTACGCCCTTGGTCCACGGCCCCGAAAGCTGTCAGGATCTGGGCACCATGTCCGATCCCGGATCCGTCCCCGCGCCACCGGCGGTCCGGCCGGCGGCGGGTCAGCTGACGGTCGATCACCGGTGGATGGGGCTGTTCGCGCTGTCCTGGTTCGGCGTGTGGATCGCCCAGCTGACCCCGATCCAGTTGCTGTTGCCCGCCCAGGTGACCGACGTCCTCGGGCTGGACCCGCACGCCTGGGTGCGCAACGTCGTGGCATTCGGGGTGGTCTCGGGGATCGCCGGCGTCTGCGCCGCGGTCGCGTATCCCTTGACCGGCGCCTTGTCGGACCGGACGACGTCGCGGCTGGGCCGTCGGCGCCCGTGGATCATCGCCGGCACTGTGTGGTTCGCCGTCTCGCTGGCACTGCTCGGACGCCAGGTGACGATCGTCGGCGTCGGCATCTGCTGGGCGCTGTCATTGATCGGCTTCTGCATGCTGACCGCTGCCCTGACCGCGGTGATCTCCGACCAGGTGCCGGTCGGCCAGCGGGCGACGGTGTCGGGATGGATGGCGGCGCCGCAACCGATCGCCGTGCTGGTCGGCGTGGCGGTGATCGTCGCGATCGGCCTGTCGCGTCCCGCGGGCTATCTCCTGGTGGCGGCGGTGCTGCTGGTGTGTGCGGTCGGTTTCCTGGCGCGCATGCCGGACGAGGTCTTGCCGGGCCGGCCCCAGCTGACCTTCGGCGCCTTCGTCCGTGGATTCTGGATCTCGCCGCGCCGCCATCCCGATTTCGGGTGGACGTTGGCCAGCCGCATATCGGTCAACATCGGCAACGCGCTGACCACGACGCTGCTGCTCTACTTCCTTGAGTTCGGGCTGGGCATGCCGTCCGGACAGGCGGAGTCGCTGCTGGTCGTGGTGATCGCGATCTACTCGGTCGCCTCGGTGATCGCGTCGCTGCTCGTCGGTAGGCTGTCGGATCGGGCCGGCCGGCGCAAACGCTATGTGATCATCACCGCGCTGCTGCAATCCGCGGCCGGTCTGATCCTGATCATCGCCCCCGATGTCCCGACCGTGATCATCGCCGCGATCCTGTGCGGCCTGGGTTACGGCGCCTTTCTGGCAGTCGATCAGGCATTGGCCACGCAGGTCCTTCCTGCCGAGGAGAGCCGTGGAAGGGATCTTGGCATCATGAACGTCGCGTACGCCATTCCACAGGCCCTCGCACCGCTGGCCGGCGCCGGACTGGTCGTCCTGGCCGGCGGCTTCTGGCTGCTCTTCGTCTTCGTCGTCGTCTTCGCCGGCGCCGGGGCACTGGCGCTCGTTCCGGTCCGCCAGGTGGCCTGATGATCGACCTGGCCCGGCACGATGATCAACGGCCATGGCAGGATCCTGCGTCCTACTGGCCAGCCATCGACCGGGCGACCGCCGAACTCGACCCGCCGTTCGCCGTCGGGCAGCTGACCGCTCTCCGCGCGAACCTTGCCGGGTTGATCACCCGCGCTGCCGGCAAGCCGATCCGGATCGCCAGCAAATCGTTGCGCGTGCGTGGCCTGATCGAGGCATGTCTGGCCGTCCCCGGCATCCGTGGCGTGCTGGCCTACACGCTGGCCGAGGCGATCTGGCTGTCCCAGACGATGGATGATCTTGTTCTCGGGTACCCGACCGCGGACCGGTCGGCCGTCGCGGACCTCGTCGGCGACGAGCGCGCCGCGGAACGGATCACGATCATGATCGACGATCCGGCGCACCTCGACCTGATCGATTCCGTTGCTGCTCCTCAGCGGCGTCCGGTGATCAAGGTCGCCATCGAACTCGACGCATCCCTTGACCTCGGCGCGATGCATCTCGGCGTCTTCCGATCGCCGCTGCACACCCCCGAGGACGTCGTCGCACTGGCCAGAAATGTGCTGTCCCGTAGGGGATTCCGGCTTGTCGGGCTGATGGCGTACGAAGCCCAGATCGCCGGCGTCGGGGACCTGCTCCCCGGTCACCCGCTGCGGTCCCGACTGGTGCAGGTCATGCAGCGCAGATCGGCCGCCGAACTGACCGAACGCCGCACCCGGACGGTCGCGGCAGTGCGATCACTGCTCGAACAGTCCGGTGCCGCCGATCTCGACTTCGTCAACGGCGGCGGAACGGGTTCGATCGGCACCACGACCGCTGACCCGTCGGTGACCGAGATCGCCGCCGGGAGCGGCATCTTCGGACCCCATCTGTTCGACAACTACCGAGCCTTCAGTCCGGCGCCGGCCGTGGCCTTCGCCCTGCCGGTCGTCCGACGCCCGCGGCCGGATGTCGCGACGGTCCTCGGCGGGGGTGGATCGCCTCCGGCCCGCCGGCAGAGGATCGCCTGCCCGCACCGGTCTGGCCTGCCGGACTCGGCTACATCGGGACCGAGGCCGCCGGGGAGGTGCAGACCCCTCTGCGCGGTGGCAGTGCCGCCCGGCTGAGGATCGGCGACCGCATCTGGTTCCGGCACACCAAGTCAGGCGAATTGAGCGAACACGTCCGGGAGTTGGTGCTGCTGGACGGGACCGGTCCCGACATCGTCGGCCAGGTGTCCACGTACCGGGGCGAGAATCAGGTGTTCCTCTGAGTTCGACCGGACCGTGCCCGGCGAATTGTCGAATCACCGACGAGGCGATCGTCCAGGCAGTGACATCACTGACCGGGAGGGAACCATGACCGACACCGGAGCCGAAGTGCGGCCGTTCACCATCGCTGTCCCCGAGGAGGAACTGGCCGAGTTGCAGCGGCGGCTGGCAGCGGTTCGCTGGCCGGCCGAGCCGGAGAAGCCGGAACGCTACGGCACGCCGACGGCCCGGATCAAGGCGTTGGTCGACTACTGGCGACACGAGTACGACTGGCGCCGCTGGGAGGCTGAGCTGAACCGCTATCCGCAGTTCACCACCACCATTGACGGCGCGACGATCCACTTCCTGCACGTCCGGTCGGCTGATCCCGACGCCGTCCCGCTGATCCTGACCCACGGTTGGCCGGGAAGTGTTGCGGAGTTCCTGGACATCATCGGCCCGCTCACCGACCCTGCAGCGTTCGGTCATCCGGACGGGCCGGCCTTCCACCTGGTGATCCCGTCCCTGCCGGGTTTCGGCTGGTCCGGCCCGACAAGCGACGGTGGTTGGGGACCACGACGGATCGCCGGGGCCTGGGCACGGCTGATGGAGCGGCTGGGCTACCGCCGGTACGGGGCTGTGGGCAACGACTGGGGCTCGGTGATCTCGCCCGAACTCGGTCGGGTCGCGCCGGATCGGGTCATCGGCGTCCACGTCACCCAGCTGTTCAGCAAGCCGCCGGGCGAGGTCGGGTATGCAGTCCCGTCGGTCGAGCCCGAGGACCTTGATCAACTGTCGGCAGCGGACCGGGAGGCGCTGGCCGACCTGCGCTGGCTGCAGTCGGGGTTCAGCAGCTATCACCATGTCCATGCCACCAAGCCGCTGACTCTGGGATACGGCCTGTCGGACTCGCCGGTCGGCTTGCTGGCCTGGAACCATCAGGTGATGGGCGATCTGGACCCTGACGCCGTTCTCACCCATGTGTCGACCCACTGGTTCACCGGCACCGCCGCCTCGGCACCGATGATCTATGCCGACGATGCTGCCGAGGCCGCCGAGGCCGCGCAGGGCGAGCCGACGACCGTTCCACTCGGCTTGGCGCAGTTCCCCGACGACGCCCGGGCCATCCGGGCCTACGCCGAACGCGAGCACTCCGCCATCCTGGCCTGGAACCGCCACCCGATCGGTGGGCACTACGCCGCACGCCAGCAGCCGGCATTGTTGATCAACGACCTGCGAACCTTCTTCCGTCTGGTCGGCGCGCCGGCGATCAGGGTCTCCGGTAGAAAGGAGAATGGATCCGATGACGAATCCTCCCCGCCACGTGGTGATCATCGGCGCTAGTTTCGCCGGTTTGTTCGCGGCTGCCGCCACGGCCAGGTCCGGGCTCGAGGTCACCCTCCTGGAGCGTGACCGACTCTCGGATCGGGCCGAACCCAGGCCCGGCGTTCCGCAAGGGGTCCAGCCCCACATCCTGCTGCATCGCGGTCTGCAGACCGCGGAGAAGCTGCTGCCAGGATTCGAGCAGAACGTCATCGAGGCCGGTGGACTGCGGCTGGACACCGGGAGGATGCCCTGGCTGGGCCTGTACGGCTGGTCCCCGACGCATCTGCCGTCGTACGAGATCATCTCGGTGAGCCGGCCGGTGCTGGAACTCCTCGTCCGACGCCGAACGCTCGAACTTCCCGGCATCAACCTCACTGACGGCTTCCGGGTGAGCGGGCTGCGACAGACCTCCGACGGCTGGGAGGTCCAGGGCACTGCGGGCGAAACCGTCGTCGGCGATGTGATCATCGACGCTTCGGGTCGGGGCTCCAGGATGCGGCACTGGCTCGGCGACCTCGGCCATCTCGTCGGCGAACCGGAAGCTGTCGAGGCCAAGCTGGGCTACGCCTCCCGTCGCTACCAGGGTCCGGAGCAGCCGCCGCTCGACACGGGTCTGGTGATGGTCGCGACGCCGCAGTCACCGGTCGGGTGCACGATCCTGCCGATCGAGGACCGGCAGTGGCTTCTACTGGCCGCCGGTTACGGCGACCGCCGTCCCTCCCGGGACCCCGACGAGTTCGTCGCCTTTCTCTCGGCCATGCCCGATCCTGCTGCGACCGATCTGGAGAGCCGGCTGCGGCCGCTCGGTGAGGTGGCCGTCTATCGACAGACCGGGAACCGACGGTTTCCGTACGCTCGCGACGCGAGTTGGCCGCACGGAGGTGATCGTGGTCGGCGACGCGCTCTGCGCGTTCAACCCGATCTACGGCCAGGGCATCACCGTCGCTGCCATGCAGGCCGAACAGTTGGGAAAGATGATCACTTCTGTCCGCGACGTCGGCAGCACCCGCCGGCTGCAACGCCGGCTGCTGGCGGTGACCGATCTGCCTTGGTCCATCGCCACCTCCGAGGACCTGCGCCAGCTGCCGGAGAGCGGCCGACCGACGGCGGTGCAGCGGCTGCTCGGCCGTTGGACCGACCGCGTGAGCCGGCTCGCCGCGGGTGGGGACCCGGCTTGCGCCGCGGCGTTCTCGGAGGTCTACCACCTGGTCGGTGCGCCCGGTCTGATGTTCTCCCCGCGGGTGGTGGCCGCAGTTCTCCGGTCCATTTTCCGCGGCCTGCCGCCGGCGTCGCCCAGGCCCGCCGTGCTCGACACGATCGCCGTACCGTCGGGTCCGGAGGAGGACCCGGCCGAGCCTCGTCGCAACGGGTGACGTCTGGACGCTCAAGCCTGGCCAAAGATTGGACCAATAGGACCCGAACCCAGGGTTGGGCGGACTTCAGCTGTCGCAAAGCCGTACGCGTGCAGCCTCCAAGTGACGCCGTTTGCGGCCGGTAAAGGCGACGGATGGGGCCGGTTTCACTACCCGGAGCAACGGGCACGGATGGTGGTGAAGGTTTCAGATCTGTGGCCTCGGAGGTCGCGAAAGTCGCGGCCGCCAGCCCGCCAGAAACGGAGTAATCATGTCTTTGCGGAACAAGTTGATCGGTGCGGCCGCTACCTCGGTCCTCGCCGGGACGGTCGCCATCATGCCGGCCACCATCGCCGAAGCAGCGCCGACACCCACGAAGCCGGCCGCACACAAGGTGGCCAGCACCACTCAGCCAGTGACCGGCACACTCGCCGACGGCACCGCGTTCACCGGCGCGATCAGCAACCTGCGCAGCAAGGTCGTCGACGGCGTGCTTACCCTGACCGGGACGATCACCGGCACCGGTATCCCGGCCGGCGGTACGCCGTTCACCACCGAGGTGGGGAACGTCAACGACCTGGCCGTGAACGACGCGTGCAACGTGTTGACGCTGAATCTCGGCCCGCTGCACCTGGATCTGCTCGGCCTGGTCATCGACCTGGACCAGGTGAACCTTGACATCACCGCGGTTCCGGGTGCCGGCAACCTGCTGGGCAACCTGCTGTGTGCGGTGGCCGGATTGCTGGACAACAACGGACCGGTGCAGGGCATCTCGGCTCTGCTGAACCGGATCCTGGCTGGTCTGGGTCTCGGCCTCTGATTGGCCGCCGGCCGGTCCTGACCGGTGGTGACCGGTAGATCGACCACAAAGCCCAGGCGTCGATGATCATGCCAGATGATCATGGCAGGCCCGAGGCCGGACCAACCGGCCCCGGGCCTTTGCCATGTCCCATGCGGTGATCATGATCTGGCCGCGCACCATGCGTCGGCAAGGTCTGCAACGCTCGGGTAGCGGTGGCCAGGGTCAGCACGGGTCGCGCGGGAGACGACGGCCGCCAGAGCGTCCGGCCCGCAGAACCTGTCGGCCCGCTCGGTGAGCCGGGTGGCGAAATGCCAGACCAGCCGGCCCAGCGTGAAGACGGTGGTCCGTTCGTCCAGTGGTGCGCCGAGCCGGAACTCCTCGGGTGCCATGAAGCGGGTCGAACCGAACATCCGCCCCATATCGTTGCGGCTCGGACCGCGGCGGTAGGAGTCAAGATCGACAACATGCACCGTCGTGGTGTCGAAGTCCACGACCAGGCAACCGTCGTAGAGATCACCGGCGATCCACCCGACATCGGCCAACGCCCGGTGCAGACCGATCAACGTGTCGAAGATGGACAACTGTCGGTCCGGTGGCAGGTGGGCGAACCGCTGATAGGCAGAAGCCGGGTCGGCTCGGAGCGCGGCAGCCGAAACTCCGGGGCGGGTGGTGATCCCGATCAACTCACCCGGTACCGCATCGAAGACCAGCATCGGGCCGTCCGGGGATTCGATCACGTTGCGTAGCCGGGGCAGCGCCGGATGATCACAGGACCGAGCCAGCTGGACTGCGTTCCGCAACAGCCGGACCCGACCCGCATGATCGAAATACGGTGTGGCGGCACCCGGTGGCGGAGGGGCGTCGGCGCCGGCCGTCTTGACGAAGAGCGGTCCGTCGGCGGTGTCGACGATCCAGGAGACATTGCCGGAGTCCTGGGTCAGATGAGAGAACTCCTGCCGGATCCGGCCGTGTTCGGAGACGTACGCAGCCGGAGATCGGGTGGTTCGGGTGACACCGAGGAATGCCGACACGCCACGAACGGTACCGACTCCTGCGAACCTCGGTGGCTCACCCATCGCGTCAAGTCCTGCGAGTCACGCAACGCGCTCAAGGTTTGATGGTTGGGCCCGGAACCTCACGGAACGGGTGCGTAGGCTCGAGTCTCGAGGTTGCGGTGCTCCAGGCAGCTGGATCGCCTGGCGCGCCGCGATCGGGGACGGCGGGTCCGGCGCAGGGGAGTGGGCAGAAAGGAGTGGCGGTGAGTCGGTCGGACACGGTGTGGCGCACCTGGGGCCGTACGGAGGTGGCGACCCCCGAGCGGGTCGAGGAACCCTCGCACGCCTCGGACATCCAGGCGCTCGTCCGGGAGGCCGCCGACCGCGGTATCACCCTCAAACCGCTCGGCGCCGGCCACTCGTTCACCTCGATCGCCGTCACCGCCGGGGTCCAGCTGCGCACCGACCGGTTCCATGGATTGCTGAGCGCTGATGTTGATCAAGGACTTGTCACTCTGGGTGCGGGCACCCGACTCGCCGACGTCCCGGCGCTGATCGGCTACTACGGGTTGGCGATGCCCAACCTCGGCGACATCGACCGCCAGACCCTCGGTGGTGCGGTCTCCACGGGAACCCACGGCACCGGCAGCCGGTTCGGCGGCCTGGCTACCCAGGTCGCGGCCGTGCAGTTGATCACCGGCACGGGAGAGTTGATCACCGTTTCGGAGGAGCAGAACGCCGACCTGCTCGATGCGGTACGGATCGGCCTTGGCGCGCTCGGCGTCCTGGTATCGGTGACCCTGCGATGCGTGCCGGCCTTCGCGCTCGCCGCGAGCGAACGTCCCGAGCCGTTGGAAGCTGTGCTGGCCGACTTCGAGCAACGCTGCGACCACGCCGATCACTTCGAGTTCTACTGGTTCCCGCACACGGCGACAGCACTGACCAAGACCAACACCAGGCTGCCGGCCGACACGGCGCTGGCGCCACGGGGCAGGTTGAGCCGGTTCGTCGACGACACCCTGGTGTCCAACGAGCTCTACCGCGGGCTGTGCGCCGTGGAAGCCAGGGTTCCCAGACTGACGCCGGCGGTCAACCGGCTGGCGGTGCGGGCCACCGGCAACCGGTCCTTCACCGACCGTTCACACCGGGTCTTCACCACACGGCGGACCGTCCGCTTCCGGGAGATGGAGTACGCCCTGCCCCGCGCAGCAGTGCCCGCAGCACTGCGCGCCATCGACCGGATGATCAAGGACAGGAACCTGCGGGTGTCCTTCCCGGTCGAGGTCCGGTCAGCCGCTGCCGATCAACTCTGGTTGTCGACGGCCCATGATCGGCTCACCGGTTACATCGCTGTGCACCGCTATCACCGCGACCGCGACACCGAACGGTTCTTCGATGCCGTCGAGGAGATCCTGCTTGATCACGACGGCCGGCCGCACTGGGGCAAACTGCACACGCTGACCGCCGGGCAGCTGCGCGAGAAGTATCCACGGTTCGACGACTTCCTGGCGGCCCGTGATCGACTCGACCCGAATCGGGTGTTCGCCAATCCCCATCTGGACAGGATTCTCGGCAGCTGACGGGTAGCCGTCCGGTCAGGCCGGATGACAGATCACCAGCGTCGACACCCAGTGCCGGGTGAGCAGCCCGTCCGGCCGCTCCGCGAGCAGCCGCCGGATCCGGGCGAAGAGCCGCTGCCGCTTATCGACCGGCATCAGGATGTGTCCGGAGAAGGTCCTCAGCAGGGCGATGTAGGACTCCGCGTCATAGGTCAGCGACCAGACGTAGCGCCGTACGTCATCAACGACATAACCGGCAGCTTGATACTCGGGCGACGGGTCGGGCAGTTGATCAGGCGTCGGCGGCGGCCAGCCCTCGACACGCTCACCGAGGTCCTCGTAGGTCTGCTGGATCTCGGTGAAGAACGGGTCGAAGCCCTCCGGGAAGGCATGACCCGCGCCGAAGACCGCCAGATGACCGCCATCGGCGACCACGGAAGCCACCTTGGACCACCGGACCTCGGGATCCAGCCAGTGCCAGGCGGTCGCGGCGTACGCCAATGCATAGTCGCCGGTCCGGTCCGGTTGCCAGTCCTCGAAGGTCGTGGTGATCACCTCGGCGTCGGTACCGGCCAGATTGATCCGCGCCTGTTCGGCAAGTTCCGGTCCGGGCTCGAGAGCGGTGATTCTGAGACCGCGACGGGCCATCGCCACGGTCGCCTTCCCCGGGCCGCAGCCGATCTCCACCGACCGGTCACCAGGCCGCAGCCCGGTCGTCCGGATCAGATCGGTGTACAGCTCGTCGGGATAATCAGGCCGGGCGTTCTGATAGCCGGCGGCCGATCGGTTGAAAGACAGGGCGAGGTCACGTCGATCCGCGGTGCTCATCCCGCGATCGTTCCACTCCCGCGGCCCGATAGCTTGTGATTATGCCAACGCTGCTCCAGCTGGACTCCTCCGCCGACGCCACCGGCTCGGTGTCCCGCGCCGTTACCGCCACCTTCGCCGACACCTGGACCGGACTCGGTGACGATCACCGGATCATCCGACGCGATCTGCACGCCGACCCGCTGCCGCACCTGGCCGACGCCGCGCTGCACTGGCCGGCGAGATTGCGTCGTCCCGGAGCGAATCCTCCGGCAGAGGCGGAGGCGCTGCAGCAGCAGATCATCGACGAGTTGATCTCCGTCGACGCCGTGCTGATCGGCGCCCCGATGTACAACTACTCGCTGCCGTCGGTGCTCAAGGTGTGGCTGGACTACGTCCACGTGCCTGGCGTGACCACCCCCTTCGTTGACGACAGCCAACCGATGGCCGGAAGGCCCGCAGTGATCATCAGCAGCCGAGGTGGCATCTACGACCCGGGCAGCGCGAACGCCGACTGGGACCACACCGTCCCGCCGCTGCAGATCATCCTGGGCGACGCACTCGGCATGGACGTTTCGGTGATCAAGGTCAGCCGCACGCTCAGCGACGTCGTGCCGGGACTGGCAGTCGAGGCCGGTCGCGCAGCCGAGGAGCTCCGGGAGGGGCATCGGCGCGCCGCCGAGCTCGCCCGGACACTGGGCAAGCCCTGACGGGGTCGGCGATCAGTCGCCGACCTGTTCCTCGCGCCCCGAGGTGATCCTGACCAGCTCGGCATAGCTCAGCGGCAGGATCGTGTGGGGCGTCCCACCGGCGACCCACAACGGGTGGTAGCCGGCGAGGGTAACGTCGATGATCGTTTCCAGCGGCTCGGGATGTCCGACCGGCGCAACGCCGCCGATGGCCTGTCCGGTACTGGCCCGCACCTGATCAGGCGTGGCGCGAACGATCCCGGCCAGCCCGAGGCGTCCGGCCAAGGCATCGGTGTCCACCCGGTGCCGACCGCTGGTCATGATCAGCAGCGGCGTCCGGCCGCCGTCGGCGGCGACGCCGATGAAGACCAGACTGTTGGCGATCGCGCCCACCTGACAGCCCAGCGTCGCCGCGGCCAGGGCTGCGGTCCGCGCCGAATCCGGCAACACCCTGATCTCTGCACGGACTCCCGCGTCGGCCAGCGCTGCCTGCACGATCCGGCTGCGTTCGGGAAGACCGTTCATGATCACCGGTCCGCACCGGGGTTCAGCCGGCGGTGGGAGGCGGTGAGATCCCGGTAGTGCCGGGCGTTGGTGATCACCTTGTCGACCTCCGCGTCGGACAGCTCGCGGCGCACCTTGCCCGGTACACCGGCCACCAGCGACCGTGGCGGGATCACTGTGCCCTCCAGGATCACGGTGCCGGCTGCGACCAGCGACCCGGTGCCGATCTGCGCGCCGTTGAGCACCGTGGCGCCCATACCGATCAGGACGTTGTCGGCGATGGTGCAGCCGTGGATCACAGCCAGGTGGCGGACGCTGACCCCGTTGCCGATCAGGCTCGGATGCCCGAAGTCGGTGTGCACCACGACGTTGTCCTGCAGGTTGCTGCCGTTGCCGAGCCGGACCTCGGCCATGTCGGCGCGGACCACGGCGCCGTAGTAGACCGAGGATTCCTCCGCCAACGTCGCGTCGCCGATGACGGTGGCGTTCGGCGCCAGCCACGCGGAAGGATCGATCGTCGGGGACTTGCCACCGTACGGCAGGACAAGAGCTCCCCCTGAACGGCCCGGAGTTGTGACTTCTTCACTCGCCATGTCTCATCCTCTCATTCCTTGCAGCAGTACGAAATGCAGACGGCCGGATTGTCCCAGGTTGCCCGTACGCTGGCGCCATGATCACGCCGAACGCAGCCTGCTCCCCGCCGGCCCGCGACCGCCGGGTCGGCGCACGCCGACCGCTGCTGTGGGTGTTCATCGCTGCGTTCGTGCTCTGCTCGCTGCTCGATCTGATCTCCGAAGCCGTCGGCTGGGATCGGGCCGCCGACGTCTTCCGGATGCTTGCCTTGCCGCTCCTGGCCTGCGCCCTCTTCGCTGCCCGGCCGCCGATCACCCGGACCGTCGTGCTGCTGGTCGGCGGGCTGCTGTTCTCCTGGCTGGGCGACAGCCTGGGCGAGTTCGGTTTCATGGTCAAGATCATGCTGTTCCTGATCGCGCAGTGGTTCTTCATCGGTGCGTTCTGGTCGTATCGGCAGCGGAGCCTGCTTCGCAGACCGGTGGCCGTGCTCGGCTACGCGCTGCTGCTGGTGATTCTGACCGCGGTTCTGATCCGCCGGGCCGATGAGCTGGCCATTCCGGTGGTGGTCTACGGGGCGAGCCTGGTCACGATGGCGATCCTGGCCAGCGGACTGAATCGGTGGGGCATGATCGGTGGATTGTGCTTCGTCTTCAGCGACACCCTGTTGGGGATGCACCGGTTCTACCGGCTGCCGGCCGCCGACCTGATGGACTTCCTGATCATGCTCAGCTATCTGCTGGCCGAGGCGTTCCTGGTCCGCGGCGTGGTCGCCGCTGCCTGGCACGGCCAACCGAGGAAGGGCGTGAGGGGGCGCGGCCGCTACCATCTGCGGCAGCCGTCGACCTGAGTAATCCCCGGGAGGGACCATGCCGTTGACCTGGACCGTGAAGGGAGACGGTCGCAGCGTCGCCGCCGACCAGATCGTCGCTCCGTACGAAAGGCTCAGCTGGCCGCGTACCGTCGGCATCGGTGCCCAGCACGTGGTGGCGATGTTCGGTGCCACGTTCCTGGTACCGGTACTGACCGGTTTTCCGCCGAGCACCACGCTCTTCTTCTCCGGCATCGGCACTCTGCTGTTCTTGATCATCACCGGCAACCGGTTGCCGAGCTATCTGGGCTCCTCGTTCGCGTTCATCGCTCCGATCACCGCGCTGACCGCTGCCCACGGCCGTGCCGGAGTGCTGGTCGGCATCATCGCCGTCGGACTGTTGCTGCTGATCATCGGCCTGATCGTCCAGTTGACCGGTACGGGCTGGCTCGAGGTGTTGATGCCGCCGGTCGTCGCCGGCGCGATCGTCGCGTTGATCGGCCTGAACCTGGCCGGTGCGGCGAAGAGCAACTTCGTCAAACAGCCGGTGATCGCCGTGATCACCTTGTTGGCAGTCATCTTGTGCGCCGTGGTGTTCCGCGGGCTGCTCGGTCGGCTGTCCATCTTCGTCGGCGTGGTGATCGGGTACGTTGCCGCAGTGATCGCCGGCGACGTCGATTTCCGCACCGTCGCCGACGCTGCCTGGATCGGGCTGCCGAACTTCACAGCACCGACCAACCCGTTCACCCACCCACAACTGTTCGGCATCCTCCCGGCGTTCCTGCCGATCGTGCTGGCGCTCGTCGCCGAGAACGTCGGCCACGTCCGTGGTGTTGCGCAGATGACCGACCCGAGCGTCAATCGGCTGACCGGGCGCGCGCTGATCGCCGACGGGCTGTCCACCATGATCGCCGGTGCCGGTGGCGGTTCGGGCACCACCACCTACGGCGAGAACATCGGCGTGATGGCCGCCACCCGGGTGTATTCCACCGCGGCCTACTGGGTCGCCGCGATCGTCGCGATCCTGCTCGGCCTGTCGCCCAAGATCGGCGCGGCGATCAACACCATCCCGGCCGGAGTGCTCGGCGGCGTGACGACCGCCCTGTACGGGCTGATCGGCATCATCGGGGTGAAGATCTGGATCGACAACAAGGTGGACTTCGCCCGCCCCGCCAACCAACTCACCGCTGCGGTGGCGCTGATCATCGGCATCACCGACCTGACGTTCCACCAGGGCCAGGTGACGATCGGCGGCATCGCGCTGGGCAGCATCGCCGCAGTGGTGATCTACCACCTGATGAAGATCGTCGCCCGTTGGCGCGGCACCGATCCTGGCGCGATCGAGCACACCGACTTCCGGGCAGACCTGGAGCCCGCCGACGAACCCTGACCGACCGAGCGGATCAGCCGACGGCACGTCCCCCGTGCAACGCCCGGGCGGCGACCACACCGCCGATCGCACCACCCAGATGGGCCTGCCAGGAGATGCCCTGCTGGCTGGGCAGGACGCCCCAGATCAGCCCGCCGTAGAAGAACAGCACCACCAGCCCGAGAGCGATCCGTCCCGGCTTGCGATCGAAGAACCCGCGGGTGATCACATAGGTCAGCCAGCCCATGATCAACCCACTGGCCCCGAGCACGATCGTGTTCGGCGGGGTCAGGAACCAGGCGACCAGCCCGGAACTGATCACACAGATCAACGACACCTTCAGCCAGCGGGCGAAACCGCCCAGGGCGGTGAGGAAACCGAGTACGAGGAACGGCACCGAGTTGCCCTGCAGGTGGGCGAATCCGCCGTGCAGGAAGGGTGCGCTGAAGATCTCCGGCAGCCCGTCCAACTCCCGGGCGTGGATGCCGTACCGGTCGAGGGAGTTGCTGGTGGCCTGGTCGTAGAACTCCAGCAGCCACATGAGGGCGAGCAGCCCGACGATCAGCAGTCCCGCCGCGAACGGATTCATCCGCGACGCGTCACCGCGGCGCATCGGTGACCGACCGTAGGAGGGATTGCCGTACGGTTGCGGTCGGTTCGGTCCTGCCCAGCTCATCGTTCTTCGAGAGTAGCCGGGCCGGTCAACCGCCCGGCTATCGTCAACGTATGACCTTCAAGGGCCGTCGTGATCCGGCAACGTTCCGACCCAGCAGCCCCGATCCGATTCCGGCCACCGGACGGGCCGCTGTCTCGCCGATCGGGCCCGCTGAGCGAACCGTCGACGACGTGGGCACCCGCTACTGGGTGTGGGGTGACGCCGATGCGCGCACCACGGTCGTTGCCGTGCACGGCTTCCGCGGAGACCATCACGGTCTGTTGCCGATCACCAGCCGCCTGGACGGTTGTCGGGTGGTCACTCCGGATCTGCCCGGGTTCGGCAGTTCGCCGCCGTTCGAGGACCGCGCACACGATGTGGCTTCCTATGCCGCCTGGCTGCACGACTTCTGCCGGCAGGTGGCCGGCGACGCCGACCGGCTGGTGATCATCGGTCACTCGTTCGGCTCGGTGATCAGCGCCGCCGCGGTGGCCGAAGGACTGTCACCCGACGAGTTGGTGCTGATCAACCCGATCGCGGCACCCGCTCTGCAGGGTCCGCGGGCCGTCCTGTCCAAGATCGCGGTCGGCTATTACCGGGCGGGTGCGCTGTTGCCGGAGCGGATCGGCGGGCCGCTACTCACCAGCAGGGCGATCGTCCGCGCCCTCAGCGAGGTGATGGCCACCACCGACGACCCGGCATTGCGTATCTGGATCCATGATCAACATCGTCGGTACTTCTCGTCGTTCGCCGACCGCCGGGTCGTCCTGGAAGCCTTCCGGGCGTCGGTGTCCCATCACATCGGTGAGTACGCCGACCGGATCGGGGTTCCCACGCTCCTGATCGCCGGCGACCATGACGACATCGTCCCGTTGCCGGCTGCCCAGCGGCTCGCCGAACGGATCGGTGACAGTCGGCTGCTGGTGCTGGCCGATGTCGGGCATCTCATCCACTACGAACGGCCGGAGCCGGCGGCGGCCGCGATCACCGAGTTCCTGTTCCGCCGGCGTGGGCCGTCGCCCGGCGGTAGTGCTTGATCAACTCCGCGGCATGATGCTGCGGACCGAACACGGCGCGGGCGGTGACCGCGGCCCGCGATGCGGTGATCACCGGCTGTGGATCGGTGGCGAGTTCGATCAAGGCGTCGGCCAGGGCGGACTCCTCAGCAGGGACCTGAATGCCCGGTCCGTCGAGGCCCTCGCGGAGGGCCGGGTCGCAATAGATCACTCCGCGCAGCGCCATCACCGCCTCGACGACGGTCATCGGCTGGTTGTCGAAGCCGTAGGAGGTCAGCGCGGCACAGTGTGAGTCGGCCAACAACTCGCTGACGTGATCATGGTCCTGCCTGCCGAGGAACGAGATTCCGCTTCGGGAGCCGGCGATCGAGCGGGCCTCGGCCAACTGGTGGCCGTCGCCGATCACCGTGAAGTCGATCAGTTCCGGTCCGGTCCGGTCCAGTGCACCGACAGCAGCCCGGACGAAGGGCAGGATCCGCTTCTCCGGCACGCATCGGCCGACCCAGATGATCTTCAGCGGTGGCGTGATCGTCGTCAGTGCCGCGACCCCCGGGATTCGGTGACGGTGTTCGGTAGCACCGCGACCCGACCGACCCCTGCCTCACGCAACCGACGGGCCTGATGCGCCGACGGTGACAACACCAGGTCAGCCCGCCGAGCCAGGGTGAGCGTCATGTTGCGCAACGCACTGTCCGCCGGTCGATCCGAAAGCCGCGCGGTGGTCGCCGGCAGGCGGGTGAGCAGGCTGTGGAAGCGACGCACGCCGGCGGCGATCACCACCTGGCCGACCGCGGGAGCCTGCCAGAAGAAGGTGTGCACGGTGTGCACGACGGGCAGTCCCAACTCCTTCGCCGCAGCGGCCGCCGCAGCGGCCAGACCGAATTCCGATTGCAGGTGGACCACCTCGATGCGCCGCACCCGGAGCAGGTCGGCGATCCGGCGGCGCAGTCGCCGGGTGTTGGGGACCACCGGCAGGTCGAGGCCGGGGAGGGTGAACCGAGCGGGGACGCGCACGTGCTCGATGTCACCGGGCGGCCGCACCTGCTGCCAGACCCGGTCGGGTGACGGGGAGAGCAGCAGGACCCCGGCCCCCGCCGCGGCCAGGGCGGACGCCTCCTGCAGCATCGCGGTCTGGGCACCGCCGAGATAGCTGAGGCTGTAGTCGCAGATCACGGCGACGCGCGGTCCGTCGGCTGACGCGTTCATGGTGGCTCGACATCCGATCTGTGGCATCCGGTCCGCGGGCTCGTACGGCCCGAACGGCCAGCATGGCAGACCTGAGCAAGCGTTCAGGCGGCAACTGCCGATAGCGCTGCGCAACCTGTCCAATGAGGTGTCAATCGGACCGCAGGCGGATCTTGTCCCTCCAGACCTCCACCCAGGGTCTGCTCCGGATAACCCGACAGGACAGAAGGTGGTTCACCTGATCGCCGTGGCACGTCGGAACTGTCAGGGTTTGTACATGACCAGCTACCCGGGTGCCCGATGATCGGACATGGCATGGGAACCGCTCTTGCGATCACGCTCGCCGTGATCGATTCGACCTGCTTCGCGGCCGCCGCGGTCTACCAGCAGCGAGCCGTACGCCGGACGGCCGGACACCGGCTCACCCTGCGCGGACTGATCGCGCTGCCGGCCCAACCCGGTTGGGTCGGCGGAGTCGGCCTCGCCGCGATCGGCGTCACCCTGCACGTCGTTGCCCTGATCCTGGCACCGGTGACCGTGGTCCAACCGATCGGCGTCCTCGGGGTGCCGATCGCGGTGCTGCTGGCCGCCCGGCTGGCCGGGAAACGCCCGTCCGCGACGACGGCGGTGCCGATCCTGCTCTGCGTGGCCGGGATCGGCGGCTTCATCCTGCTGACCGCGACCCACGTCGGCGCCGAACAAGCCGCGCCGCTCAGCCTGTTGCTGGTCGCGGAGGCGATTGTGATCGGCGTGATGGTGCTGGCCCTGCGCGCCGCCCGCCGCCTGCAGGGCTGGTCGCGATGCCTGGTGAACGCCGTCGCGGGGGCGTTCGGGGTCGGGATGGTCGCGGCACTGATGCGGGCCCTGGTCCAGCACATCGGGACCGACGCCGGCCGGCTCTTGGACCTGACGTCGCTGGCGCTGCTGGGCCTGATGGCGATCAGCGGAGCGCTGGGTGGCTGGCTGGTGCAGCAGGCGTACTCCAGTGGGCCGGCGGAGGTGGTGTTGGCCAGCCTGACGGTCGTGGACCCGATGATCGCCGTGATCGTCGGTCTCGTGGTGCTCGGTGAAGGCGCCCGGCTGTCGCCGACGATGTTGATGGTCATGATCACTTTCGGTCTGCTGGCTGCCGTCGGTGTCGTGGCGCTGGCCAAGACCCATCCGGAGGTGGCGCTGCGCAATCGCGCCGATCCGGAGGCCGTCGCGGAGGGCCGCGGTCGGTCGGAGCGAATCGTCGAACGAGTGTGGTGAAGGGAAGATCGACAGTGAGGTTCATGCGATGAAGGTCCTGA
Organism: Microlunatus sp. Gsoil 973; assembly: GCF_009707365.1. Lineage (GTDB taxonomy): Bacteria > Actinomycetota > Actinomycetes > Propionibacteriales > Propionibacteriaceae > Microlunatus. The sequence goes on from NZ_CP046122.1 coordinate 342,654, forward strand.
TCGGCGCAGATACCTATCCGCCCGACATCAACGGTCTGGCCACCTTCTCCCGGCGGCTCGCCCGCGGGTTGGCAGCCCGCGGCCATCAAGTGCACGTCCTCTCCGCTTCGACGACCGGTCCGCAGGTCACCGAGTACGACGGATCGGTTGTCGTGCATCGGATCAAGTCCCTGCGCTACCCGTTCCACCGGAGCCTCCGATTCGCCGCACCGTGGCTGGCGACGCCCGAATCGGAGCGGCTGATCGCCCGGCTGCATCCCGACGTTGTGCACATCCAGTCGCACCTGGTGATCGGCCGGGGAATGGCCCGGGCCGCGCGGCGAGCGGACACTCCCTACGTGGCGACCAATCACTTCATGCCCGAGAACGTGCTGGGTTACACGCCGTTCCCGAACTGGATCAAGCCGTACGTCGGCCGCTTCGCCTGGCGCGATCTGGCATCGGTCTTCGGACAGGCGGAGCTGATCACCGCCCCAACCCAACGGGCCGTCCAGCTGTTGCAGGACGCGACCGGGCTACGGGCCGAGCCGGTGTCCAACGGGATCGACTCCGATCGGTACTGGCAGGCCGCTGAGCAGGTTGCCGCATCACCAGCTGGCCGGCCGACGATCTTGTTCGTCGGCCGACTGGATCCGGAGAAGCGGGTCGACGAATTGATCAGAGCGTACGCGAGGCTGCCGCGGACCGTCGGTGCTCAGCTGGAGATCGTCGGCGACGGTGACCAACGGCCGATGCTGGAGCGGGTTGCTGTTGACCTTGGCGTCGACGACCGGGTGGTCTTCCGCGGCAGGGTCAGCGATGCCGATCTGTTGGCGGCCTACGGACGGGCGTCGGTGTTCTGCATGCCGGGCATCGCGGAACTGCAGAGCATCGTGACGCTGGAAGCGATGTCTGCGGGAAAGCCGGTCGTAGCCGCCGACGCGATGGCGCTGCCGCACCTGGTGCACTCCGGCCACAACGGCTGGCTGTACTCCCCGGGTGACGTCGGCGAGCTGGCGATGCGGCTGTCGGCGTTGATCACCGATCCGGAGCTCTGCCGCCGGATGGGCCGGCACAGCAGAGAGATCGTGGCCCATCACAGTCTCGCGGCGACGATCGACCGCTACGAGGAGATCTATCAGCAGGCGTGCATCCGAGTGCCGGCACTGCTGCGGGCGGCGTGAGGAGCCTCAGCCGAGACCGCGGATGATCGTCGACGGCTCGCGCTCACCGCGCACGCTGGCCACGAAGTCGACCACCTGCCGGACCTCGGCGACCTGGTGCACCCGATGGATCTGGGCACCCTGGAACGCGCAGATCGCCGTCGCCGCCAGGGTGGCCGGGATACGCCGGTCGGTTGGCAGGTCGAGGGTCTCGCCGAGAAAGTCCTTGTTGGACACCGAGACAAGGACCGGCCACCCGGTGGCCACCAGTTCGTCCAGCCGCCGGGTGATCTCCAAGGAGTGCAGCGTGGTCTTGCCGAAGTCGTGGGCGGGGTCGATGATGATCGACTCTGCAGCGACACCGGCCGCCAGCGCCCGATCGGCCAATCGGGTCGTTGCGGCGATGGCGTCGGCCACCACGTCGTCGTAGGACGCGGTGAACCGGTCGGTCCGCGGTTCCAGACCACCGGTGTGCGTGCACACGACGGCGGCGTCGAACTCGGCAGCGACGTTGATCATCTCCGGGTCGTAACCACCCCAGGCGTCATTGATCAGGTCCGCTCCGGCCGCACAGGCCTCCCGGGCAACGGAGGACCGCCAGGTGTCGATGCTGATCACCGTCGACGGATGCCGCTCCCGGACCGCGGCGATGAACCCGACCGTCCGGCGCGCCTCCTCGGCAGCGTCGACCGGGTCGCCGGCACCCGCCTTGACCCCGCCGATGTCGATGATGTCGGCACCATCGTGGATCGCCTGCTCCACCCGGGCCAGCGCGTGCTGCTGGTCCCAGGTTGCACCGTTGTCGTAGAAGGAGTCCGGGGTCCGGTTGACGATGCCCATCACCAGGGGGTTGTCCGGTCATAGGTCTTGTCCCGGAACCGGAGCAGTGCCCCTGCACCCATCGTCACTCTCCTGTGGTTGGTTCGGACCGACGTCCGGCCGGCCAGCCCGAGTCTGGCAGGTGCCGGATGCCTTCCCATGATGCCCCGGCTCCGGGACCAGACAGAAATATGCGATCCACCTTGGTGTAATTCAGCCCGTCTCGGTGAGATTGTGCCGGACCGGCCTTGCGCAGATTCTGTAAAGAGGCTTAGCGTATTGGCGATGTCTCCGGATCTGCACCGGCAGGCGAACACCGCCACCGTGCTTCGTACGCTGGCCGAACACGGCCCGGCGAGCCTGGCCAACCTCCGGCAGCTGACCCGCTTGTCCCGTCCGACGCTCGAGGCGATCCTGGCCGATCTGGCGACGGCGGAACTGGTCGCCCAGGCCGAGCCCGGCCAGCCGCAGGGAGATGTCAGGGCCGGGCGGCCGGCCAGGAACTATCTGATCAATCCCGATGCCGGGTTCGTCGCCGGTGTCGACGTCGGCCGGCACAAGGTTCTGGTGACCATCGCGGAGCTGACCGGGGCCGTCCGGACCAAGGAGCGGACCGAGGTCCCGCCCCGGATCAGCGGCCCGGAGCTGCTCGAGCAGGTGCAACAGACCATGATCACCGCTGCGGCCCGGATCCCGGTCAGGCTCGATCGGCTGCACGGTGTCACCGTAGGAGTGCCCGGAGCGGTGGACGGCAGCGGCCGGATCACCCGCTCGGTCGTTGTGCCGCAATGGGACGGTCACGACATCGGCCGGGTGCTCGGTGACTGGGCCGGCGTTCCGATCATGGTCGGCAATGACGCCAATCTGGCCGTGCTCGCCGAGCAGCGGCTGGGAGCCGCCCGTCTGTGTCGGGACGTCGTCTACATACTGGCCGGCCGACGGACCAGGGCAGCATTCATGATCAACGGCACAGTGCTCACCGGGCGACACGGCGAGGCCGGTGAGATCGGATCGGTGCCGGAACTGTTCTTCGACACGCCGGAGATCCTCCTCGGCGATCAGCAGGCCGACAGTGAGCAGGTGACCGGCGTCTTCGCCGCGGCGCGCGCCGGCGATCCGGACAGCAGAGCCAGGGTGCGCCGCTTCAGTTGCGAACTGGCCCGCAGCATCCGATTCCTGATCACCGTCCTCGACCCGGAGATGGTGGTGATCGGCGGGGGGCCTGGCCGCGGCCGCCGACCAGTTCATCCCTGCCGTTGTCGATGATCTTGGCCCGTCGGCTCGCGGGACGCCAGTGGTCGGCTCGGAACTGGGTGACGCTGCTGTCGCTCTTGGCGCAGCCCACCACGCACTGCTGCAAGCGGCAGCCCGAGATCCGATGATCGCCGCGGTGGTCCCGCCCTGAGCCACGCCCGACGGCAATCTGATCAAGAACCCGAACAAGCAAACCGAACAGAGGAGATTTCCGTGTCGCAGTTGGTCCCACCGGCTTCCGAGCCGTTGCGGGTCGGCATGGTCGGAGCCGGCGGAATCGCCGGAGCCCACCTGCCGGCCTGGCTCGGAACCGGCGCCCAGGTCAGTGTGTACGCACACGACGGAGCCCATGCACTGGTCACCCGCTGCGGTGGCGGAACGGTCGTGGACTCCTTCGAGGAGTTGGCTTCCCAGGTCGACGTCATCGATGTGTGCACGCCGACGCCCTGCCACCGCCAGTACATCGAAGCAGCGGCGGCTGCCGGAAAGCACGTGCTGAGCGAGAAGCCGCTCGGCCGGACGGCCGCCGACGCCCGGGCGGCCATCGATGCCTGCTCCGCGGCCGGTGTCCAGCTCTACCCGGGCCACGTGGTCCGCTTCTTCAGCGAGTACGAGACGATGCACCGCGAGGTCGTCGCCGGGACGATCGGCGAGGTCGCCGTCCAGCGGTTCACCCGCGGCGGAACCCGTCCGGACAAGGCGTGGTACCACGACGATGAACAGTCCGGCGGCATCATCCTGGACCAGATGATCCATGATCTGGACTTCGCCCGGTGGAACGCGGGTGAGGTGAGCACCGCCTTCGCCAGGCTCTCCAAGAACGGTGAGGGCCTGGACGCCGTGGTCAACGCCCAGGTCGTGCTCACCCACGTCGGCGGCGCGATCTCCTACGTCGGCGGCATCTGGGCACGACCCGGCACCACTTTCCGGACCACTTTCGAGATCGTCGGTACGACCGGCTTCCTGCGGCACGACTCCACCCAGTACAAGCCGGTGGTGATCGACGGTGGGCTCGCCGATGATTCCGGCACCGGACTGCTGCCGGCCACGCACGGCGTCAGCCCGTTCGCCACCGAGATCGCCGAGTTCGCCCGTGCCTTCGCCGGCGGACCGCAACCCCGGGTGACCGCGGAGGACGGCTATGCCGCAACGGTGATCGCCGAAGCCGCGATCGAGTCCCTGGAAACCGGACGCCCCGTCCACCTCGAGCCGGCAGGAGTTTCAGCATGAGGATCGCCGTCCTGTCCTTCGCCCATCTGCATTCGATGGCGTACCTGAACGCGCTGTCCCAGCGCCCCGACGTCGAGATCGTCGCCACCGATCCCGACCACGCCAACCGGGAACCGGGGGAGATCGGTGGCCCGGAACTGGCCGAGCGGTTCGGCGTGCGCTACCTGGACAGCTACGACGCCGTCTGGGAATGGGGCCCCGACGCGGTGATCATCTGCTCGGAGAACTCGTTGCACCGACCGCTGACCGAACAGGCGGCCGCGCATGGCGTCCACGTGCTCAGTGAGAAGCCGCTGGCCACCACGGTCGAGGATGCCCAGGCGATGGTCGACGTCTGCGAGCGTGCCGGCGTCAAGCTGATGATCGCCCATCCGGTGCGCTACTCGACTGCCTTCCTCGAGCTGAAGGACGCCTACGATTCCGGAGCACTCGGATCGGTCAAGGCGGTGCTGGGCACCAACAACGGCCAGCTGCCCATCCACAGCCGCAAGTGGTTCGTCGATCCGGTGCTGGCCGGCGGCGGATCGGTCACCGATCACACGGTGCATGTGGCCGACCTGCTGGACAGCCTGTTCGACGGTGTCCCGGCGAGGAGCGTGTACGCGGTCAGCAACAAGATCCTGCACAGCGACCAGGTGGAGGTGGAGACCGGCGGACTGGTTTCGATCGAGTACGCCAACGGCGTGATCGCCACCGTCGACTGCAGTTGGTCCAAGCCGGACTCGTACCCCACCTGGGGCGGCCTGACCCTGCAACTGGTCGGCAGCAAGGGGATCGCCGACATGGACGCCTTCAACGCCCGGATCGACGGCCAGTCCGACGTCACGAACAACGCGCTCTGGTTCTCCTACGGTGTGAACGCCGATCAGGCGATGATCAACAAGTTCCTCGAGGTGGTGGCCGGCGGCCCGCAGCCGGCACCCGACGGACGGTCCGGTCTGCGGACCGTGTCGATCGTCGAGGCAGCTTACGAATCGATCCGGACGGGGCAACCGGTCACGCTCTGACACGATCGCAAGCATCCGCCGTAACCGACCGCGGACGGGCCCACCCCGGTGGCCCGTCCGCGGTCGTCGTTCGTCCCCCGTGGCGCCGGTCCAGCTAATAGCACGTGGACAACTGACCCCCGAGTGGTCTACCTTAGGTTCGTTACTTGACTAACTAACCACAGAACCAACGAAGGGGCACAGCTGTGACCAATGAGACAGTGCTCCCGGAACCGGCGGCCGACAGCCGACCGACGACCGGGACGAGAACCAGCCCGGCGACCGGACCAGCGGCAGGTCTGCGGGGGCGGCTCGGGTACCTGGACAACCTGCGCGCAGCGCTGACAGTGCTCGTCGTCGCCCACCATGCCGCGATCACCTACTCGAACCTGCCGCTGTGGTACTACACCGAGCCGCGGGACAACGCATCCGCGACCGGGTTCGTGATCTTCCTGGCGGTCAACCAGATGTATTTCATGGGCTTCTTCTTCCTGATCTCCGGACTGTTCGTCCCGGGATCGGTCGACCGCAAGGGGCCGTGGCGGTTCTTCCGGGACCGGCTGATCCGGCTCGGCATCCCGCTGGTCGGATTCTGGTTGCTCATCCGGCCGCTGCTGGCCATCGGCTCCTGGCCGGAGTACCGCAAGGCCGGATTGTCACCGCTGGCCTTCTTCCTTGCGGGATCCGACCCGGGGCCGATGTGGTTCGTCGAGGTGCTGCTGGTCCTCGGCCTGGTTTACGCGATCTACCGATCGGTCCGCGGCCGATCACTCGACCAACAGCGATCGGCGGTCGTTCCCGATGCGCGCGTCGGCAACCGGATGATCATGCTGCTGATCGGCGTGCTGACGGTGGTGACCTACAGCTGGCGGCTGGTGGTGCCGAGCGGCACGTACTGGCCGATCGTCGGGCTGCCGACCCCGTACTACCTGCCCCAGTACGTGTTCCTCTTCGTCGTCGGGCTGCTCGCCCAGCGCAGGGGATGGTTCTCGGCGTTGACCGTCCGGCAGGGCTGGGCAGGACTGGTGATGGCCCTGGTCGCCGGCGTCCCCGCGCTGGGGTTCTCCACCGTGCACGGGCCGGCCTACCTGGCGTCGGTGTTCTGCGAGCAGGTCTTCGCGGTCGGCGTGATCATGGCGTTGCTCGTTCTCTTCCGGACCCGGATCAACCGGACCGGTGCCGTCAGCCGGTTCGCCTCCGGCCAGGCCTTCGCGGTGTACGTCATCCACCCGCTCGTCCTGGTCGCGGTCGCCCGGTTGATCGCGCCGCTGGCCGCGCCCGGTGTGGTCAAGTTCGCAGTGTTGGTGGTCATCGCCGTCCCGGTCTGCTGGGCGGCCGCCTACCTGCTGCGCCGGATCCCGGGAGTCCGACGGGTGCTGTGAGGCTGCGCCGGGCCCGGGGCGGAAGGCAGCGTGTGGATCCGGGCCGGGCCGGGTCACATCCCGGACCCGGCCTGTGCCCGGTTCGCAGGGACCTGAAAGGATGATCGGCGTGAAGATCGGCGTCATCGGAACCGGACAATTCGCTCGCAGTTTCATCGGGCTCTGGCAGCTGCACCCAGATGTCGAGGAGGTGTATGCGACAGACCTGATCCCGGAACGGGCCGAGGAACACCGGCAGAGGTACAACCTGGCCGGCACCTTCTCCGACGTGGACGAGCTGCTGGCGTCCGACGTCGACTCGGTCGCGATCATGACCCAGCGCTGGACCCATGGTGAGTTGGCTCTGCGGGCCCTGGAGGCAGGCAAGAACGTCTACTCCGCGGTGCCGATGGCGATCGCGGCCGAGGAGATCGAGGCGATCGTCGCGAAGGTCGAAGAGACCGGCCTCATCTACATGATGGGGGAGACCAGCTATTACAACCCCGCCGTGGTGTGGGCCAGGGGAAAGATCGCCGCCGGCGAGCTGGGCCGGGTTTTCTACTCCGAGGGCGATTACGTCCACGACATGGAGAACGGCTTCTACGCCGCCTATCAGTACAGCGGCGGTGACGACTGGAAGAAGACCGCCAGCTACCCGCCGATGCTGTATCCCACCCACGCCATCGGCGGCGTGCTGGGCGCGTTGCCGACCCATGCCACCAGCGTCAGCTGCATCGGCATCGTCGATGACCGCGGCGACGGCGTGTTCGACAAGAACGTCTCGCTGTGGGCCAACGAGTTCTCCAACATGTCGGCGCTGTTCGAGCTGGCCGACGGTGGGGCGATGCGGACCAACGAGTTCCGTCGGGTCGGCTACTGGAATGGGCACGAGTCGAGGTTCCGCTTCTACGGCACGGAATCGGTGATGGAACAGACCGGGCACGGTGCGACCTGGAGTGTCAAGACCCCGGGTGAGGACTACGCCAAGGGTGAGACCCTCGACATCAGTGATCTCTTCTACACCCACGACCACCAGCTTCCCGAGGACTTCGGCGACGTGGATCCCGCGTTGATGCAGAGTTTCGCCTCGGGGACTGCCAAGGTTCATGATCGTTCCCGGCTGCCGGTCGAGTTCGAGGGTGCACACAACGGCCACGAGGGTTCACACCACTTCCTGGCCGACGACTTCGTCCGCGCCGTGACGGGCAAGACCCAGCCGCCGGTCAACGCCTGGACCGCCGCGCGGTTCACGCTGCCCGGTGTGGTCGCCTACGAGTCGGCCAAACAGGGAGGTACCCGGCTGCCGATCCCGGACTTCGGTGACGGCCCGGAGAAGCCGTCCTGGTGATTCGCGAGCGCACGCCAGGTGCCACCGTATCGGCGGCCGGGATACCTGCTGATCGTTGCGGTCGGCGGTGCGATCGGCACGGAGACCAGGTTTCAGATCACCGATGCGGTGGCGCCGGCCATGTCGGCGCCGGCGATCACCTTCGTGATCAACGTCGTCGGCAGTCTGTTGCTCGGTGTCGTGTTGGAGAAGCTCGCCCTCGGCGGACCTGATCAAGGCGTACGGCGCCGGTTGCGGTTGTTGCTCGGCACCGGCTTCCTCGGCGGCTTCACGACCTACAGCACACTGGCCGTCGACGTCGCCACATTCCTGTCCCACGGTGACGCCGGAACCGGGATCGGCTACGGGCTCGGGACGGTGATCTCCGGGGTGCTGGCAGCCGCTGTCGGCGTCTGGCTGGCGGCGGCCTCCCATCGCCGCCCGTCAGCGGGGGACCGATGATGATCATCACCGCCGTCCTACTGGCCGTCGCCGGCGGTGTCGGCGCCGCCTGCCGGTTCGCCATCGACGGCCTGGTGCGCGGCCGGACCTCCCGAGCGTTCCCGTTCGGAACCATGATCATCAATCTCAGCGGATCCCTGCTGTTGGGTCTGCTGGCCGGCATGGTCGCCACGGGGCTTCCGTCCCAGGCGCAGACCGTCGCCGGCACCGGGTTCCTCGGCGGTTACACGACCTTCAGCTCGGCATCGGTGGAGACGCTCCGCCTGATGCAGGAGCGCCGCTGGGCGGCGGTGATCAGCAACGGTCTCGGGATGCTGGTGCTCAGTTCAGCTCTGGCGTTGCTCGGCATCCTGCTCGGCGAGCAGCTGTAGCCGGGTCGTCGGGTCAGGCGGGCTGGTCGGCCGCGCCGACCCGGAGCGAGAGCCGTGCGGTGAGCTCGCCGCCGGCCGGCAGCCGCAGGGCACTGGCGGAGATCCGGCGGGCGTCGTGCAATCCATGGGCCGGCCAGCTGCTGCTCGGCGTCAGCGCCAGGAAATAGCCGGTGCCGAACCACGGATGGCCGTCGGTGCCGCCCGCCTCGAGGTTGTACCACAGGTAAGGCCAGGGGTCGGCCTCCCAGTCCAGGGCCACCGTGCAGTCGATCATGCGGTTGGTGATCGTCGCCCGGGTCTCGGCCAGATCTGTCAGGTAGGCCATCCGGTTCTCCGACCCGGCTTCCGGCAGATAACGGAGATTGATCACCGAGGCCCGTCCCGGAGTCCGCGGCCAGGGCATGACGTCCTCATAGTCGGAGTCGTAAAGGATCGTCGCGTCCGGATGGACCAGTGCGGTGCCGCACTCGACCTCGGCGTCCTTGCTGATCAACGGCGGGCCGAACTGTACGGTGCTGCCCCACATCACGTCCCGGTCGTCGACCCCGAGGTTGCGGACGCTCTCGGCCACCGTGACGGTGTCGTCGGCGATCGTGATGATCTTGGTCATCTCCACCGGGCTGCGCCGGAGACGGGTGCTCATCCGGATCTGGGTGTCGGAGAGTTCATCGACATCGAACGGTGAGATCCTCGCCTCGCCGTCGAAACCCTGATCGGCACCTTCGACGGTCACCGTGTCGCCGCCGTTGGGAAAGATCGACTGCCAGCCACCGGGATCTACGTCGTATCGCTGCACCTCGGCGGTGGCGCTGAGCTGGGGAATGCCGCGGGTCGGCAGCCCCCACGGCGTCTGGTGCAACAACTCCAGGCCGTCGGTGGTCCGCCGCAGCGAGGTGATCGCGGCGCCGAATTCCGGCAGGACGTCCACCGTCAACGACGACGACCCCAACCGCACGACCGGCCAGCCACGCACCGCGAACTGCTCCACCATCTGTTGGTCCTCCTGCTGGACGTTCCCCGCCCGCCGGGTGCCCCGGCGGACGGAGCAGAGCCTACCCAGCGCCGTCCCTGCCGGGGTCAGCGTGCCGGGGTTCAGCGTGCCGGAGTTCAGGTGGTCTGGGTGTCCTTGGTGTGCACCCGGACGGATTCGGTGATCCAGCGCAGTGGCAGGAAGCCGATCAGGCAGATGACCGCCAGCACCAGGTAACTCGCGGTGAATCCCCAGTGGTCGATGATCCAGCCCGCCACCGGCGTCGCCAGCAGACCGGACAACGCGAAGGCCAGCCCGATCATCAGGCCCATCGCGGAGCCCGCGTATTTGGGCAGCGAGTCGATCAACAAGGCGTACGCGACCGGAAACGGTGCGTTGCGGAACAGTCCCCAGAAGAGCAGCACGAGCCAGCCGCTGGTCGCTCCGGAGATCAGGATCATCGCCAGCAGCGCGACCGTCCAGCCGACGATCAGGAACCGCATGGCGAATTTCCGCCCGGCGCGGTCGGACCAGGTTCCCCACGCGACCTGACCGATCCAGCCGGTCAGCCCCGAGGCGCCGGCGATCAGGGCGGCCTGGCTCTGGCTGACGTGGTGATCGACCAGTTGGGTGGTCAGGAACGTGCTGGCGCCCGCCTCGCACCACAGGAAGAGGAACATCAAGATCATCGAAAGCCAGACGTTCCTGTTCCTGACGGCGGCCTTGATCGGCGCGAGCCCGGATCGGGTGCTTGTCGTCAGTTCCGGCAGCGGGCGTGTCAGGTTCTTGGCATCGATCCAGTCGTAGACCCGCTGCTGGTTGAGTTTCCTGCCGACGATGATCTGGGCGATGATGATCGGGATGCCGATCATCGGAATGATCAGGAACGCCTCCTGCCAGCCCGCCATGCCGAGCACCAGTGCGATCAGTGCGCCGGTCAGGAACTGGCCGAGCGGAAACCCTGTGTGGTGCACGCCGACGGCGAACCCACGGTGTTCCTTGGGCCACCATTCGCTGACCAGCGCGACGTTCACCGGCTCGGAGCCGCCGCGGCTGAAGCCCATCGGAATGCGCAACAGCAGGAAGGCGACGAAGCTCCCGGCGAAGCCCCAGGTGAGCGCACCGCCGATGATGCCGATCAGCATCGCGATGTTCCAGGTCCAGGTCCGCCGGTAGCCGGTGCCGATCCGGTCGCTGATCCAGCCGAAACCCAGGGCGCCGACCAGTGTTCCGAAGAAGAACACCGAATTGACGAATCCTGCCTGGCCGTTGGTCAGGCCGAACTCGCTCTTGATCGCCGGGAGCACGGCCGGCAGAATGCCGGCGTCGACCGAGGTCATCAGGATCGCCAGCGTGGTGATCACCAGAGTGACCCAGGACAACGGATGCCCCCGCGGGATGACGGACCGGGAGCCCGGATTGAGCCCCGCCTGCAGCGGTCCGCCGCCCGTCCTCGCGTCGCTGTTTGAATCCTCGATCTCGGTCATGCCACGTCCTCTGTCTCGAGATGGTCAACCGGTGCGGATCGACTATGGCGAAGATCGCCACAGCTCGCAAACGTTTGTCGATTGCTTACCCACTCTTGCGGGAGCAGCAACCTCACCAAGGCGGGTCGGCGGGAGACCGGTCAGGCGTTGATTCTCAACGCGGTGACCGACTCCAGCAAGGAGTTGCTCATCAGCAGCGTCACGGCTCCACGGGGCATGTCGAAGGCGATGTCACCGGTCGCCGACTCACCCGGGCGCAGCACGCCCTCGCCCAGCAAGGGCGGCGTGGCGCCGACCTCGGTGGTCTGGAACAGGTTTCCGCTCTCGTCGAAGGTCTGGAAGAACTCCGGTCCGTAACTGACCCGGCCGTCGGTCGCGCTGATCTTCAGCCGCAGTTGCAGGAACTGGCCGTAGCGGGGTGCCTGCGCACCGGCGTCGGTCCAGCCGTGCGACACCAGAGTGAGCTGGCCGCTGCCCTCGCTCGAGGTGAAGCTGATCGAGTTCGGCCCGTCGCTGGGCAGCGCGGACGCCGACGGTGTCGGAGACGGCGACGCCTCGTCGCGGACGACCTGCTGGTCGCTGCGGAACGCACGGATCGACGCGATGACCACGACGAGGACGACAACACCGATCACGGCAGCGGTGATGATCGCCGGCATCCGACTGCCCTTCGGGGGCTCGGGACGTGGTCGGTTTCCGTACGGCTGGTGCTGCGGTCCCTGGTGGGGTCCGTACGGCGGCTGCGGCCCGAATCGCCCCTGCTGACCTGGACCGGTCGGCCCGCCCGCATCGGGCGGCGCGAAATCCGGTCCTCGGCGGTCCGGACCGAGCTCGGGCGGATTGGAACTCATCGCGTCAAACCTACCGCCCCGTCGCGGCGATCAAACCGTGATTCACGGTACGAACCGGCGCCGCTCGGCGCCCCGACGGAGGGTTGTCCACAGGAAGGCGGGTGGGACGGGTTGTCCACAGATTCGTCCCAGGGGTGAACCAGCAGGCGGTGCCAGTCCCAATGTTCTAGATATGACCAGCCCATTGCTTCCTTCACCAGTGCCCTTCCGCCGTGAGACCAGACGGTTGAAGGCCGACTCACCGGAGGACCTGCTGGCCCTGATGCCGTACCTGCTCGGTTTCCGGCCGGTCGAGTCGCTGGTGATGATGGTCATCGTCGATCGGGTGGTCAAGCTGACGGCCCGGGTCGACCTGGTCGACGACGCCGAGGCCGTTGCTGACCGGTTCGGTGCGATAGCGGTCGCCAACCGGGCCGGCGGTGTGGTGCTGATCGCCTGCAGCTCCGACCCGGACCGGGCCGACGCCATGCTGCTGCCGGTGATGACCAGGCTCGACGGGCTCGCGTCGCTCCGCGTGGTCGAGGCGCTGTACACCAATGGTTCCCGCTGGTGGTCCCGGTCGTGTTCGGACGCCTGCTGTCCGGCCGAGGGCACGGCGTACCGGACAGACAGCAACCCGTTGGTCGCCGAGGCGGTGTTCTGCGGGATGTCCAGTCTTCCGGACCGTGCCGCCGTCGAACGACTGACCGACGGCCCGCCGGAGTCGGAGCACGCGATGTTGGGGCGGTTGGCCGACGGCCTGATCACCGACCTGCTGCGACCGGCACTGCCGGAGCGATGCCGACGGCTGCGTGAGCTGGTGAACGGCTACGTCGCCGCGCGGGAACGGGGGAGCCGGTGGTGCTCAGCGATCGGGACCTGGTCAGCCTGGCGATACTTGCCATCGACGTCAGGGTCAGGGACGAGGCGTGGGCGCTCATCGATCGATCGGATGCCTGGATCCACGTGGAACTCTGGCGCCAGGTGGTCTCCCGGTCGACCCCGGAGCTCGCCGTTCCCGTGTTGTGCCTGCTCGGCCTGGCGGCCTGGATCGCCGGACAGGGCACGTTGCTGGTCTGCTGCCTGGAGCGCGCCGTCAGCCTCGATCCGCGGTATTCGATGACGAGGATCCTGCAAGACCTTCACGCCAACGCGGTTCCGCCGTCCTACTGGGATCGGCTGAAGTCCGGAATCAAGGAAACCATGGATCGGGTGTACGGCGATCCGGGAGGCGCGCGGGACGGACAGCGGGACGGAGACTGCGACGGACACTAGATTGACGCCATGGCAGCACGTGGGCGGCGCTTCGTCGTCTGTGGTGAGACCCTGATCGATCTGGTCCGGGACGAGTCGCGTCCGGGTGACACCTTCTCCAGCGGCTGGGCGGCGCTGTCGGCCGGCGGCCCGATGAACACCGCGGTCGCCCTGGCGATGCTCGGCGCGGACAGCCACTTTCTCGGCCGGATCTCCACCGACGAGTTTGGCCGCCAGCTCCGCGGGCACATGGAGAAGGCGGGTGTCTGCCTGGATCTCGCCGTCACCAGCGACCAGTTCACCTCCCTGGCGGTGGTCAGCCTGGACGAACGCGGCAAGGCCTCCTACGCCTTCCACTTCGCACAGACAGCCAACTTCGACTGGCGCCCGGAGGAGCTGCCGCAGTTGTCGGCCGAGGACTGGATGCACCTGGGATCGCTGGCGCTGATCATCGACCCGGGTGCCCGGATTCTGCTGGACTGGCTGCCGACGGTGCCGGCGCCGATCTCGATCGACATCAACGTCCGGTCCTCGGTGATCAGCGATCCGGTCGAGTACTGGCAGCGCATCGAACCCTGGTTGCGGGTCGTCGGCCCGAACGGGCTGATCAAGGCCAGCGATGACGACGTACGGTTCCTGGCCGGTGACTGGCGGACGGCAGCCGAACGATGGCAGGTCGATTACGATCTCCGGCTGATCGTGATCACCCGCGGTGAGGACGGGGCCAGCGCGCTGACGCCCGAGGGGTGGACGTCGGTACCGGGGTACCGCACCGAACTGGTCGACACGGTCGGAGCCGGGGACACGTTCATGGCAGGCTTCCTGGACGGCCACGTCGGGTTGGGTCTTGATCTCGAGGGAGTCGTTGCGCCGTGGCGCTGTGGCGGCGTCGATCGTCTGCTCCCGGCAGGGTGCGCAGCCGCCGACCGCCGAGGAGATCGCGGCGCTGCAGGAACGGGCGGAATTCTGATCATGGCGCGAGATCGGGTCCTGGACACAGCACTCGGGCCGATGGTGATCTCGGCCGTCGAGCAGTACGAACCGTCAGGGCGCCGCCTGCTGGACGACCCGATCGCGATCCAGATGCTGCCGCCGGCCTTGCGCGCCGCCGTCGGTCCCTGCCGGGTCTCGGCGGTCCGGCGCGCGATGATCACCGCAAGCGAACGGTCGGTGCCGGGATCCTGGGGATCCCTGCTGTGCCGCAAGCGATACGCCGATGACCAGGTGACGGCGGCGTTGCGGGACGGGATCGGCCAGTTCGTGCTGTTGGGTGCCGGTTTCGACACCCGGTCGGTCCGACTGATCGGCCCGCGTGGCGGGACGGCCTACGAGATCGACCTCCCGGAGAACATCACTGCCAAACAGAAGCGGCTGATGGCTGCATTCGGACGTGTCCCGGACCGGGTGCAGCTGCTGCCGATCGACTTCGAACGTGATCAACTCGTCGACGTGCTCACCGAAGCCGGCTTCGCCGCAGACCGGCCGGCGATGTTCGTCTGGGAGGCGGTGACCCAGTATCTGACCGAGCCCGCGGTCCGTGCCGTTCTGCAATCCTCGGCGGTCGCGGCGCGGGACAGCCGATTGATCTTCAGCTACGTGCTGAGGGATCTGATCGACGGCATCGATCTGCACGGCGCGGGCGAACTGCACCGGCGTTTCGTGATCAAGAATCCGATCTGGCGGTTCGGTCTGGCGCCCGGCGAGGTCAAACCGCTGCTGGGGACGTACGGCTGGGCGGTGATCGAGGATGTCGGGCCGGCCGAGTACACCGACCGTTACCTGGCACCGGCCGGACGCCAGCTGCCGGTGATGGAGATCGAGCGGTTCGTCCGAGCCACCAAGATCAGCTGAGCAGGAGGGTCGCGTCAGCCCTGCTCCCCGGCGGCGGCTGCACTGAGCAGCCGGACAGCCTCGGTGCAGCGGGCGGCCGACGGCATCGTGTTGTCCGCCTCCGTCACGTAGAAGGTGTCGATCGCCTGACCGGCCAGGGTTGAGACATGGGCGGACCTGATCGACAACCCGGCAGACGCCAGCGCGGCGCCGATCGCGTACAGCAGACCTCGCCGGTCGGCAACCCGGATCTCGATCACGGCGGCGCTGCGGCTGGCGTTGGTGATCGGCCGGACGACCGGAGGTTGATCACTCCGTGACGCCCGGGCCTCGTGGCGCTGGATCGGCGCCAGCGGGCACTGATCATTGTCGGCGAGCCGGTTCAGCTCACTGGCCAGGTGTCCCGGGTCCGGCAGATCGCCGGTGCTCTCGGCGTCGGTGCGCCAGGTGGTGACGGCGACACCGTCGACGGTGTACACCAGCGCCGACCGGATACCGACGCGGTTGGCCGCAAGCAGCCCCGCGGTGTCGCTGAACAGCCCGAGCCGGTCCGGGCAGGCGATGATCAACTCCGGTCCGCCGGGCTGGTTGTGCAGATCGATCCTTGGACGGCCGTCGTGACGTACCGATCGGGAGAGTGCGATCGCCGCCTCCGAACCGGTGTCCGGTGCCGGCGGTGTGCCCTGGAGCCGGGAGAGCACCTGGTCGGCAAGGTCGTTGATCAGCCTGGCCCGCCACGCCGACCAGGCGGTCGGGCCGGCGGCCCGGGCATCGGATTCGGTCAGTGCCCGCAACATCTCAAGTGTCTCGGTCCGGCCGTCGACGGCGGCGATCAGCCGGTCGGCGGTGGCCGGGTCGCCGTGATCACGGCGGGTCGCCAGTTCGGCAAGGGTGAGGTGCTCGCGGACCAGCAGCTCGACCAGCTCGGCGTCCTGCGGGGTGACGCCCATCGCCAGCACGATGTCGCGGGCCACCGGGGCACCGGCCGTGGCGTGGTCGGTACCGGGCACGCCGACCGATCGCAGCCCCTTGCCGATGTCGTGGAACAGGCAGGCGAGCAGCAGCAGATCCGGGCGCTCAACGGCGGTCAGCTGCCGATGCGCCTCGATCGCGGTCTGTACCGAGTGCCGGTCGACGGTGTGCCGATGGATCGGGTTGTGCTGAGGTTCGGCGCGGATCAGGCTCCACTGCGGGATCCACCGCGTGATGCAGCCGTTCAGCTCCAGGGCCTCCCAGACCGGGGCGAGCGCCGGCCCGGACGACAACATCTCCAGCCAGGCCTCCCGTGCCTCGATCGGCCACGGCGTCGGGAGTGCCGGAGCATGCCGACCGAGATTCTCCGCGGTCACGGGGGAGAGCATCAGGCCGCTCCTGGCGGCCACGGCACCGGCTCGCAAGCCGATCAACGGGTGGCTCGGAGAGGTCCGCCGGTCCAGGCTCACCTCCCCGCGATGCACCACCAGGCCGTACGGCGCCCGATCGAGCTGCGGGCGGCGTCCCTTGAAGATCCGGCGGCTGGGAGCCGCCTCACGGGCGGCCCGGATGGTCAGGTCGACGGCGTGCCCGACCCGCCGCGCAGCGATCGACACCGATCGGTGCAGGTCGTCCGCCGAACCGACTCCCAGGCGTTTGGCCACCTCGTCGATCTCCGAGGCCAGCAGCCGGTCGAGGCTGCGTCCGGACGTGATGTGCAGGGCATCGCGTACGTCCAGCAGCAGGTTGTAGGAGTCGAGGACGCCCTCATGGGGCCGGTCGGTCAGCCAGGTCGCGGCCAGTGCCCGCAACACGGTCATGTCCCGGAAGCCGCCGCGGGACTCCTTGAGGTCCGGTTCCAGCAGGTAGCCGGCATCGCCGAAGACGCCCGCGCGATCGGTGACCGAGGTGATCAGCTCCTCGAGTCGCTTGCGGACACCGTCCCGCCAGGCCTCCAGCAGCCGGGTCCTGGTGGTCCGGGTCAGTGCCGCGTCGCCGGCGATCACCCGGAGGTCGAGCAGTCCGACGCCGGCGGTCAGTTCGTCGGAGGCCACCCGGGCACATTCGGCAGGGGTGCGTACCGAATGATCCAGGCGTACTCCGCAGTCCCACAGTGGGTACCAGAGCCGCTCGGCGAGGTTGTTGATCATGCGGATGCTGCCGTCGTGCAGCAGCACCAGATCGACGTCGGACCGCGGCCCGAGCTCCTGCCTGGCCAGACTCCCGACGCTGGCCAGGGCCACGCCGGTCGCCGGACCTCCGGCAGCGGCGTACAGCTCGCGGAGGGCTGCTTGCACAACCTCGGTCATCGCCCGGCGCCGCTGCGGTCCGTCGTCTGTTGCCCACGAGGATGCGGACGCGACGGCGAGCCGCTCACCGATGAGGTCCCGGCGGCGGCTCGCTGTCACAGGCCGGGTCAGATCGCGTCCAGTCCGCGTTCGCCGGTACGGACCCGGACGATGTCCTCGATGTTGCTGATCCACACCTTGCCGTCACCGATCCGGCCGGTCCGGGCGCTCTTCACCAGGACGTCGGTGATGTCTTCGGCGTCGGCGTCGTCGACCAGGACCTCGACCCTGATCTTGGGCACCAGGTCGACGGTGTATTCCGCGCCCCGGTACACCTCCGTGTGACCGCGCTGGCGGCCGAACCCGCTGGCCTCGCTGACGGTCATCCCCTCGATGCCGAACGCCTCGAGGGCTGACTTGACCTCGTCCAACATATGCGGCTTGATGATCGCGGTCACGAGCTTCATGCCGACACCTCCTGATCATGGGCCACGCCTGCATCCACCTCTGGTGAGCGGGCGAACGAAGCCCGCAGCCCGCCGCTGATGCTTCCGAAATCGTACGCGGACTCGGCGTGCTCGGTCTCATCGATGCCGGTCAGCTCGTCGTCCTTGCTGACCCGGAAGCCCATCGTCTTCTCCAGGATCCAGCCGATCGCGTACGCCAGCAGGAAGCTGTAGATCAGCACTGCGACCGCCCCGATGAGCTGGCGCCAGATCTGGTCGAAGCTGCCGCCCAGGATGCCGGTGACCCCCGCCGGCGCGTCGGCGTCGGCGAAGATGCCGACGGCGATCGTGCCCCAGAAGCCGCCGATCAGGTGGACACCGACGACGTCGAGCGAGTCGTCGAAGCCGAGCTTCCACTTCAGGCCGACAGCGAGTGCGCACAGGATGCCGGCCAGGAAGCCGAGGATGATCGCACCGAGCGGGCTGACCGATGAACAGGACGGTGTGATCGCCACCAGGCCGGCGACGACGCCGGACGCGGCACCGAGCGAGGTGGCGTGCTTGTCCCGGATACGTTCGATCAACAGCCAGCCGAGCGCCGCGGCACCGGTTGCGGTCAGAGTGTTGACGAAGACGACTGCCGCGGTGTTGTCGGCAGCGACCGCCGAACCGGCGTTGAAGCCGAACCACCCGAACCACAGCAGACCGGCGCCGATCATCACCAGCGGCAGGTTGTGCGGACGCATCGGATCGCGCTTCCAGCCGATCCGCTTGCCGAGCACCAGGGCCAGCGCCAGGCCCGCGGCGCCGGCGTTGATGTGCACGGCTGTGCCGCCGGCGAAGTCGATGGCCTTGAGGTTGTTGGCTATCCAGCCGCCGACGTGGGTGACTGTGCCGTTGTCGTCGGTCACGGTGAAGTCGAAGACCCAGTGGGCGACCGGGAAGTAGACGACGGTCGACCAGATCAGCGCGAACACCATCCAAGTGCCGAACTTCGCACGATCGGCGATGGCTCCGGAGATGAGAGCGACGGTGATGATCGCGAACACGGCCTGGAACGCGACGAACGCCATCGGCGGAAGTCCCGCCCCGGTGTCCTTCATCATTCCCTTCAGGCCGAGCTCTTCGAACGGGTTGCCGAACAACCCGCCGGCCACGTCGTTGCCGAACGCGATCGAGTAGCCGTACAGCACCCAGGTGACGGCGACAAGACAGAGCGCGCCGAAACTCATCATCATCATGTTGAGCACGGTTCGGGCGCGGACCATGCCGCCGTAGAACAGCGCGAGCCCAGGTGTCATCAACAGAACCAGGGCCGCGGACGTGAGAATCCAGGCAGTGTCGCCGGAATTCACTTCCATGACAGTCATCGGCAAATCCCTTACGGCGTGAGGATCACGGACTCCCCGGACCGTGATTGCGGCCAACTTTGCTTGAACCGTGTTGCAGGAGATCGCGCAGCGGTGTTACGAGTGTGTTTCGTCGGCGTGCTTCCTCACTCCCCGTACGACCTGCCCGTACGACCTGCCCGTACGACCTGCCCGTACGACCTGCCCGTTCCCCGGCCCGGCCTCGGCCGGTGGTCTGCCCGCCATCGAGGTCGGCCCGCCGTCGTGGTCGGCCCCGCCATTCCGCAAGGTCAAACGTTGATCGTGCGGCTCCGACACGCCGATGCGGGTAGCCGTACGGTCAAACTTCGAGGTTCGGATCCCCGGGGGACGGATCTCTCGTCCGCATCCCCGTGGTTGGCCCGCCATTCCGCAAGGTCAAACGTTGATCGTGGGGCTCCGACACGCCGATGTGGGTAGCCGTACGGTCAAACTTCGAGGTTCGGACGCGGGGCGACGAGGTTCGGACGCGGGGCGACGAGGTTCGGACGCGGGGCGACGAGGTTCGGACGCGGGGCGACGAGGTTCGGACGCGGGGCGACGAGGTTCGGACGCGGGGCGACGAGGTTCGGACGCGGGGCGACGAGGTTCGGAGGCGGGGCGACGAGGGAGGGGATCGGGGCGACGAGGGAGGGGATCGGGGCGGCGAGGGGTTGCGGCGGAAGCGTCGGGTCAGAAGCCGAGTTCGGTACGGGCCACTTGCAGATCGGCGCCCGCCCACCACTGACTGTAGGCGGCGTTGCTGGCCAACGAGCGCAACATCGCGCGGTCAAGGTAGAGGATCCCGTCCAGGTGGTCGGTCTCGTGTTGGACGATCCGCGCCTGCCATCCGGTGAAGCGTTCGACGACCGGGGCGAAGTCCTCGTCCACACAGCGCAACTCGACGGTGACTGCTCGCTCGGTCGCCGCCTGCCAGCCCGCGACCGACAGGCAGCCCTCGTACCAGCTCGCGGTGTCGTGGCCGATCTGCCGGTATTGCGGATTGACGATCACGGTGTACGGCAGCGGCCGGCGGTCCCGCGCGGCGGCGACCTCCTCCGGCACCACAGCGGAGTCCTCCAGCACCGCAACGCGCAGGCCGAGCCCGATCTGCGGCGCAGCCAGCCCGACACCCGGTGCGGCGAGCATGGCCTCACGCATCGCCGCCAGCAGTTCGGCGAACAGCCCTCGGTCCAGGTCGGCGGGCACGTCGACGGCCCGGCGGCGGAGCACCGGATCACCCGCCTGGACGATCACCAGCGGCTTGGGCTGCTCCAGCACCGCCCGGATTGCGTCGTCGATCGTCGTCGTGTCCACGCCCGGAAGCGTACGACCAAACAGCCGCCCGACCCTGTCGGCCTCGGTCATCGGCGTTGCCGACCACCCGACGACGCGGCGTCGTCCACCTTCTGCGGCTGGACCGGTGCGGCACGTGCCGTCGGCGGCCAGGTGATCACATCCGCCGACCAGCTGTCGGGGAGCCCGATCCGCCACAACGGACGAACGAAGATCAGCAACACAACGGTGATCACCAGAAGCCCGGCGAGCACCCACAGGGTCACGCCGATACCGACGTTGGCCAGCAATTGGCTGCCCAGCACCGGGGACAACGGAGCACTGACCAGCCAGCACAGGCTGAGTACGGAATTGAGCCTGCCCTGCAACGCGTCCGGCGTGATCGACACGACATAACCACCGAGTCCGGCATTGAGCGCCGGTGCGAGCATCAGCGGTACCGCCAGCAGGACCAGGAAGGCCCAGTACTGTTCGATCAGGGCCATCCCGACCAGACTCACCGAGAGCAGGGCGAGCGTGGTGATGGTGATCGGTCCGACCCGGATCCGGTCCAGCAGGCGCCCGGCGAACAGTGAGCCGATCAACATCGCGCCCCCGCTGACGAATTCGATCAGGCCGATCAGGAACGGCTTCGTACCGGTCTGGACCAATTCCAACGTGATCGCGATGATCAATGCCCCGGCGACAAGATTGACCAGCGCGAAGAGGCCGAGCGATGCCCGCATCAGCGGGACGCGCCAGCAGTAGCGCAGTCCGTCGACCAGTGATCTGACCGGATGCTCGGGTTCGGTGTCACGCTCGGCGTTCAGCCTCGCCCGGACGAACAGCGTGGCGATCAGGACGACGATCTGCCCGATCGCGTTGGCCATGATCGGGACCATCCGTCCCAGGCCGTACAGCAGGCCGCCCACCGGACCGCCGAGCAGTGACGCGACGGCGCCCCGCCCCTGCACGGCCGCCATGGCCTGATGCATCTGCGTGGCCGGAACGACCATCCGGATGGCTCCGCTCTCGGCCGGCCCGATGAAGGCGGTGATCATCGCGGACACGAAGAGCACGGCCGCCAACTGCCAGCCGGTGAGCCAGCCGGCCAGACCGGAAGTGGCCGCCCAACCCCAGGCCAGGATTCCGACAGCAGCGCAGCCGATGATCAACTTCCGTCGGTCGACACGGTCGACGACCACACCCGCGGGCAGTGCCACGAGCACGCCGCCGATCTCACCGACAGCCGCGATGGCGCCCGCCTTCGCCACCGACCCGGTGATCCCGTAGGCGATCAGCGGCACCGCGAAGGCACCGATCCCGGCGCCGATCAACTGGATCGTCCTGCCGGACATCAACAGCATGTACGGCTTGTTGTGTCGCAGCGCCGACGGTTCGGCGACGGCTTCCGGGGTCGTGCTCACGACGATGACCGTACGACGCCCCCGGGCAGATGCGCAAGAGCGCTTGCGCAATTACTCGTGCGCATTTGCTAGATTGGGGCTCGTGGCCGGCATGATGCACATCACGGACCCAGGGGTGCTCCGTGCCCTGTCACATCCGCTTCGGCAGCGGATCCTTGGTGAACTCGACGTCGTCGGGCATGCCCGGGCCGCCGATCTGGCCGCGGCCCTGGAGGAGGCGGCGAACTCGATCAGCTTCCATCTGCGGGTGCTGGCCAAGGCGGGGATCATCGAGGAAGCGCCGGAGCATGCCCGGGACCGCCGGGACCGGGTGTGGAGGCAGACCGCAGAGGTGTTCACCATCGACAGCGAGACGCCGGGCGTCGACCAGTTCCTCAAGCCCTACGTCGACTGGCTGCAGGCGATGCTGCTCCAGGCTTCTCGCTCCCGGGGTAGGGAGGCCTCGGCGTCGATCCGCAGCGGGCTGTTGACCGAGACGGAGATGCGGGAACTCGCCGATGATGTCAACGACGTGATCAACCGTCGGCTGGAGGCCGCCCTGGCGGCAGCCCGCCGGGATCGGAACAGGCGGGATCGCCGGGACCACCGTGTGCTGTTCGCCGTCGGCCTCTGGGATCCGCGGGACGCGGCCGACGGTCCATGATCACGAAGGCCGGACGGCGGGCGCGCCGTGGGTCGGTTCCCAGGCCTGCCACGCGGAATCGACCATCGCGGCAAGATCATGATGTGCCCGCCAGCCCAGAGCGTCGGCGATCCGGGAGACATCTGCCACCAGGGTGGCCGGATCACCCGGCCGCCGGTCGCCGATCGTCGGGCGGACGTCGTATCCCGTCGACCGGCCGATCTGTTCCAACACCTCCGACACCGAGGATCCGGTTCCGGTGCCGACGTTGAAGATGTCGTAGGGTCGATCATCCCGATCCAGGTAGTCCAACGCCGCCAGGTGCGCGTCCGCGAGATCGAGGACGTGGATGTAGTCGCGGATGCAGGTGCCATCCTGCGTCGGGTAGTCGCTGCCGAAGATCACCGGCTGTTTTCCCTCGGTGAGCTGACCCAGTGCGATCGGGATCAGGTTGAACCGGGTCGGATCACCCAGTTCCGGCCAGCCCGCGCCGGCCACGTTGAAGTAGCGCAGGCCGACACCGCGCAGGCCCCAGGCCCGGGCGGCGTCGCGCATCATCCACTCGCAGACCAGTTTGGTCTCGCCGTACGGGCTGATGGGCGAACTCGGACCGTTCTCACGCATCAGCGATCCCGGAGGAACATCAGGATTGCCGTAGGTGGCCGCTGAGGAGGAGAACATCAACTTCCTCACGCCGGCGGCTTCCATGGCCAGCATCAGGTGGGCCGTTCCGCCAACGTTCTGGGTGTAGTACCAGGCCGGGCGTGCGGCAGATTCACCGACCTGCTTCTTGGCGGCGATGTGGATCACCGCGTCCACCCCGTGGTCTGCGATCACGGTCCGCAGCGAGTCGACGGCGTCGCTCACCGAAAGATCCAGTTGCACCAGGGGTGCGTCGCCGACGTTGGCTGCCACTCCGCTGCTCAGATCGTCGACGACAACCACTGTGTCGCCGCGTTGGCGGAGCAGGCGTACGACATGGGAACCGATGTAGCCGGCACCGCCGGTGACCAGGACGCTCATGCCATCCACCGTAATGGTCGACCGACCCCGCCCCGGCGGTCCGTCGGGGCGTCAGTCCTGCGGGGGCAGGATCCGCACGTCGGTGATCACCAGGTCCAGTGCCTGCGCGACCGCCTGCACCGCGGCGTCTGTGTCGGCGGTCTCGATACCGGACGATCTGTGCAGTGGGGTGATCTCGATGATCGTCCCGGCGGGACGGCCGACGGTGCGCCAGCCTCCCACGATCCGTCCGTCGAGCAACACGGTGGGGGAGAACAGCCCGTTCGCCCGCGCCCAGACCTTGTCGAGGTGGACTTGATCAAGGAACCGGTCGCGATGCTCCGGTGCGTAGCCGAGCAGCAATCCGTCGAACTCGGGAAGCAGTCGCAGACCGGGATCCCTACGTCGGCGTTTCGGGACAACGGCGAGGTCGAGAAGGTCGCTGCCGTCAGGCCCCGTGTGGCGCACGAGCTCCTCGCCCAGCGTGGTGACCGCCCGATCGACCGTGCCCAGCGGCACGCCGAGCCACCAGGCGATGTCCTTCCGGCCGGCCGGCCCGTAGGAGCCGAGATGGACCCGGGTCAGCGCCGTCACGGCTGCGTCATGATCAACAACCGGGATGGTCGGCACCACCCGGCGCGCGGTGCGGTGGAAGCCGTCGGTGCGCAGCTCCCAGTGATGATCCCGGGGCCGCCTGATCAGCCCGCTGTGGCCCCAGACCAGGTTCTGGCAGTAGCTCTGGTCCAGTTCCTGCAGCCGCGCCTCCGGATTGTGCTCGGCAACCGCCTCGCGCACCCGATCGACGACGGCGTCCCGCGGCTGCCAACTGTCGCCGCAGAACGACTCGATCACCGAGGTCAGCCGGCAGACGTCCGGGGCGTCGATGCCCAGCAGTCGCCCGAGATCTCTGGCCTGACGCGGGCGGCGCGTGGCGTCGACGGCCGCGAACTGATCGACCACGGTCGTGTGCACGGTGCCGCGGAGACTGGTGGTCTTCAGCAGCAGGTGATCGGCGAACGCCTGGTTGATGGTCCGGTAGCTGACGCCGGGCAACCGCGATGCTGCGGTGAGGAACGGCGCGCGCGGTACCTGTGACTGGATCGGCCCGAGCCGGTCGAAGAGCTCAAGCAATTGCCGCCGGCCGTGTCCCCGCAACGACGGGAACTGCCGGGCCAGCGTCATGGTCCGCACCTGCTCCTCGGTCAACGCCATGGTCGGAATGTAGCCGCGGTCGGTGACAGTTTCCGGCCGGAACTGCCCTCGCTGATGTGACGCGTTCCACATCCGTGCCTGTCACGCCAGGATCACAGGCGTCGACGACCCGGGAGAAGCGTCGCGACGGCGCGACGAACCTGCAGAAGGAGACGAAAGGAAGAACTATGGCACGGATGGCGATCGTCGAGGTTGCTCCCGAGGGTTACCGCGCGGCCTCCGCCCTGGAGCGCTATTCACGGGAGAACGTCGAACACGACATCTACGAGCTGATCAAGCTGCGTTCCTCGCAGCTGAACGGGTGCGCGTTCTGCGTCGACATGCACGGCAGCGACATGCTGAAGGCCGGAATGCCGTTCCGCAAGATCAACTCCGTCGCCGCCTGGCGGGAGGCGGACTGGTTCACCGAGCGGGAACGTGCCGCTCTGGAGTTGGCGGAGCAGGCGACCCTGTTGCCCGGAGGGGTACCCGATGAGGTGTGGCACGCGGCCGCCAAGGTGTTCACCGAGCGGGAACTGGCCGATCTGTTGTTCGCGATCGCAACGATCAACGTCTGGAATCGGCTGATGGTCAGCACCCAGTCGGGGCCGAAACCCGCTCAGTTGTGATCTTCTCCGGGTTGGCGATGTCGAAGAAGCGGTAGATCCGGCCCTCCCGGACTTCGAGCGTGAGCAGGTTCTGGCGCCCGGCCAGAACCATGCTCAGCCCGATCCGTCCGTTGATCAACACCGCTTCCGGGCGGGTGTCCGGGTTGCGCCGGGCGATTCCGATGATCAACCGCGCGACCTTCACCGGTCCGACGACCGGCTGACGCGCCGCCTTGGCCAGACCGCCGCCGTCGGAGTAGGCGACCACGTCCTCATGCAGCACGGCGAGCAGCCGATCAAGATCACCGCGGCGGGCGGCCGCCAGGGAACCGCGCGAGCAGCCGCCGAGCCACCGCATCGGTCTGCTCATCGGTCTGCTCATCAGCCGGGCGGGCAGGCGGGCCGACATCCGGGTCGACGAGCGTCGCTCGATCATCGTCCGGACGATCAAGCTCAGCTGCGTTGGCACCCAACTTCGCACGCGCCCGATGATCATGCTGCCGAGAAGCCTCCTGGGATATCTCCAACAGGTCGGCGATCTCGGCATGCCCGTAGTCGAGCGAGCGCAGGATGATCACGGCTCGCTGTATTGGCGTCAGGCTCTCAGCCAGCCGCAGGAAGCCGAGCGACAACTCGGCCTCCCGTTCCCCGGCGTCGGCCGGCAGATCGGTGATCGCGGTCACCCGCGGCTCGGGCAGCCACGGGCCGACGTAGGCCCGCCGCTCCCGCCTGCGGCGGCGGAGCTGATCAAGCGAGCGGCGTACGGTGACAGTGGTGAGCCAGCCGGCCGGATTGTCCGGCTGGTCGGTCTGCAACCATTCCACGGCGACGTCGCCGACGACGTCCTCGGCGTCGGTGAGCGAGCCGAGCATCCGGTAGGCGATCCGCAGCAGTCGCGGTCGCTCGTTCTCGAAGTCGGTAGCGGCGGTCAGGGTGATCACGACTGCAACACCAGTCCGAAGTCCCGTTCCAGGACGGTCTCTCCGGCGGCCGTCACCTTCAACGCCCGATGAGTGGCGCCGCGTTGTACCCAGCCCGCCTCCAGGAAGCGGTCCCGGATGCCGCGGCCGAGTCGACCGGCCAGGTGGTGCCTGGTCTCGGTCCAGTCGATGCAGTAGCGGACCAGCGGTCGGCGGCTGTCGGGGATCTGTACGCCCACGGTCCTCAGGAACGCCTCACCGTCATCGGTCACCCGGTAGTCGAGGTCATGACCGTGCGCCGCCGGGTGGTCGTCGACCGCGTCGTCGGGGTCGAAGACGCCGTTGCCACCGATCAGATAGCCGCGCTGCAACATGCCCTGCATGATGCCGACACCCAGCCTGCCGGCCAGATGGTCGTAACAGGTACGCGCCCGGCGTAGCTGCGCGGCGCGGGTGCTGCCACGCAGTGAGGTGATGGGTTCCGGGGGAGCGAGTTCCATCAGCCGTTCCAGCACGCCGGCGACCTCGGGTCCGGCGATCCGGAAGTGCCGGT
Organism: Microlunatus sp. Gsoil 973; assembly: GCF_009707365.1. GTDB lineage: Bacteria > Actinomycetota > Actinomycetes > Propionibacteriales > Propionibacteriaceae > Microlunatus. The sequence continues at coordinate 369,649 of NZ_CP046122.1, forward strand.
TCCGACCGTCTGTCCGAGCCGCGATCAGCCGCCCCTCGGTCAGTTTGCGCAGATGGGCGCTGGCCGTGGACCGGCTGATTCCGGCCTCCTCGGCGAGCACACCGGCCGAGAGCTCCCGGCCGGATGCCAGCGCCAGCAGGATCTTGCTGCGGGCGCGGTCGGCGATCAGCTCGGCAACCGCGGACAGGTCCGCATCCCCGGTCATGATCAACTCCCGTCCTCCAGGCGATGTCGGGTGGCCCTCATCGAGCTCACCACACCGAAAGCACTGATCGCCGCAGCGAACAGCACCGCCGTGACGAAACCTGTGCGATACCCGCCCCCATTGAGCATCGCGCCAAGAACGGCAACGCCGATGGCACCACCGAGTTGCCGTGTGGTGTTCAGACTGCCACTGGCCAGTCCGGCGCTGGTCGACGGGGCAGCGTTCAGGGCGACCGAGGTCATTGCCGGCATCGCCAATGACAGCAGACCGCAGACGGCGAGGCCGAGGATGATCACCGTAGCCCGTCCGGTTGCTGCGCCGACAGCGATGATCACCATCCCGACGATCGCGAAACAGAAGCCGGAGACCATCGGCTTCCGCGCTCCCAGTCGGGCCACCAGAAAGCCACTCGAGGTGGCGCCCACGGCAACCACCAGCGCGGACGGGAGTACTCCAAGACCCGCCCGCAGCGCAGAGAAGCCGTACGCCGACTGCAGCGCGAGCGAGACGCACAGCAGGCTGCCGTAGATGCCGAAGTTGAAGACCAGTCCGGTCACCAGCGCCCAACCGAACTCCGGTCTGCCCAGCAACGAACGATCCACCAACGGATGGTCGCTGCGCCGCTGCGTGATCACGAACAACGCACCGGCGACGACCGTGCAGCCGATCAAGGAGATGCCCAACGGTGGACGGTCCACCGACTCGATGATCCCCGCGGTCAGGGCACCGAGTGCGACGACGGCGAGCGTCGTGCCGACCAGGTCGGGCCGTCCCTCCGAACGGCCGCCCCTGGGTGCCAACACCGAGATCACCGTGGCGACGACGGCCGCCACCGGAAGATTGAGCCAGAAGATCGCCGGCCAGCCGACCGCGGAGATCAACAGGCCACCGATCACCGGCCCGGCGGCGAAACCCGCCGTCGCGATCCCTCCCCAGATGCCGAGGGCCCGGGCGCGCTCGCGTCGTACCGGGTAGAGCCGTCCGATCAGTGCCAGGGACGCCGGCAGCATGATCGCAGCCCCGACACCCTGGAAGACCCGGGCCGGTATCAGGACCGCCCAGCCGGTCGCCAGGGCGGCGAACAGCGACGACACCCCGAATACGGCGAAGCCTGTCACCGTGGCGGCCCGGTGCCCGAGCCGATCACCGAAGGCTCCGGCAGCGAGCATGCACGCGGCGAACGGCACGGCGTAGCCGTCGACCAGCCATTGCGCAGCTTCGATCCCGCCACCCAGATCCGACCGGACCGCATTCAACGCGACATTGACGACGGTCGCGTCGAACTGCACCAGCCCGAAGGTGAGTGACAAGGCGATCAACGTCACCGTCCGGCGCACTCCGGTGACCCGAGCGCCGTCGGACGAGTCATCCGTGCCGGGGCCGGTGTTGAGATCCGTGGTCTGTTCCCTGGTCGGCATGGCTTCCATGCTGGCGCGCCAACACTTCGTCGCACGACGAATTGTCGTCCTCGCAGTCACCTGGGTGACCGGGTCCCGCCGGCTTCATCCCCGGATGGACGCACTGGGGTAGAATGACGCTATGCATCGCCAGGAGCTCCTTAGCTAGCCGCGCAGACCCGGTCTGTGCGGCTGCCCCTCGTGCCTTCGGCGCCGGGGGCCTTCTTATGTCCTGGCTTATGTCCTGGATCATCTGAACGACGCGGATGCCCCAACGAGTGGGCGGTGCAAAGGAGAGGGAGCAGTGACCGAGGTGCAAGAGCGCGGACCCGCGCACGCAGAGCGGCGGGACGAGCCCGCGCGCTATGACGCGGTGGCCGCCCAGGAGCGGTGGCAGGCGTACTGGGAGGAGCACCAGACCTTCAAGGCGGCCGACGACGGCTCCAAGGAGCGCCGCTATGTGCTCGACATGTTCCCCTACCCCTCCGGCGATCTGCACATGGGTCACGCGGAGGCGTTCGCGATGGGCGATGTGGTCGCTCGGTACCAGCGACTGCGCGGCTACGACGTGCTGCATCCCATCGGCTGGGACTCCTTCGGGCTGCCGGCGGAGAACGCCGCCATCCAGCGCAACGAGAATCCGGCCAAGTGGACCTACGCCAACATTGAGACCCAGGCGACCTCGTTCAAGCGCTACGGGCTGAGCCTGGACTGGTCGCGGCGCCTGCACACGTCCGATCCCTCGTACTACAAGTGGACCCAGTGGCTGTTCCTGAAGTTCCGGGAGCGTGGCCTGGCCTATCGCAAGGCCAGCTGGGTCAACTGGTGTCCCAAGGACCAGACCGTGCTGGCCAACGAGCAGGTCGTCAACGGACTGTGCGAACGCTGCGGCACCCAGGTGACCAAGCGGGAGCTGACCCAATGGTTCTTCAAGGTCACCGAGTATGCCGATCGGCTGCTGGACGACATGGAGCAGCTGGAGGGCGGCTGGCCGGAGCGTGTGCTGACCATGCAGCGCAATTGGATCGGCCGGTCCGCGGGCGCCTACGTCGACTTCGGCGTCGAGGGCCGTTCCGAACCGATCACCGTCTTCACCACCCGACCCGACACCCTGTACGGCGCCACCTTCATGGTGATCGCTCCGGACGGCAGGCTGGCACCGCAGATCGTCACCGATGATCATCGTGCCGAGTTCGAGGCGTACCTGGAGAGGACCAAACAGGAGACCGAGATCGAGCGGCAGTCCGCCGACCGGGAGAAGACCGGTGTCTTCCTGGGCGTGTACGCCACCAACCCGATCAACGGTGAGCAGGTCCCGGTGTACGCGGCCGATTACGTGCTGGCGGAGTACGGCACCGGTGCGGTGATGTCGGTTCCGGCACATGATCAGCGCGACCTGGACTTCGCCCGCAAGTTCGGTCTGCGGGTCAGGATGGTCGTCGACACCGGCGAACCGGATCCAGCCGAGTCGGGGGTGGCGACCACCGGCGATGGCCGGTACGTCAATTCCCCTGTCCTGGAAGGGATCTCCGACAAGGTCGCCGGGATCGGGAAGACCATCGAGGAGTTGGAGGCCCAGGGCGTCGGACGCGGGGCGATCACCTTCCGGCTGCGCGACTGGCTGCTGAGCCGGCAGCGGTTCTGGGGCGCACCGATCCCGATCATCCACTGCGAACAGTGTGGGGAGGTGCCCGTGCCCGAAGATCAACTGCCGGTGGAACTGCCGTATCTGACGGGCACGGATCTCAACCCCAAGGGCACTTCGCCGCTGGCCGCGGCGACCGACTGGGTCAACGTCGAGTGTCCACAGTGCGGTGGCCCGGGCAAGCGGGACACCGACACGATGGACACCTTCGTCGACTCGTCCTGGTACTTCTTCCGCTACTGCTCGCCCGAGGACGACCAGCGTCCCTTCGATCCCGAGGCGGTCGCCCGATGGATGCCGGTGGCGCAGTACGTCGGCGGTGTCGAGCACGCGATCCTGCACCTGCTGTACATGCGTTTCTTCACCAAGGTGCTGTACGACATGGGCGTGATCGGATTCACCGAGCCGATGAAGCGGCTGCTGAACCAGGGCCAGGTGATCAACCAGGGCAGGTCGATGAGCAAGTCGCTGGGCAACGGCGTCGACCTGGGCGCACAGATCGACGAGTTCGGAGTGGACGCCGTCCGGCTGACCGTCGTCTTCGCCAGCCCGCCGGAGGAGGACGTCGACTGGGCCGATGTGTCACCCGGCGGATCGCTGCGCTTCCTGCAGCGGGCGTACCGACTGACCACCGACGTCACCAGTGATCTGGGCGTCGACGTCACGACCGGCGACCGGTCGCTGCGGTCGACCATCCACAAGCTGGCCGCCGACATCACTGACTGCATCGAGGGGCAGCGGTTCAACGTCGCCATCGCCCGCATCATGGAGATGGTCAACGCGACTCGCAAGGCGATCGACGGCGAGATCGGCGGCAGTGATCCCGCGGTGCGCGAGGCAGCCGAGATGATCACCAGGACACTCAGCCTGTTCGCGCCGTACGTCACCGAGGAGATGTGGGAACAGCTTGGCCATCAGCCCTCGGTCGCCGATGCCGGCTGGCCCGAGGTGGATCCGGCGCTGCTGGTCACCGAGCAGGTGACCTGCGTCGTGCAGATCAAGGGGAAGGTCCGGGCCCGCCTGGAGGTCTCACCGGAGATCTCCGAGGACGAGCTGCGGGAACTGGTCCTGGCCGACGAGAACGTGCAGCGCAGCCTGGACGGCCGTTCGATCGCCAAGATCATCGTCCGCGCCCCCAAGCTGGTCAGCATCGTCCCCGCCTGATCCGCCGAGGGGTCACATAATTCCTCATATTCGCGGTGTGTCGCGGTCGCAGCCCGCCGAGGGGTCACTAAATCCCTCATCCGCGCGGCGTGTCGGGCCTCCCATCCGGAACTTGGTCTCTGGATGGGAGGCACGACACGCCGCGCATATGAGGGATTATCTGACCCCTCGCCGGCTAGAAGAGGCTCTGCTTGGCGACCCGGCGGGCCAGCCAGTTGGCCAGCAGGATCAGGATCAACGAGATCACTGACTTGAACAGGCCGATGGCGGTTGCATAGGAGTACTGCGGGATCTGGGACTGGAAGGCGATCTGGAACGAATAGGTGTCCAGCACCTGCGACACCGACAGGTTGTTGGGGTTCTGCAGCAGCAGCACCTTCTCGAAACCGCTGTTGAGCAGCTGCCCCATGTTCAGGATCAGCAGGGTGATGGTCACCGGGAGGATGCCCGGCAGATCGATGTGCCAGATGCGGCGGAGGATGTTCGCACCGTCCACCCGGGCGGCCTCGTGCAACTCCGGGTCGACGCCGGCCAGCGCGGCCAGGAAGATGATCGCGGAATAGCCGAGCGTCTGCCAGGCCCCGGACCAGACGTAGGTGTGCCGGAAGGCACTCGCCGACAGGAAGTCCACCGGACCGCCGAAGATCGCTGCGATCGGCCGGTTCACCACACCGGTGGTGGGTGAGAACAACATCAGGATCATGCCGACCAGCACCACGGTCGAGATGAAGTACGGGGCGTACGTGATCAGCTGGACGGTCTTCTTGAACCGCTGGTTGCGCAACGAGTTGAGCAGCAGCGCGAGGATGATCGGCAGCGGGAAGAGGGCGAGCAGAGCGTAGATGTTGAGAACCAGGGTGTTCTTGATGACCGGCCAGAACAGGTAGGAGTGGAAGAACTGGGTGATGTACTTCGTACCCGCCCAGGGACTCCCGGTGATACCGAGGGTGATGTTGTAGTTCTTGAAGGCCAGGACCAGCCCGTACATCGGCCAGTAGAGGAAGATGATCGAGAAGACCAGGGGTGGCAGCAGCAGCACGTAGAGCTGCCAGGACCGGCGCATCCGCAGGCCAAGTCGGCGGCTGGCCCGCTGATTGCCGTCCGGGGCGCCGGGCACCTCCGGCTTCTCGATCTTCACCGTTGTCGTCGTCATATCGGTGCCCGTCATTTGATTGAGCCGATCAGTGCGCCCTTGACGAAGTGCTTCTGCACGAACGGGTAGGCGATCAGTGGCGGGATCATCGCCACAACGATCATCGCGTACTTGAGCTTGTCGAACAGTTCGCGGCGCTTCAGGAGTTCTGCGACGTCACCGCCACCGATCATGCCCGGGTTGACCGCGCTCTGGGAGAGCAGTTCGCGCAGCACCAGCTGCAGCGGCATCAGGCCGGGGTCGCTGGTGTAGAGGAACGCGTTGAACCAGCCGTTCCACTGGGTGATGCCGTAGAACAACAGGTTGACCGCGATGATCGGCTTGCTCAACGGGATGGCGATCCGGAAGAAGAAGCGGAAGTCGTCGGCACCGTCGACCTTGGCCGCCTCGAGCATCTCCTGCGGCACGTTCATCTGGTAGAAGGTGCGGGTGATGATCACGTTGAAGACGCTCATCGCGCCGGGCAGGATGACCGCCCAGCGGGTGTCGAGCAGGCCGAGCTGGCGGACCACGATGTAGGTCGGGACGATGCCGGCCGACACCAGGGTCGGGATCAGGAAGAAGAACATGATGATCCGACGGAAGGGCAGATCGTCCCGGGACGCCGCGTAGCCGGCCAGCACGGTCAACGCGGTGCCGAGCAGCGCCCCGCCGATCGTGTAGACCGCGGAGTTGGCGAACCCGATGAGCAGGTTCGGCGAGTCCATGATCGTCTTGTACGCGTCGATCGTCGCTCCGACCGGCCACAGGTAGACGCTGTTGTCGGCGATCGCCTTGGCGCTGGAGAAGGACGCGCTGATCACGTAGATCATCGGGTACAGCACCATCAGGGTGAAGACCGTCAGGACGCTGTAATTGAGGACGAAGTATGCGCGGTCCCCGCGCGTGTCACGGATCCGCACGTCACTTGGGCCTAGTGTCGTACGCCTTCTGGTAGACGTCGAGATAAGTCTGCAGATTCATCGCAGCAAAGGAATCGACGTAGGCCTTCCAGTCGGCGTCGCTCTCGATGTCCTTCTTCCCCAGCGCGAAGTTCGACATGCCCTGTTTCACCGCCTGCGAGATCGAGGTCGCGGTGTCGGCGACCTGCGATGCCGAGTCGTCAGGAATGATCACCGGCGGAAGCTGCATCTCCTTGGGCTCGGCGTACTTCTCGTAGTCCTTACCCGCGGAATACAGTCCGGCCTCGTACGTCGGGGCCTTGGGATCTACCTGCTGGCCGCCGCGGTAGTCGAGCGACCGGTACATCGTCGCGTACTGGTTCCACGACTGGCCGGCCGGTGCCGGCCACTGGATGTCCCGCCACAACGCCTGCTCGCCGTCGATGCCGTCGGCGCCGTCGTCACCCCAGAACCAGTTCTTCTCGGCGATGCCGTCGTACATCCACATGATCGATTCCAGGTCCATCTGGTAGTCCGACCACTGGACCAATGTCCCCGGATCCTTGCAGGCGCTGGTGATCTGCAGGCCGTTGGTGCTGAAACCGTAGTAGTCCCACTGCGCGGTCTGATTGCCGCTCGGTCCCTTCAGCGGCGGAACGGCGACGTAGTCGCGCCACGGGGCGTTCTTGTCCAGCGTGACCGGGTTGAAGAAGGAGCCCCACCAGTACACCCGGGCGAAGCCGACCTGACCCTTGTTGCCCGCGGTCTGCAGCTCGGTGTCGGACATGGAGAAGTTCTGCGAGGTGAGCGTGCCGTCCTTGTTCAGCTGCCGCAGATAGCGCAGCGCCTCACGCCATTCGTCCTTCGACGGCGTGAACTCGACCTTGCCGCTGTTCAGCCGCATCCAGCCACCGTTCTGGTCACCCGGTGGGGAGTAGAGGAACGGCTGCATCATGAAGTTGTCCAGCGGGTTGTTCACGCCGGAGGCGAACGGTACGAAGCCGTTCTTCCCCGAGGGGTTCTTGTTCTTGAACTCCAGCAACACCTGGCGCAGCTCGTCGGTGCTTCCCGGCACGTCCATGCCGATCGACTGGAGGTACTTCTTGTTGATCCACGCGCGGCCCTGGCTGCTGCGGCAGTGGTAGCAGTCGTTCACGCCCGGCATCTGGTACATCTTGCCGTCGGTGCTGGCCTTCAGACTGCGAAGGTCCGGATAGTCCTTCATCGTCTGCTGGGTGCGCGGAGAGTAGTGGGAGATGTAGTCGTCGAGAGCGATGAAGGTGCCCTGCTGGCCGTACAGAGAGATCTGCGCGGGCGTGAACGGGATGCCCATGAAGGCGTCGGGCAGGTCACCGCCTGACAACATCGCGTTGATCTTCGTCAGATCCGAGCCGCCGTTCGGATTGGTGATCAGCACCTCCTGGAACTGCACCTTGACCCCGGTCTGCTTCTCGAACCACTCGGTGGTCTTGTTCTTGTTCCAGTCACCGACCACCTGGGTGTCCTGCGGAACAACGATCTTGAATGTCGTCTTGCCGTCGGCGAACGGCTTCTTCACGGTCGCGTGCGGACCGATGTAACCGTCCTTGTACATCGGACCGTTCTCGATCTCGGGCCCCAACTTCACCGGAGCGCCCGTCGGCTTGTTCCCGCTGCTCCCCGGGGTCTTGGCGTCGGAGCTGCAGCCGCTCAGCAAACCGAGCCCGCCAACCGCACCAATGCCTGCGACACCGGCCCCAAGCAGTGATCGGCGGGAGATCCGAGATGGTCCTCCGGTCATGGTTCTCTCTCCTCATCGAGTGGATCGTCCGACGACAATCGTCACCAGAGATGATCCGATGAATCCGCCGGTTCCGCAAGTGAGGTCGGGCAACTTTCTACAACGATCCGGGCCGTGTCCGGACCGTAATGTTTCGGTAGCACGTAGGTGAGAAGCCGGATAGTCCCTTGTCCGATGGCGATTCGAGGCAGTCGGTCGGTTCTCAGACCAAGGCCGGACGGCTGGACAGGTGACGTCTGCGCTGGGATGATGGTAGTCCACAGAGGTCCTATGTTTAGGGGTTTCCTCGATCGGAGTTGCTGCGAATGGCCTTGTCGTCGACGACGCTGACCGACTCCGCGATCTCCGAACTCAAGCAGATGATCGTGAGCGGCGAGCTGGTCCCCGGGCAGCGACTGCCCCGGGAGGCCGATCTGGCCGAGAGGCTCGGGCTGTCCCGCAACTCGCTGCGCGAGGCGGTCAAGGGGCTCTCGCTGGTCGGTGTGCTCGACGTCCGGCAGGGCGACGGGACCTATGTCGCGAGTCTGGATTCGGAGTCGCTGATCGGCCGGATCGGCTTCGTCGTCGATTTCCATCGAGACGACGAGGTGCTGCACTACCTGCAGGTACGACGCATTCTCGAGCCGGCTGCCAGCGCCATCGCCAGTCTGCGCCTGACCGACGCGGAGATCGACGCGTTGGACCAGCACCTTGATCAACTCGACCCCCGGCCCTGTGTCGAGGACCTGGTCGCTTCGGACCTGGAGTTCCACCGCATGATCGTCGCCGGCTCGCAGAACCCGGTGTTGATCTCGCTGTTGGACAGCCTGGCCGGACCGATTCAACGCGCCAGGCTGTGGCGCGGCAGTACGGAGGAGAACGCGCTCTCCCGCACGACCGATGAACACCGCGCCATCGTCCGAGCCCTGCGGGCACGCGTGCCCGAGGTGGTCAGCGCGGCGGTGACCACCCACATCTTCGGCGTCGAGCACTGGCTGCTGTTCGCCCCGCCCGACATCCGACGGCGGACCAGCCCGACACCGGAGCCCGCGTGATCATGATGCCCTGCGGTGCGGGATAGGATCGTCGACGCCGAAAGTCGACGTCGACGACCAGGAGTACTGGTGTGTCCAGCACAACGAGCCGGTCTACAACACACCCCGGGCTTGACGCAGCTGCCCTGCGGGCCTGGGATCGCGACGGCTACCACGTCCAACGCAACCTCTTCAGCATGACCGAGGTGTCGGCCGTCCGGGCGCGATTCGACAGGATCGCCGCACGCGGCGAGCCGATCCCGGGCCACTGGGCGCCGCAGGCAGACAGCGATGACGTCCTGGGACGATTTCCGCGGGTGATGCATCCGCACGACTTCGACGCCGAGAGCAAGGCTCTGCTGCTCGATCCGCGGGTGCACCGGATCCTCGTCCAGCTGATGGGCGATGAGGTGCTGGCCTGCCAGACGATGTACTACTTCAAACCGCCGGGCGCCCGCGGGCAGGCGTTCCATCAGGACAACTACTACCTGTTGGTGCAGCCCTACACCTGCATCGCGGCGTGGCTCGCGGTGGATCGTTCCTGGCCGGAGAACGGCGGGCTGATGGTCACTCCGGGCACCCATCGGGCGGAACTTGAGTGCCCGGAATCGGCCGATCCGACGCAGAGTTTCACCGACGACTATGTCGCTCCTCCGACCGAACCGATCGGACTCGATCTTGCTCCCGGCGACGTGTTGTTCTTCACCGGTTCGGTGATCCACGGTTCCGGTCCGAACACCACAGACGACAGCTGGCGACGATCGTTCATCAGCCACTACCTACCGTCGGCAGCGACGCACATCGGCGGCTGGTATCTACCGCACATGTACGACTTCGACGGGCGCCCGGTGACCCGCGACACCACAGCGTGGGGCGGCCCCTGTGGCGAGGACAGCCCGAAGTTCCGCGGCTTCCACTAGAAACGTCAGGTGCCCGGCGGGGATCAGTACGCGACCGAGAGGTGCTCGCGATGGTGCTCGCCGCCGTCGACCACGTCCATGATCGCCAGCGCGAAGTCGGTGCCTGAGATCTCCGATCCGCCGTCCTCGGTGAACAAGGCGACCTCACCACCGATCCGGTACCTGCCGGTCGACTCGCCCGGAGCGAAACTGCCGTAACCGCCGGCCGGGCTGATGAACAGCCAGTCCAGCTGGGCCGGCGCCTCGGTGTTGAGCCAATCCCGGACGGCCTCCATCTCCAGTGCTTCGGCTCGGAACTGCTCGGGCACGTCGCCCTCGGCGAATCGCGGCTGGTCGGGTGCCGGCCGCAACGAGGAGAATCCGCCGATCACCACGAATCCGGCTCCGTCGGCGACTGCTGCACCGGCGTAGTCCCGGTAGAGCCCAAACACCCGTCCCTCGAGGTCACCGCGGGGTGACAGGGCGGCGATCACCAGGTCGGCGCCGTCGATGATCCGTGCCGCGTTCGCGGCGTCCCCAGTCTCGTACCTGACACCTTCGACCGGCGCGTTCGGCCGATGCCGGCTCCAGGAGACGACGGTGTGCCCGCGGCCGGCCGCCTCACGGGCCAGGTTGCCTCCGGTGTAGCCGGTACCTCCGATGATGGCAATGGTCGACATGAGCTGGCTCCTTTCAGGTCAGCGCCAGCCGAGCGCCGGCGCAACCTCGGTCAGGATGGCGGAGAGCAGGTGGGCGTTGTAATCGACGCCGAGCTGGTTGGGCACGGTCAGCAGCAGGGTGTCGGCAGCGGCGATGGCTTCGTCCCCGGCCAGCTGCTCGACAAGAACATCAGGCTCGGCGGTGAACGACCGGCCGAAGACCGCCCGGGTCTTGTCGTCGATCCAACCCGTCTGATCCTGATCATTGCGCTCGGCGCCGAAGTAGCGGCGATCCGCCTCGGTCACCAGCGGAATGATCGAGCGGCTCACCGACACTCTCGGCTCACCTTGGTGACCAGCCTCCTGCCAGGCTGTCCGATACGCCTCGATCTGCTTACGTTGCTGGACGTGCAGCGGTTCTCCGGTCTCGTCGTTCTTCAGCGTCGAGCTCTGCAGGTTCATCCCCAGCCCGGCCGCCCAGCGCGCTGTGCTGTCCGATCCGGCACCCCACCAGATCCGGTTCCGGAGTCCTTCGCTGTACGGCTCGATCCGCAGTAGGCCGGGAGGATTGGCGAACATCGGGCGCGGATTGGGTTCGGCGAAGCCCTCGCCCTTGAGCACCTCCAGGAACACCTCGGTGTGCCGGCGGGCCATCTCCTGGTCGGTACCACCCTCGGTCGGCTGATAGCCGAAGTAGCGCCAACCGTCGACGACCTGTTCGGGCGACCCGCGGCTGATGCCCAGCTGCAACCGCCCACCGGAGATCAGGTCGGCAGCGCCGGCGGTCTCGGCCAGGTACAGCGGATTCTCATACCGCATGTCGATCACGCCGGTGCCGATCTCGATCCTCGACGTGCGGGCCGCGATCGCCGACAGCAACGGGAAGGGCGAGGCAAGTTGCCGCGCGAAGTGATGGACCCGGAAGTAGGCGCCGTCCGCACCGAGTTCCTCGGCCGCGACCGCCAGTTCCACCGACTGCAACAGTGCGTCCGCCGCGGTTCGCGTCTGCGAGTACGGCGACGGCGTCCAATGCCCGAAGGACAGGAATCCGATGCTCTTCACAACCCGTTCCAACGCGGGTGGCGGCGAATCATTCCCGGCTTCCGGCGAGTTGCGCGACCAAACCGAGATGGTCGGTGCCGGCCACCCGGAAGGTCTTGATCGACAGCGCCGTGAGTCGCCGGTTGACCAGCACGTGATCGATCTCGATCAAGGGCGGCATGACCCGATGGTCTGCCGGGTAGGTCGGCATCCATCCGGCGCCGGTGATGTCGGTTGCCGAGATGAAGCCGTGTCGGGCCATGGCACGCATCGGTCCATGATCATCGGTGGCATTGAAATCACCGGCGATCACCTCGGGCCCGGTGTCGAGCGCCTCGGCCCGCTGCAGCAGTTCGGCATGTTCCACGCGCCACCGGCTCCCGCCACACAAGGGATTGCACGGGTGAGCGGCGATCACGTTGAGCTTGCCGGTACCGGGAAGGGTCGTCGAGGCGCTCCACTGTTGGTTGGTCGACGGCAACGGCCGACCACCGGTCAGCGGATAACGGGACAGGATCAGGGACTGGTTGCCGGTGAGGATCCGGTTCGGAACCGAGTAGGGGAAGCGTGCACCGAGCCGGGAGCGGACGGCGTCGAAGGCGGTCGGTGTGACTTCGACCAGTACGACGATGTCGGCATTCTCCGCCTGTGAACGGATCTGGTCGACGTCGGCTGCTCCCCATTTCATGTTCAGGCTGATCACCGTGAACGGTCGACCCGTCACCGGTCGAGGGCTGGCCACGAACTGTGGCCCGATCCAGATGACCTGCATGATCAGCAACCATGCGCTGATCATGGTCAGCACGGCGGTCGGCGCCCGCCGCCTGGCGCGGAGGAGGGCGATTCCGAAACAGAGCAACGAGATCAGCGCGGCGATCAGGCCGTACGGGATGAAGGAGGCGGTCAGCGCGCTGGCGTCATCGGTCGGCGGGACCAGGTAGAGGAATGCCGCGGTCAGTGCCGGGAACAGGGTGAGCAGGCCGAGGCCGAACCACAATGCCTGGAAGCGTCGGGGTTCCGGAGCCGTCCAGATCCGCGGCGCGTGATCATCGGTCGTCATCGGCCTCGCCGGGCGACGTGTGGATTGCGGCGGAGCATCTTGATCTCGGGCGGATAGGGCGGGAACTCCGCCGTGTGTGACTCACCCGATTCGGTCCACCCTGCTGCGATGTAGAACGCCCGCGCCGTGTCGTTGTCCTTGAGCACCCACAGCCCGATCTCCCCGGTCTCCAGATCGGCGAACAGATCGTCCTCCGCGGCCCTCAGCAGGGTGGTACCGACACCCCTGCGCTGGAAGGCGGCGGCCACCCCGAGATGGTGGACGACCTGTTGGCCATAGCAGGCGTACCCGGCCGGTTCGCCGGCCACCTCGGCGATCAGGGTCAGCCTGGCACGGTCGTTGAGGACCTCGCTCCATCGCCGACGGACCTCGTCGGTCGGGTAGGGATGGTCCGCGGGCGGGAAGATGTGGCCCAGCGTGGCCAGGCTTGCGGAACGTTCCAGTTCGGTCAACAACTGCTCCTCACCGGCCCGCGCGAACCGGAGGCGTATCGGATCGTCTGCTCCCTCGGTCTGCGGTTCGGGCAGGCGGTAGCTCTCCCAGGCGTTCTGCAGCTCCTCGCAGATCCGACCGGCCCTGGTCGGCCGGCCGGAGCGGACGGCCGCCAGGGGCAGCTGTACGCACCAGGCCTCCGCCTGCCGGTCAGCGGTACCGACCAGCAGTCCGTCGCGGCCCGGTCTGATGATCGTGATGTCGGCCAGGTCGAAGCGGTGGCGGCGGAACGGGTTGACGATCCTGATCTCGTCGCCGGACAGGGTCAGCCGCGGATGGATGCCGAGACGCCAGCCGAAGAAGAGCACGACGACGGCCAGCGAGGAGATGATCGCCAGCACTGGTAGCTGTCGGCCGCCGAATGCGGTGACGCCTGTTGCCAGGCCGATGACTGCCGCCGCGGGGATCGCCAGACCGACGACCAACATCAGGCAGGACACCAGGACCAGCGTGCCGCGCGAAGTCCGCCACGTCCGGGCGGGCGGCACGATGTCGCGTGACGCGGCATGTCGGAACGGAATCGCCTCTGCCGGCTTGGTCGCTGTCATCTCGAACCCGATCTTCTCTGGCACCGGTCGGTCGACGGTGAGCGGCACGCCGTGGCGTCGCCGACAGCGCGTGTCAACGCTACCGTCTGACGAGTCCGCGCACCGGCGATCGGAGAGTTCCGGGCCGGACGGACGGAGGTTGCCGGTGGTTATCCCCAGCTCCGGCGGGGTCTCGAAGCGTTGTCCACAGTCTCGGTCCTTGGGTGAATCACAGCGTCTCCCTGTTCTTAGTGTTCGGGTGTGCCGGGGACGAGCCGATCAGACGAGACGGGCGGGGAGATCGATCAGCGGCTTGCTCGACTGCTGGATTCCTGGCCGCGACACGCCAGTTCCGGAGTTGCCGCCGGAGTAGACGCCGGAGTTGGTGCCGCCGAGCCGGAGGAGTTCAGCCGCTCGATCCAGGACGAGGTCGCCGACTGGCTTCAGGAGGCCTCACCGATCCGGCCGGAGGTGCGGCTCGCCGCGGACGACCGGGAGCGTCCGGTAACCGGGTGGGTAGCACGGCTCCGTGAACGGTACGGCGGCGGCCCGGTGTTCGGCCGTCCGCAGTTGGCGGTGGTGTTGGCGATCCTCGTGCTCGGCTTCTGTCTCGCCGGTTGGTCGGTGTTGCGCGCCCGGCCGGTGCCGCTGCCGCCAGGGTCGACCGACGGCCGGGCGGCAGCATCCGGTGTGCCGACGAGCCACCCGTCGGGGACCACCCCGAGGCCGCGGAGCACCGGCGTGCCGTCCGGCGACCCGAGTCCGGCGGCCGAGAGCACATCGGCGGAACCGATGATCGAGGTGCACGTGCTCGGCGCCGTCCGAGACCCCGGAGTGGTGAACCTGCTAGCGGGTGCCCGGGTGCAGGATGCGGTTGACCGGGCCGGCGGCCTCAGGAAGTCGGCGGCGCTGGGCGACCTCAATCTCGCCCAGCCATTGGCCGATGGACAGCAGGTCTTCATCGCCCGTCACACCGGGCACAGCGAAGTACGCGACCCGGTGGCGGTGCCACCGAACGGCACGGGTGGCACCGCGGGGCCGTCGGCCCGGCCGGGGACCGCCGGATCCTCGGCGGCGGGCCCGGTGATCAACCTGAACACCGCGACAGCTGATCAACTCGATCAACTCCCCGGAGTCGGTCCGGTGACCGCGCAGAAGATCATCGACTGGCGCACCAACCACGGCCGGTTCGTGTCCATCGAGGAGCTGCAGGAGGTGGACGGGATCGGACCCAAGACCTACGCCGATCTCGCGCCGATGGTGACCGTCTGATGACCGGCGCGCTCACCGAACGGGGGACCGGCGAGCCGGCCGCTGTTGATCTTCGGCTGGCGCCGGTTGCGGCGGCGGGATGGCTCGGTGCCTGGCTCGGCACCGGCGGACGCTTCTGGTTGCTGCTGGTCGGTGCCGCCGGGCTGTTGTTGTTGATCACGCCGGCAATCGTCCGCCGGTCCTGGTGGGCGGCTGCAACGGCTGCGATGCTGGCCGGCACGCTGATCATCGGCTGGGCGCACCTGGAGGCGTTACAGCGTTCGTCGGTCGGCAGGCTGGCCGGCAGCGGAGCCGTCGTCAGGGCGGAGGTACGGCTGACCGGTGACCCGAGGATCAGGCCGGCCCAGGGGATCCGCCCTGCCTTCCTGACCGTGCGCGCGGACGTCGTGTGGATCAGCGGACGCGGGCAGACCTGGCGGGAGCGGGCACCGGTGCTGGTCACCGCAAGCGCCGATCAGCTGCCCGCGTGGCGACGCTTCATCGCAGGGAACCGGGTGCGGACCGGCCTCCGGCTGCAGCCGCCCGACCCGGGATCCGACATCGCGGCGATCGCTCGTGTCCGGGCGGCGCCGGTAGTCACCGGCCGACCGGGACCGGCGGACCGGGCGGTGGAGAGGGTTCGATCCGGTCTCCGCGGCGCAGTGGCGCGCGGTTCACCGGAGGCGAGGGCGCTGGTGCCGTCGCTCGTGCTGGGCGACACCTCAGCGATCACCGACGCGATCACCGAGGACTTCCTCAGCACCGGGCTGACCCACCTGACCGCGGTCTCCGGCGCCAACCTCGCTCTGATGCTGGCATTCCTGGTGGTGCTGTCCCGATGGATCGGTGTCCGCGGGTGGTGGCTGCGGCTGGTCGGACTGGCCGGCGTGATCATGTTCGTGGCGCTCTGCCGGGCGGAGCCGTCGGTGCTCAGGGCCGCCGCGATGGGGCTGGTGTCACTTGCGGCTCTGGGGATGTCCGGACGGTCGACCGGGATGCGCGGCCTGTTCGTAGCGATGATCATGCTGCTGGTCGGTGATCCGTGGCTGGGCCGTTCGCCGGGTTTCGCGCTGTCCGTCCTGGCCAGCGGTGGAATCGTCTGGTGGGCAAGGCGTTGGGCCGCGGCACTGCAGACCTGGCTGCCCCGGGTGATCGCCGAGTCGATCGCGGTTCCGCTGTCGGCCCACCTGGCCACCCTGCCCGTGGCAACCGCCATGTCCGGTCAGGTGAGCATGGTCGGCATCGTCACCAATGCCCTGGCCGGACCGTTCGTCGGACCGGCGACGATCCTCGGCTTCAGCGCCGCAGGGTTGTCCCAGATCAGCCCGTTCCTGGCCGGGCTCGTCGGTCGGCTGGCGTGTTGGTCGGCCCAGCCGGTGTTGTGGATCGCACACATCGGAGCAGCACTTCCCGGGGCGATCTGGATCTGGCCGGCCGGCGTTGTATCGCTCGGGCTCTTGTCGACGATCTGTCTGACGCTGGCTTCGGCGATGCCGCAGGTGCTTCGACGGCCATGGCTGGCCGGCGGGCTGTCGCTGCTGATGATCATCGGCATCATCCGCGCACCGGTGCAGCCGGGGTGGCCGCCGAAGGACTGGCTGCTGATCGTCTGTGATGTCGGTCAGGGAGACGGCATGGCGGTCAACACCGGGCCCGGCCAGGCGATCGTGATCGACTCGGGTCCGGAGCCCAAGCCGATGCGCACCTGCCTGGACCAGCTGGATGTGCGCACGGTGCCGCTGTTGATCTTCACCCATTTCCATGCCGATCACGTCGGCGGCCTGTCCGGAGTGCTGGCCGGCCGGCGGGTGAACCGGATCTGGGTGTCGCCGTACGCCTCACCGCCCGGCGGTGCCGAAGACGTCAGCAGGGCCGCCGCGCGTCTGCAGATCCCGATCGCCGTGCCGACGGTCGGCACCGAGGCGCAGGTCGGGCCGGCGGCACTTCGTGTGGTCGGGCCGATCGATCGGCGGCCGAACCCGCTGGTCATCGAGGACGGCCGGTCGTCGATGGAGAACAACCTGAGTATCGCGACCATGATCACGATCGACGGCGAGCGTCTGCTGCTGACCGGTGACGTCGAGCCGGAGGAACAGCGACGGATCGTCGCGTCCGGCATGGATCTGGATGCCGACGTGCTCAAGGTGCCCCACCACGGTTCGTCACGCCAGGACGCGGAGTTCATCGCGGCGACGCATGCCCGGGTCGCGATCGCCAGCGCCGGGGTGCACAACGACTACGGGCATCCAGCCGCCAAGACGGTGCGACTGCTGCGATCCGACGGCATGACCACGCTGTGCACCTGTTGGACCGGCTCGGTCGCTGTGATCAGAGAGGGCGCGGGGATCGGGGTGGTCACTCAGCACCGGGTGCGGCAGTGACCCTCCCGTCGATCTCCGACATCCTGCGGGACACAGTCACCGCGGTACGCCGAGTTCGGCCAGTCTTGCCGCGAGCGTCTCGTGTTGTCCCACGTCGAGGCCGACGGCCGGCGGAACCATGTCGGCCGCGCAGACGCCCGCCCAGGCGAGCGCCGCCTTCCAGCCCGACGGTGGGGGACCGACCCGGCAGGCCATCACCACCTGATAGAGCTGCTGCTGCACCCGGCGGGCTCGAGCAAGATCACCCGACGCGGTCGCATCGTAGATCTCCCGGCCGAGACCTGGAACGAGGTTGGCGCTCGCTGCGATCGTGCCGACGGCACCCAGGGTCAACGATGCGAGCAACATGGAGTCACTGCCGGTCAGCACGGCGAGGTCGGCTCCCGCTGTGGCATAGAGCACGGATTCCAGGTACTCGAAGTCCCGGCTGCTGTCCTTGATGCCGACGATGCCGGGCAGGCCGGCCAGCTCGCCGACCGCTGCCGGCGGCAACATGATCTTGGTCATCGACGGGATGTTGTAGAGGATGATCGGCAGCGCGGCAGCCGAACTCACCGCTGTGAACCAGGCGACGACGCCGTGGGCGGGAATCGGATAGTAGGACGGCGGTGCCAGCAGCACAGCGTCCGCTCCGGCGTCGGCGAGGTCGCCGATCTCGGCGACCGCATCGTCGACGGTCATGGCCGAAGCGCCCGGAACCAGGAGTCGGTCCGGTCCGACGATCTCGCGGATCAGCCGGGTCACGTCGGATCGTTGTGCCCGGGTCAGCCGCGGGCCCTCACCGGTCGAACCGGTCGGGCAGATCGCGTCGACCCCGCCCTCGGTGACCCGCGACAGCAGCCGTTCCATCGCCGACCTGTCAAGATCACCTTCGACGCCGACCGGAGTCGCCAGTGCGACGTGTACCCCGTGCAGGTCGTTGTGGGTCACCATTCGGCGAACCGTCCGTCTCTGTTCCGGTGTCATCATGTCCTTCCGCGATCGTCGTTGGACCCGGCGTGCTGAATGATGCATGATCAGATTACCGGCTGACGAGAATGTGATCACTGGGCATGGGTCTCAACGAGACTGTTGTTCCGTTGTCCACCGGTTCCGTACGGTCGACGGATCGTCCCGACCGGACCTGCCGATCGACGGCTATCTGGACGGCGAGCTCGTGCTTTCCCGTAGCTTCGCCGCAGATCCGGCCGGCGACCGGCTGCTGATGCGCGCCGACGACGACACCGTGCTGGCCGACGGCGTGGACGCGACCCGGATCGAATTCCGCGCCGTGGACCGGTTCGGTGCGCCGCGGCCGTATGTCGACGGCGACGTTCGCCTGCAGGTGGACGGGCCGGTCGACCTGATCGGAGACCACGGTTGCGATCCCGGCCGGAGAATGATCATCCCGACACCCAACGCGACCCGCGAAACGCCGCTGGAGCGCGGGACCGTACGCTCGAACCACCCATCCGGTGTGCTCACGACGGAGACCGAGGAGTTGATCACCATGAGCCGGTTGTGTGATCCGGCCGACCTGCTGCCGACCGACAGCGCCGACGCAACGCTCGTCGGTCGCGTCCACGACCCTGCCGAGAACGGTCCGGCAGTCGTCGCTGTCCGAGGCGACCAGCTCGTCGACCTCAGCCACCTCGCGCCGACGACCAGCGAGCTGCTCGACCTGCCCGATCGAGTTGATCTTGTCCGTTCCTCGGAGCCGCGGAAGAGCTGGCCGTTGTCGGACGTCCTTGCCGCCACCGTCGATGAGGCGTCCGATTCCGGCGCGGTACGGCTGTTGAGCCCGATCGACCTGCAGGTGATCAAGGCGGCAGGCGTCACCTTCGCCAAGAGCATGATCGAACGAGTGATCGAGGAACGGGCCAAGGGCGACTACACCCGCGCCGAAGCGATCCGGACGCAGATCAACGACGCGATCGGCGGCACCATCGCGGGCCTTCGACCGGGATCCCCGGAGGCCGAACGGGTGAAGTCGATCTTGATCTCCGAGGGGCTGTGGTCACAGTATCTCGAGGTCGGCATCGGCCCGGATCCGGAGATCTTCACCAAGGCTCCGGTGTTGAGCTCGGTTGGTGCGGGCGCCTCGATCGGGGTGCTGGCCAGGTCGACCTGGAACAATCCCGAACCCGAGGTCGTGCTGGCCGTGACCAGTGCCGGTGGCCTGGTCGGCGCCACGCTGGGCAATGATGTCAACCTGCGTGATTTCGAGGGGCGCAGCGCACTGCTGCTGACTGAGGCCAAGGACAACAACGCCTCCTGCGCCATCGGCCCGTTCATCCGGCTCTTCGATGAGCGGTTCACCGTCGAGGACGTCCGCACCCTGGTCGTCGATCTGAAGGTCACCGGCGCGGACGACGACTACACGCTGTCCGAGCAGAGCTCGATGAGCGAGATGAGCCGACCCCTGGAGGAACTCGTCGATCATGCGATCGGTGATCATCACCAGTACCCCGACGGCTTCGTACTCTTCACCGGGACGCTGTTCGCACCGACCCAGGACCGGGATACCGCGGGCATGGGATTCACCCACCATCACGGTGATGTCGTCTCGATCGGCACCGATCGACTCGGAATGCTGATCAATCGCGTGTCCACCGCCGAGGACGCACCGGACTGGACCTTCGGAATCCGGGCGCTCATCGCCAATCTCGCCGGCCGCCGCCTTCTCGGCTGAGCGATACCCCCGAATCGTCGCGGGTACGGCACACGGGACAGAATCGAAGCCGCAGCAAGATGAACCAGCCATGACCGACCACGCAGAGGAGCGGAACTCCGATGAGCCAGGCAACCGTGCCCGACACGACGGTAGGCGAACTCAACCATCGCGCGGAGGCCGCACATCAGGCGTATCTGGCAGCGCGTGACGTCCCGCCGAACGAGCGCAAGAGCTGGCTGTACGCGATCGCGGACGGTCTGGACGCGAACTCGCTGGAACTGATCGACCTCGCCGACCAGGAATCCCATCTCGGCGGGACCCGGCTGGCCGGCGAACTGAAACGCACCAGCTTCCAGCTGCGGCTGCTGGCCGACGAAGCGGCCTCCGGCGAACCGCTGCAGTTGGTCATCGACCATGCCGACCCCGACTGGGGGATGGGTCCGCGCCCCGACATCCGCCGGATGAATGTGCCATTCGGCGTCGTTGGCGTCTTCGGCGCGTCGAATTTCCCCTTCGCCTTCTCCGTCATCGGCGGCGACTCGGCGGCTGCCCTGGCAGCCGGCTGCAGCGTGGTGCACAAGGCCCACGAGGCGCACCCCCGGCTCGCGGTCCGTACCGCCGAGATCGTCATCTCGGCTCTGGACGGGGCCGGTGCGCCAGCGGGCCTGTTCAGTCTGGTCACCGGCGTCGACGCCGGCGCGGAACTGGTCCAGCACCCACTGGTGCAGGCTGTCGGCTTCACCGGTTCGACGCGCGGCGGACGGGCGCTGTTCAACATGATCGCCGACCGACCGGAGCCGATCCCGTTCTACGGCGAACTCGGCAGCACCAACCCCGTGTTCGTCGCCCCGGTGGCCTGGCGGCAACGGCCTGCCGAGATCATCAGCGGTTACCTCGGATCGGCTGCAATGGGAGTCGGCCAGTTCTGCACCAAACCGGGACTGTTGATCGTGCCGGCCGGGGCCGACCTGCCGGCACTGCTGGCCGGCGCCGATGTCGGCCGACGTCTGGGACAGATGCTCACCCAACGACTCGAGGACGGCTTCCTCACTGCACTGCAGGAGATGAGGGAACGCCACGGCATCAGCACCCTGGCCGGTGGTGCCGGCACCGACGAGCTGACCGTGCTGAGCACAACGGCGGAGAATGTGCTGGCCGAACCGGAGATCCTGCAGCAGGAGATGTTCGGCCCGGCGACGTTGATCATCGAGTACAGCAGGGACGGTGCGCTGGTCGATCTTGCCGAGGCGCTGGACGGCCAACTGACCGCGACGCTGCAGGCCGATGATGACGACGATGTCGACGGGTTGGTCCGGGTGCTCAACCGCAAGGCCGGCCGGCTTCTTTGGAACGGTTGGCCGACCGGTGTCACGGTCAGCTACGGCCAACAGCACGGCGGTCCGTACCCGGCGTCCACCGCATCGGCGACGACCTCGGTCGGCACCGCCGCGATCCAGCGGTTCCTGCGACCGGTCGCCTACCAGGACTTCCCCCAGCAGCGGCTGCCCGCCTTCCTGCGCGACGACAATCCGCCGCCGGGGCTGCGTCGCCGGGTGGACGGTGTCTGGACCGAGACGGGTCTGTGAGCCGACCGGCCGGGGGCCGTGCACCGGTCACGGTCGGGGTCGTGGGCACGGGATGGCGTTCGGACTTCTTCCTCCGCATCGCCACCGCGCTGTCCGACCGCGTGCGATTGGTCGGACTCGCCACCCGCAGTCCGGAGAAGGGCGCGGTCGTCGAAGCGGCCTGGTCGATCCCGACGGTCGGTGACGTCGAGACGTTGATCGATCGGTTCCGGCCGGATTTCGTGGTCTGTTCGGTTCCCTGGGCGGTCACACCGGGAATCATCGAATCGGTTACCGGGCACGGGCTGCCGGTCCTGGCCGAGACGCCGCCGGCACCAGATCATGCAGGCCTGGTCCGGCTCTGGCAGGACCTCCCCGATCCCGGCCTCGTGCAGGTCGCCGAACAGTACCCGTACCTGCCGATCATGCAGGCCTATCGGGTGATGATCGACGCCGGGCTGCTCGGCTCGGTCACCTCGGCGCAGATCTCCTGGACCCAGCAGTATCACGCCGTCGCACTGTTACGCGCCCTGCTCGGCGACCCGCCCGGACCGGTCGTGGTCAATGCCGAGGCGTACGAATCACCGGTGACCGAAAGCCTGGGCCGGGACGGCTGGCCGGACCAGGAACGCACGAGCACGGTCCGGCAGGTGGTCGCCATGATCAACTTCGCCGGACGACTCGGGGTCTACGACTTCACCGACGATCAATGGTTCCATCCGCTGCTGGCGCGCCGGATCAACGTCCGCGGCAGTCACGGCGAGATCGTCGACCACCGGCTGACGCGGCTGTTCGACCCGCGAACCCCGCTCACCGAGACGCTGGCCAGACGACAGACCGGACTCGACGGCGATCTGGAAGGATTCGATCTCGACACCCTGTCGCTCGGCGGCCGAGTCTGGTATCGCAATCCCTACCAGGGAAAGAGATTCTCCGACGAGGACATCGCCATCGCAACGCTGTTGACCCGGATGGCCGAGTGGATCCGCGAGGACGGCCCGCCGCCCTACCCATTGGCCCGGGCGAGTCAGGATCATGCCATCGCACTGGCGATCAACGAGTCCGCGGCCACGGGTCGGCGCATCGAGGTCACCGCCGCCCGTGGCGGTGAACCCGTCGAACAACGTCAGCAGGTCCTCGACCAGCTGCGGCCCGAGTGGCGCGTGCCCGATCAACAGACGGTGATAGATCGGAGCGAAGAGCAGATCGATCGCCGCCTCCACGTCAAGATCATCGCGGATCTCCCCGCTGGTCATTCCGCGGCGCAGGATGTCGGCTGCGACGTCCCGCCGCGGCCGGTGCCAGTGTTCGCGGAGGTCCGTGGCCAGTTGCGGATCGGACACCGCGCCGGCGGTGACCGCCCGGATCGCGGCAGCCGTCGGCCCTTCCTCGGTGAACAGCTCGATCAAGGACCGCATCTGCTCGGCCAGCGCCTCCCGGGCCGACAGCCCCGGCTGGTGTTCGATACCGGCCCTGGACCGTTCCAGCAGCCCGTTTAGCAGGATCGCGCCGGGGGAGGGCCACCACTTGTACAGGGTGACCCTGCTGACACCGGCACGGGAGGCGATCGCTGACATCGACAGCGCGGGCAGACCGCCCTCGGCCGCCAACTGCACGGCCGCTTCCAGGATCGCGGTCCGGACCTGCTCGCTGCGTGGGCGCCCGGGTCGTCGCCGCTGCTGACCACGCTGCCGACCAAGCTGCTGAGCACCGCGCGGGCGGGTACTGGGCTGCTGCACAATCATTACTGAACAGAGCGTACACTATTATTGGATTCGAAGGTTCGGGCACCAAGGAGGCTGGATCGATGCAGGTTGCAGTGCTGGGCACCGGGATCATGGGCGTCGGCATGGCGCATTCGCTGCTGCGAGCGGGGCATCCGGTCAGGGTGTGGAACCGGTCTGCCGAACGGGCCAGGCCACTCGGCGAGGACGGGGCAACCGTCGCCGAGACGATCGAGGCCGCGGTCGACGGCGTGGACGCGGTGATCACCATCGTGTACGACGCTGCAGCGGTGGACGCGGTTGCCACAGCGATGCTCCCGGCCATGGATCCCGCGGCGGTATGGCTGCAGGCTTCGACGATCGGACCGGACGCGGCGGCTGATTTCGGCAGACGGGCCGACGCGGCCGGTATCGCCAATCTCGATGCTCCGGTGGTCGGCACCAAGGCTCCGGCCGAGGCCGGCCGACTGTCGACGTTGGTCTCCGGAGACTCGGCCGTCATCGACAGGGTCCGGCCCGTGCTGGAGGCGATCTCGGCCCGGATCACCGTCGCCGGGGACCGGCCGGGTCAAGCGAGCGCGCTGAAGCTGGTCTGCAACGCCTGGATCGGATTGCTCACCGCCGGGATCGCGCAATCGATCGGCCTGGCCGAGGCGGCCGGTCTCGATCCACGGCTCTTCGGTGAAGCCATCAAGGACACCGCGGTCGACTCGGCCTACGCCCAGGTCAAGGGTCCGTTGATGATCGATTCATCCTTCCAGCCGCCGTCCTTCCCGGTCGACGGCGTGATCAAGGACCTCGGCCTGATCAAGGACCTGGCGACCGCGACCGGGATCCGGACCGACCTCATCGAGACGGTGCGCCGCATCTTCACCCAGGCCGGTGCAGCCGGTCACGGCCAGGACGACATGGCCGCGGCAGCCACCCAGTTCGCCGTACCCACCAAGGAGCAACCCTCGACATGACAACCGTCGCAGAGAACATCGTCGCCCACCTGGCCGCCAACGGTGTCCAGCGGATCTACGGGATTCCCGGCGACTCGCTCAACGGCCTCACCGACGCGCTGCGCAAGGACGGCAGCATCGACTGGACGCTGGTCCGTCACGAGGAGGCCGCGGCATTCGCGGCCGCCGGCGAGGCGGCGGTGACCGGCGAGCTGGCGGTGTGCGCCGGCAGCTGCGGGCCGGGCAACCTGCACCTGATCAACGGCCTGTACGAGGCCCACCGCAGCCGGGTGCCGGTGCTGGCCATCGCAGCCCAGATCCCGAGTGACGAGATCGGCAGCAACTACTTCCAGGAGACCCACCCGCAGGAGTTGTTCGACGACTGCAGCAGCTACGCCGAGCTGGTCTCCCGGCCGGAGCAGATGCCCCGTGTGCTCCAGTTGGCCATCCGGTCGGCGATCGAGAACCGCGACGTCGCCGTGGTCGTCATCCCGGGCGACGTCGCGCTGGCCGAGGCCGTCTCGGACCGGGTTGC
The DNA here is from genome assembly GCF_009707365.1 of Microlunatus sp. Gsoil 973. GTDB lineage: Bacteria > Actinomycetota > Actinomycetes > Propionibacteriales > Propionibacteriaceae > Microlunatus. Next base: position 394,618 of record NZ_CP046122.1, read on the forward strand.
GACGATCACCGCCACCTCACCGACCGTCGTGCCGTCCGAGACCGAGCTGGACCGAGCCGCCGAGATCCTCAACCAGGGCGAGAAGATCACCATCCTCGCCGGCGCCGGCACCGCCGGAGCCCACCCGGAGTTGATCAAGATCGCCGAGGTTCTTGCCGCTCCGATCGTCCACCCGCTGCGCGGCAAGGAACATGTCGAGTACGACAACCCCTACGACGTCGGCATGACCGGACTGATCGGCTTCTCCTCGGGTTACCGGGCGATGGAGGACAGCGACACCCTGTTGATGCTCGGCACGGACTTCCCCTACCAGCAGTTCTACCCGCGACAGGCCAAGATCATCCAGGTCGACATCCGTGGTGATCAGCTGGGCAGGCGGGCCCAACTCGATGTCGGTCTGGTGGGCGACACGAGGGACACCCTGCAGGCACTGCTGCCGCGGCTGAACCGACACCGCAACCGGAAACACCTGACCAGCGCAACAGACCACTACCGCCGGAGCCGGAAGAAGCTCGATGACCTGGCCACCGATGATCACGGACGCAGCCCGCTGCACCCCCAGTACGTCGCACGGATGGTCGACGAACTGGCCGCCGACGACGCGGTCTTCATCCCCGATGTCGGCTCGCCGGTCGTCTGGGCGGCCCGGTATCTGACCATGAACGGCAGGCGACGACTGATCGGCTCGTTCAACCACGGGACGATGGCCAACGCCCTGCCGCAGGCGATCGGCGTCCAGTCGGTCGACCGGTCGCGGCAGGTCGTCGCGCTGTCCGGAGACGGGGGGCTCGCCATGATGTTGGGCGAGTTGATCACCGTCGCCCAGCACAAGCTGCCCGTCAAGATCATCGTGTTCAACAATTCGTCACTGAACTTCGTCGAACTCGAAATGAAGGCGACCGGCTTCGTCACCTACGGGACAGGGCTGGACAATCCCGATTTCGCCACGGTTGCCGAGGCAGTGGGGATTCGCGGTGTCAAGGTCACCAGTCCCAAGGAGCTGAAACCGGCCTTGAAGGAGGCGTTCGGTCACGACGGACCGGTGCTGATCGACGTTGTGACGGAACGGCAGGAACTCACCATCCCGCCGGCGATCACCGCCGAACAGCTCAAGGGGTTCACCCTCTACGCGATCCGCACCGTGCTGTCCGGCCGCGGCGACGAGTTGCTCGACCTCGCCAGCACCAACCGCCGCCAACTGCTGTAACCGTCGGCGCCTCGCGCTGTGGGCGGGTGATGAAAGGATGGGCCCATGGCTCGGGCGGTGAAGACCTACGGACATGTGGTGCTGATCAGTGGGCCTGAATCCCTGCTCGCGGACCGGGCCGTGGCCGAGCGATTGGATGCGGCACGCAGCCAGGACCCAGACGTGGAGATCGCCCAGGTGGACGGCGGAGAGCTCGACCCGGGAACGTTCGCCGAGATCACCGGCGGATCACTGTTCTCCAGCCATCGGATGGCGGTGATCCGTGACCTCGGATCGACCCCTGCCGACGTGCAGACCGCGATTCTCAGCGTCGTCGACAAGCCACTGGATGACGTCGGCCTGGTCCTGGTCCATCCCGGTGGCGTCAAGGGCAAGGCACTGATGGACAGACTCAAGAAGGCCCGGGTCGAGACGATCGACTGCCCGACACCCAAGACCTGGGACCTGCCCAAGCTGGTGGCCGCCGAGGCCAAGCGAGTGGGTGCGTCGATGGACTCCGAGACCGCCCAGGCGGTCGTCGACGCGGTCGGACACGACCTGCGGTCGTTGGCTTCAGCCGTCGCCCAGCTCGCCTCGGACAGCGACCAACGGGAGATCCCGCGGACGCTGGTGCACCGGTATTTCGGCGGCCGTGCCGAGGTGACCAGCTTCGCAGTGGCCGACGCCGCCCTGGCCGGCCGAGCCGGTCAGGCCATGGAACAACTGCGCTGGGCGCTGTCGACCGGCGTGGCGCCGGTACTGGTGACCAGCGCCCTGGCGTCCGGGCTGCGGGGGCTGGGGAAGTACGTGTCCGCGGCCGGTGGCGGGATGCGCGACGCCGACCTGGCGCGCGAGATCGGCGTACCACCCTGGAAGCTGAAGACCATGCGGTCGCAGGCCCGCGGTTGGGATGAGCGTGGCCTGGCCCATGCCCTGCGCGCCGTCGCGACGGCCGACGCAGAGATCAAGGGTGCGGCCGACGACGCCGAGTACGCCCTGGAGCGGGTGGTCCTCGCCGTGACGCAATCCCGAACCCGCTGACCCGCAGCAGCCGAACGCAGAAAATCCCGGCCCACCAGAGGGGACCGGGACTTTCCTTTGACGCGGGTGCTGCTCAGCCGAGCTTGGCGGCGTGGGCGGCGATGGCCGACTTGCGGTTCGCTGCCTGGTTCTTGTGGATCACGCCCTTGGACGCGGCCCTGTCAAGCTGCCGGGTCGCGTGCCGCGCGGCGGCCTGAGCCTTCTCGGCGTCGCCGCCCTCGGCGGCCTCGCGGAACCGGCGCACGGCAGTGCGCAGCGACGACTTGACGGCCTTGTTGCGCTGACGCGCGACCTCGTTCGTCTTGATCCGCTTCATCTGGGACTTGATGTTCGCCACGGGGCAAGCCTCTAATGTCTCGAAAGGTTGGTCTCGAAAGATTGGTTGATGCAGGTGCGCCCGCTGACACCGGACGCGACGAGCAACTCTAACAGTGGACGTCAGCCCGTCCAAATTGCGCTTCGCAGACGACGCCGCATCGGCCGAGCCGAAATCGGTGCCGGCCGCCTCACACTCCCCAGCCATCCCGCTGTGCCCGCGCCTGGTAGAGCAGAACGCCAGCCGAGACGGCGACGTTGAGCGAATCCGCTCGACCGAGCATGGGGATCTTGACCCGTTCGAATCCGCCCCAGACCGCCGACGGGCCCGAGTGCTCGTTGCCCAGGACGATCGCGGTCGCCCCGGACCAGTCCGCCGCGGTGTAGCTGCGGCCGCCTCCGGCATCGGCGACCCTGATCATGATCGACCGTCCGGCCAGCCACTCGACGGCTTCGGCAGGTGACTCGATGACGACGTGCGGGACGGTCAGGTTGCGGCCGCGGCTGCCCTTGAAGACGGCGTGACCGGTAACCCGGGTGCGTACCCCGGTCATGATCAACAGATCGGCACCGGAGGCGTCCATCGTCCGGATCACCGTCCCGAGGTTGCCGGGACTCTCCAGGCCGTCGGCGACCACGACCAGCGCGTCGGCGGGCAACTGAACCCGGTCGGCGTTCCACTGCGGCAGTCGGATCACCGACGCCATCGCGTCGGCCTCCCGACGACGGTCGGAGAGTCGTGCCATCGTCCTTGCCGACACGCGGTGTGCAACCGGAGCCCGGGCGAGCATCATCCGGGCCAGCTCCCGGCCCTCGTCGGAGTACAGCAGCTCAGGCGTACAGAAGAAGGCGTCGACAGCGACGTGGGAATCCAGGACTGCGCGATGTGCCCACAGCCCCGAGATCAGCAGCGTCCCGGTTTCAGCGCCCCGGCCGGTCAGTAGTGCTCTGCGGACGTCGGGATGCGCCGCGCCGACCTGACGCAGCTCCCGCAGCTCCGCGGCCATGGTAGGTCCACCTCATGGCCACATCGTCGCCGGAGCTGTTCGCGTGCCGCAACCGGATTTCTGCCGGACGCGCGGAAATTCGGTCGTGGCAGCGGGCGTGGGATGATGGGTTGTCTTACCCATCGACTGCCAACGACCAGGAACGGACGCCGCCTCAGTGACCTCCGCAGCCGCTCACCGCCTCGGGTCGGCACCGCAACCGGGCCGGACCGACGCCGCGATCATCCGGAACTTCTGCATCATCGCCCACATCGACCACGGCAAATCCACCCTGGCCGATCGGATGTTGCAGCTGACCGGTGTGGTCGACGAGCGTGCGATGCGGTCGCAGTACCTGGACCGGATGGACATCGAACGCGAGCGGGGCATCACCATCAAGTCCCAGGCGGTTCGGATGCCCTGGACGGTGTCGAACCAGACCTTCGTGCTGAACATGATCGACACGCCCGGGCATGTCGACTTCACCTACGAGGTGTCGCGTTCGCTCGAGGCCTGCGAGGCGGCGGTCCTGCTGGTCGACGCCGCCCAGGGGATCGAAGCCCAGACCTTGGCCAACCTGTATCTGGCGCTGGACGCCGACCTGCACATCATTCCTGTGCTGAACAAGATCGACCTGCCCGGCGCCGAGCCGGAGAAGTACGCCGAAGAGCTGGCCGGGATCATCGGCGGCGATCCGTCGGAGGTGCTGCGCGTCTCGGCCAAGACCGGTGAGGGCGTACCCGAACTGCTCGACCAGATCGTCGCCCAGACGCCGGCACCGATCGGGCAGAAGGACGAGCGGGCCCGGGCGTTGATCTTCGACTCGGTCTACGACACCTACCGCGGGGTGGTCACCTACGTCCGGGTCGTCGACGGCCGGATCAGCCACCGTGACCGCATTCTGATGATGTCCACCAAGGCTGCCCACGAGGTGTTGGAGGTCGGGGTGATCTCGCCCGAACCGACCCGCACCGAATCGCTGTCCGTCGGCGAGGTGGGCTACCTGATCACCGGTGTGAAGGACGTCCGGCAATCCCGGGTCGGCGACACGGTCACCCTGCAGGCGCGGCCGGCCTCCGACGCCCTGGCCGGCTACCGGCATCCCAATCCGATGGTGTACGCGGGTCTGTATCCGATCGACGGCGCTGACTACCCGGAGTTGCGCGAGGCGCTGGACAAGCTGCAACTCAACGATGCGGCGCTGGCCTACGAGCCGGAAACCTCGGGCGCGTTGGGATTCGGCTTTCGTGCGGGGTTCCTCGGCCTGCTGCACATGGAGATCGTCCGGGAACGGCTGGAACGGGAATTCGATCTTGACCTGATCTCCACTGCACCGAGCGTCGTCTACCGGGTGGTGATGGAGAACGGTGCCGAGCACACGGTCACCAATCCGTCGGAGTTCCCGACCGACGGCAAGGTCGCCGAGGTGTACGAGCCGGTCGTCCGGGCGACCATCCTGAGCCCGGCGGAGTACATCGGAACGATCATGGAACTGTGCCAGGCGCGCCGCGGGATGCAGTTGGGTATGGACTACCTGTCCGCCGACCGGGTGGAGATCCGCTACACGCTGCCGCTGGCCGAGATCGTCTTCGACTTCTTCGACGCGTTGAAGTCCCGTACCAAGGGCTTCGCCAGCCTCGACTACGAACCCTCCGGGGAACAGCGGGCCGACCTGGTCAAGGTCGACATCCTGCTGCACGGCGAGCCGGTCGACGCGTTCTCCGCGATCGTGCACCGGGACAAGGCGTACAGCTACGGCGTGGAGATGGCCGGCAAGCTCAAGGAACTCATCCCGCGGCAGCAGTTCGAGGTGCCGATCCAGGCGGCGATCGGGTCGCGGGTTATCGCACGGGAGACCATCCGCGCGATGCGCAAGGACGTGCTCTCCAAGTGCTACGGCGGCGACATCACCCGTAAGCGCAAGCTGCTGGAGAAGCAGAAAGAGGGCAAGAAGCGGATGAAGATGGTCGGCCGGGTCGAGGTGCCGCAGGAGGCCTTCGTCGCGGCGCTGGCGACCACCGAGCCGACGAAGGACGCCAAGAAGTAGCAGCGCCGTGACGTCCCGTCTGCTGCTGCACATCGGCCTGCCGAAGAGCGGCTCGAGCGCGATCCAGGCCTACCTGGCCGACAACTCCGGACGGCTGGCCGCCGGCGGGTTCCGCTGGCTGCCCGGGTCACGCGGGTCGAATGCCACCGAACTCGCTGTCGCGTTCTCCCATCGGGACAACGCGATCGCTGCCGCCTACGGGATGGGTTCGGAACGGGACCGGCGCGCGCTGCGGGATCGGATCGCGGGCCGGCTCACCGACCGCACGGATGGCGATGATCACGATGTGATCATCTCCAGCGAGCATCTGTCGGGCATGTTGCGCACCCGGGCGGAGATCGCAGAGCTGGCCGGATTCCTCACCGGCCTGGGGTTCTCGCCGATGATCATCGGTGTGTTGCGGCGCGCGGACTACTGGCTGCCGAGCTCCTACGCCGAGGCGGTGCGCAGTGGCCGGGCGATCAGCCTCGGTCCGGCGTTCGTCGAACGCCGCGCCCATCTCCTTGATCATCAGACCCTGTCCGGCCGGTGGGCGTCAGCGTTCGGCGACCTCCGACTGATCCCCTACCTGGAAAGCGACAAGAGCAACCCGGCAGCGATGCCGCACCGCTTTCTCGCGGCCTGCGGTCTTCCACCGGCCGAGACGGCGGACTGGCCGCCGCCGGTGCGGCTGTCCCGTCCGGGACTGAGTGCAACCGCAGTTGAGGTGTTGCGGCGGATCGGGCCGGAGTTCGACCTCGCTCAGTGGTCCGCCGCCGACCGGCAGCGGCTGGTGGAGCTGCTCAACCATCGGCATCCCGGCCGCGGTGTGCAGCTCACTCCGGCGGCCGCCCGGGCGCTGGCCGATCACGGGTGGGTCAGGACCGGGATCGACGCCGGCCCGTTCGCCTGGGGCGACGACTGGCCCGAGTGGCGGGAGGCCGGCCCGGCACCGACTGCCGAGACGTCCGCCCCGACCCCCGCTGAGATCGAGGCCACCCGGGAGGCGGTGCGTCACTCGAGCCTCGGCCGGCGGCGGCCGATCACCGGCCGGGCTCGGCGACTGCTGCAGCACATCCGCCGGTAGCTGCTCCTCGCCCACGTCGCGGCGGGTCGCCGGCGTCAGTTGAAGTCGAGACCTCCGGTACGCGTCCGCTTCAGTTCGAAGAAGTGCGGGTTGTCGGCCAGCATGACCGCGCCGTCGAACATCCTGAGGGCCTCCTCGCCCCGCGGGATCGCGTTCAGCACCGGGCCGAAGAAGGCCACACCGTTGACGTGGATCGTCGGCGTGCCGACATCGTCGCCCACCGGGTCCATGCCTTCGTGGTGCATCTTCTTGAGGGCCTCGTCGTAGTCGGTGCCGTCCGCGGCGTCGGCCAGTTCGGCGGGCAGTCCGACCTCGTCCAGGGACTCCTTGATCACCAGGTCGTACCGCTCGTCGCCCTTGTCCTTCTTGTAGCCGAGGTTGTGGATCCGGGTCCCCATCGCGGTGTAGAGCTCACGGAGGATCGGCTCACCCTTGGCCTCGACCGCCGCCATCGCCACCCGGACCGGCCGCCAGGCCGGCACCATGCCCTTGGCGTAGTCCGGATTGAGGTCGCGGCCAGAATTGAGCACCGCGAGACTCATCACCCGGAAACGCAGGTCGATGTCTCGTTGTTTCTCCACCTCGAGGATCCACCGTGAAGAGATCCAGGCGAACGGGCAGATCGGATCGAAGTAGAAGTCGACCTTGGGACGCTCGGCGTCGCTGGCAGTCATCAGCACTCCTGGAGGGGACGTGGAAAATAAACTGGTCAGTTGAACGGTACGCCGCCGCTCTGACCCGGCCGGAGCGTCCCGCCTGTTGAACACCGGGACAGATACCCCGACCGATATCGTCTGATCATGACAACCGTGCCGACCGGGCCGCCCCCCTGCCCGCCCTGCTCAGCAGACGGGATCACCCGGCAGGCCGCTCGGACTGCCGCTGTGGGGTGTGGTCGTCGCTGCCGGATTCGTCGTCCTCTGCGCGGGGCTGCGCGAGGTCTCGAACATGATCGGACCCGCATTCCTGGTGATCACCCTGGTGATCACCTTCCAGCCGGTGCGCAATTTCCTGATCAAGCGCCGGGTGCCCGGTTGGATCGCCAGCGTGGTCGTCCTGCTGCTGATCTTCCTGATGATGCTGATGATCCTCGGCGCGGTCGCGTTGTCGGTCACCCAGCTGGTCCAGGAACTGCCCCGGTACGCCGCAGCGTTCCAGAACATGTACGACTACGGCCTGGACACCGCCAAGAAGCTCGGCATCAACACCAGCGACTGGCGCAACCTGCTCAGCAAGATCGATGTCGGCCGGGTCACCGATGCTGCCCAGCGGCTGCTGTCCGGGGTCAGCTCCGGGTTCTCCCTCGGCGGTCTGATCGCGCTCACCGCGATCTTCTTCACCTTCGACGCGGCCAGCGCCAGCAAACGGCTGCGTCGCGTCCGCCGCATGCGTCCCAACGTCGCCGCCGCGTTCGCCGACTTCGCCGGCCGGGTCCGCCAGTACTGGATCGTGACCACGGTGTTCGGGCTGATCGTCGCATCGGTCGACGTCGTCGCCCTCTACATCATCGGCGTTCCGCTGGCGGTGACCTGGGGCATCCTGGCCTTCGTCACCAACTACATCCCCAACATCGGCTTCATCATCGGCCTGATCCCGCCCGCCCTGATCGCTCTGCTGGAGAAGGGTCCCTGGCATGCGCTGGCCGTGGTGATCGCGTACGTGGTGATCAATTTCGTCATCCAGACACTGATCCAGCCACGGTTCGTCGGCGACGCGGCGGGGATCAACGCATCGGTGGCTTTCGTCTCGTTGATCTTCTGGTCGTCGATCCTCGGCGTCCTCGGCGCCTTGCTGGCGGTGCCGGCCACGCTGTTCGTCAAGTGCATCCTGGTCGACCATTCCGAACGGGCGTCCTGGTTCGGGTTCTTGATCAACTCCGCCTCGTTCCAGAGCAAGAAGCAACCGCAACGGCCGCGCCGTCCGCGGCACAGGCCAACAGAGGTCGGGGAGCAGGCCACCGACGCAGAAGCGGCGACTCCGGCAGCCCCGGGCTGACAAACCCGGTTCTCTGGTCGTAAGGTCCCACTCGTGTCAGATGCAGCCACCACCCTCCCGTCAACCGCGACCGCGCCGGATATCGGCATCATCGGCGGCACGGGGTTCTACTCGTTCCTCGCCGATCCGGAGACCGTCGACGTCGATACGCCGTTCGGCAAGCCCAGTGCACCGATCTCGATCGGCGACGTGAACGGCCGGCGGGTCGCGTTCCTGCCGCGGCACGGCCTGAACCACCAGTATCCGCCGCATATGGTCAACTATCGGGCCAACCTCTGGGCGTTGCGTGCGCTGGGCGTACGCCAGGTGCTGGGTCCGTGCGCCGTCGGCTCGCTGAGACCCGAACTCGGCCCGGGCACCTTCGTCGTGCCGGACCAGGTCGTGGACCGCACGTGGGGGCGCAAGCACACCGTCTACGACGTCGAGGGCCCGGTCGTGCACATCGGATTCGCCGACCCGTACTGCCCGCGCGGCCGCAAGGCGTTCCTGAACAGTGCGACCGCAGGGACCGGTGAGCTGGTCGACGGCGGCACGCTGGTGGTCATCAACGGACCGCGATTCTCCACCCGCGCCGAATCCCAGTGGCACGCCGCGGCAGGGTGGTCGGTGGTCGGCATGACCGGGGTCCCGGAGTCGAGCATCGCCCGGGAACTGGCGATGTGCTACTCAACGGTCTGCCTGGTCACCGATCACGATGCCGGCATCGAAGGCGGCGAGGCCGTGTCGCACGCCGAGGTGGTCCGCCAGTTCGGTGCCAACATCGGCCGGCTCAAGGGCTTGCTGCTGGACGTGATCGCCGCGCTTCCCGACCCGGAGAGCGACGAGACGGCCGCCTGCAGCTGCCGCCGCGCGCTGGACGGCATCGAGTTGCCGATCCGGATACCCTGACCCGGATTCTGTGACGCCCTCCGGCGGTGCTCGTCGCGCGGACTAATCTCGACGGGTGCCTTCCACCCTGCCCGACGGTGACCCGGTGCCGCCGAACGGAGAGCTTCCGGCGGCGGCGCTGGCTTCGGTACCCCGGACGCCGTTGAGCATCTACCTGCACGTTCCGTTCTGCACCACGCGCTGCGGCTACTGCGACTTCAACACCTACACCGCGACCGAGCTCGGGGACGCCCCGGGCGCCAGTCGGGCCGGATATCCCGACGCCGTGGTCGCCGAACTCGATCTGGCCCGACGGGTGCTCGGTGATCAGGTGCCGCAGGTCAGCACGGTATTCGTCGGCGGCGGCACGCCGACCCTGCTGCCGGCAGACGACCTGGGCCGGATGCTCGCTGCGATCCGGGACCGGTTCGGTCTGGCAGCCGATGCCGAGGTCACCACCGAATCCAACCCGGAGTCGATCGACCCGACCGGGCTGCGCCGGCTCGTCGATCACGGCTTCACCCGGATCTCCTTCGGCATGCAGTCGGTCCGGCCGCACGTCCTCCGGGTCCTCGATCGGGTGCACACACCGGGTCGGCCGCAAGAGGCGGTGGCCGAGGCGAAGCAGGCCGGTTTCGCCCACACCAGCCTCGATCTGATCTACGGAACCCCTGGGGAGAGTCTCGAGGACTGGCGGGCCAGCCTGGTGGCGGCGATCGCCGCCGAGCCCGATCACATCAGCGCCTACTCGCTGATCGTCGAACCCGGCACCCGGTTGGCCGCCCGGATCCGCCGCGGCGAACTGCCGATGACCGACGAGGACGATCTCGCCGACAAGTACGAGCTCGCCGAGGAGTTGCTCTCGGCGGCCGGCTACCGCAACTACGAGATCAGCAACTGGTCCACCGATCCGGCCGGTCGCTGCCGACACAACCTCGCTTACTGGCACGGCGCCAACTGGTGGGGCGCCGGACCAGGAGCGCACAGTCACGTGGGCGGGGTCCGCTGGTGGAACGTCAAGCACCCGGCCGGCTACGCAGCCCGACTCGGCCGAGGAGCCTCCCCGGCCCAGGCCAGGGAGATCCTGACCGCCGATCAGCAACGGGTCGAACGGGTGCTGTTGGAACTGCGGCTGGACACCGGGCTGGATCCCGGGGTGCTCACCGACCGGGAACGGTCGCGGCTGCCCGGACTGCACGCCCGCGGCCTGGTGGACACCGACCGTGATCAACTCGTGCTGACCCCGGCCGGGCGGTTGCTGGCCGACGGCGTGGTCCGCGACCTGCTCGACTGACGCCGCCGGAGCCGAGCGGCGCCCGGAGCCGCGGATCAGTCCCTGGCCAGATGGTCCTGGGTGACGAAGTCGATCAGCACTTCCACCTGGGTCAAGAGCTCGCGCTCGAGATCGGACCAGCCGCGTACCTGGCGGAGGATCCGCTGCCAGGCGGCGGCGATGTCGGCCTGGGTCTCGTGGGGCCAGCCGAGGGCCGCGCAGACGCCCTTCTTCCATTCGACCGACCGCGGGATCTGCGGCCAGGCCTCCAAACCCACCCGCTGCGGTTTCACCGCCTGCCAGATGTCGATGTAGGGATGCCCGGTGACCAGCACGAACCCGCCACCCGTCCCGGCCGCCACCTGGTCGACGATCCGGGATTCCTTGCTGCCCGGGACCAGATGATCAACCAGGACACCCAGCCGGCGACCCTTGGTCGGCGTGAACTCGGCGACGATCGCCGGAAGGTCATCGACGCCGCCGAGATACTCCACGACAACGCCCTCGTGCCGAAGGTCATCGCCCCAGACCTTCTCGACGAGTTCGGCGTCGTGCCTGCCTTCGACGTAGATACGGCTGGGCAGCGCCGTCCTGGCCCGCTCGGCCGGGCCGGCCACGGAGCCGGACGCCGTCCGTCCGACACCGGATCCCATCGGACCCGGATCCGCCGCCGCACGCTGCGGTCCGCGGGGCGGCAGCTTCAACGCCACCGGCCGACCGTCGAAGAGGAACCCCGGCCCCACCGGGAAACTGCGGCGCTTGTTGTTGCGGTCCTCGAGCACGACCAGCCCGTTCTCCCAGCGGACGACGGCCCCGCACCAGCCGGTCTTCGCATCCTCGACCACGGTGCCGACCTCGAGGATCAGATCCTCGCTCTTGGTCAGATGTGCCTGCCGCCAACCCGATGCCAGTACGTCCCGGGAATATCGATTCACAACGGTCACTTTAGGCACAGCAGTCACTGAGGTCGCATAAGTCGTCACGTTCGGCGGGGGAGCGTCGTCGTTACCGGTGAAGCAGTAGCAAGCCGGCGGTCCGAACCGTCGACACGAACCAGGAGAAGGACGTGAGGACCATGACCGAACCCAAGCTGGTCGAGCAGGTCGACGAGGAAACGGCGATCCGGCACCAGCTCCACATCATGATCGATCACCTCCGGGCCAAGGACCTCGACGGGCTGCGGCAGGTCTACGCCCCGGACGTGGTGTCCTTCGACGTCGAGCCACCGCTGCAGCACGTCGGGATAGCCGCGAAACTGAGGAACTGGGAGCGGGCGTTCGCGGCCTTCGCGTCACTGGACTACGAGGTCCGCGATCTTCGCATCGTCGTCGGCGACGATATCGCCTTCGGCCACGGCTTCGGCCGGCTGTCCGGCACGCTGGCCAACGGGGTGACCACCGCAGGAATGTGGGTCCGGGCGACGTTCTGCTTCCGCCGGATCGACGGCGACTGGCTGATCGTCCACGATCAGGCCTCGGTGCCGTTCGACGTGGCCAGCGGTCGGGGCGTGACCGATCTCGAGCCGTGAACGCCCCGGGGTCGGCGAACCGCGCCGGGTCAGGCCAACGGCAGCGTTGGCCGATCGCCGGCGCCGGGCTGCCGCTCGGCCCGAGCACGGAGCTCGGCATAGGCGGCGCCGACCACGCCGGCGATGTGTTGCGCCGGGAACGGCCAGTTTCCCCGGGCGAGTGCCTCGTCCTCCGGTACGCCCTCGGCCTGCAGTCGCTCGAACTCAACCCGGACGGCATCGACAGCGTCCCGCTGCTCGCGAACCAACTCGCGGTCGACCGGATCGCCGTGACCGGGGACGATGATCACCCCCGGACGAGCCAGGTTGTAGAGCCGGTCCAGCGTCCAGGACCACTCGTCGACCGAGGAATCCGGACCGAAATAGGGCGGGCCGGCAGATTCGATCAGGTCGCCGGCGAAGATCACGCCCGGGAAGCCGTCCGCGCCGGGATCGGCGATGTTGACGATCAGGTCGCCGTGGCTGTGTCCGACACCCAGATGGGCCACCTCGGCAACCCGTCCGGCGCCCAACTCCACGGCATCGGCGACCGCGATCAGGGTCTCGGGGACGGCCAGCAGGTCGGGGTCGAAGCCCAACTCCCGTGCCCCGTCGGCAACCTCAGGGGCGGACAACGTCTCGGCCAGCGATTCGTGGCCCACAGTCCGCACTCCGGCGAACCCACCAAGTCCGAAGGCGTGATCGAAGTGGTCGTGGGTGACCACCACCGTGGCCAGCGGTCTGTCGGTGAGCCGCGCCACCGCATCACGGATCCGGGCGCCCTGGGCCGGACTCGAGCCGGTGTCGATTAGCAGCGCCGCTTCCGGGCCGACCACCAGACCGATGTTCACCGATGCCGGCTGCGCGACCAGGCGAAAAACGCCGTCGGCCACCTCTTGCCACTCGCCGACGACCCACTCACGGGTTTCGCTCATACAGCTAGACTGGCACTCAGGACTTGAGAGTGCCAACCAGGGCTTCAGAGCGGATTCCGATCTGGATTGGCGGCGACACGGCTGGGGCAGCGAAGGGAGGGCAGCATGCTTGACGACCGCAAGCTGGATGTCCTTCGGGCGATCGTCACCGACTACGTGTCCAGTCAGGAACCGGTCGGCTCCCGGGCCCTGGTCGAGCGGCACGATCTCGGTGTCTCGCCGGCCACCGTCCGCAATGACATGGCGGCGCTGGAGGAAGAGGGCTACATCACCCAGCCGCACACCAGTGCCGGCCGGATCCCCACCGACAAGGGCTACCGACTGTTCGTCGACCGGCTGGGTTCGGTCAAACCGCTGTCCGCGGCGGAGCGGCGGGCGATCCAGACATTCCTGTCCGGGGCGATGGACCTGGACGACATCCTGAACCGCACCGTACGGCTGCTGGCCCAGGTGACCCAACAGGTCGCGATCGTGCAGTATCCGACGATGTCGCATGCGACCGTTCGGCACGTCGAGATCGTGTCGCTGTCCACCTCCCGCCTGATGCTGGTGCTGATCAGTTCGACCGGACGCGTCGAGCAGCGGTTGCTCGAAGTGACCGAGGTTGACGAGCAGGAGATCGGTCTGCTGCGGACCGTGCTCAACGAGGCGGTCGTCGGCCAGACCACGAGCGAGGCCGTCCGGACGCTGAGCAAACTGCTGGCTGACGCCGATCAACCCGATGCGGCGTCGTCGCCGGCCGTGCGGACGTTCACGACCAGCAACACCGGCCGGCTGACAGCGGCCACCCTGCTGGAGATGCTCGGCAGCGACCGCAGCAGCCGCGTTGTGGTCGGCGGGGTGCAGAACCTGACCCGCTTCTCCGACGAGTTCGAGATCGTCAAGCCGGTGCTCGAGGCATTGGAGGAGCAGGTGGTGTTGCTGAAGCTGCTCGGCGAGGTCTCCGACCCGGATGTGGTCACGGTGCGGATCGGCCAGGAGAATCCGTATGAGCAACTCCAGACGACGTCCGTGGTCTCCAGCGGATACGGCAGCCCTGCTGATACCTGGGCAACTCTGGGTATTGTCGGTCCGACCCGCATGGACTATCCGTCGACGATGACGTCGGTACGGGCCGTTGCACGCTACGTCAGCCGTTTCCTGACCAACGGTTGATGCTCCAAACGCCCGAAACGAATCGACAGCCCGAAATCGACAGCCTGAATCGATAGACAAGGTACGAACACCCACTCATGAGCTCTGACTACTACGAGATTCTCGGTGTGGCCCGCGACGCCGGTCCGGATGAGATCAAGAAGGCGTACCGGCGCAAGGCGCGGGAGATGCATCCGGACGTCTCCGACGACCCGGATGCGGCGGCCAAGTTCAAGGAGGTCAGCCAGGCCTACGAGGTGCTGTCGGATCCGCAGAAGCGGGACATGTACGACCGCGGCGGTGACCCCTTCGGCAACGGCGCGTTCAACGGCGGCGGCTTCGGCGGCTTCGGCAACTTCGGCGGATCCACCGGTGGCTTCGACTTCACCAACCTGGTGGACGCGATGTTCGGCCAGCAGAGCTCACGTGGTCCGCGGCCCCGCACCCGGCGTGGTCAGGACGCGCTGGTCCGGATGAACCTCGAACTGGCCGAAGCGGCCTTCGGCGTCACCAAGCCGATCAGTGTCGACACCGCGGTGGTCTGCCCGCGCTGCAACGGCTCGGGTTCGGAGGACGGCTCGGAACCGGTGACCTGTGGCACCTGCCGCGGGCTGGGCGAGGTCACCCACGTCCAGCGGTCGTTCATCGGGGACATCCGCACCACCCAGGCCTGCCCGACCTGCAACGGCTACGGCACCGTGCTGCCGAATCCGTGTGTCGAGTGCTCCGGGGACGGCCGCGTCCGGTCGACCCGGACGATCACCGTCAAGGTGCCGCCGGGCGTATCGTCCGGCAATCGGATCCATCTGGCCAGTCACGGCGAGGTCGGTCCGGGTGGCGGGCCGGCGGGCGACCTCTACGTCGAGGTGAATGTCGCGCCGCACGAGGTGTTCAAGCGGGACGGCGACAATCTGGAGATGGTGATCAAGCTTCCGATGACGGCGGCGGCGCTGGGCACCGAGATCGAGCTCCCGACGCTGGAGGCCGACCTTCCGGATGCCGATCCGGAGTCCAAGACGGTCACCCTGGACGTTCCCGCGGGAACGCAGTCCGGCACCCGGATCGCAATCGACGGCGCCGGCGTGCCGCGGCTGCGGTCCGGAGGCCGCGGGCAGTTGGGCGTCACGCTGCTGGTGCAGACCCCGACCCGGTTGGACGAACAGCAGCGCGAGCTGCTCCGCGAGCTCGCCGAGGTGCGTGACGAGACCCGTCCGGAGGGGTCGGTGCAGAAGCACGGCCGGGGCGTGTTCAGTCGGCTGCGCGACGCGTTCGCCAACCAGTAGCCACAGCTGCAGCTCCGGCAGCCCACCTGGTGCCGCTTGCGGAGTTGATCATGGCGGCGTCGCGCTGATCAGCCGCGGGTATCGCGCCGGTCAGGAGCCCCCGAGATCGAGCCGCATCAGCCACCGCAGCTTGCGGTCACTGTGGGCGGTGGTCGGCATCACCGTCTGGAACCCGTGCGCGGCGAACAACCCGGTCGTCCCGACATAGGCGAAGGAGGTGTTCAGCCGTTCTCCTTCCGGGTCGACGGGATAGCCCTCCAACGCCGGCGCACCGCGGGAGCGCGCATAGTCGATGGCGCCGTCGAGCAGCCGATGGGCAAGACCCTGGCGGCGATAGCCCACCCGGACCACGAAGCAGATGACACTCCAGACATCGACATCGTCGACCGTCGGGATCGTTCGGGAATGGGTCAGCCGATGATGGCTGCGTCGGGGTGCCACCGAACACCAGCCCGCTGGTTCCCCGCCGACATAGCCGATCACTCCGGGTGGATCGCCCTCCTCGGCGTATCGGCGCAGTCGTTCGCCGCGGGCACGGCCGAAGAGCACACGGTTCTCTGCATTGGGTATCCGGGACGGCAGACACCAACAGGCCGGCGCATCCGGATCCTTCGGTGCCAGCACCACCTCGACGTCAGGCCAGCGATCGGCCGTCGCCGGATACACCTCGATCAGCTTCTCGGCCGGCCCGTGGGCCGGCGTCAGGTCAACCATCACTGCCTCCACGTCGTGCACCGTTGCGCGTCCCATTCCAGCACCGGGCACCGACGACGCCGGAGGCGATCGGGCACGGTGATCTCGCACATCCGGTCGGGGAGAATGGTCGGGTGACTGATCCGGTGTTCCTCGGTGACCTTCCTGACCCGCTTCCCGTCCCGGGTGCGGCGGTGGTCCTGGACGGGCCGGAGGGGCGGCACGCCGCGACCGTACGACGGATCCGCAGCGGGGAACAGGTGGTGATCGCCGACGGGGCCGGACACGGGATCCGCGGACCGGTGATCAGCGCGGACAAAGCAGGCATCACCGTACGGGTCGAGCAGCTGATGACCGCCCGGGAGCCGGAGATCAAGATCACCGTCGCGCAGGCGTTGGCCAAGGGCGACCGGTCGGACATCGCCCTGGAGATGATCACCGAACTCGGAGCCGTCGAGATCATCCCTTGGCAGTCGGCCCGATCGATCGTCCGCTGGACCGCCGACCGCGCGGACCGGTCCCGGACCAAGTGGCAGACGACCGTCCGGGAAGCCACCAAACAGTCCCGGCGGTTGCGGGTGCCTCCGGTCCAGCAGGTCGTGTCGACCAAGCAGCTGGCAACCAAGATCAGCGATCATGACCTGACACTGATCCTGCATGAGGAGGCGACCGATGGCCTGCCGACGGTGCCGCTGCCGGAATCCGGAAAGATCATGATCATCGTCGGACCGGAGGGTGGGATCGCGCCCGATGAACTCGACGCCCTGACGGCTTTCGGGGGCAGACCGGTGTCGATCAGCGACGGCGTCCTGCGTACCTCGACCGCGGCAGCGGTCGCGATGGCCGGAATCCTCTTGCGTGCAAGGTGACGCGCCGCGTCCCGATCATCGCGACAGCTAGGGACGATCCCGCCCGGGCGTAGAGTCACGATCATGAGGACTGTGGCGACACGGACCACGGATGTGCTGGTTGTCGGTGCCGGACCGACCGGCCTGATGGCGGCCCTGGTGCTGGCCCGCAACGGTGTGCAGGTCGAGATCGTCGACCCGAAACCGGGACCGACCCGGGAGTCCCGGGCGCTGGGCGTGCAGGCCAGGTCGATGGAGCTGTACGCCCAACTCGGTCTGGTCGATCAGGTGCTGGCCGGCTCGTACACCGCGCCCGCCCTGCAGTTCGGCTGGCAGGACCGCGCCACCCGACGGATCGAGTTGACCGTCCTGCAGGACCAGGTCAGCGAGTATCCAGGGCTGCACGTCTTCGAGCAGAGCCGCAACGAGCAGTTGCTCGCCGACGCGCTGACCGAGCCGCTGGCCGACCAGGGCCGCACGGTGCGGTGGGGCGAACGGCTGGTGGATCTTGTCACCTCAGGCGACAGCGTGCACGCGCTGACCGACGGATCGGGCGAGCTCACCCAGATCGAGGCCCGCTGGTGCATCGGTGCCGACGGCGCCGGGTCGATCGTCCGGCGGCTGCTGGACATTCCGTACGAGGGCGTCACCGACCCCGGCCGGTTCTGGGTCGCCGACGCGCGCGGCGTCAGCGGACTGCCCGACGGGGTGATCAACCTACGGTTCGGCAGCCAGGACCTGTTGTTGACCTTCCCGCTCGGCCCGGACGGTCACCAACGGCTGCTCGGCGTGGTGCAGAGCGGGGCCGACGGCGACCCGACGGCGCCGACGGTGCTTCCGCCGATCGCCGAACGGTACGGCTTCAGCTACCGCGAGGTGGACTGGTTCGCGCACTACCGGGTGCACCACCGGACGGCCGAGCGCTTCCGCAAGGGCCGCGTCTTCCTTGCCGGTGACGCCGCCCATGTTCACTCGCCGGTCGGCGGGCAGGGGATGAACACCGGCCTGCAGGACGCTCACAATCTCGCCCTGGCCATCGTCGATGTGATCGCCGGACGAACCGCTCCGGAGGATCCCGATGGCGACGCCCGCCTGGACCGCTACCAGGCCGAACGGCAACCGGTTGCCCGGCATCTGGTCGCGCTGACCGACCGCGCGTTCGGCGTGGTGGCCAGTCGGCGGCGCGGCCGCGCGGTCGTCCGCCGGCAGATCGCGACCCGGTTCGTGCCGCTCGTCGCGACGGTCGTGCCACGGCTCCCGGTGGGGCACCGGCTCGGCGGTTATCTCGGCCAGACCAGGATCCGCTACCCGATGTCGGACGCCGCCGATCCGGGCGACGGCCACCAGGACCATCCCGGAGACGACCAGAACCACAATCGCAATCACAAACACGATCACAATCACAAACACAGTCGCCATGCCGCTGACGACCGCATCGTCGGGCGCAGGCTGCCGCCGTCCGGTTCCAATCACACGCTGCTGCGGGACTTCAGCTGGCAGCTGCACTGCTATGCCGGCGGTACGGCACCCGCCGACGACCGTGCCGCGCTCGGACTGCCGGACTGGGTGACCGGCCCGCACCGGCTGCCCGTGGATCCGGCTGCCGGGCTCGACCCGTCGCGCCTCTACCTGATCCGTCCGGACGGTTTCGTGGCCGCAACGGCCCCGCTCGACGACCCGGCGGTTCTGCAGGCCGCGTTGCGCTTCCACGGCCTCGCCTCTGGCACACTCGTGCGGTGAACGCAATCGACCCAGCACTTGCCGGGGCCGCCGAACCCGGTGGGGCCACCACGCGCGGCACGACACGCGGGGCAGATGAGGGAATATCTGACCCCTCGGCGTTCGGGTTCGAGGTGGGGGCGCAGCTGGCCGGCGGGCGGGGCCGTACCGGAGTCATCCACACCCCGCACGGTGACATCGCGACACCGGCGTTCACTCCGGTCGGCACCAAGGCGACGATCAAGGGCGTGCTGCCCGAGACGATGGCCGAGTTGGGCGCGCAGGCACTGCTGGCCAACGCCTATCACCTCTTCCTCCAACCCGGCGCTGACATCGTCGACGCGGCCGGCGGGTTGTCCCGCTTCATGAACTGGCCGGGACCTACGGTCACCGACAGCGGCGGTTTCCAGGTGATGAGCCTGGGCAGCGGTCACAAGAAGGTGATCTCGATGTCGCTGGCCGACAGCCGCCCCCAGGGCAGCGATGCTGCCGGTGGTGGCGCCCGGCCGCGGGAGATCTATTCCTCTTCCGGCAAATCCGGGCGACTGGTCGAGATCGACGACGACGGGGTCACCTTCACCTCCCACATCGACGGCAGCCGGCGGCGGTTCACCCCGGAGATCTCCATGCAGATCCAGCACCAGCTGGGTGCCGACATCATCTTCTGTTTCGACGAGTTGACGACGTTGTCCGATCCGCGGCCCTACCAGGAACTCTCGCTGGCCCGCACCACCGCTTGGGCGCAACGCTGTCTCGACGAGCACCTCCGGCTCACCGAGGACCGGACCCATCGTCCCTACCAGGCGCTGTTCGGCGTCGTCCAGGGTGCCCACTACGAGGACCTCCGGCGCCGTGCGGTCCGCGAACTGGTCGCGCTCCGGGCCACCGAGGACCCCGGCCGCGGCTTCGACGGCTACGGCATCGGCGGTGCGCTGGAGAAGGAGAACCTCGGCACCATCGTCGGCTGGGTCTGCGACGAACTGCCTGAGGGCCGTCCGCGCCATCTGCTCGGCATCTCCGAACCCGACGACTTCTTCGCCGCCATCGAGAACGGTGCCGACACCTTCGACTGCGTGTCACCGGCCAGGGTCGCGCGGAACGCCGCGCTCTACAGCCGGCACGGACGCTTCAACGTCAACACGGCGGCCAACCGCCGCGATTTCCGGCCGGTCGACGAGGGCTGCGACTGCTACACCTGCACCCACTACACCCGCGCCTACCTGCACCACCTGTTCAAGGCCAGGGAGATCAATGCCAACACCCTGGCGACCATCCACAACGAGCGCTTCATCGTCCGACTGGTCGACGACATCCGGGACGCCATCGCCGGCGACTACTTCGGCGAGCTGAAGGCGGACTTCCTCGGCCGCTACTACGGCGCTCGGGGTGGTTAGCATCACCGGGTATGGGCATCCCACGGTCGTGGGAAGGAGTGACATGGGCCGTACGGCTCCCGATCTGACTGCCAAGAGTGCCGGCTACCGATATCTGCCGGGAAGGGCGAGTCGTCTGATGAACAGGTTCGTTCCGATGGCTGTGAAGGCGTTCTTCATGGTCGTGCTGCACACACCGCTGCACCCGTTGTTGAGCAGTCGCTGGGCGTCGCTTGAGTTCACCGGCCGGAAGACCGGAAAGGTCTACCACACGCCGATCGCCTACTACCGCGAGGACGATCGGGTGTGGATCACGACCGGGTCCCCCTGGTGGAGGAACCTGCGCAACGGCGCGCCGGTGCGGCTGCTGATCCGGCTGCGCGCGTACGAGGGAACGGCCGATCCGGTCGCCGACCCGGCCCAAGCAGCTCACCGGCTGCGGCAGATCCTCGACTCGGTGCCGATCCTGGCCTATCCCGGTGACGTACGGATCGTCGGCGGCCAGGTGAGCGATGCCGAGCTCGACCGGGTAATTGCCGCTGGACGCAAAGTGATCGAGATCCGGCTGCGTCGGAGAACCTGACAGTTCCGACCTGACAGTTCCGACCTGACAGGTTCGATGGAGCAGGTGCAACATGATGACGAGGTGGGAGATATGACCGATCGAGAGCTGGACCCGAGCGAGTACGACGAGGTCCCCGACGAATCCGAGCAGTTGGACCAGGACCCGTTCCAGCCCGATTACGGTCTGGAGGACCGCGGCGTCGACGATGCGCTCGACGAGGGTCTGACCACACCGGAGAACTGGTCGGTGCTGGAGCGCCGCGGAGAACACGAGACGCTCGACGAACGCCTGGCCGAGGAAGTACCCGACACCGGCGACGACCAGCCTGGTGCCGACCAACCCGCCGAGGCTGACGAGTTCTCCGATTTCGTCGACGACGGCGAGGTCGGGCGGGAACGGGCGGGCCGACTGGTCGACCCGAACGAGGGGATCGGCACCGACGAGGAGTCAGAACTCATCGGCGAGGACGTCGGTATCGACGGCGCCGCCGCCAGCGCGGAAGAGGCCGCGGTGCACGTCGTCGACTCGCCGGACGAGGGTGACGACCCGGCCGACGAACGCGGCTGAGGCAGCCGACGCCGAGCAGGGCCGCGATCAGGCGGCCGGCGACTGCAGGCCCGGGCCCGGCAGCGGCTCGATGTCGACCGCGCGCATCGGCTCGCCGCAATGTTCACACCGAAGCTGGGCGTGACCGATCTCCCCGCAGGCGCGGTGCCGATGCAACACCGGAGGCCCGGCCTCGCCCGCGAGCCAACGATCACCCCACCCGGCCATCACGATCAGCACGTCGACGAGTTCAGCACCCTTCGGCGTCAGGTGGTACTCATAGCGCGGCCGGGCATCATAGGGCCGGCGCTCCAGGACGCCATGAGCGACCAGGTGGTTGAGCCGTTCGGTCAGCACCTTGCGAGAGATGCCCAGGTCGGCCTGAATCTGGTCGAAGCGGGCCATCCCGACCCACACGTCGCGCAGGATCAACGGCGACCAGGCTTCGCCGATCACGTCGAGCGTGCGGGCGATCGAGCACGTCATGTCCCCGAACTGTGTGCGCTGCATGACAGCAGTCTAGGCTTCGGGGTTCCCTGAAGAAACTTCAGCTGCTACTGTCTGCAGAGTCTCCTCAAGGAACTCCGAAAGGACAGTCCGATGGCAAAGGTCTTCACTGCGTTGGCCGTTTCGGTCGACGGTTACATCACCGGTCGCGATCCGGGACCGGGCCGCGGCCTCGGCGACGGCGGCACGTTGTTCGACTGGTACGGCAGAGCCGACAACGCCGGCTACTACCAGCACCTCGTGGATCGGGTCGGCGCCGTTGTCACCGGTCGCACCACCTACGACGATTGCGAGGGGTTCGGCGGCAACGGCCCTCATCCGACCGCGCCGATGGTCGTGGTCAGCCACCGACCGCCGCCTGCGGAGTACGCCGACTCGGACCGGCAGAGCTTCGCCGGAGACATCGGCGACGCGGTCGAGCAGGCGCGGTCGCTGGCCCGCGGCAAGGACGTCGGGATCCAGGGCGGGGTGACGCTGTCGGCCGCACTCGAGGCCGGGCTGCTCGACGAGGTGATCCTGCACCAGGTCCCGGTGCTGCTCGGCGGCGGCCGCCGCTATTTCGGTCCACTGTCGGATCAGGTCCGGCTGGGTTTCGTCGAGGCGGTTCCAGCCGACGGGGTGACCCATCTGCGTTACGAGGTGCTCCGATGAACCGGCAGGACGTGGCCGCGACGCTGGCGCTGCCGATCGCCCAGGAGCTGCTGGCGTCGTCGATCCCGGCGCGCCTGGCCTACACAGGTCTCGACGGTCTCCCCCGCGTGATCCCGCTCGGTTTCCTCTTGACCGGCGAGCACTTCGTGATGGGCACCGTACCCGCCTCGGCGAAGGTCGGTGCGCTGCGGGCGAACCCCGAGGTCGCCATCACCGTCGACACGCAGGACCAATGGCCGCCCCGGGCGCTGCTGATCCGCGGCCGGGCAGACCTCCAGCAGGTCAGCGGAGTCCCCGACGCGTATGTCGAGGCGTGCCGCAAGCTGATTCCGCCGGCGGACTTCCCGGCCTGGGAGGCGGGCGTACGCGCCCTGTACGAGGAGATGGTGCTGATCAGCGTCGAGCCGCATTGGGCCCGGTTGCTGGATTTCGAGACGACCGCGCCGAAGGCCGTCGAGGACCTCGCCCGGCGGCAGCAGGCTGCGGGCAGATCACAGACCGGCTAATCCTTGGGTGGATGGGCCGCGGATCACTAGACTCGTCGTGTTCCCGTCAACCTAATCTGCGAGGAAGTCCTGAGTAGCACATCCCGGTCGGCCGCGGCAACGGCACCCGAAGCCAAGCGCGCCGACGATGGCCAGTCCGTAACAGCATCGACCAGCACAGCATCGCCCGATCCGGGTCCGGTCTCCCGCAAGGTGACTATCCCGACCTCGATCAACATGGTCAGCGTGCTCGGGCCGGGGGACGCCTTCCTGCGGATCCTCGAGCGGGACCTGGACGCCGACATCCATGTCCGCGGCAACGAGATCACTCTGGGCGGCACAGCGGCGGCGACCGACATGGGCGCGGAGGTGCTCGGCGAGATCGTCACCATCGTTCGCACCGGGCAGGGGATGACCAGCGACGGCGTGGAACGGCTGGTCGGCATGATCGCCGACCGCGAGGGTGCCCGGCCCTCGGACATCCTGACCCACAACATCCTGTCCAGCCGAGGCAAGACGATTCGGCCCAAGACGCTGAACCAGAAGCGGTACGTCGACGCCATAGACAAGCACACGGTGATCTTCGGTATCGGTCCGGCCGGTACCGGCAAGACCTATCTCGCCGTGGCCAAGGCGGTCCAGGCGCTGCAGAACAAGGATGTCAACCGGATCATCCTGACCAGACCGGCCGTTGAGGCGGGGGAGCACCTCGGCTTCCTGCCGGGCACCCTGAACGACAAGATCGATCCGTACCTGCGGCCGTTGTACGACGCCCTGCACGACATGATCGACCCGGATTCCATTCCGCAGTTGCTGACCTCGGGGACGATCGAGGTCGCCCCGCTGGCCTTCATGCGTGGGCGCACTCTCAATGACTCGTTCATCATCCTCGACGAGGCACAGAACACCTCGATGGAACAGATGAAGATGTTCCTGACCCGGTTGGGGTTCAACTCCAAGATGGTGGTCACCGGTGACATCACCCAGGTCGACCTGCCCGGCGGGACGCGCAGCGGTCTGCGCGTGGTGCAGGGCATCCTGGACCAGGTCGAGGACATCGCCTTCTGTAACCTGACCAACCACGATGTGGTGCGTAACAAGCTGGTCGGTCGGATCGTCGCCGCCTACGACAGGTTCGAGCAGACCGACAAACAGGCCGACAAGCCGTTCGACCGGCAATCCGACCGGCAATCCGACCGGCAGTCCGACCGGCAACCGGGCAGGCGTGGTGACAGGACGGGTGACCGTGACCAGCGCCCGACGATGGGACACCGACGATGACCGTTGAGATCAACAACGAGTCCGGTTTGGAGGCCGACAGTACCGGCCTCGTCCGACTGGCCGAGTTCACCCTGTCACAGTTGCGGATCCATCCGCAGGCAGAGTTGTCCATCCTGCTGGTCGACGAGGACACCATGTCGGCCTACCACGAGAAGTACATGGGTGAACCCGGGCCGACCGACGTGCTCAGCTTTCCGATGGACGAGCTGCGCATCCCCGAGGACGACGACGAGCCGCCGGTCGGCCTGCTCGGCGACATCGTGCTCTGCCCGGCCGTGACCAGCAGGCAGGCCGCCGAACACGGCCGGACACCCGACGCCGAGGCCGAATACCTGCTGGTCCACGGATTGCTGCACCTGCTCGGTCTCGATCACGCCGAACCGGCGGAGAAGGCCGAGATGTTCGGCCTCAAGGACAGGTTGCTGCAGTTGTGGGACACCGAACGGGGCGTGCGCATCCACGGCCCGTCCGGTACGGCTCCGGCGAGTTGATCATGACCGAACAGGACTGGCTCCAGCTCGTCATCGCCCTGATCCTGGTGATCATCGGCGGCCTGCTGGCCGCAGCCGAATCCGCACTGCAGTCCTTCTCCCGATCCCGGGCCGAACGGCTGGTCGAGGAGGGCAGGCCGGGTGCGGCGCGGGTGCAGCAGATCATGGACGACCCGCCGCGCTACCTGAACACCGCGCTGCTGGTGCGGACGGTCGTGGAGATCTGCTCGATCGTGCTGGTCGCCCTGGTGATCTTCGACGAGTTCAGCCACGACTGGTCCCGGATCCTGCTGTCGGCGGGCATCATGATCGTGATCAGTTACGTCTGGTGGGGTGTCGCACCGCGAACCATCGGCCGCCAGCATGCCGATCGCATCGCGGTTGCCGTTGCCGGTCCGCTCGCCCTGATCACCTCCGTCCTCGGGCCGATCCCCAAGTTGCTGATCCTGATCGGGAACGCGCTGACACCGGGCAAGGGATTCCGCGAGGGCCCGTTCTCGACCGAGGCAGAACTGCGCGAGATGGTCGACCTGGCCGAAGCCAGTCAACTGATCGAGAAGGGCGAGCGGGAGATGATCCACTCGGTCTTCGAGCTCGGTGACACGGTTGTCAAAGAGGTCATGGTGCCACGCCCCGACATGGTCTACATCGAGGCCACCAAGACGCTCCGTCAGGCCATGTCGTTGTGTCTACGGTCGGGTTTCAGCCGGATCCCGGTGATCGGCGACGGGCTCGACGACGTGGTCGGCGTGCTGTATCTCAAAGACGTGATCAAGCGGGTGTACGACTTCCCCCAGTCGGAGAGCACCGAGAAGGTCAGCCAGCTGATGCGGAAGCCGGAATGGTGCCCCGACTCCAAGCCGATCGACGAGTTGCTCCGTGAGATGCAGCTCAAACACAGCCACCTGGTGATCGTCGTCGACGAGTTCGGTGGCACAGCGGGAATGGCGACGATCGAGGACATCCTCGAGGAGATCGTCGGCGAGATCACCGACGAGTACGACCAGGAGAACACCGACATCACCAAACTCGGCGACGAGCGCTTCCGGGTGTCGTCGCGGCTACCGATCGACGAGCTGGGCGAGCTCTTCGGTCTGCAACTGGAGGACGAGGATGTCGACACCGTCGGTGGCCTGATGGCCAAGGTGCTCAACAAGGTCCCGATCGCCGGTGCGGTGGTCAAGTACGACGGACTGGAACTGGTCGCCGAGCGCTCCACCGGACGGCGGAACAAGGTCGGAACCGTCGTCGTCGGTCGCATCGACGACGAATCGACCGAAGCCGACGAGGACCGTACGATGATCATCGCACCGTCCGACGCCGACCCCGCAAAGGCCTCCTGATCCATGACCGCTGAGCTGATCGCACCGACCGATCCCGAGGATCTCAAGATCATCACGCTGGCCCGGTCGGCGATGGCCAGGACCCAGTCGGTCCAGGGTGCCAGCGTCCGGGACACCGATGGCAGGACCTACGCCGCGGCCACCGTCGATCTTGATCATCTGAAGCTCTCCGCGGTCCAGGTGGCCGTTGCGATGGCGGTGTCCTCGGGTGCGCCGGGGCTCGAGGCGGTCGCGGTGTCCGGCGCTGCACCGACCGCCGATGATCTTGCCGTCGTCTCCGACCTTCGGGGGTCCGGCGTCGTCGTCTGGGTCACCGACACCCAAGGTACGGTGACCGACAGGGTCGCCCTGACATGAGCGAATCCCCGCCGGCCTTCCGGTCCGGTTTCGCCTGCTTCGTCGGCCGACCCAACGCGGGCAAGTCGACGCTGACCAATGCCCTGGTCGGCAGCAAGATCGTCATCGCCTCGAGCAAGCCGCAGACCACTCGGCATGCGGTGCGCGGCATCGTCAACCGCGACGACGCCCAACTGGTGCTGATCGACACCCCGGGTCTGCACAAGCCGCGGACCCTGCTCGGCGAACGTCTCAACGATCTTGTCCGGGCCACCTGGTCCGAGGTCGACGTGATCGGCGTCTGCCTTCCGGCCAACCAGAAGATCGGTCCCGGTGACACCTTCCTGGTCAGCGAGATCGCCAGACTTCCCCAGCGGCCCAAGCTGGTGGCGGTGGCCACCAAATCCGACCTGGCCGCTCCCGACCGGATGGCCGAGCATGTGGCCCGAATCCAGGCGCTCGAGTCCGAGCTGTCCATCGAATGGGCCGAGATCGTACCGGTTTCGGCGGTCGGCGGTGATCAACTGCAGCTGCTGACCGACCTGCTGGTCGGCCTGTTGCCGTCCGGCCCGCAGCTGTATCCCGACGGCGAGATCTCCGACGAGCCGGAGGAACAGCTGGTCGCAGAGCTCATCCGGGAAGCGGCGCTGGAGGGCGTACGGGACGAGCTCCCGCATTCCATTGCGGTCGAGATCGACGAGATGCGGCTGCGTGCCGACCGTCCCGAGGACAAGCCGTTGCTGGACGTGTTCGCGTCGATGATCGTCGAGCGCGAGTCCCAGAAGGGCATCGTGATCGGCCACAAGGGGAGCCGGCTCAAGCAGGTCGGCCAGTCCGCCCGGAAGCAGATCCAGGCCATCCTGGGTACGCCGGTCTACCTCGACCTCAAGGTCAAGGTGCTCAAGGACTGGCAGCGTGACGCCAAACACCTGAACCGCCTCGGTTTCTGAGATCGCACCGGATTTCGGCCGAGGCGATCGTCCGGCAACGCGGGACGCGGCGAAGGTCGCCGCCTGCGGCGCATCAGCCCGCCGAACGGGGCCTCCCGGGGTCTGCGAGGATGACGGCCATGAGCGAGCGGATCTTCGAGTTGCGCACCTATGTCACCAACCCGGGGAAGCTCGCGGCACTGCATCGGCGGTTCCGCGAGCACACCCTCGGGTTGTTCGAACGGCACGGCATGGAGGTGGTCGGCTTCTTCACCCCCACAGAGGGTCCGGACGCGGAGCGTACGCTGATCTACCTGTTGGCATTTCCCGATCGGGCAACCGCGGATCAGGCCTGGCAGAACTTCCGGACCGACCCCGACTGGATCAAGGCCAAGGACGAGTCGGAGGTCGACGGTCCGCTGATGGAGCGCATCGAGTCGCAGTTCCTCGACCCCACCGACTACTCACCGGTCCGCTAGCTCGCCTCCTGGCACAGATCCCCGGGGATCATTCGTCCTTGTCGAGCACCTGCTGATAGGTGTCGAAGACCCGGGACAGCCGGTAGCCGATGGCCTCGTTGGCGTTGATCATGTAGCTGTTGTCGGCGTTGTTCCAGGTCTCGATCCGTTCGATCTGCGGTTCGGTCTCGGCCAGCCAGC
Source organism: Microlunatus sp. Gsoil 973 (assembly GCF_009707365.1). Taxonomy (GTDB): domain Bacteria; phylum Actinomycetota; class Actinomycetes; order Propionibacteriales; family Propionibacteriaceae; genus Microlunatus. The sequence goes on from NZ_CP046122.1 coordinate 422,679, forward strand.
GCATCATCTCCAGCTTGACCAGCGTGCCGAGGCGATGCCCGCGGTGATCACGATGGACCGCGGTGTCGTACTGCCAGCCGTAGGTCGGCTGGAGCGGCTGCACCATCATCACCGTGTGCCCGCCGATCTCACCGGTCTGCTTGTGCCGGGCGAAGACGCGATAGAGCTTCTCTCCCTTGCCCTGCGCCGCGGTCTCGAAATCGCGGAGCCGCTGCAGATCGAACTTCTCGTCCTCGAAGTCCAGGTCGCCCATCGGTGCGTCGTTGATCGCCGCCGTCACCGCGACCAACTGTTCCAGCACGGCGTCGTCGGTCGGCACCATGGTCCGGACCAGCTCGTAGTCGGCCGCCTTGACCTGCGCCTCCGCGTACAGCTTGTCGAGCTGATCATGATCAAGCTCTGCCGGGTACTGGAAACGGCGGGCGTCGTGGCTGGCGTAGGTGAATCCCTGGCTCCTCAGGAACGTCGCGGCGACCTCGTCGTCGTGGGCACACCCCGCCCAGACGGTGAACCGGCCCATCTCCCGGGCCCTCCGGAGCAACTCGGCGGCCATCGCCGTCCCGTGCCCCTGCCGGCGGTGATCCGGGTGGACCATCATCCCGACGCTGACCATGTGCAGATTGTCGCGCTGGGGCGCGTTCAGCCGGATCGACCCCACCGGTTCCGACCAGCCGTCGGGGTAGTACAGGTAGCGTTCGCCCGGTTCCAGGTCCCAGCCGTACTTCATGTTCCCGGCGACAAGCTCCGGAAGGGCCGGCGGCTCCTCCGGGTCGTCGACCGCATTGACGGCGTTGAACATGTCGGCGACAAGGGCGACGGCCGTCACGTCGTCCGGGCTCACCTGCTGATAAGGCATGGCGAAAGCCTGCCTTGCGACGGCCCCCCGGTCCACCGGATTTCGGTGGCCGGGAGCCCGGATCACTGCTGCAGCCAGGCGGTGGCATACCCCGCGAGACGGCTCGGGTGTTCCGGCCCGGATTCACTGCTGTTGCCGGGTCCGCCGGCGCTGCTGAGCAGCAGCTCGCCGTCGGGCAGCGGCACCGGCGTTGCGCCGAAGTTGGTGACCGACAACCAGCCGTTCGGCCGCCGGAACGCCAAGACCTCCGGTTGCCCGACATCCACCCATTCCAGCAGCTCGTCGGCCTGCAGCCGGTGTCTTTGTCGCAGCGCCGACCGATAGAGCTCCAGGGTCGATCCGGGGTCACCGGCCTGCACCGAGACCGCGTAGCCGCCGAACCAGTCCGGCTGCGGCAGATGCGCTGGGCCGGCGCCGAAACCGTACGAGGTGCCCTCGGCCGTCCAGGGCAGCGGTACGCGACAGCCGTCCCGACCGATCTCGCGACCCTCGGTGCGGAAGAAGGCCGGATCCTGGCGACGGTCGGCCGGGATGGAGGCGACCTCGGGCAGGCCGAGTTCCTCACCCTGGTAGAGGTACGCACTCCCCGGCAGGGCCAGGGCCAGCAGGGTCGCTGCCCGGGCCTTGGCCAGCCCGGTGACCCGGTCCTCCTGTTCGGGTGGGCCGCCCGGCCTTGAGCCAGTCCTGGCCGGCCGACGGACCGAATTCGCCGGCCGGTTCGAGCGGAGGCAGGCCGTAGCGCGTGGCGTGCCGGACGACATCGTGGTTGGAGAACACCCAGGTGCTCGACGCGCCGGACCGAGCCGCCAGGTCGAGATTCTCGGTGATGATCTTGCGGAACTCCTCGACATCGAAGGTGGCCCGCAGCAGGTCGAAGTTGAACGCCTGGCCGAGCCCTTCCGGACTCGCGTAACGCACCCGACGATGGGCCGGCACCCACGCCTCGGCGACGGCGGTCAGCGGCGGGGTGTAGCGGTTGAACACCTTGCGCCACTCGGCATAGATCTCGTGCACCTCGTCGCGGTCCCAGATCGGATGCTCACCGTCGGCGAAGGTGCCCTCCAGCAACGTCGCATGGTCCGGGAGTTCGTCGGGCAGATCCTTGGTCAGGGCATGGGCGACGTCGATCCGGAAGCCGTCGACGCCGCGATCGCCCCAGAATTCCAAGGTATGCAGGAATTCCGTCCTGACATCGGGATGGTCCCAGTTGAAGTCGGGCTGTTCGGGAGCGAACAGGTGCAGGTACCACTGGCCGTCTGCAACGCGTGCCCAGGCCGGCCCACCGAACACCGACTGCCAGTCCGACGGCGGCAGCTCCCCGTTCTCTCCGGTCCCGTCGCGGAAGATGTAGCGGTCCCGGGCGGGGGAGCCGGGCCCCGCCTGAAGTGCCTCGGCGAACCAGCGATGGCGGTCGGAGCTGTGGTTGGGCACGATGTCGATGATCAACTTGATCCCGACCTCGTGCAGCAGCGTGGCCAACCGGTCGAATTCGGCCAGCGTGCCGATCCGCGGATCGATGTCCCGGTAGTCGTCGACGTCGTAACCGCCGTCGGCCAGCGCCGACGGGTAGAACGGGCTCAGCCACACGGCGTCGACGCCGAGGGCGGCCAGGTAGTCGATCCGGGAGATGATGCCCTGCAGGTCACCGATGCCGTCTCCGTTGCCGTCGGCGAAGCTTCGCGGGTAGATCTGGTACACCACGGCCTGGCGCCACCAGTCTGCCGCGGCACTGCTCTTCTCAACCATGCGCGGCATGCTAATCGCGGGTGCGGCAGATCCACGCAACGACGGCTGCTAAAGTGCTTCTCGTGGCTTTTCGGCTGCTCCTCCTTCGCTGCCGCAGCGAGGCCCGCTAAGGCTGGCATCCTCGCTGCGGAGTTCGACGTGCCACCGCACCTTCAGCAGACCCCAGCGAGGAACCCATGAATATCTCCGACAACACCCCGGGCAGCGCCTCCCGGCGGACGGGCCCGTCGGTCACCACCCAGCAACCCAGCCCGATGCCGTACGGCCGCTACCGCGCCTTCACGCCGGTCGACCTGCCGGATCGCACCTGGCCGAACACCACGATCACCAAGGCGCCGCGCTGGTTGTCCACCGATCTCCGGGACGGGAACCAGGCCCTGATCGACCCGATGACGCCGACCCGCAAGATGCGGATGTTCGAACTCCTGGTCCGGATGGGCTACAAGGAGATCGAGGTCGGTTTCCCGTCGGCGAGCGAGACCGATTTCGCCTTCGTTCGGCAGTTGATCGAGCAGGACAAGGTGCCCGAGGACGTCACGATCTCGGTGCTGACCCAGGCCCGTGAGGACCTTATCGAGCGCACGACCGAGTCGTTGATCGGCGTGCACCACGCCAACATCCACCTCTACAACGCCCTGGCGCCGCTGTTTCGCCGGGTGGTCTTCCGGGCCAGCAAGGACGAGATCAAGGACATCGCCGTCCGCGGCACCCAGATGGTGCGGAAGTATTCCGAGATCAACCTGTCCAAGACCGAGATCGGCTACGAGTACAGCCCGGAGATCTTCACCAACACCGAACTGCCGTTCTCGGCGCAGGTGTGCGAGGCGGTCAGCGACGTCTGGCAGCCCGACGACGGACGGGAGATCATTCTCAACCTGCCGGCGACCGTCGAGTCCGCGACGCCGAACGTGTACGCCGACCAGATCGAGTGGTTCTGCCGGCAGTTGACCCGGCGCGAGGTGACCACGATCAGCCTGCACCCGCACAACGACCGGGGCACTGCGGTCGCCGCGACGGAGTTGGCGATGATGGCCGGCGCCGACCGGGTCGAGGGCTGCCTGTTCGGCCATGGCGAACGTACTGGCAACGTGGATCTGGTCACCCTGGGCATGAATCTCTTCAGCCAGGGCATCGACCCCAAGATCGACTTCTCCGACATCGACGAGATCCGCCGGACGGTCGAGTACTGCACCAACCTGCCGGTGCATCCCCGACATCCCTACGCCGGTGATCTTGTCTACACGGCCTTCTCCGGGTCCCACCAGGATGCGATCAAGAAGGGTCTGGAGGACCTGGAGAAGCGCGCCAAGGAGCAGGGTGTCGGGATCCACGAGATCGCATGGGAGGCTCCGTACCTGCCGATCGACCCATTCGATGTCGGCCGCACCTACGAGGCCGTCATCCGGGTGAATTCCCAGTCCGGCAAGGGTGGCGTCGCCTACATCATGAAGAGCGAGCACCAACTCGACCTGCCGCGGCGGCTGCAGATCGAATTCTCCCGGGTGATCCAGAACCAGACCGACGAGGAGGGTGGCGAACTGTCGCCGTCCCAGATCGGTGAGGCGTTCACCCGGCACTATCTGACCAACACCGAACCGCTGGATCTGGTCAGCTTCTCCAACACCTCCGGCGACAACGGACAAGATCATCTCGAGGCGGTGGTCCGTGATCACGGCAGGCAGGTGACGATCTCCGGTGAGGGCAACGGTCCGCTCTCGGCCTTCGTCGACGCGATCGCCGGCCTTGGTTATCGTGTCCGGGTGCTCGACTACCACGAACACGCTCTCAGCCAGGGCGGCGATGCGCTGGCCGCCGCGTACGTCGAGTGTGAGATCGGCGACGGTGAGGACTCCCAGGTGGTCTGGGGCGTCGGCCGCCACGCCAATATCGTGACCGCCTCCCTGAAGGCCGTGGCAGGAGCTGTGAACCGCGCGTGACCAACGATGATCACCACCACAACGATCGGTCGGGGCGGCGGCCGGTACGGGTCGGGTTGGCCGGCGGATCCGGCTTCGGTCGGGTGCACCGGGCGAACCTGGCCCGGCTGGCAGAGCAGGGAAGCACCCGGCTGGTCGGTGTCGCCGATCCGGCCGGTCCGCCGGATGATCTTGAAGCCGGCGTCGGGCACTTCGGGTCACTGACCGACCTGTTGGCGGCCGAGCAGCCGGAGGTGGTGATCATCGCGACGCCGATCCACACCCATGCCGTGTTGGCCGAGGAGGCCTTCCGGGCGGGTGCCCACGTCTATCTGGAGAAGCCGCCGGTCGCGTCGATGGCCGAGTACGACCGGCTGGTCGCTGTCGCAGCGGAGACCGGTCTCAGCTGCCAGATCGGTTTCCAGGCGCTCGGATCGCATGCCCTGCAGCGGATCGCCGACCTTGTCGCCGACGGTGCCATCGGTGAGCCGCGGCTGATCACCGGTCTTGGCGTCTGGTCGCGTGATCTGGCCTATTTCAACCGGTCGCCGTGGAGCGGGCGCCGGAGACTCGACGGGCACCAGGTGTCGGACGGCGTTGCCACCAACGCGTTGGCCCATTCGATCGCCCAGGCGTTGCGGATCGCCGATGTCCGGGCCCTCGATCAGGTGAAGGACGTCCGCACCGAGCTGTACAAGGCCAACCTGGACAACGAATCCGATGACACCACCTGGATCCGGGTGGACTCCGACGGTGCGCTACCGATCAGTGTCGCCCTCACTCTGTGCGGCCCGGGCAACGACCAGCCGCCGACCGTCTCGGTGATCGGCAGCGAGGGCCGGCTCGATCTGCAGTACACCATCGACGTGCTGACGGTCGACCGCGGCGGCGAGACCGAACGGCTCGAGTTCGACCGGGACGACCTCACCGAGAATCTTCTCGATCACTGCGCCGACGGCGCCCCGCTGATCTCGCCGCTGACCGGTCATGCGCCGTACATGGCGGTGCTCGAGGCGATCCAGGCCGGAGATCCGCTGCCGTTGACCGACGATGTCGACGTTCAGGGCACCGGCGCGCAGTCGCACCCGGTGATCAAGGACATCGAACGCTGGTCCCGCTTGGCGGCCGAGTCCGGTGAGGGTTTCTCCGCGGTCGGCGCGCCGTGGGCCGACCCGGTCGCCCGCAGCACCTGGTTCCCTCACCGGTGACGGCCGAGGTCCGCGACCGCCGGGCCGTCGTCCGCTGGCGGAACGCGATCATCATCGCGTTCGCCCTGGGCGGCATCGTGATGTCCACCTGGGGCCCGCGGTTGCCGAGCCTGCGAGCCGATCTCGATGTCGACAACTCCTTCCTCGGCATGATCCTCGGTGGGGTGACCATCGGGTCGATCGGCGGACTGCTGTCCTCCTCGGCGCTCCTCGGCCGGCTGGGTGCGCGGCTGGCTATCCGTACCACCCTGTGGCTGAGTGCGGTCGGCATCGCCGGCATCGGGCTGGGCGCAGGAGTCGCCCACAGCGTGGTACTGACCGCCGCCGGCTTCGTTGCCGTCGGGTTCGGCATCGGCTCGGCCGATGTCATGATCAATGTCGAGGGCTCGGCTGTCGAGCGGGCGGCGGGCCGGACGCTGATGCCGCTGATGCACGCTGCCTGGTCGGCGGGAGTGATCATCGGCTCGGCCATCGGTGCGGCAGCCGCGGCGCTCTCGATCCCGTTCGCTTGGCAGTTCGTCGGCGAGGCGTTCTTGGTGACCATTGCGACGACGATCGCCACCGGCTTCATTCCGGTGGCCGCCCCCAGCAGGGGCGGAAGCCGCCGGTCAGGGACCGGATCCGCGACTGGCTGCGCGGCTGGACCGATCTGCGACTGTTGATGATCGGACTGGTGATGCTCGGCGTCGAACTCGGCGAGGGCTCGGCCAACAACTGGCTCACCCTCGGCGTACGGGATGGCCACGGCCGGTCCGACGCGGTTGCCGCGGCGTACTTCACGGTCTTCGCGATCGGCGAGACCGTGGCCCGGGTCGGCGGCGGGCCGCTGGTGGATCGGATCGGCCGGGTGATGACCATCCGGGTCACCACTGCGCTTGGCGTCATCGGGCTGTTGGGGTTCATCCTGGGTGGCCCGGCACCGGTGGTCCTGGTCGGCGTCGTGCTCTGGGCGATCGGTGTCTCGATGGGCTTCCCGCTCGGCATGTCCGCGGCCGCCGACAGCGGTCCCGATCCGGCGGCCCGGGTGAGCGTGGTCGCCTCGATCGGCTACATCGCCAATCTCGGCGGTCCGCCGGTCGTCGGCGCCCTCTCCGAACACGTCGGCCTGCTGAACGCCCTCTTCGTGATCATCGCTCTGCTGCTGGTCGGCTTCTTCTGCGCCGGCTCGCTCCGCCGCCCCGCTTGACACGCGCCCACCCTTGCGGGAGTCGGCCGGGGGCGGGGGTCAGCGGGACAGGTCGACGCCGAGTTTCAGGTCGTCGAGGGTGATCGGGGCGCCGGTGCGCAGCGACTCGTTGCCCATCATCCCGACCGAGATCGAGCGCAGGCCGTCCTTCCAGTCCGAGGGACGCTCCAGCCAATCGTCACCGGGTCCCTGGAAAACGTCCTTCAGCAGCAGCGCATCGCCACCGCCGTGCCCGCCGACCCCTTCCGGGATGGGCACCTCGACCGCCGGCTGCCAGTGCCGCTGAAGGGTCAGCCGCTGACCGCCGTGCCGCCCGGCGTCCTCCGGCAGCGCACTGGGATCGACGACCACATTCCCCTCATCGTCGGTGAGCACCGCCGCACGCTCGATCACCTCGAGTTCGGCGCGTCCCTCGGTGCCGTTGATCGCGACCCGGTAGCCCTCCCAGGGCGAGTGGGCATTGAGTGCGTACGACAGCACCGGGCCGCCGGCGTAGTCCACCACGACCGCCAGATTGTCCTCGGTGGTCACTCCCCGGCCGAACACGTCCTGATCCCGCCGGTAACCGTCGTACTGCTCGTTGTCCAGGTAGAGCGCCTGCAGCGTCGGGTCGTTGCGCAGGTCGAGTTCCCACGGCGTGTGCGGTCCGTCGTGGGTGCCGCGCTCCGGTCGCTCACCCACGCCTCGGGCCGCCGCGTTCTCGGCGCCGTAGAACTTCACCCCGCCGCGGGCGTAGACCTGCTGCGGCACGTCGGCGATCCACCAGTTGACCAGGTCGAAGTGGTGGGACGCCTTGTGGATCAGCAGGCCGCCGGAGTTGGCCTTGTCGCGATGCCACCGCCGGAAGTAGTCCGCTCCGTGAGCGGTATCCAGCACCCACTCGAAGGTGACCGAAAGCACGGTGCCGATCCGCCCGGACTTGACCAGTTCCTTCAGGGCGCTGTTCCGCGGCGAGTACCGATAGTTGTGGGTCACCACGACCTGCTTGCCTGACCGCTCCACGGCATCGACGATCCGCCGGGCGTAGTCCGGGTTGATGGTCAGCGGCTTCTCCACCACGACGTCGACCCCGGCGTCGAGGCCGCGGACGATGTAGTCGGCGTGGGTGAAGTCGGGGGTGGTGATGATCACCCGGTCCGCCTGCTGCTCGGCGATCACCTGCTCCAGGTCATCACCGGCTCCGGTGCGGACACCGCTGGTGTCGAACCCGCGCTGCCGCAGCCGGTCCAGGTGATACTGCACGCGCCCGGGGTTGCGGTCCAGCAGCCCGACCAGTTCGGCATCGCCGGCATGGGCGCCGGAGATCGCGCCCAGGTACATGGTGACCCGGTGGCCTGTTCCGACAACGACATAGCGTCCCTTGGTCACTGCATTCCTCTCGTGGAGACGGTTTCTGATCCCGGCCTACTTGATGCCGGTGGTGGCGATGCCCTTGATCAGATAGCGCTGGCCGAACAGGAAGATCAGGAAGACCGGCAGCAGCGAGACGATCGACATCGCGAACATCGCACCCCAGTCGCTGCCGCTGGTGGCGTCCAGGAACTGCCGCAGCGCGATCGGGGTCGTGTACTTGTCGGGTGAGGTCAGATAGATCAACGCGGTGAAGAAGTCACCCCAGGTCCAGATGAAGGTGAAGATCACCGTTGTGGCGATCGCCGGCACCATCAGCGGCAGGATCACCCGGGAGAAGATGCCCCAGTGTCCGCATCCGTCGATCCGCGCGGCCTCGTCGAGGTCCTTGGGGATGCCGCGGATGAACTGCACGGCGAGGAAGACGAAGAACGCGTCGGTGGCCAGGAACTTCGGCAGGATCAGCGGGACGAACGTGTTCACCCAGCCGAGGTTGTTGAAGATGATGTACTGCGGCACGACGACGACGTGGATCGGCAGCATGATCGACAGCAGCATGATCGTGAACCACAGCGTCCGGCCGCGGAACTTGAGCCGGGCGAAGGCGTACGCCGCCAGCGAGCAGGACATCACGTTGCCGATGATCGCGCCCAGAACGACGATGCCCGAGTTGATCAGGTAATGGCCGAAGGTCGGGCTCAGCGCGTGCCAGCCGTGACCGTAGTTGGCCAGGGTGGCGTCGCGCAGCCACAGTCCGGGCGTCCGGAAGATCGTGTTGGTCGGCCGGAACGAGCTGATCAGCATCCACAGCAGCGGATAGATCATCAGCAGGCTGCAGGCGATCAGCAGGATGTGCTTGATCACCGACCTGATCCGGGACGCTGTTCGGCCCCCACGACCTGGCGTCGTCCGCGGGGTGCCTGCCGGCTCGCGGGTGGTCGGGGTGGGAGCGATGGTGCTAGTCATCGTAGAAGACCCAGTACTTGGAGACGAAGAAGTTGATCGCTGTGAACCCGCCGATGATCACCAGCAGCAGCCAGGCCATCGCCGAGGCGTAACCCATCTGCAGATTCGCGAATCCCCGGTTGTAGAGGTACAGCGTATAGAACAGCGTCGAGTCCGACGGTCCGCCACTGCCACCGGAGACCACGAAGGCCTGGGTGAAGGACTGGAACGCGCCGATGATCTGCAACACCAGGTTGAAGAACACGATCGGTGACAACAGCGGCATGGTGATCTTGGAGAACCGCGACCACCGGCTGGCACCGTCGACGGCGGCCGCCTCGTAGTACATCACCGGAATCTGTCGCAGGCCGGCCAGGAAGATCACCATCGGTGACCCGAAGGTCCAGATGTGCAGGATGATGATCGTGCCCAGGGCGTACCGCGGGTCGGAGACCCAGCCCGTGTGGCTGTCGATTCCGATCAGCCGCAGTACCTGGTTCACCAGACCGTCGGTGCCGAAGATCTGTCGCCACAGCACCGCGATGGCCACCGAACCGCCGAGCATCGACGGTAGATAGAAGATCGACCGGTAGAAGGACAGACCTTTCATGCCCTTGTCCAGCAGGATGGCGATCGCCAGGGCGAGCGCCAACTGCAGCGGGACGCCGACGAACACGTAGATGAAGGTGACCTTCAGGGACTGGTGCAGACGTTCGTCATGCAGCATCTGCTGGAAGTTGGCCAGTCCCGCCCATTTCGGCGGCTGGAGCAGGTTGTAGTCGGTGAACGAGAGATACAGCGAGGCACACATCGGCCCGATGGTGATCACCACCAGGCCGATGAGCCACGGCAGCAGGAAGAGGTAGCCGGCCTTGTTGTCCCGGCCGTTCTCCTTGCGTTGCTGTCGCCGCTCGTCTGCTGTCTTCGCCCGGGTGCGCCGGAGCGAGGTCAGTTCGGAGATTGCACTCATCGGCTGACGGATCGCTTACTGTGCGTTCTTGATGGCGGCCTGCAGCTCACTGATGATCTTCGGGGCAGCGGTCTCCGGCTTGTCCTTGCCGAACAGGATGTCGTTGGTGTGCCGCTGCATGATGTCACCGATCTCGCTGCTGCCGGGCGGCGGAGCCGGCGGCGTCTTGCCGAGTTCCGGCTTGATGTCGTCCAGGTACTTCACCGTCGCCTTGCCGGCATCGGTGAGCTTGGGCTCGATGGCCTTGACCATCTCGGTGTTGGCCGGAACGCCGCGCTCGTCCAGGCAGATGTTGGCGCACGCGGGATTGTTGACCCACCAGTTGATCAGCTTCCCGACGGCCTCGGGGTTCTTCGTCCCGGCGTATCCGGACCACAGCATGGACGCCTTGTACCAGGCGTTGCGCTGGGTGGAGTCGCCGGCGACCGTCGGCGGGCGCAACATCGTCATGGTCTTGCCGGAGGCCTCGTTGATCGCCGCCAGCTGATTGGACCAGTAGAGCGCGAACCCCTGCTTGCCCATCCCGAACGCACTCTGGTCCATCGACTTGCCGACCTCTTCGTTGATCGCCGAGGCGGTCGGCATGGCACCAGCGTTCATGAACTCGACCATCATGTTCAGATAGGTGGTCAGGTCCTCGGCGTCGAACGCCAGACCGTCGGCGGTGTAGAGATCCTTGCCGTTCTGGCGGAGCCAGATCTGCAGCAGGTTGTCGGTGGGGAAGGCACACTGGGTGCCGGTCGTCCCGGCCGGTCCCTTGGCCTGCAGTTCGACGGAGATGTTCAGATAATCGTCCCAGGTCCACTTGGTGTCGTCCGGCAGGTCGACGCCCGCCTTCTCGAACAGCTCGGGATCGGCCATCATGGTCAGGGAGTTGATGCCGGCATTCACGCCGACGAGCTTCCCGTCGATCTTGCCGGCGTCAACCGTGCCGGACGCGAACTTCGAGGTGTCCACGCCGTATTGGCTGAGGTCGAGCAGCGTGCCGTTCTTGGCGTACTGGCTGATGTAGGCCATGTCCATCTGGATGACGTCCGGCGCGTTCTTTCCCGCGACCTCGGTCGACAACTTGTCCCAGTAGCTGTCCCATTCGCCCGGCTGCGGCTTGACCGTGACCTTGGGATTGGCCTTGGTGTAGGCCTTGATGGCCTGATCGGTCTCCCTTGTTCCGGACGTCGTTGCCCCACCAGCCGAAGCTGAGAGTGGCCCCCTCGCCCGACGATGATTTCCCCGAGCAGGCAGTGAGCCCGAGGGTGCTGATTGACGCGGCGACCGTCGCGCCTGCAAGAAACTGCCTTCTGTTGAAACCCATGCGGCAACCTTCCACAGTGAAAAACCGCTTTCCGCAAGCACCGTATGGTCTTCCCCAGCTGAGGTCAACTCCTGCGTGGAAGGTTTCAACGCCGCGGCGGCAGCACTCCGTAATCGCTTTCCGTAACGGATCAGGCCAAGCCGTTCGCGGCGGTCTTGGCCGGCGGTGTTGGGCCATAGATCCAGGCCTGGAAGAAGCCGTCGAGGTCCTTCTTGCTCACTCGCTCGGCCAGCTGCATCCAATCCTCCAGGCTGTGCACGCCGCCGCGCTGAGCCCACCGCCGCGACAACCGGAAGAACGCGTCGTCGCCGATCACCCGGCGCAGGGCCTGGAGGGTCATCGGCCCGCGCAGGTACACGGCGTCGAACAGGTGATCGCGGCCGGGGTCGATCATGCTGATCTGCCAGAACCCCGGCTGGTTGGCGTAGGCGTCGTAGGTCCGGCGCAGTTGATCATCGGCTGACCGGCCGCCGGTCTTCTCGGCCCGCCACCAGGCGGTGAACGATGCGTACGCCTCGCTGATGAAGATGTCGTCCCATTCCTTCAGCGTGACGTGATCTCCGAACCACATATGGGCCAGTTCGTGGGTGAGCAGGCCGGACGCGTTCGGACGGGTCATGTCCCGCGCGGCATAGACCGGCCGGGTCGCCGACTCCAGGCCGTCGTACCAGAGCCGGTGGCCGGGCACCAGTCCACCGATCTCGTCGTAGGGGTAGGGGCCGTAGACGCCCTCCTCGTCGGAGATGATCTTCGGCGTCCGCGCGAGATTGGCGAACGCCCGGGCCCGGTCCTTCTTGCCCAGCTGGTCGGAGACGGCATAGACGTACGGCCTGCCGTCGGCGGTGCCCTGTTTGATCTCGTACCGCCCGATCGACAGCAGCGACTGATAGGTGGCCAAGGTCTGGTCGGTCGCCCAGTGCCAGGTGTCGAACCGCGGTTCGTCGCGGCTGTCGCGAGAGATCAGCCGGCCGTTGCTGATCACGTCGAGCCCGGCCGGTACGCGGACCGACACGTCGTAGGTGGCGGGGTCGGAGGGGTGATCGTTCGCCGGATACCACCAGGCGGATCCCTCGGGCTCGCTGGCGGCGGTGACCTCGTCATTGGTGACCAGCCAGGGCGTGATGTTGCCGTTGCGGTAGTCGGCAGGATTCCCGCCGTAGCTGACCGTCACGTCGAACCGCTTGTGTGCCGGGATCGCCCTACTGGGAACGATCCGAACGTCATAGATGCCCTCCCGGTCGAAGGTGGCCGGTCGACCGTCGACGGTCACCTTGGTGACCGGGAGCACAAGGTCGACGTAGAAGGATCGCAGCAGCTGGTCAGAGCGCGCATCGATCCTGGTGTTGCCGGAGAGGACCTGCTGCGTCGGTGCCCAGTTCAGGTCGATCGTGTACTTCAGCGCGTTGTAGCCGCTGCTGCCGTAGTCGGGATAGTACGGGTCACCGACGCCCGGACCGCCGCGATCGTCACTGCCGGTACTGACCGGGGGTCCGGGGTCGTGCGGCACCGTGTGATCCGGAGGGCGTTGCTGTTGCAGCCAGCGGTCCACCACTGGTGCCGCGTACGGGATCACGACGGCCGAGGCGACCATGATCACGACCAGGGCGATGATCACGATCGTCGACGGCCGCACCCTGCGGCGCGGCCGGACCGGCCCGACAACCCGGGGTGGCGGGGTCTGCGGCCCGAACTGCGCGTCGGCCGGGGGTCTCCCGAAGGTTCGCCCGCCCGGCCCGGGCCGGTCAGCGCTCGACATGGGCGAGAGACCTCAGACTGCGATCCAGATGCCAGACCGCGTACGCGGCGGTCAGCCCACTGGCCTGCTTGATCACGAACGGCTCCGCGTCGCGGGTGGCCGGCCAGTCGCCCTCCAACAGGGCGCCGAGCAGCGCGATGGTCTCTGCCGCGGGGCGCGCCGAGCCCGGTGGCCGGCAGCTCTCGCAGACCACTCCGCCCAGCGGGGCGGCGAAGGCCTGGTGCGGCCCCATCGTTCCGCACCGGGCGCAGGGTCCGAAGGACGGGGCATAGCCGGCGACGGCCAGCGATCGCAACAGGTAGGAGTCGAGGATCATCGACGCCGGCCGCGGCCCGTCGGCCGTGCTGCCGCGTTCCAGGACGCGGAGCGCGCCGACCAGCAGCCGATAATGCTGCAGCGCAGGTTCGCGTTCCTCGGCGACGAGCCGGTCGGCCATCTCCAGCATCGCTTCGCCGGCCGTGTAGCGGGGATAGTCGCCGATCAGGCCCTGTCCGAAGGCGTCCAGGGTGACGGCCTGGGTGACGACGTCCAGGGTGCGTCCGGTGGCCAGTTGGATGTCGACGTGGCTGAAGGGTTCCAGCCGGGCGCCGAATTTCGACGAGGTGCGCCGTACGCCCTTGGCCACCGCGCGGATCTTGCCACGCTCGCGGGTGAGCATGGTGATGATCCGATCCGCCTCACCCAGCTTGTGGGTGCGCAGCACGACGGCCGCATCGCGATAGGTCGGCACTCAGCCATTGTTCCTCATCGCTGCGACTACCAGATGGGCAGCTTCGGCGCAGCGAAGTCCGGGCGCACCCGACGCATCGCGGCGGCATCGTCCCGGGTGCGGTACTCGGGCAGGTCGAGCCAGCGCTGGTGCAATGCGGCAAGACTGTCCCGGTCGAGTTCGACGCCAAGACCGGGGGCGTCGGTGACCGGCAGGCAGCCGTCGGTGAACGTGTGCGGGACCGTGATGACGTCCTCGGTCTGCCACGGCCGGTGGGTGTCGCAGGCGTAGCGCAGGCCCGGGATGGTCGCCGCCACCTGGGTCATCGCGGCCAGGCTGATGCCCAGGTGGGTGTTGGAGTGCATCGACAGGTCGACGCCGAAGGTGCGGCAGATCGCCGCCAGTTCGCGGGTGGCCAGCAGCCCGCCCCAGTAGTGGTGATCGGAGAGCACGACCTGGACCGCACCGGTCCGGAACGCCTCCGGGATCTCCTCGAACGCCGTGACACACATGTTCGTCGCCAGCGGCAGCGACGTCTTGGCCGCCACCTCCGCCATACCCGGAGTGCCGACCGTCGGATCCTCCAGATACTCCGCGATGCCCTCGAGTTCGGCAGCCACCTGCAGGCTGGTCCCCACGGTCCAGCCGCCGTTGGGATCCAGGCGCAGCGGCTGGCCGGGGAAGGCGTCCGCCAGCGCCCTCACTGCGGCCACCTCCTCGGCCGGCGGGAAGACGCCGCCCTTGAGTTTGAAGGAGGTGAAGCCGTGGTCACGGGCCATCCGCCGGGCCTGGGCGACAACGCCTGCCGGGTCGAGAGCGGCACCCCAGTCGTCGGCCGGACCGCCGGGCTCGGGGTGTTCGGCCCAGCGGTAGAAGAGATAGCCGCTGTATTCGACGCGGTCCCTGACCTTGCCGCCGAGCAGGGCGTGCACCGGCAGTCCGGTCTGCCGGCCGAGGGCGTCGAAGATCGCCACCTCGAAGGCGGAGGCCACGCTGCTGGCGATCTTGGTCACCGACCGGCTGCCGCGCAGACCCTCGGCCTGGACGGTGTTGTCGATCCGGGACAGCTGTACCCGTGTTGCGCAGTCGCGGACGGCAGCCGGCGACAGGTCGGCGTTCAGGTCGCCGCCCACCAGGCTCGGAGCGTACGCCTCGGCAACTGCCAGATAGTCGGTGTCGCCGTAGGTCTCGCCGACGCCCACCACTCCGCCATCGGTCTCGATCTCGACGATCGTTCGCGGTGTGTACGGCTGGTGCACACCCTGCACGTTGAGCAGCGGCGGATCGGCGATCAGGATCGGGGTGACCCGCACGGCGGTGATCTTGGACATGGCGTCTCCTTCTGTCGGGTCCGTCAGGGCCGGGTCACTCAGTGATCTTGGAGATCAGTGCAGCCAGCTCCGCGTATTCCTGATCATCAAGATCGGTCAGGGGCGGACGGACCGGGCCGGCCGGGTGTCCGACGGCCCGCATCCCGGCCTTGACGATGCTGACCGCGTATCCCTTGCCACGATTGCGCAAATCGATCAACGGCAGCACGAAGTCGCTGAGCATCCGGTAGACGGATTCATGATCATCGTTATCCACGGCAGCGTAGAACCGGCAGGCGAATTCCGGCACGAAGTTGAAGATCGCCGACGAGTACGTGCTCAGTCCGAGCTGCCGGTACGGCATCGCGAAGACCTCGGCCGTCGGCAGGCCGCCGATGTAGATCAACCGCTCCCGCATCCGGGCATAGATCTGGGTCATCTGCTCGAGATCACCGATGCCGTCCTTGATGCCGATCAGATTCGGGCAGTCCGCCGCGAGCCGCTCCACGGTGCCGGGAGCGTACCGGGCGTTGCCGCGGTTGTAGATGATCACGCCGAGCGACGTCGCCCAGCACACCTGTCGGACATGAGCGGCCAGCCCGTCCTGTTCGGCTTCGGTGAGATAGGGCGGGAACAACAGGATCCCGTCCGCTCCGGACTCCTCCGCAGTCCGGGCAAGTTCCACCGCGGTGCGCGTCTCACGACCGGCCGGCGCGAGGATCGGGACACCGGCCGGCGCACTGTGCACGGCCGCCCTGACCACAGTGATCACTTCGCTGGGAGTGAGCGAGAAGAACTCACCCGTGCCGCCGGCCGCGAACAGCCCTGCCACCGGATGCCCGCCGAGCCGCTCGATGTGCCCGGCATAACCCTGCTCATCGAAATCCAGCTCCGGGGTGAAGTAGGTGACCGGGAACGACAACAGTCCCCGGGGAAGCGCGGCAGCAAGATCGTTCGGGGTGTGGTCGCTCATGATCTCCCTCGACGTCGGCGGGTCGGGTGACGCTTGGCGCCACAGTATCGGCCGGCGCTTACGGACCGATGACCGATGTCCCTCATCACGCTGCGGTCGCGCCGATCCGTCGTTTCATGGAGCAATCCGATCACCACACAGAAAGATCAACAGAAATGAAACTGCGGACCCGCGTCATCGTGCCGGCCCTTGCGGCAGCAGCTCTGGTCACCAGCGGCGCGCCCCTCGCCTCGGCGACCCCGGCACTCCATCGGACCCATCACGACTCGAGCGGAACGGTCTTCGTGCAGAACGACGACCCGAACGGCAACGCCATCCTCGCCTACGACCGAAGCCGGTCCGGAACGCTGCGGCCTGACGGTGTCTATCCGACCGGCGGTAAGGGCGGCGTTCTCGGTGGATCGCAGATCGATCACCTCGCCTCCCAGGGCTCACTCGTCCGGCAGGGTGATCACCTCTACGCCGTCAATGCCGGCAGCGACACCATCACCAACTTCAAGGTCGTCGGCGACCGCCTGGTCAAGGAACAGGTGATCAACTCCGGCGGCGACTTCCCGGTGAGCATCGCGGCATCGCGCACCGCCGTCTATGTGCTGAACGCCCGCGACGGCGGTTCGGTCCAGGGCTACCTGAACGTTGCCGGACACCTGATCAAGGTCAACGCCTGGAACCGTCAGCTCGGCTTCGATCCCGCCGCCTCGCCGGAGTTCACCAGTACCCCGGCACAGATCAGCTTCACCCCCGACCGGAGTCGCCTGGTGATCAGCACCAAGGGCGACGGCAGTTCGGTGGAGACCTTCGGCGTCGGCCTGCTCGGCGCGCTGTCCAGCAGGCCGGTCGTCACGCCACTGGACGGCAGGGTGCCGTTCGGGTTCGACTTCGACAGCAGGGGACATCTGATCACCACCGAGGCGGGCACCAACTCGATCGCCTCGTTCGCTGTCCGGCACAACGGAACCATCGATCTGCTCGACCGCGCCCTGACGGGCCAACAGGCAACGTGCTGGGTCGTTGTCGACAACGGTGTCGCGTACGCGTCGAACGCCGGCAGCGCGACCATCAGCAGCTACCGGATCGCCGCCGACGGCTCGCTGACGCCGTTGGCGACGACGGCGACCGATCCGGGGACCGTTGATGCCGCGGTCAGCACCGACGGCCGCAACCTGTACGTGCAGACCGGTGCGGCCGGCCTGGTTGACGAGTTCGCCATCGGCGCGCACGGGTCGCTGACCCGGATCGGCTCGGTGGCCGTCCCGTCGGGAGCCGGCGGCGAGGGGATCGTCGCCCGCTGAGCAGGAACCGGCGGTCGAACCACCAGTCGATAATGTCTGGCCTGTGAAGAAGCCGTTGCCGCCCAAACCGCATCCGACGGGGGCACGTCCGCCCAAGATCGCCAAGGACAAGCTGCCCGATCATGTCGCGATCGTGATGGACGGCAACGGCCGCTGGGCCAAGGCCAGGAACCTGCCCAGGACGGCGGGACATTCCGCCGGTGAAGCGGCGCTGTTCGACGTCATCGAGGGCGCCATCGAGATCGGGGTCAAGCACCTCTCCGCCTACGCTTTCTCGACCGAGAACTGGCGGCGGTCGCCGGACGAGGTGCGCTGGTTGATGGGCTTCAACCGGGACGTGATCCACCGACGGCGCGACGAACTCGACGCCATGGGGGTCCGGGTGCGCTGGGCCGGCCGGCGACCGCGGTTGTGGCGGAGCGTGATCAACGAACTGGAGATCGCCGAGCGCCAGTCGGCCGGCAACTCCGTGCTGACCCTGCAGTTCTGCGTCAACTACGGCGGGCGTGCCGAGATCGCCGACGCGGCCCGCCGGATCGCCGAGGAGGCGGCGTCCGGCCGGCTGGACCCGGCCAAGATCACCGAGGCCAGGTTCCGCCGCTATCTCGACGAGCCCGAGATCCCCGACGTCGACCTGTTCGTCAGGTCATCGGGGGAGCAGCGCACCTCGAACTTCCTGCTCTGGCAGTCCGCCTACGCCGAGATGGTCTTCCTCGACCGGCTCTGGCCCGACTTCGACCGTCGCGATCTGTGGCACGCGGTCGAGCTGTACGCGGCCAGGGAGCGTCGCTACGGCGGTGCCGTTGCCAATTCGACGGAGGCGACCCGGGAACCGGCCTGGGGTGCCGCCCATGTCGACGCCTTCAACGATGCGGTGAACTCCGGCGACTGGCACCGGTTCGTCGCCGGCTTCACGCCGGACGCGATCATGACCTTCCGCGGTGTCCCGGCCGGGCCGTACCGAGGTCGGAGCACCATCGAGGCCGGCTATCGGGACAACCCGCCGACCGACACCCTGCGGGTGCTGGAATCGACACACCGGCCCGGGGTATCGGTGATCACCTTCGCCTGGACCACCGGCGGGACCGGCGGGATGCGGCTGGTCTGGACCCCGGAGGGTCAGGTCCGGGAACTGCACATCGTCTTCCACGACGAGCCGTGAACGACGGGGGTCCGGATCACCGGCGCTGATCGTCGGCAACGACGACCTCGACACCGGTGGCACCGATCTTCTCCAGTTCGGTCGGATCGGCCGAACTGTCGGTGATCAGGATCTGGATGTCGGTGATCTCCACCATCCGTGCCAGCGCGGCATTGCCGATCTTGGACCCGTCCGCGACGACAACGGTCCGTTGTGCGCTGACCGCCATCGCATGGTTGGTCCTGGCCTCGGTCTCGTCGTGGGTGGTCACGCCGGCGTCGGCACAGACGCCTGCGGCGCCGAGGATCGCGGTACCGATGTTGACGGCGTTGAAGCCGGCCTCGGCCAGGCCGCCGACCAGCTCCAGGGACGGGTGGCGCAGGAAGCCGCCGGTCATCATCACCCGCATCTCGTGGTGATCAGCCAACATCCCGGCGACGGTCAACGAGTTGGTGACCACGGTCAGGTTGGAGTGGTAGGCCAGCTGGCGCGCCACGTGGGCCGTGGTCGTACCACCGCTCAGGGCGACCACGTGACGGTCCTGCAGCGGCAGGATGGCCGGGACCGCGCGGGCGATCGCTCGCTTGGCGGCCTGGTGTTGGGTGTCCCGCAGAGCGACCGGAAGCTCGGCGCCCCGTTCGCTGGACGAGGCTCCGCCGTGGGTGCGGATCAACAGCTGCTGCTCGGCCAGATGGGCAAGATCACGACGTAGCGTCGCCGGGGAGGCCGACAGTCGTGTGCCGAGTTCGGCAAGGTCGACCGAGCCGCGCTCGGAGACGATCTCCAGGATCGCCAGCATCCGACGGGATCGGTTGCCCGAGCTGACCCCGGCGATGTTCGAGCCGCCGTACGACTCCTCGCGGCTTGCGGTCACGATGGCTCCACGAGAGTGAGCAATAGGTTTGAGCAGTTTAGACCTGAATCGGGGCCGATCATTGCCCGGACTGTGCGGATCGCTCAATGATCGGACCATGACCTCCAAGGCGGTGTCGCCCCGCACCGGGTCCCGGACTCCGCGCATCGTGTTCGTCGGCGCCGGCAGTGTGGTCTTCACCCGACAACTGCTGACCGATCTCTTCGGCTTCGACGATCTGCCGCCGCTGCAGATCGTGTTGTACGACATCGACTCCGAACGGCTCGACGTCGCCCGGGGCACTGCCGAACAGGTCCGAGAACGCCTCGGACGGCAAGCCGACGTCGTCGCAACGCTCGACCGCCGCGAGGCACTGGACGGCGCCGGCTTCGTGATCAACATGGTCCAGGTCGGCGGCATCGACGGGACCCGCGCGGACCTGGAGATCCCCGCGCGCTACGGCCTGCGCCAGACCATCGGGGACACAACCGGGATCGGCGGCGTCTTCCGCGGGCTACGCACCTTCCCGGTGCTGTCCGCGCTGGCCCGCGACATGATCGAACTCTGTCCCGACGCCTGGCTGCTCAACTACACCAATCCGATGGCGATGAACATCTGGTGGCTCTCGGTCGTCGCGCCACAGCTGAAGGCGGTCGGGCTGTGTCACAGCGTCTATTGGACGGTGCACGATCTCTGCGATCTGATCAAGGTGCCGGTCGAGGAGGTCAGCTACCGAGCGGGCGGGGTCAATCATCAGTCCTGGCTGACCACCTGGGAACGCGGTGACGAAGACTTGTATCCGCTGCTGCGGCAGGTGATCGCCGGCGACCCGCAGATGGTGCGCCGGGTGCGGGTGGAGATCTTCCGGCGGGTCGGCTTCTATCCGACCGAGACCAGCGAACACTCCGCCGAGTACCTTTCCTGGTTCCTGCGGTCGGAGGAGCAGATCGCCCGCTACCGGTTGACCCCGCTGGAGTATCTGCAGATCTCGGAGGAGAACGTGGCGGAGTTCGAGCAGGCGCGCGACGCGCTGGCCGCCGGCCGGCCCCTGGAGTTGGCTGAAGAGCCGGCGGAGTACGCGCCGCAGGTGATCCACTCGATGATCACCGGAACGCGGCGGCAGATCCACGCCAACATGCCCAACGCCGGCCTGATCGACAACCTGCCGGGCGGTGCCGCCGTCGAGGTGCCGGCCCTGGTGGACGCCGAGGGGGTGCACCCGCTGCGGTTCGGATCGGTGCCCCCGGTCGGGGCGGCGTTGAACCGCAGCTACCTCTCGGTCGCCGAACTGACCGTGACCGCCGCCTTGACCGGAGACCCGGAGCTGATCCGCCGGGCAGTGCTGGTCGACCCCAACGCCGCATCCTCGCTCACTCCGGAGCAGATCTGGGCGGCCTGTGACGATCTCACGGCGGCGCACGCCCGCTATCTGCCCCGGAGCCTGGGCGGCGACTTGGCGCTCTGATCGATGCGTGCAACAAAACGGTAACAACGATCAAACTGATTGAGCGATCTGATCAGATGCATTGGCAATCGGCCGGACGCTCGCGATGATGCTGACATTTCCGTGGATGGATGGAGGCCGGCATGGGGCGTGTGATCGGGACCAGAGGATCAGTCCTCCGGGCAACCGGGGTGATCGTTGGGCTTGCGGTCGCGCTCGCCGCGGCCGGGTGCAACGGCTCCTCCGGCAGCAGCACGCTGGACACCAAGGCCGATGTCCAGCTGGAGATGTGGTCCGGCCAGACCGATGCCGCGGAGAAGCAGCTCGAAACCATGGCCCGGGAGTTCGAGCAGAAGCACCCCAACGTCTCGATCAAGGTCAGCCCCGGGGCGGCGGAGACCGACGACCTGTTGCAGAAGCTCTCCGCCGGTTTCGCCGGGGACGCCTACCCGGACATCTCCTACGCGTTCGGCTCCTGGGCAGGTCAGCTGGAGTCGTCGGGTAGAACCCTGGACATCCGGGACCAGGTCGCTGAGCCCGACGTCAAGTGGGACGAGTTCAGCGCGCCGGCGCGGGCCACCGCACAACCGACCGGGAACAAGATCATCGGATTTCCGGCTGTCGTCGACAACATCGCTCTGATCTACAACAAGACGGTCTTCGACAAGGCAGGCGCCTCCTACCCGACCGACGACTGGACCTGGGACGACTTCCGCGCGGCCGCGAAGAAGCTCACCGATCGGGCGTCACAGACCTACGGTTACGCCTACTCCGTCTCAGGATCGGAGGAGACCACCTGGCAGTTCTGGCCGCACCTGTGGCAGAACGGCGGATCGATCGTCTCCAAGGACAACAAGAAGGCCGAGTTCGGACAGCAGCCTGGCGTCGACGCGCTGGAATTCCTGCGGGGCATGGCCGTGGACGACAAGAGCGTCTACCTCGATCAGACCGACACCAAGTTCGGGCAGTTGTTCGCAGCCGACCGGATCGGCATGATCACCTCCGGTCCCTGGCAGTTGTACGACCTGAAGACCGCCGGAACCAAATACGGTGTGGTGCGGTTGCCCGGCACCGACGGCGATCACCAGACCGTTTCAGGTCCGGACGTCTGGGCGCTGTTCGACCACAAGGACGCCAACCGGGCCTACTGGGCGTACCAGTTCGCGAAGTGGCTGACCGATGCGCCGCAGGACGAGCGCCGCAACGTCGAGATGGGCAATCTGCCGCTGCGCTCCTCGGAGAAGACCTCGGCCGCCTTCCAGAAACAGGACAAGCAGTATCCCGGCCTGATGGTGATGGCCGACAACATGGTCAACGCCAAACAGGCCCGGCCGACCGTGCCCGGCTACACCGGTCTGTCCGAGGCGATCGGCAAGGCGATCTCGGAGGTCCTCCAGGGCAAGGGCACGCCGGCCCAGGCGCTGTCGGATGCCGCCAAGGACGCCGACGAGGCTCTGAACCAGTAACCATGAAGCCCGCCGTCCGACGCAGGCGTACGGCCCGCGACACCTTCACCGGCTGGGGCTTCGTCGGCCCGGGCACCGTGATCATCCTCGGATTGTCGATCTTTCCTGCGCTCTGGGCGTTGTGGCTGTCGCTGGAGAAGTGGGACGGTTTCAGCCAGGCAACCTTCGTCGGTGCCGGGAACTACCAGAAGCTGATCACCGACGAGGACTTCTGGGCAGCGGTCCGCAACACCGGCCTGTACACCGCCCTCTTCGTACCCGCATCGGTGCTGCTCGGCCTGTTCCTCGCCGTCGCGCTGAACCGCAGGATCCGGTTCATCGGCGTCTATCGGACCGCGATCTTCGTCCCCTTCGTCGCGTCGGCGGCGGCCACCGGAATCCTGGCGACGTACCTGTTCAGCCCGCAGTACGGGTTGATCAACAACGTGCTGCGCCGACTCGGCGTTCCGGCGCAGGGTTGGCTGGAGGACCCGCACCAGGCGATGGTGGTGATCGCGATCATGTCGCTGTGGGGTCAGGCCGCCTTCACCACGGTGATCTACCTTGCCGGACTGCAGGACGTTCCGGGTGACCTGATCGAGGCCGCCCGGGTCGACGGCGCGAACCGCTGGCAGACCTTCTGGCGGATCGTCTGGCCGCATCTTTCACCGATCACCGTGTTCGTTGCGATCTGGCAGACGATCGGTGCGATCCAGCTCTTCGACCTCGTCTACACGACCACCCGTGGCGGGCCCCTTGACGCCACCAAGACGATCGTCTATTTCCTCTACGAGCAGGCCTTCCACTCGCTGCAGTTCGGCTACGGCTCGGCCGCCGCGTACGCGTTGTTCGTGATCACCCTCGGCATCACCGTCGCCGTTGTCGTCTACGCCCGCCGTCGTGGGATGGAGGCCTTCTGATGTCGGCCGATCCGATGGCAGGCGGCATGCCGGCCGTGCTCGGCGAGCGGGCGGCGACCGCGGTCGCCGCACCCGCCCGCCGGCGGCGACATCGGAGGCCGAGCCTGTGGCACCTGTTCCTGGCGCCGACCGCGCTGATCTTCGTCATCCCGCTGCTGCAGATGATCCTGGCGTCATTCTCCCCGGCGAAGGACCTGGTCACCTTCCCGCCGCCGTTCGTCCCCTCCCGGCTCACCGTGCAGGGCTATATCGGCCTGTTCACCGGCACCGGGATCGTCCGCTGGCTGATCAACTCGACGATCGTCGCGGCAACGGCGATCCTGTCCAACATCGTGCTGTGCTCCCTTGCCGGTTACGGCTTCGCCCGGCTGCGCTTCCGGGGCAGGAACTTCAGCTTCCTTGCCATCGTCGCGACGATCATGATCCCCACCCAGCTGTTGATGATCCCGACCTACATCATGTTCTCCAAGCTCGGGTTGCTGAACGGGCTCGGGGCGGCGATCGTGCCGTGGCTGGCGACCACCTTCGGCATCTTCCTGATGCGCCAGTTCTTCCTGTCCCTGCCGGCCGAACTGGAGGAGGCGGGCATGATCGACGGCGCGAACCGCTGGCAGATCTTCCTGCGGATCGTCCTGCCGCTGGCCAAGCCGGCGCTGGCGACGCTGGCGATCTTCACCCTGCTCGGTGCATGGAACGATCTGGTCTGGCCGCTGATCGCGATCAACAACGACGCGGCGTTCACCGTCCAGCTCGGGATCGCCAACTTCCAGGGCAGCCGCCGTACCGAATGGAGCCTGCTGATGGCGGCCAACGCGGTGGCCACCGCGCCGTTGATCATCTTCTTCCTGATCGCCCAGCGGCAGTTCATCGCCACCATGACGTTCAGCGGGTTGAAGGCGTGATCACCGGCGCGCTAGCAGTCGGCGCAGGTGCCGAAGATCTCCAACTCGTGATTCACGTCGCGGAAGCCGTGCTTCTCGGCGATCGCCTTGGCCCACCGCTCGACGGTCGGACCGGTCACCTCGACCGTACGCCCACAGCTGCGGCAGACCAGATGGTGGTGGTGCCCGCCGGAGCAGCGTCGGTAGCTCATCTCGCCGTCGGCGTTGCGAATCGCGTCGACCTCCCCGCTCTCGGCCATCGACTGCAGAGCGCGGTACACGGTGGTCAACCCGACCCGGGCGTCGGAGTGGCGCAGCTCGTCGTGGATCTGCTGGGCGGTCCGGAAGTCGTCGGTGGTGTGCAGGATGTCGTCGACGGCGGCCCGCTGCCGGGTCCGCCGCTGGGAGTTGCCGTTCCTGGTTGTCGTCATCGCTTCCGCCCCGCTCAGTGCTCGTCGTAGTGGTCTTTGTGGATCGCATGCCGGTGACCGTCGTGCACATAGTCGAGGTGATCACCGTGGGTCACCGCCGGATGATCACAGTCCGGATCCCCGTGCTGGTGCGGATGGGTCCCGGCCAGCACGTGCGGAGTCGGGATCCGCGGATGCTCCGCCGGCTCGGTGATGACCACCGGGATGCGTCTCCGTCTCGCCAGGATCGTCGAGATCGGCCAGCTCAGGGCGAAGACTCCGATCGCGAAGACGACGATCAGGGCGCCCGGGGCGGCGTCGAGATAGAACGATCCGGCGGCGCCGCCGACCGACACCAGCACGCCGATCGCCATCGCCGTACCCAGCGCGGCATAGAAACCGGGCACAAGGTTCTGCGCGGCTGCGACCGGGACGACCATCAACGCGCTGACCAACAGCAGGCCCACGGTGCGCATCGACAGCGTCACGGTGATCGCCGCCAGCACGACGACGACGATGTTGTAGACCCGGACCGGCAGACCGAGCACCCGGGCGAAGTCCTCGTCCGCGCTGACCGCGAACAGTTGCGGTGCCAATCCGATCGTCGGCACCAGGACGACAACGGCCAGCACACCGATCACCACCAGGTCGCCGGAGGTGACCGCGGTCAGCGAACCGAACAGGTACTGCGACAGCGCGCCGGTGCCCCCGCCGGCGAACGCCGACATCAAGACGCCGGCCGCGAGCCCGCCGTAGAACAGGATCGCGAGTCCGACGTCCCCGGTTGCCTTACCGCGCTGGCGGAGCACCTCGACCAGCACCGAGCCGGCGACGCAGACCACGACGGCTACCGGGATCGGCGCCTGCCCGGTCAGCAACGCCAGGCCGACGCCGGCGATGGCGACATGTCCCAGACCGTCCCCCAGCAGGCTGAGCCGGCGCTGGACGATGTAGCTGCCGATGGCCGGCGCGAGCAGTCCGGTGAAGAGTGCAGCGATGAGCGCCCGCTGCATGAACGGATAGCCGAGGATCTCGATCATGCCGGTCCTTTCCTGGTGTCCAGCGGACCTGCGACCGACGGCGCCGGGGGAGTGGCCCGCTCCTCGTCGAGCGCGGTGTGCTCGTGGCCGCCGTGCTCGATCCGGTGATGATCATGGAGTTCGGACGTCGACCGGGGCAGGTCTCCGTCGTGGACCACCCGGCCCTCGCGCAGCACGATGGCCCGATCAACCAGCGGCGCGAGCGGACCGATCTCGTGGAGCACGACGAGGATCGCCATGCCGCGGCGCAGCAGCTCGGCCAGGACGTCGGCCAGGATCCGTTGGTGCTCCAGATCGACACCGGCCGTCGGCTCGTCCAGCACCAGCAGTTCCGGCCTGGTGGCCAAGGCGCGGGCGATGAGCACCCGCTGCTGCTGACCGCCGGAGAGAAGTTGCATCTCGGCTGCTGCGCGGTCGTTCAGGCCGACCACCTCGAGCGCGTCCTTGATCGCCTTGCGATCCTCGCGGTTCGGCGGGACGAATGGCAGCCGATGCCCCAGGCGACCGGATCCGACGATCTCGCTGACCTTGGCCCGGGTCAGGTTGATCGTCGACCGCTGCGGGACGTACCCGATCCTGGCCCAGTCCTTGAAGCGGGCCGCATCGGTGCCGAAGAGGTGCACCCGGCCGCGGCGCAACGGGGTCAGGCCGAGCAACGACCGCACCAGGGTGGACTTGCCGGACCCGTTGCCGCCGAGCAGGGCAACGGTCTCTCCGCGATGCACGGTGAGTGAGATGCCGCGGAGCACGGGCAGTCCGCCGAGTTCGACCGACAGGTCCTCGGCCCGCAACACCGGCTCCGCGACGTGTCCACCCGCCGTCATTCGCTGCACCCGTTCGCCTGCGCCAACGCGGTGAGGTTGGACTTCATCACGGCAATGTAGTCCTTCCCCCGGGACTGGTCGGTGATGCCTTCGATCGGATCCAGCACATCGGTCCGCAGACCAAGATCACCGGCGATCGAGCGAGCGACCGCGGGGGAGATCAGCGTCTCGTAGAAGATGGTGGTCACCCCGTGCTGCCTGGCCAACTGCTGGACCTCGGCGATCCGTGCCGGCGACGGTTCGGTGTCCGGACTGAGACCGCTGATGCTGATCTGTTGCAGGCCGTAGCGTTCGGCGAGGTACCCGAAGGCCGCGTGGGAGGTGATGAAGTCGGTACGCCGGCAGTCGGAGAGCCCGGACCGATAGCTCGCGCTGAGGTCCTTCAGCTGTGCCGTTAGCGCGGCCGCGTTGGCGTGATAGTCGGAACGGTGGCGCGGATCGATGCTGGCAAGTCTTCCTTCGACGGCCTTGGTGATCGTGATCATGTTCTCCGGGTCGAGCCAGACGTGGGGGTCGAGATTGGTGTTCCCGGCATGATCCTGGTGATCGGTTTCATCACCGAGCGGTCCGTGGTCCTGCAGCGGGACGACGGTCGCGGTGTTCAGGACGTTCCGGTTGCCGCTCTGCGCGACCGCCTCGTCGACCGCGGCCTGGAACGTCTTCTCATACACCACGAGATCAGCGTCGGTGACGCTGGCGACCTGGCGGGGCGTCAGCTCAAGGTCGTGCGGTTCGGCGCCGGGCTTGGTCAGGCTGGTGACCACGGCGTGGGCCCCGGCGACGCGCTGGGCAACGAACTGGAACGGGTAGAAGGCGGTGACGATCCTCAGGCTGCCATCGCCTCCGGTCGGATCGGTGCCGGTCGATCGGCAGCCGGCCGCCGCCAGCAGAGCCAGAACGCCGATCACCGCGCCGAATCTCCGTACCCAACCCGTCATGAAAACCATTTTCATTTCCAGGTGGCTGGAAGTCAAGTCGGCCGGGCCTTTGCTTGGGACCAGCGCTAATCTTGGGCCGATGAAGATCATCATGGCCGGGACTGCGATCCGGTGATCGCGATCAGCCGCTTCACCGTTCCGGCGGACCGGGAGCAGGAGTTCGCGACCAGGGCGGAAGCCGCGGTCGCCGTACTGTCGGGCGCCGTCGGATTCCTGACCGCAGACGTCGGCCGCAACCTCGACGAGCCGACGTTGTGGACGATCACCACCCGCTGGCAGAACGTCGGCAGCTATCGCCGGGCTCTCGGCTCCTACCAGGCGAAGCTGACGGTTGTCCCCATGCTGTCGTTGGCGATCGATGAGCCGTCGGCCTACGAATCGCCGCAGCAGATGGAGTTGTGACCCGGCCGGTTACGGCATGCCGTGGCTGATCACCGCGTCCAGCGCCGCCTGGGCGTCGGCCCGGCCGGCGATCTCGACCGAACCACCGCGGACCCAGGACCACAGCGCCAGATCGGTCACCGGCGCCTGCACCGTGATGGTCGGGGTGCCGGTTGTCGCCCGGGTCGCCATGCCCTCGTCGAACTCCTTGCCCGATTCCGGGCCGGTGCCGAACCAATGGCCGAGTTCGACCAGCCACCGCTGCCCGGTGTCGGTGGCGACGAACTCCCCGACGGCGCGCTTCTCGTACTGCGCCCAGTCCGGCATCCAGCCACCCCACATCACGTCGACGGCATGGTCGACCGCGCCGGCCGCCACGTCGGGCGTGATCGGGCTGATCTGCCGGCCGGCGGTCAACTCGGCATCCACCCGGTGCATGGTCGCCTCGTAGGTCTGCATGCGGCGGGTGAAGCCGACGGTCTGGTCCGCCTCGAACCATGACCAGCGCGGCTCGGCGTCGTCAAGGCTCCGCAACTGTTCCAGCAGTGCGTCGGTGGCCTGTTGCCGCAACGCCAGGGACTCCTCGAGGGTGGCCGGCCGGGCGGGCTTGGCCTGTTCGACGGCCTCGACGTCGGCGTCGGTGCGCGCCCCGCGGCCGAGGACGCCGGCCCAGAACAGCTGCACCTCGGTCAGGTGCCACAGCAGGTCACCGGCCGCCCACTCCGGACAGGTCGGCACCCGCGCGTCGGCTGCGGTATCCGCCAGCACCTGGGCGAACACGTCCGATTCGGTCCCGATCACCGCTTCTCGATCCATGGGCGAGACGCTATCGGGCGGTTCGGACAGCGGCGCACAGGCGTAATCGAATCGGACCCGGACGCGGTCATCAACTAGCCTGGGACGCTGAGGGAGCGGGCGCCAGCCGGGTGTCCGCCGAAGTAGGTGGAGAACCTTCCTGTGGCCAAGACCAAGCTCGACGACGTCATCAGCCTGTGCAAGCGCAGAGGCTTCGTGTTCCAGACCGGTGAGATCTACGGAGGCACCCGGTCGGCGTGGGATTACGGCCCGTTCGGCGTCGAGCTCAAGGAGAACATCAAGCGGCAGTGGTGGCGCACCATGGTCACCGGCCGCGAGGACGTGGTCGGCCTGGACTCGGCCATCATCCTGCCGACCAGGACCTGGGAGGCCTCCGGCCATCTCGCCACGTTCACCGACCCGCTGGTCGAGTGCCTGAACTGCCACCAGCGGTTCCGGTCCGACCACATGCAGGAGGCGTACGCCGAGAAGCACGGCATCGACGACCCGGACACCGTCAGCTTCGACCAGGTCAACTGCCCCAACTGCGGCACGAAGGGCAAGTGGACCCCGCCGCGGGACTTCAACACCATGCTGAAGACCTACCTCGGCGTCATCGAGGACGAATCGGCGCTGTACTACCTTCGCCCGGAGACCGCACAGGGCATCTTCCTCAACTTCAACAACGTGCTCACGGTTGCCCGGAAGAAGCCGCCGTTCGGCATCGCGCAGACCGGTAAGTCGTTCCGGAACGAGATCACCCCTGGCAACTTCATCTTCCGCACCCGCGAGTTCGAGCAGATGGAGATGGAGTACTTCGTCGAGCCGGGCACCGACGAGGAGTGGCATCAGTACTGGATCGACGCTCGCACCGACTGGTACGTCGATCTCGGCATCGACCGGGCCAATCTGCGGCACTACGAGCACCCGCAGGAGAAGTTGTCGCACTATTCCAAGCGGACCGTCGACATCGAGTACCGCTTCGGTTTCGCCGGCCGGGAGTTCGACGAGCTCGAGGGCATCGCGAACCGTACGGATTTCGACCTGTCGACCCATTCCAAGCACTCCGGTGTCGACCTCTCCTACTTCGACCAGGCCAAGGGCGAGCGGTACACCCCGTACGTGATCGAGCCGGCGGCCGGTCTGACCCGTTCGCTGATGGCCTTCCTGGTCGACGCGTACGCCGAGGACGAGGCGCCGAACACCAAGGGAGGGGTCGACAAGCGCACCGTGCTGCGCCTTGATCATCGCCTGGCACCCGTCAAGGCCGCGGTGCTGCCGCTGTCCCGCAACGAGCAGCTGTCGCCGAAGGCCCGTGATCTTGCTGCCGAACTTCGCAAGCACTGGAACGTCGACTTCGACGATGCCCAGGCGATCGGACGCCGCTACCGCCGCCAGGACGAGATCGGTACGCCGTACTGCATCACCGTCGATTTCGACACGCTCACCGACGGCGCGGTCACCGTGCGAGAACGCGACACCATGGCCCAGGAGCGGGTGAGTATCGACAAGGTGGTCGACTACCTCGCTCCCAAGCTGATCGGCGCATGACAACGACTGCCGGATCCACTGCGCAGCTCAAGGAATCTCCGACCCCTGGTCCATTGAAGGTCGGCAGACTGGTCGTCGACACGCCGGTGGTGCTGGCACCGATGGCCGGGATCACCAACGCGGCCTATCGACAGCTCTGCCGGGAACAGGGCGCCGGGCTGTACGTCTGCGAGATGATCACCTCACGGGGCATCGTCGAGCGGGATCGCAAGACCTTGCACATGCTGCAGTTCGACCCCGGTGAGATGGTACGCAGCGTGCAGCTGTACGGCACCGATCCCTATTACATGGGGGAGGCGGCGAAGATCCTCTGCGGTGAGTACGGCGTCGGCCACGTCGACCTGAACTTCGGCTGCCCGGTGCCCAAGGTCACCCGCAAGGGCGGCGGAGCCGCGCTTCCCTGGAAACGTGACCTGCTCGGCGCGATCCTGCACAGCGTCGTCAAGGCCGCGGAGCCCTACGGCGTCCCGGTCACCTGCAAGACCCGCAAAGGCATCGACGAGAACCATCTGACCTACCGCGACGCCGGCCGGATCGCCGAGCAGTCCGGGATCGCCGCGATCGCCCTGCACGGCAGGACCGCCCAGCAGTCCTACTCGGGCACCGCCGACTGGGACGCCATCGCCGATCTGGTCGGCCACGTCAGCATCCCCGTCCTCGGCAACGGTGACATCTGGGAGGCCGCCGACGCGATCCGGATGATCAAGCACACCGGTGCCGCCGGCGTGGTGATCGGCCGCGGCTGCCTCGGCCGGCCCTGGCTGTTCGGTGATCTTGCCGACGCCTTCGCCGGCCGGTCCGGCCGGACGTTGCCCACCTCCGGCGAGGTGGCCGCGGTGGTACGCCGGCATGCCGAACTGCTCGCCGGCCTGATGGGGGAGCAGCGCGGCCTGACGGACCTGCGCAAGCACATGTCGTGGTATTTTAAAGGTTTCCCGATCGGCGGCGACCTTCGTCATGATCTTGGTACCGTCTCCGCGTTCGCCGAGCTCGACGCCCACCTCTCCCGGCTCGACCCGGGGCTGCCGTATCCGACCGATGAACTCGGCCGGCCGCGCGGACGCCAGGGCTCGCCCCGCGGGAAGGTCGCACTGCCGGAAGGCTGGCTCGCCGACACCTGTGGTCTTGATCTTGAACTCTCCGGCGCGGAGCTCGGCGTCTCCGGCGGCTAGCTAGCCGGTGAGCACCGGGAGTGCCCCTTCGGCCAGTTTGAGCCGCGTCCAGATGTTCATGTTGATCACGACTCCGATGATCTCGAGGATCTCCTCGGGCGCGAAGTGTGTGGCCAGCGCTTCGTGGCGGTCACTGAAATCGTCGGCGGCGGTCGCATCGGGCACCCGGGTGATCGCTTCGGCGTAGGCAAGAGCGGCGCGGGTCGCTTCGTCGTGGAAGTCGGTCTCCCACCAGGCCGTCAGGGTATCGATCACCAGTCGGTGGATGCCCGCTTCGCGAGCTGCCTCGTGATGCAGATCGAGGCAGTAGACGCAGTTGTTGATCTGCGACACACGCAGCCGCAGGAGTTGGGCGAGCTTCCGGTCGATACCGAGCTCGGCCCGGTAGCCGAATGTGTCGGCACCATAGCGAGCGAGCCTGGTCAGGCCCTCGCTGCTGGAGCTGTCCACTCGCTTCGTGGTGATCGTCACATCCGTCATTTCAGGTGCTCCTTCTCGTCGTCGACTCACTGATCCGTGCGGTAGGCGGGATGGCCCTGCACGAAGCGGAAGATCCCGAGCGTGACCGTGAGCGTGGCGCGAAGGACGGCGGCTGCCTGCGCGGTTGTGTCGGCAGGGGCGACGAGCTCCGTCGTCGTCACGGTACGGTCGCTCGCGGCTGCGTGCGCGAAGTAGCCGATGGCCGTCTGGTACGGCACCATGTCGGACGCCGTCCACCAGCCTTCGAATTGCCCGACCCGGAAGAGCCGTTCGAACGGGAATGGCAGCGCTTTGGGGTAGCGCAGGGCCAACAGGTCATCGGTTCGGCGTACGAACGATTCGATGAGTCGCGGGCCGTGCCCGGCCCGGAGTTCGGACTGCCATTCCTGAAGTGGCGCGATGTCATTCAGCGTGACCGCTGTGCCGGGATCGAGATCGATCCGCTCGACGTACTGTCTGATCCGCTCCTCGAGGGGCTCCTGATCAATGGGAACCCGGTCCATACGATCCTTGTCGGCGTCGTGGGATATCACGGCCATGCATCCGTGGTACAGCGCGCCGGTAGAGCCGACGATGATCATCAGCGGTCGAAGCACGAGCCAGGAAGCCGGCAGGAATGTGCCGTCGAACGGGGTCTCGCGGATCGCCAGACCCGCGACGGCCATCGCGGCGGCGATGATCGTCAGGCTCAGGTGGCGTGGGATGACGGATCGGTGCTGCTTACCGGAATCGCCCGGGTCCGGATCGCGGTCCTCCAGTTGGTCCATTGCAGAAACTCCTCGATTCCTTCGCGGGGTCGGTCACGCGCACTCTGCGCGTGTTTCCTCGAGGTGACGTTTCTTTGGTGGCGGACCTTCGGCCGGTGTTACCTGCCTTCTTCCTCAGATGCCGTGATCGGTGGCAAGCGCCTGCGCCGGACCGCGATCACAGGTGGGAGGCCTGGTCCGGATCGCCGATGAAGGTCCGCCACAGCGACGCGTAGCCGCCGTTGCGTGCCAGCAATTCCTCGTGCGAGCCGTCCTCGGCCACCTTGCCGTGCTCGATGTAGAGGATCCGGTCCGCCCGGGCGGCGGTGGTCAACCGGTGCGCCACGACGATCGTCGTCCGTTCCTCGGCGAGTTGATCGGTGGCTCGGGTGACCATCGCCTCGCTGCGCAGGTCAAGTGCAGCGGTTGCCTCGTCGAGCAACAGGATCGACGGCTTGACCAGTTCTGCCCGTGCCAGGGCGATCAACTGGCGCTGTCCGGCGGACAGGTTCCGGCCGCGTTCGGCGACCGGTGCCAGGTAGCCGCCACGCAGCTGGGAGATCATCTCGTGGGCGCCGACGGCACGCGCTGCGGCCTCGACCTCCGCATCGTTGGCCTCGGGCCGGCCGTAGGCGATCTGCTCGCGGATGTTGCCCGGAAAGAGGTAGCTCTCCTGCGGCACCAGGCCGACGTGCTGGCGGTAGCGGGACAGGTCAAGATCACGAAGATCGTGATCATCGATCCGGATCGCCCCGCCGGTCAGGTCGTAGAAGCGCTCGATCAACTTCACGATCGTCGACTTGCCTGCGCCGGTCTCGCCGACCAGCGCGACCGTCTGACCGGCCGCGATGACCACATCGACGCCGTCCAGGGCGGGCCGGTTGGCGCGCTCGTACTGGAAGACCGCGTTGTCCAGCGTGATCCTGCCGTGCACGGTGTCCAGCACGACCGGCCGTTCGGGAGGAGGCGTCGAGGTGGGCGTACTCAACAGGTCGCGGATCCGCTGCAGGCCGACCATGGCCTGCTGGTACCCGTCGAACACCTGGGACAGGTTCTGGATCGGCGAGAACAGCAGATCGATGTAGAGCAGGTACGCGATCAGGCCGCCGGCAGTGATCAGGCTGTTGTGGAACTGCGTCGACGCCATGATCAGCACCAGAGCGCCGGCAACGTTGGAGAGGAACTGCACGAACGGGAAGAAGATCGACACGTACCGCTGGCCGCGCACCCGGCTTCTCCGGTAGGCGTCGGACAGCTCGGCGAACCGTCGGGCGTTGTGATCCTCGCGGCAGAACGCCTGGGTGATCCGCAGACCTGCGACGTTCTCCTGCAGATCGGCGTTCACCACCGAGATCTGCTCACGAGCCAGCCGGTAGATCCGGGCACTCACCCGGCGGAAGATCCCCGTTGCCACAACGAGCACGGGCACCACAAGGCCGACCACCATCATCAACTTGATGTTCAAGATCAACAATGCCACCAGGATGCCGAAGAACGACATCAGGCTGACCAGGGCGGTGACCAACCCGGTCTGCAGGAAAGACGAGAGGGCATCCACGTCGGTGGTCATCCGGGTGAGGATGCGCCCGCCCAGCTCCCGCTCGTAGTAGTCCAGCCCGAGCCGCTGCAGGTGGCTGAAGATCTTGACCCGCAGGGTGTAGAGGAACCGCTCACCGGTCGCGCCGGTGATCCGGACCGATGCCATCTGGATGGCCCAATCGATCAACACCACGGCAAGCGCCAGGCCCGAAGCCAGCCACACAGCGGACATCATCGACCGGTTCACCCCGTCGTCGATGCCGTTGCGGATCAGCACCGGCAGTGCAAGCCCGCACAGCGCATCGATCGCGACCAGCACGAGCCCGGCCACGAACGGTACGCGGAACTTGGCCAACAGAGTGCCGAGCCGGAAATGATCATCACTGGAGCGGGCGAACTCCGGGTCGACGTCGGGCCGGGAATCCGCCGGCGGCAGCTTCTCCAGGGCGCTGAGCAATTCCGGTGTCGGCGGCATTGCGGCCATCCCCGACATCAGCCCGCGGCCGCCGCCACCTCCGCCGCGCAGAGTGCCGCCGCCGACCCGGCGAAGCCGATCGGCCATCAACGGATCCTCGGCCGCGTTCGGCAGCTTGTCCGGATCCCACAGTTCCGGGGTGATCCCGTTGACACCGGCCGGCGCCGGATCGCTGTTGAGCAGTTCGTCCGACTCCGGGCCGGCCAGCAGGGTCCGGAACAACGGTGACCGCGTCTCGAGCTCGGCAAACGTGCCGATGTCGGCGACCCGACCCTGGTCGAGGACCGCGATCCGGTCGGCCAGTTGCAGCGTCGACCGGCGGTGGGCCATCACCAGGGTGGTGCGGCCACGCAGCAGCTGGTGCAGTGTTGTGTGGATCTCCGCCTCGATCCGGGCGTCGATCGCCGACGTCGCGTCGTCCAGCACCAGGATCTCCGGATTGGTCAGGATCGCCCGCGCCAGGGCGACCCGCTGCCGCTGGCCGCCGGACAGGGTCAATCCCTGTTCACCGACGACCGTGTCGTAGCCGGCCGGAAGTTCGGAGATGAAACCGTCGGCACGCGCCGCACGGGCAGCCTGTTCCACCTGCTCGCGCGTGGCGTCGGGGCGCCCGTAGGCGATGTTCGCCGCAACGCTCTGGCTGAACAGGAAACTGTCCTCCATGGCGATGCCGATCGCCGAGCGCAGCGACTTCAAGGTCAGGTCCCTGACATCCTGGCCGTCGATCGTGATCGACCCCTGCCAGGTGTCGTAGAACCGCGGCAGCAGGTGGGAGACCGTACTCTTGCCCGATCCCGATCCGCCCACCAGAGCAAGGGTCTCACCCGGTTCGACGGCCAGGGTGAAGCCGTCCAGCACCGGCTGGTCGGCGACGTAACCGAAGCTGATGTCGTCGAAGTTGACCCGCCCGGGTCCGGGCTGCAGCGCCGCGGCGTCCGGCCGCTGCTTGATCTCTGGCCGGGTGTCGATCAGATCGAGGACCCGGATGACCGAGGCACGGGCCTGCTGGCCGGTGGTCAGCAACAGACTGACCAGCCGCACCGGTCCGGCCATCTGGGTGACGTAGGTGGAGAAGGCCAGGAAGGTGCCGAGGGTCAGGTGTCCGCGGATCGCCAGGAACCCGCCCAACGCCAGGACCCCGACCGTGCCCAGTTGCGGCACCGAGGACATGGCCGGGGTGAAGATGCTGTTCAGCCGGATGGTCCGGACCCGTGCCCCGAACAGCCGCTGGCTGATCCGGTCGATCCGGTTCAGCTCCTGCCGCTCCTGGCCGAACCCCTTGACCACCCGTACGCCGGTGGTCGCTGCCTCGACCGCGCCGGCGAGTTCCGCCTCGTACTGCTGGGCGAACCAGCTGGCCGGGAACAGCTTGGAACGGCTCCGGGTGCCGAGGAACCACAGGGCGGGAACGGTGGCCAGCGCCACGAGCGCCAGCACCGGTGAGAGCCGGAACATCACGGTGATCGACACGACGAACAGCACCAGGTTGCCGGTCATGTTCGGCAGCATCTGCAACAACGCCTGCACGATGTTCAGGTCCGAGATCGCCCGGCCCACGATCTGACCCGTGTCCAGCTCGTCCTGCCGCTTGCCGTCCAGCTCGGTGACGGTGCCGAAGACGTCGTTGCGCAGCGCGTGCTGGACGTCGACCGCGAGTTTCCCGCCGGTGTACCGACGCAGGAAGGTCAGCCCGAAGACGGCGGCCGAGGCGACGACCAGCAGCACGGCCCAGGGCATCAGCGGCTGGATCCGGTGCAGGATGACGTGGTCGATGATCTCCCGCTGGATCAGCGGCAACATCACCATCACCGTCTGGCCGACGATTCCTGCGCCGAACGCGATCAACACCTGGCTCTTGAATCGCCAGCAGTAACCGGCGATCCGGCGGATCCACCGATCGGCCTGCCGGCCGGTGACGCCGCCTGTGGCTGCGGTTTTCGAAACCGAGGTTTCAGTCGTGAGCGTCTGCGTCACGCGCGGGCAACTCCTTCGGAAGGTTGGTCTCCCAGCCGGTCGTGGCTGTTGGTGAGGCGGGCGACCCGGGTCGCCTCGAGCCCGGCGAGCAGGCCGCGCAGTGCATCCGGATCGGGTGCGTCGTCCAGCAGTTCGGTGAACTTCTCGGCGTAGATGCGCTCCGTGTCCGCCAGGGCTCGCTCACCATCGGCGGTGAGCTGCAGGTGGACCACCCGCCGGTCGGTCTTGTCCGCCTCGCGAACCAGGTACCCCGCGGCAACCAGCCCGTCGGCGATCGCGGTCAGCGTGGGCTTGCGCACGGCCAACCGCTCGGCCAGCCGCGCAGCGCGCGCCGCCGGCGGCAACCCGCCGCAGGATCCGGAACTGCGACGTCGTCAGCGGCGATTCGGTCCGCTCGAGTACCCGGGCCAACCACAGCGTTGCGTCCAGTGCGGACAGCAACTCACGATCCGCTCCTTCGGTCATGGTTAGACAGTCTAATAGTTAGCCACCCTGTTGGTCAGCGGGCTCTCAGGTTGGTCTGAGCAGCTGTCGGGTGCGTCCGGCGATGGGCCGCCGATGGCCGCAGCTACGCTGCCGCCATGGCACCGCGCAGTGACCTCAACGACCAGAACTCCCAGCGGCTGCTCGCCGCCTTCGGCGACCGTGGCAACTGTGCGCTGGCCACCATCGGCCGGAACTGCCGCCCGCAGATCACCAACGTCTCCTACGCCTTCGACCTCGCCATGGCGACCTTCCGGGTGTCACTGACCGAGACCCGGGTGAAGACCCGCAACCTGCGCCGGGACCCGCGAGCGAGCTTCTACATCACCGCAGCGAACCGCTGGCCGTACACGGTCGCCGACGGCACCGCCGAGCTCAGCCCGGTCGCGGCAGATCCCGCTGACCCGACCGTCGAGGCGCTGATCGACCTCTACCGCGCGGTCTCCGGCAAGGAACATCCGGATTGGGACGAGTACCGGCAGGCGATGGTCACCGACCGGCGACTGGTGTTGACCGTCCGCGTCGATCACGTGTACGGGATGCCCGAATGACCGGCGACCTTGATCATCACTGCGACGGCGGGTCCGGCCCGGCGAGCGATCGGCACGAGATCTCGCCCCGCGCCCGGGCCTGGGCGACGACCATGCAAGGGCATGGCGACGGGGTGGTTGTCCGCGCCCACCGCGACTCGGCGGCGGTCCTTGCTCCGGCGGCGCTGGTCGGGCGGGAGCAGCGCGAGGAACGTGAGCGGATGCTGTTGCGGCCGGGCGCCACGCTTGCCGAGGGCGCCGGTCACCGGGCGAGACCGGAGCAGCCCGACGACGAACGGACCTGTTTCGAGCGGGATCGCGACCGGATCGTTCACTCGACCGCCTTCCGGCGGCTGGCCGGCAAGACCCAGGTCGTCGTCTATCCCAGTGATCATCAACGCACCCGGCTGACGCATGCTCTGGAGGTTGCGCAGGTGGCCTGTTCGATCGCCCGGGGGATCGGTGTCAACGTTTCGCTGACAGAGGCGATCGCGCTCGGCCACGACTGCGGCCACGGTCCCGGCGGTCACGCCAGCGAGGATGCTTTCGACCGGTACGTTCCCGGCGGATTCGATCATGGTCCGTGGGGCGCCGACGTGACCCTCGTCGGGTTGAACCTGTGTGCGGAGACGCTGGACGGGATCCGCCGACACTCCTGGTCGAGCCCGGCTCCTGCGACGATCGAAGGCGAGATCGTCAGCTGGGCGGACCGGATCGCGTACTGCTCGCATGATCTTGAGGACGCCGCCCACGCCGCCATCGTCAACCCTGATGATCTTCCCGACGACGTCACCCGGGTTGCTGGCCGGACCCGACGCGAGCAACTCTCGGAGTTCATCCGGGCGATAATCGGGACAGTCGGGGAGCACGGCGAGATCGGGATGGACGCTGATCATGCGGCCGCACTGGCCGCGTTGCGGACGTTCAACTACGAGCGGATCTACACCCGCCAGGAGTCGCTGGCCCAGTCCGATGCCGTCGTTGCCGTGTTGACCGGCCTGGTCGACTTCTACCTCGACGATCCGGCCAGGCTGCCGGCCGGTGCCCGGGACGCCGGAGATGACGAGGTGCTCGCCGCGGTGGGTTACGTCGCCGGGATGACCGATCGGTACGCCTTCGCGACAGCCGTCGAGCAACTCGGCTGGGATCCCGACCGGCTCCCCCGGGGCATCGATCGCAAGTAACGCCCGATCAGGCCCAAGGAGATTCGATGATCATCGACGAGCTGCGCGACCGGTTGCTCGACGTCGTTGTCCAGAGGCGGTTCGGCCTCGGCCCGTCCCGAGCCGCGCGGGTGGTGGTCGAACGGGACATCGGGGTGTCGATGCCGGACGGTGCCAGGCTCGGGACTGATCACTACCGTCCGGTCGAGGTCAGCCGCGGTCCGGTGGTGTTGATCAGGACGCCGTACGACAAGAGCACGCTGTGGGCGCGGACAGGTGCCCGGGCGCTCGCCCGGCGCGGGCTGCAGGTCGTCGTCCAGGACGTCCGCGGAACCTTCAGCTCCGACGGCGACTTCGAGCCGTTCCATCACGAAACCGACGACGGCCTGGCAACGGTGTCCTGGATCCGGGGACAGGACTGGTGCGACGGCCGGATCGGCACCGCCGGAATGAGTTACGTCGGCTACACCCAATGGGCTGTTGGCCCCTATGTCGAACCGAAGCTTTCGGCGATGGCGCTCGGGATAACCGCCGCCGACTTCCGGCCGACCTTCTTTCCGGGCGGCTCGGTCGGCTGGCAGCTGCTGCTGGACTGGTCGTCATCGATCGGCGTGATGGATTCCGGTTCGCTCTGGGACAGGCTGACGGTCACGCGGCGGATCGCCGCAGCGATGCTGGGTCTGCCCGCGTCCCGAGGGACGCTGACCTCGATCGGCAAGGACATTCCCTTCCTGCACGAGATCCTCGAACACGGCGAACCCGATGATCACCATTGGGACTTCATTGATCATGGTCGGCGGCTGGCCGATCTGGACACCCCGGTCTCGCTGCTGGCCGGCTGGTACGACATCTTCCTCACCGAGCAGTTGAAGGACTTCGCCGAACTGCAACAGGCCGGGGCCGACGTCCGGATCACCGTCGGCCCGTGGTGGCACGGCGACCGCCCGTCGACCGGGCCGATGTTTCGTGATCAGGTCGACTGGATGGTCGGTCAGTTGCTGGGCGACAAGGCGATCCTGGCCAGACCGCCGGTACGGATCTTCCTGCAGAAGGCGGCTCGGTGGCTGGACTTCGACCAGTGGCCGGTCCCCGCCGAGCCGCAGGACTATTTTCTCGACCCCGCTGGTGGGCTCGGCAGGCAGATCGGCGACAACGAGGCGATCCGGGCGTTCAGCTACGATCCGGCCGATCCGACCCCCACCGTCGGGGGAGCGTTGCTGGGTGCTCCGGGTGGGCAGCTGGACAATCGCGGCATCGAACGCCGGGACGACGTTCTCACCTATCAGACGCCGGCGCTCACCGATGATCTTGACGTGATCGGCAATGCAGCTGCGGAGATCTTCGTCCGCACCGAACATCCCGACGCGGACGTGTTCGTCCGGGTCTGCGACGTCGAACCCGGCGGCCGGTCGCTGAATGTGATCGAAGGTCTCCGCCGACTGCGTCTCGCAGACCGGCCGGACGATGATCTCGGCACCCGCCGGGTGGCGATCGGGCTCACTCCGACCGCGTACCGGTTCCGCGCCGGGCATCGGGTCCGTGTCCAGGTCAGCGGTGGCGGCTTCCCGAACTACATCCGCAACCACCAGACCGGAGAGCCGGTGGCCGACGCGGTCGACACCGTGCCCGGCCGGACCCAGATCCTGCACGGCCGGGAGTTTCCGTCCCGGATCACGCTGCCGGTCTTCTCGGTGCATTAGTAGTTGCAGTAACTACTACGGGTGGCCTAGGGTAGTCGTACGTGATCGAACGACTGACTGCCCTGGGCTTCTCGTCCCAGGAGGCAAGGGTCTACCTCGCCCTCTTGCAACATCCGTCGGCAACCGGCTACGAGATCGCCAAGCAGGCCGGGCTACAGCGCGCGAACGTCTACCAGGTGCTCGCCGGGCTGACCGACCGCAATATCGTCGACAAGGTGTCGGAGAACGCCCCGGCCAGGTTCGTCGCCCAGCCACCGGCCGAGGTCCTCGGTCGGATCAAGCGCCGGACCGCCGAACAGGCCGACGGCCTGATCGCTGATCTTGCCGCGCTGGGCGCACGCACGGAGCCCGCCGGGTTCTACTCGCTCCGCGGACGCGATGCGGTGATCGAACGAACCGCCGCGCTGGTCGGCGACGCTCGACGTCGGATCGCGATCTCCTTGTGGAGCGAGGATCTGGACTGGCTCGCCGGACAACTGCGCGCTGCGTCGTCCTCCGGCTGCCAAGTCGTTGTCAACGTCTTCGGCGACACCGGGCTCGACGTCGGTGAGGTGTTCACCCACGAGGAGCCCGCCGACACCGTCGGCGGCCACCTGCTGCATGTCGCCGTCGATCACCGCACCGCGTTGATCGGCTCGCTGGACGAGCCCGCCGGCGCCGTCTTCACCGAACATCCGGCCCTGGTGGGAATCGTCGAGAAGTTGATCAGGGACGAGACCTACCTGGCGGCGATCTACCAGCGGTTCGCCGATGATCTTGAACGTGAGTTCGGCCGGCATCTGGTACGGCTCCGGTCACGGTTCCTGCCGGCCGAACAGGCCGAACAGTTGATCTCCATCGTCGGCTTCGGCGCTGACGAGCAGGTCAGCGATCTGCTGACCTGATCCCACCTGAATCCCAACGCTCGAAGGAAGAACCATGCCCGCAACAGTCATCGTCGACGCCCTGTGGGGCGATTCCGGAAAAGGCAAGACCTGTGCCTATCTGGCACGCCGGGAGAACGCAGCCCTGGCCGTGCGCGCCGGCATCGGGACGAACGCCGGCGCCAGCGTGACCCTCGACGACGGCACGGAGATCCGTGCCAGACAGCTGCCCACCGGCTGGCTCACATCGCCCGGGAGATGGCCGATGATCACCTGGCCAGGACGATCGGCACGACCTGCACCGGTACCGGCCCGGCCCGCGCGGATTTCGTGCTGCGTAAGGCGAAACAGGCCCGCGATGTGCCGGAGCTCGGTCCCTATCTCGGCGACGTCGCCGCAGAGGCGAACAGGATCGCGGCCGATCCCGACTCACTGGTGATCGTCGAGGGATCGCAGGGCACCCTGCTGTCGCTGGCACTCAGCGACGACTACCCGTACACCACCTCGGGCAACTGCACCAGTGCCGCAGCGATCAACGACGTCGGACTCAACTGGCGACACCTGACGCAGGTGATCATGGTGGTCAAGGCGCTGCCGACCCGGGTCGGGGAGGGACCGCTGCCGAACGAGATCACCGCCGACGACGCGCAACGCCGAGGGATCGCCGAGTACGGCGTGGTGACCGGCCGACCGCGGCGGAAAGCCGACGCCATCGACTACGACCTGCTCGGCTATGCGGCCTCGCTGAACGGTCCGACCGGGGTTGCCCTGACCTTCTGCGATCACCTCGACCCGACCATCCGCGGACGTCGGACCGTCGGCGCCATCACCCAGCGGGTGCGCCGGGTGATCGCCGAGGTGGAGCGCGCCACGGGAGCGCCGGTGACAATGCTCGACACCGGTCCGCGACTGGACGACATGATCCCCTTGTGGACGGAGTAGGGGTCGGGAGTATGTTTCAGCCCGAAAGAAACCCGGTTGCGATTCGGCCAAAGGAGCTCTGTTGCCCGAAACAGTCCTGCCTGACCTGCGAATTCTGTTGCGCAGCGACGGCACAGCGCTGCTCGTGGAGCTC
The DNA here is from genome assembly GCF_009707365.1 of Microlunatus sp. Gsoil 973. GTDB lineage: Bacteria > Actinomycetota > Actinomycetes > Propionibacteriales > Propionibacteriaceae > Microlunatus. Next base: position 465,031 of record NZ_CP046122.1, read on the forward strand.
ACCGGTGGACTGCCGGTCATCCTGCATTGGGGAGCAGACCTCGGCGAGCTGACGGCGCAGGACGCTGCAGCCATCGCCGCGGCAACCGCACCCGGTCGGTACGCCAGCAGCACCGACCACCCGACGCAACACGCCGTCCTGCCGGAGCAGCACGCCGCCTGGACCGGACGACCCGGGATCAGCGGTTCGCGGCAGGGCAGGGACTGGTCGCCGAAGTTCACCGGTACCGCGGCCTCCCTCGACGGTGCACCGATCGAGGTGACGCCGGGCGGGGAGACCCCGCTGGTCACGGCCGGACCGGCGGCGTTGCTCGTCGAGGCCACCGACGACGTCGCCCGACTGGCGCTGAAGGTCTGGATCGAACTCTGCACCGGCGGCGTGGTCCGGATGCGCGCCGAGCTGACCAACACAGCGACGGGCGAGAACGCCGACTACCAGCTCGACGATCTGGTGCTGGCCTATCCGCTGCCCGCGGTGGCACGGGAGATCCTCGACTTCGCCGGCCGCTGGGGCAAGGAACGCACGCCACAACGCCGCGAACTGGTGGTCGGCACCCACCTGCGTGAGGGCCGACATGGCCGCACCGGAGCCGACGCGGCGACCGTGTTGCACGTCGGCACGCCGGGGTTCAGCTTCACCGAAGGCGAGATCTGGGGCGTGCACACCGGGTGGAGCGGCAACCACACCCACTACGCCGAACGCAGCTACACCGGTGAACAGGTGCTCGGCGGCGGAGAACTGCTGCTGCCCGGCGAGGTCGTGCTCCGGACGGGGGAGAGCTACACCAGCCCGTGGATCTACGGCAGCTACGGTATCGGCCTCGACCAGGTCGCCCGGCGTTTCCACCGGATGCTTCGAGCCCGCCCGCAGCACGTCGATGCGGAGCGGCCGGTCACCCTGAACGTCTGGGAGGCCGTCTACTTCGACCACTCGTTGCCCAAACTGCTCGAACTGGCCGACCGCGCTGCAGCGCTCGGCGTCGAGCGGTTCGTGCTGGACGACGGCTGGTTCGGTGCCCGGCGCAACGACCACGCCGGCCTGGGGGACTGGACGGTTTCGGCCGACGTGTGGCCCGACGGCCTGCATCCGCTGGTCGACAAGGTCACCGGCCTGGGCATGCAGTTCGGCCTGTGGTTCGAACCGGAGATGGTCAACCTCGACTCAGATGTCGCCCGTGCCCACCCCGAATGGGTGATGGCCACCGGTGGCCGGCTGCCGGTCGAAGCGCGTCACCAGCAGGTGCTCAATCTCGGCATCCCGGAGTGCTACGACTACATCCGCGACGCGATCTCGGCGATTCTCGACGAGTACGACATCGGCTACATCAAGTGGGATCACAACCGGGATCTGGTCGACGCCGGGACCTCGCCGACCGGGATCCCCGGCGTACACGCCCAGACGCTGGCGACCTACCGGTTGATCGACGAGCTCAAGGCGGCCCATCCTGGTCTGGAGATCGAGTCCTGCTCCTCCGGCGGCGCACGGGTGGACCTCGGCATCCTGGAACGCACCGACCGGGTCTGGGTCAGCGACAACATCGACCCGCTGGACCGGCAGCAGATGAACCGTTGGACCACCCAGTTGATCCCGCCGGAGCTGATGGGCAGTCATATCGCTTCCGGACGATCGCACACGACCGGCCGGTTCCACGACATCGGTTTCCGCGCCGCGACCGCCGTTTTCGGCCACCTGGGCATTGAATGGGATCTGACCCAGGCGACCGAGGACGAACTGGACCAGCTGCGCGGCTGGATCGAATTCTTCAAGGCCGAGCGAGGGCTGTTGTTGCGCGGCGACCTGCTCCGCGTCGACTATCCGGACACCAGCGTGTACGCCAACGGTGTGGTTGCCCCCGACCGCAGCCGGGGCATCTTCTCGATCGCCTCCGTCGCCCGCTCCGACGTCAACGCCACCGGTCTGGTCCGGCTGCCCGGTCTGGATCGGGATCGCCGCTACCGGGTGGGCATCATCAGTCTCGAGCCTGCGCTCGACCGGTTCGCACCGCCCTGGTGGTCGCCGCAGAAGCCGTACATCGATCTCACCGGGGCGGCCCTGGCATCGGTGGGCGTGCAGCCGCCGAGCCTGCCACCGGAGCAGGCGGTGCTGTTCCGAGTGGATCCACTGTCCGATTGAAAATGTCCGATTGAAAACAGATAGCTGCACCGATAAGCGTCGCAGCAGCAGTGACGCTGCCCCGTGCCGTACCGAAGAGGAGCACATCTATGGCGTCTCACGTGGTCTCGCCAGCCAACAAGGCGGCCAGTCGTGGCACGGCACCGCGTAAGCGGACCGATGACACCCGTCTGGCCGTGTTGTTCATCACCCCGGCCGCGGTCGGCTTCCTGGTCTTCCTGATCTGGCCGCTGATCCGTGGCATCTATCTGAGCTTCACGTCCTACAACCTGCTCACGCCGGCCACCTGGAACGGTCTGAACAACTACAAGCAGATGGTGCTGGACCCGGTCTTCTGGAACGCGCTCAAGGTCACCCTCGAGTACGTGGTGATCAACATCGGCGTCCAGACGATCATCGCGCTGGTGATCGCTGTGATGATGCAGCGATTGACCCGGTCACTGGTCGTCCGCGGCATCATCCTGACGCCGTACCTGGTCTCCAACGTGGTCGCCGCCCTGGTCGGACTGTGGATCCTCGATACCAATCTCGGCATCTTCAACGAGCTGCTGAAGTTGATCGGCATCAACCCGATCGGCTTCTTCACCGACGGGCCCTGGGTTATCCCGACCATCGCGCTGGTCAACGTCTGGCGCTACGTCGGCTACACCTCGCTGCTGATCTTCGCCGGCCTGCAGACGATCCCGCCGGAGCTTTACGAAGCAGCCCGGACCGACGGCGCAACTGAGCCCCAGATGTTCGTCCGCATCACCCTGCCGTTGCTGCGGCCGATCCTCGCTCTGGTGTTGATCATCTCGATCATCGGCTCGTTCCAGGTCTTCGATACCGTGTCGGTCACGACCCAGGGCGGACCGGTGGACGCTTCACGCGTGCTGCAGTACTACATCTACGACATGGCGTTCGGTCGCTTCCGCTTCGGCTACGCGTCTGCGTTGTCGGTCGCGCTGCTGATCGTGCTAATGATCGTCACCTTCATCCAGTACCGGCTGACCCGTGCCGGACAAACGGACCTGGCCTGAGAGGGGACTGACCAATGGCAACACTTGCCCCTACCGAGGTCACCACGAGCTCCACGCCGCCGGCCATCGCACCAGCGGGCCGCAAGCGGGTCAGCATCGGCCGGGTGATCGCCTGGGTCGTGATCGTCGTGATCATGGTCGTCACGTTGGCACCGTTCTATTGGATCATCCGGACCGCGCTGTCGTCCAACGGTGATCTGCTGACCCATCCTTCCGATCCGTTCCCGGTCGGCTTCTCGCTGGACTCGTTCAAGCGGGTCTTCGGCTGGCAGACCGGTGCGGCAGCTGTCGCTGCCGGCGGCGCCGGCCAGCCGATCAACTTCTGGCTGTATCTGCGTAACTCGGTCATCGTCTCCCTGTCTGGTGACCGCGGGCCAGGTGTTCTTCTCGGCGATGGCGGCGTACGCGTTCGCCCGGCTCAAGTGGCGGCTGCGCAGCGCGGTGTTCGCGATCTTCCTGGCCGGGCTGATGGTTCCGGCGATCTTCACCTTCCTGCCGAACTTCGTGCTGATCAAGGAACTGCACATGATCGACACGCTGATCGGCATCGCCCTGCCCAGCATGTTGATCTCGCCGTTCGCGATCTTCTTCCTGCGGCAGTTCTTCGCGACCATCCCCAACGAGATCGAAGAAGCGGCCCTGATCGACGGCGCCAGCAAGGTCGGGATCTTCTTCCGCCTGGTGATGCCGATGTCGGCCGCCCCGATCACCACGCTTGCGGTGCTGACCTACATCACCAGCTGGAACGACTACTTCTGGCCGTTGATGGTGTCCTACACCGACAGGTCCCGGGTGCTGACCGTTGCACTCGCGGTCTTCAAATCCCAGACCCCCAACACCGGTCCGGACTGGGCCGGGCTGATGGCCGCAACCCTTGTCGCGGCACTGCCGATGCTGGTGTTGTTCCTGGTCTTCGCCCGGCGGATCGTCAATTCCATCGGTTTCTCCGGCATCAAGTGAGGCGGGCGCTGTCAAATGAAGAGAACCAGCATGAAGAGAATCAGCATGATCAGACCCAGACGTCCCAAGGCAACCCGGGTCAAGGCGGTGCTGGCGACGGGGGTCGTCGCACTCCTTGCCACCGTGCTCTCGGCGTGCAGCGGGGGCGGCGGCGGTCAGGCGAACAACGTCATCAGCTACTGGCTGTGGGACTCATCCCAGGAGCCCGGCTACCAGCAGTGCGCCGATCTGTTCCACAAGGCCAACCCGGACCTGAGCGTCAGGATCACCCAGTACGGCTGGAACGACTACTGGACCAAACTGACCGCCGGCTTCATCGCCGGCACGGCCCCGGACGTCTTCACCAACCACCTGACGAAGTATCCGCAGTTCGTCGATCTCAACGTGCTGCAGCCGCTGGATGAGCTGCCAGCCACCAAGGACATCCGTAACGACGAGTTCCAGCCCGGCCTCGGCACGCTGTGGACCGGCCAGGACGGCCACCGCTACGGGTCACCGAAGGACTGGGACACGGTCGGCCTGTTCTACAACGACGATCTGTTGCAGAAGGCAGGCGTCGATCCGTCGGAGTTGAACAACCTGGCATGGAACCCCCAGAACGGTGGCACATTCGAGAAGCTCATCGCCCACCTGACGATCGACACCCACGGCGTACGGGGTGATCAGAAGGGTTTCGACAAGCATCACGTCGCGGTCTATGGTTTCGGCGGTCTGGGAGCCGGTGACAACATGGCGCAGACCACCTGGTCGTCATTCGCCTACAGCGACGGCTGGACCTACATGAACAAGAACCCGTGGGGCACCAGCTACAACTACGGTGATCCCAAGCTCCAGGAGACCCTCAAGTGGTACTTCGGGCTTGCTCAGAAGGGCTACGCACCGACGTACAACTCCTTCAGCTCCAGCTTCGGTGGTTTCAACCAGTTGGCCGCCAACAAGGCGGCGATCGTCCAGGACGGCGCGTGGATGATCGCGACCTACCAGACGATCAAGGGTGTCAAGTGGGGGATCGCGCCGATGCCGATCGGGCCCACCGGGCACCGGGCGGGCCCGTTGGGCAGCTTGGCCGACTCGATCACCAAGACAGCCAAGAACAAGGACGCCGCTGCCAAGTGGGTGCAGTTCATGAGCACCGCGCAGTGCCAGAACGTGATCGCCAAGGCGGGCGTGGTGTTCCCTGCTCGTCCGGCGTCCACGCAGCTGTCGCTGCAGACGCGTAAGGCCGCCGGAATCGACGCCTCGTCCTTCGTCGACATGGTCCAGAACAAGGAGACCTTCTTCCTGCCGATCAGCAGCTTCGGTGCTGACATCACGGCGATCATGACTCCGGGATTGCAGGCGATCTATACCGGGCAGAAGCCGGTCTCCTATCTGGAGACCCTCAACGAGCAGGTGAACAGGCTGTTCAAGTTGAACTAGGCCTTCCGGATCACAGGATGAGGTGACAGGTGGTCGCCTCTGGTTGCGCTTTCGGGTTTGAGGTTAGCGGAGTGGGTGTTGATCAAGGACTTGGCGGGGTGTTCGGCCGTGCATGTAGTCGCTGTGGTTGGGGCGGTGTTGGTTGTAGTCGTCGATCCAGTGCTGGAGTGCGTGGTCCAGGTCGTCGACGCGGTCGATCCGGGCCCGGTGGAACATCGGCCGGTAGAACTCGTGCAGTGCGGTGCCTTGGAAGCGTTCGCAGACTGCATTGTGGTTCGGCGATCGGGGCGGGATCCGGTGATGAGCGATGTCGATCTCGGTCAGATGGGTGGTGAACGCCCGGCCGGTGAACTCCGGGCCGTTGTCGGTGGTCACGCCGGTCAGGGTGATATCGAGCCGGGCGAGTTCGGCGGCGACGTGGTCAACGAAGCTGGCAGCCTGCTCGGCGGTCTTGTCTCCCACGATCAGGCTGACCACCGCCCACCGGGTGCAGACGTCAATCGCGGTGAGCTGCCAGATCGCGCCGACACCCTTCAGTTTGCCGACGTAGAAGGAATCCAGGGCGACCTCGCGTCCTGGAAGCGGGCTGTAGTGGCAGAACCCGAATGGGCCCTCGGCAGCGGCATCGGTCACCACGCCGGTGGTTGCGGCAGTGATCGAGGCCAACGCGGCGATCCGGTCTTGACGGTGTCCGAGGTGGTGGTTGCGGAGGATCTTTTGAACTCCGGACGCCGATCGACGCACTCCGATCCGGGCCAGGTGACGCAGCAGCTGGCGGGCACCCAGGGTCGGCTGGCAGACCGCGATCGCCAGGATCTTCGACACTTCCTCCGGGCTCATCGCGTTCGGCATCACCGGTGGCCGGCGGCTCTTCGGCATCAACGATGCCGACCCGTACTGCTGGGCGCGGCGGACCCATCGGTAGTAGGACTGTCGAGACACACCGAACGTGCGGCAGGCCTCGGTGACACCGACCTTGGCCGCATGGGCAATCAGAGCAGCACGACGATCATGGATGATGGAATCAGGGGTCACGGGATGGTCTCCTTCGGTCACAGGAAGCAACCAAAGGTTCCCACCCGTGACCCCGCCCTCACCGGAGCGGTGTCACCTCATCCCGTAAACCGGAAGAACTAGGCCGTCGGGGAACCCCTATGAGTCCGGGATTCGAGCGCAGTATCGCGGCAGCCGATGCCAGTGCGCGGTCGGTGGCGCTGGCAGTGCTGCGCTCGGGTCCGGTTTCCCGTGCCGATCTTGCCCGCCGGCTCGGACTTTCGACCGCCAGCCTGACCAGGCTGACCAGGCCCATGATCAGCAGCGGGCTGTTGGTCGAGCAGGAGCCAGAGACTGGCAAGCGCACCGGTCGGCCGTCGAAGCCGCTGGACATCGATGCCGGGCAGGCTCACTTCCTCGGAATCAAGATCACCTGGGACGTGATCTACACGGTGGTGTGTGATCTCAAGGGCACGGTGATCAGCCGCGCAAGTGCGGCTGTCCCCGACACATCTCCGGAAGTGGTCATCGATCAGGCGCTGGCGATCGTCACCGATCACCGGCTGGCCTGGCCGGGCATCGCCGGGGTCGGGATCGGCATCGGCGGCACGGTTGAAGGGCACAGCCTGGTACGCCGGGTGTCGGCGCTGGGTTGGAACCGCGAGCTCGATCTTGCTCACCGGCTGGCGGCGGCGATCGAATTGCCGGTCAGCGTCGACAACGACGTACGCGCGCTGACGCAGGCCGAGCTCTGGTTCGGCGAAGGCCGAGGCTGCTCATCGTTGGTGATGATCACCATCGGTGTCGGTGTCGGCTGTGCGCTGGTGATCGATGATCAACTGTACGAGGGCCGCCGCGGGCTGGCGGCGAAGATCGACCATTGGTCGCTCGACCCGGACGGGCCCCAGTGCCCGCGCGGCCACCGAGGCTGCGCCGACCAACTGCTCACCTCGGGCCGCATCTCCGAACGGGCGACTCAACGCCTGGACCGGCCGGTGAGCTTCGAGGAATGCCTGCGATTGGCCGGCGTCGGTGACCCGGCCGCCGGCGACATCGTCCAGAGGGCCGCGGCCGGACTCGGGCTGCTGGTCTCCCGGGTCGCCGACCTGATCGCACCGGAACGCATCCTGCTGACCGGCGACGGCATCGAGCTGGCGATGCTGGCGGAGGACCGGATGCGTGCGGCGGTGGCCGCGAACCGGTCCTTGGCGGCCGATGCCGACGACGTCCGCCTGCTGCGATCGGATTTCTATGTTTGGGCTCGAGGGGCGGCCGCGGTCGCCATCCGCCGGCACATGCTGACCGAGCTGAGCGTCACCTGAGCTCCTGTCGGCGAACTGTGGCTCGGTTGAAGGGCAGGTGGCCGACGAAGCCGATCACCATCGCGGCGAGCACACCGAGGTTGGCGTACGCCCAGGAGCCGTCCCGGCCACCCAAGGGGCCGAGCAGGTAGCCCTGCCAGCCCAGCCAGCCGGCGTAGGTGTTGGTCACCAGACCCCAGCCGACCGCGGTGCCCAGCAACATCAGGATGATCGAGACCCAGTTGATGTCTCCGTAGCGGCCGGTGCGATCCTGCAGGTCGACCGCGTCGTAGTCGGAACGCCGCAGGACGACATCGGCGATCATCACTCCTGCCCAGGCTGCGATCGGCACTCCCAGCGTGATCAGGAACCCCTGGAACGGGCCGAGGAAGTCGGTGGCGAAGAAGACGATGTAGACGGATCCGATGATCATGATCGTGCCGTCGATCCCGGCCGCCAGCCAGCGCGGCACCGGCAGCCCGGCGGTCATCAGGGCCAGACCTGAGGAGTAGATGTCCAGCACCGCGCCGCCGACCAGACCGAGCACCGCCACCACAGCGAACGGTACGAGGAACCAGGTCGGCAACAGGGTGGTCAGTGCGCCGATCGGGTCGGCGGCGACCTTGTCGTTCAGCGTCTTGGACGATCCGGCGAGCAGGATGCCGAACACCAACAGCAGTACTGGTGCCAGGGCGGCGCCGAAGGTGGTCCAGGCGACCACGCCGGAACTGCTGACCGACCGCGGCAGGTAGCGGGAGAAGTCGCCGGCCATGTTGGCCCAGCTGAGTCCGAACGCGGTCATCATGAAGATCAACGCGCCGATCATGGCGGCGATACCGCCGGACGACAGGTTCGACAGCGCCGCACCGTTGATGTTGCCGGCGACCAGGATCGCGTACACGATGGTCAGCACACCGGTGATGATCGTGATCCACACCTGCAGTCTCATGATCAGCGAGAAGCCGATGATGCCGCTGCCGACGATCAGCACAGCGACCACGACCAGGGCGACGAGTTTGGTCGGGGTGCCGGCGTTCCAGCCCAGCTCGCTGAAGACGGTTGTGGTGGCCAGCACGGCCAGTGCGGTCAGCGCGGTTTCCCATCCGACGGTGATCAGCCAGGACACGACCGCGGGCAGCCGGCTGCCGCGGACCCCGAACGCCGGCCGGGCCAGCACCATGGTCGGTGCCGAGCCGCGCATGCCGACCAGCGAGATGACCCCGCACAGCACGAAGGACAGCACCGTGCCGATGACGCCGACGATGATCGCCTGGACCGCCGAGAGCCCGAAGCCGAGGACGAACGAGCCGTAGCTGATGCCCAGCACCGAGACGTTGGCCGCGAACCACGGCCAGAACAGGCTCCGCGGCGCACCGTGGCGCTCCTCCTCGGCGATGGTGTTGATGCCGTTGCGCTCGACGGCCATCGTTGTCCGGGTTTGTGCCGGAGATTCCATGGGGCCAGAGTACGGAATAGTCGACCGACGGGTGGCGCATTACACTCGCACGCGTGGCCGGCCGGATCAACGACGAAGACATCGCGGCCGTCCGTGAGCGCGCGCGGATCGACGACATCGTCGGTTCATACGTGATGCTCCGGAATGCCGGCGGTGGATCGATGAAGGGACTGTGTCCCTTCCACGACGAGTCCACACCCAGCTTCAACGTGACCCCGTCGCGCGGACTGTGGTACTGCTTCGGCGCCTGCGGCGAGGGCGGCGATGTCATCGCGTTCATGCAGAAGATCGAAAACCTCAGCTTCACCGAGGCGGTGCAGAAGCTCGCCGACCGGGTGGGCATCCACTTGCGGATCTCCGACGACGGCGGACCGCGGCTGCCGGCCGGGCTGCGGGTCCGGTTGATGGACGCCCACAAGGCCGCGGCCGAGTTCTTCGCCGAGCAACTGGCCACCCCGGATGCGCTGACGGCACGCCGGTTCCTGGCCGAACGCGGGTTCGACCGGGCAGCGGCCGAGGAGTTCGGCGTCGGCTTCGCGCCGCGCGGCGGCCGGGGGCTCGCCCGGCACCTGCTGGCCCGTGGGTTCGACGAACAGGAGCTGATCACCGGCGGTCTGCTGCGCCGTGGCGGCTACGACTTCTTCTCCGGGCGGCTGCTGTGGCCGATCCGGGACGCCGGAAAGTCGGTGGTCGGCTTCGGTGCCCGGCGGATCTTCGACGACGACCGGCTGCCGGCCAAGTACATCAATACTCCGGAGACACCGCTCTACAAGAAGTCCCAGGTGCTGTACGGCCTCGACCTGGCCCGGACCGAGATCGGTCGCAGCGGCCAGGCGGTCGTGGTCGAGGGCTACACCGACGTGATGGCCGCACACCTGTCGGGCGTACGGACCGCCGTCGCGTCCTGTGGTACGGCTTTCGGAAACGATCATGCCCGGGTGCTGCAGCGGCTGATGGGGGATCAGGGCAACGGCGAGGTGATCTTCACCTTCGACGGCGACGCCGCCGGGCAGGCCGCGGCGCTGAAGGTCTTCTCGCTGGACTCGGCGTTCATCACCCAGACCTATGTCGCGATCGAACCGACCGGGCTGGATCCGTGCGATCTGCGGTTGCAGCACGGAGACGCCGCGGTACGGGAGCTGGTCGGCCGCCGGGTGCCGCTGTATCGCTTCGTGATGACCAACATCCTGTCCCGGCACGATCTCGATCGGGCCGACGCACGGGTGGACGCGCTGCGGGAGGCCGCCCCGCTGGTGGCCAGCGTGCGCGACGCGGGCAAGGTGAGCGGCTACATCCGGGAGCTGGCCGGCTGGTTGGGGATGGACCCGGACGAGGTGCGCCGGGAGATCCACCGGGCGTCGTCGAGATCGTCGAAGCGCGGCCCCGAGCTGACACCGACCAGCCCGGACTCACCGGCCCAGCGGAAGGCGTCCGCCGAGGTGCTGCCGGATCCCGCCGACCGGAACCTGATGACCGAACGGGAGACCGCGAAGTTGATCATCCAGGCGCCGGAGTTGTTGGGCGAGGACCTGGCCGTGCTCGTTCCGGACGACTTCACCCATCCCGCCTACGCCGCAGTGCTGCGCCACGCGCAGAAGGCGCTGGCCAACCAACCGGTCGGCAACGACCCGTTCCACGACTGGCCGCGGCGGGTGGCGGCGGCCGAGGACAACCCGTGGGTCAATTCGCTGGTCATCTCGCTGGCTGTCGACCCGCTGCTCACCGAGAAGCCGACGCCGTCCTATGTCGTCGCCTACACGGCGAAACTGCGGCTGCTGACGGTGAGTCGGCAGATCGCAAAGATCAAGTCGCGGTTGCAGCGGACGAATCCGGTCGAGGACCCGACGACGTACAACAAGACGTTCTCGGAGCTTGTCGTGCTGGAGGCACAGCGCAAGGAACTGCAGAACCGCAGCCTCGGCCTTGCCTAGGTGACGCCGTGGACCTGTCGGGATTGAGGCTGACCTTCAACGACGACTTCGAAACCGGCGTGTTGGACGATCGGAATTGGGTCGACCACTACCTGCCGCAATGGACGTCCCCCGACCGGTCAGCGGCGCGCTATCGGGTCGACGCGGACGGGCTGACGTTGCTGATCGAGGCCGACCAGCCGGCCTGGCGCCGGGAGGACGGCGGCATGCGGGTGTCCAACCTGCAGACCGGTAGCCGCTCCGGACCGGTCGGGTCCCGCGACGGACAGCACCGGCACACCGACGGACTGGCGGTCCGAACCGCTGTGCCGGAGCGCCGGCTGTGGACGCCGAGACGCGGAGCCGTCGAGGTGACCGCGGCGGCAAGCCCCGACTCCTGCTGCATGCTCGGCATCTGGCTGGTCGGCTTCGAGGACCGGCCGGACCAATCGGGGGAGGTGTGCATCGCTGAGCTGTTCGGCAACCTTCGGGCACCGCGACGGTCGACCGTACGAGCCGGTGTGAAGGCGCATCACGATCCACGGCTGGCCACCGACATGGTCGACACCGAGCTGCCGATCGACACGGTGGAGCTGCACAGCTATGCCGCCCGGTGGGACGCTGATGGGATCAGGATCTTCGTCGATGATCAACTTCTCCGGGAACTGCCGCAAGCCGTGGACTACCCGATGCAGCTGATGCTCGACCTCTTCGAATTCCGTCCGAGCGAGGAGGTCGATGCCGCCGAATATCCCAAGACGGCGCGAATCCGGTCGGTACGCGGTTACGAGCCGGACAACAATCTCGGCTGATCGACAACAACGGGGCGGGATGGCCAACATCCGGGCCTCGCCCTGACCATCCCCGGACGGCCATGATCTGGTCATGGCGTTGGTCATCAGCCCCTCGGCCACCGAGAAGATCGGCTTCCGGTTGCCTCCTGCCGGGCTGAGCGCCGACGACGAGGCCACGCTTGCCACGGCGATCGAGGCCGGCGTTCTCGCTGCCGAGGCGCGGCGCACTGCTCACGCGTTCGGCGCCGGCGAGGCGGAGTTGATCATGCTGGAACAGATCGGCCGCAACGCGGCGCAGCTGTTCGTCGAGAGCAACTTGCGACTGGTCGCGATGGTCGTTCGCAAGGAGGCGGCGCGCAGCCGGATGTCGCAGAGGGAGCTGTTCCAGGAGGGCTGTCTCGGGCTGATCGAGGCGGTGCGGCGTTTCGATCACCGGCGAGGGCCGCGGTTCGCGACGTACGCCCTGCACTGGATCCGCGCCTACGTCGGGGCCATCTCGGCGAACCGCGCGGGGGAGCTGAATCTGCCGGCGAGCCGCGCCGGGCGGCTGCGGGAGGTGTGGGGCGTCCGGGCGCGGCTGGCACAACAGCTGGGCCGGGACGCCACCACCGAGGAGCTCGCGGTCGAGATCGGCAAAGAGGCCGACTGGGTGGCCCGGCTGCTGGCGTCCGGGCCGACCCAGCTGATGGACACCGATCAACTCCTCGGCCTCGGGCTGGCCGATGAGACGTCCGCCGAACAGTTCGAACTGATCTTCCGGGAGGCGATCCCCGGGCGTGAACTGCTGAACGGCCTCGGCGGCCTGCATCGTCGGGTGATCGAGCTTCGCTACGGCTTCGCCGACGGCAGGGAACACAGCCTGCGCGAGATCGCCGAAGAGCTCGGCCTGCCGTTGTCCACCATTCGACGGGCCGAGCTTCGCGCACTCGATGAGTTGCGCGCCGTCTGTCCACAGCAGGCGCGGGTGCACCTGTGATCAGCCGGCGGCCCCTGCCGTGGTCCGGAACGGGGATTCCTCCCGGAGATTGGAACAGCGAAACTCGCTCGAAGTGAGGAGTTTCGCTTGGTGACCCCAGCGGGATTTGAACCCGCGTTACCGCCGTGAGAGGGCGATGTCCTAGGCCGCTAGACGATGGGGCCGTCTGCTTGGCCGCCCGGTTCTGACGGGCGATCCTCGCGCTCCCCGGACTGGACTCGAACCAGTAACCTGACGGTTAACAGCCGTCTGCTCTGCCAATTGAGCTACCGAGGATCAGCGTCTCGTTCGGTGGCGCGGGAATGAACATTAGCAAAGGAGCGGCGCCGAACGCGAATCGGCGGATGCGCCCGCGACAGGGCGTCACTGGTTCGGGTCGTACTCACTCTTCAGCCGGATGATCCCGGTCTCTGCGAGCTCGCGAAGACCGGGAAGATCCCAGTCGAGACCGCGTGGCAGTGAGGCCCGCCATTGGATCGCCGCGTCGGGTCGCGACAGATCTCGCCGCCCACTCACGATGACACCCGGCTCGGCCCCCTTGATCCGCCGAGCGCCGACCAGCTCGATGAACTGTTCCACCGCGATCGAGGCGGCAACACGGTCCCGGAAGATCTCAGGCAGCCGCCCGGGATCCTTCAGCCGTACACCGCCGGACACCTCGCCGGTCCCGTCGTCGTACAACTGCCAGTGCAGCGTCGCAGTGTCGCGGTCGTAACCACCCCGCTCGATCTGGTGCCAGCCGATGTGCTGCCAGGTCAGCGCGTCGGGCGCACCGGCGCTGGTCGAGAGCAGCCCGGCAGAGATGACGCAGTAGTCGTCGTCCGTGGTGCGTTCCCAGCCGAGCAGCGTCCCGGGAGTGTGACCGGCGGCCTTGGCCGAGGCCAGCCAGGCGGCGCGAACGCTGCGATCGAGCCCACGACGCAGGCCGGCGAACAAGCCCATGGTCGGTTACCGGGACCGCGCGAAGTCGTTCAGATCGTCCAGGAAGTTCGTCGCCCAACGATCGATGTCGTGGTCGAAGACCTGCCTGCGCAGGATCCGCATGCGTCGCGCCTTGTTCCGAGGAGAGTCGGTGGCGGCTTCGAGCATCCGAGCCTTCATCTGGTTGATGTCGTACGGATTGATCATGTACGCCTGACGCAACTCGCGGGCCGCGCCGGCGAACTCGCTCAACACAAGGGCGCCGTCGTCGGCCTGCCGGCAGGCGATGTACTCCTTGGCGACAAGATTCATTCCGTCCCGCAACGGCGTCACAACCATCACGTCGGCGGCCCGATAGAGCGCCGCCATGTCCTCCCGGCCGTAGGAGGTGTGCATGTAGTTGATCACCGGCCGACCCAGGACGCCGATCTCGCCGTTCAGCCGGCCGACCAGCCGCTCGATGTCGTCGCGCAACTTCTTGTATTCCTCGACCCGTTCCCGGGAGGGATTGGCGACCTGCACGAAGGCCGCGTCCTCGGGGTCCAACGATCCGTCGGAGATCAGCTCGCCGAAGGCACGCAGCCGCTGGTAGATGCCCTTGGTGTAGTCGAGCCGGTCGACGCCGAGGAACAGGTACTTCGGATCGCCGACGTCGTGCCGGACCTGTTCGGCCCGGGCCGCGGTCTCCGGCTGGCTGGCCAATTCGAAGAACTCTCGGGTCTGGATCGAGATGGGGTACGCGCGGGTCAGCACCCGCCTCCCATCGGGCAGTTCGATGCTGCCGCGCTGCGTGGGATGGTGGGCGCGCTGCCGCACCAGCCGGGCGAAGTTCTGGGCACCACCGGTGGTCTGGAAGCCGACCAGGTCGGCGCCAAGCAGACCCTCGACGATCTCCCGCCGCCACGGCAGTTGCTGGAACAGCTCGGTGGGCGGGAACGGGATGTGCAGGAAGTAGCCGATCTTCAGATCCGGCCGCAGCTCCCGCAGGATCTCCGGCACCAACTGCAACTGATAGTCGTGGACCCAGACGATCGCGCCGGGCTCGGCGACCTCTGCGGCACGCTCGGCGAACCGGCGATTGACCCTGCGGTAGGCGTCCCACCACTCGCGATGGAACTCCGGGTGCGCCACGACGTCGTGATAGAGCGGCCACAGCGTGGCATTGGAGAATCCTTCGTAGTAGTCGCGGATCTCCTGGGCCGACAACGCCACCGGTACGATCTCGATGCCGTCGTGGTCGAACGGATCAAGATCTTCTTCGGCAGCACCGGTCCACCCGATCCAGGCGCCGCCCTGGGCCCTGAGCACCGGCTCCAAAGCTGTGACCAGGCCGCCTGGTGAGCTCCGCCAGTCGGCACTTCCGTCCGGATTGGTCACCCTGTCGACGGGCAGCCGGTTGGCCACCACAACGAAGGATGCTGTGTGACCCTTCTGGGGCCGCCGTGTCGTCGATCCGGACTTCTTGCCGTTGTGGCTTCTGCCGTTGGTCGTCTCGGTCGGCTCGGTCGATCTGCTCCGCCCGGCGGGGCTCATGTGTCCTCCCAGTTCGTCCGTCCCGACCCTACCTTGTACCGATTGATTACCCGCTGAGGGCATCTGCCACTCTTGTCCGCGTGAGCGAAGAGTTACCCAGCGGCCTCGTCGGCGACAGCGGAACCCTCACCGATGCCGGTCGCGACGCGCTGCAGGCGATCATCGCCAATCCCTCGAAGACCTTGGTCGCACTCGACTTCGACGGCACGATCGCGCCCATCGTCCCCGATCCCGAGAACGCTCGGGCCGACTCAGCGGCGGTTGACGCGTTGGCCAGGCTGGGTGATCTCGTCCTGGGCATCGTCGTGATCACCGGCAGACCCGCCAGGACCGCTGTCCGGCTCGGCGGCTTCGACCGGCATCCCGGGCTGCACCGGATGGTGGTGCTCGGCCAGTACGGTGCCGAACGGTGGGACGCCGACGGTGATCGCTTCGGCGCCGAACCCGAGCCGGTCGCGGTGACCCAGGTCGAGGCGGAGCTGCCCGACCTGTTGGCCGAACTCGACCTGTCCGACGCCCGGATCGAGCACAAGGGGCGGGCGATCGGTGTCCACACCCGGGAACTGGCCGACCCGGCCGGCGCCTTCACCGCACTGGTTCCGGCGCTTGGTGATCTTGCCAACAAGCACGGGCTGAAGCTGGAGCCGGGCAAGTTCGTCCTGGAGATCCGGGCGGACGGCAGCGACAAGGGGGACGCCGTACGGAACATCGTCACCGAGACCGGGGCCGAGCAGATCATCTTCATCGGGGATGATCTTGGCGATCTGCCGGCCTTCGACGCCGTTCGTGATCTTCGCGAACAGGGCACTCCCGGGCTGTTGATCTGCTCGGCCTCCCACGAGGAGGACTCATTGCTCATCCACGCCGACCTCGTCACGGCCGGCCCTGCCGGGGTGGCTCACTGGCTGACCGCGCTGGCCGACGCCTTGGACGGCGACGCGCCGGCACAAGCCTAGAGATCGACGGGCAAACCACTGGCGATCAAAGACCCGACATGGCAGCGTCGTCGGGATGAAGGTACGAATTCAGGCCATCACGATGGATTGTCATGATCCCGAGCGCGTCGGGCGGTTCTGGGCCGAGGCATTCGGTTGGCAGGATGATCCCGAGAATCCCAACGCCCCTGGCGATCCCGAGTGGTTGCTGGTGTCGGCCGACGGATCACGGGTGTTGTTCCAACCGGTGCCGGAAGCCAAGACGGTCAAGAACCGCCTGCATCTGGACCTTCAACCGGAGGACAGCACCCGCGACGAGACGGTCGAGCGGCTGATCGCCCTCGGTGCGACCCTGATCGGGGATCATCGCACGCCCGATCCGTCGGGCCCCGACGGAACCGGTTGGGTCACACTCGTCGACATCGAAGGCAACGAGTTCTGCATCGTCCGCAGCACCGCGGAACGGGCCGCTCAGCCCGGGTGACGGAGGGCGCGTGCCAGGGCGTCGTCCGGGCTGACCCGATGCTCCCAGTGATCGGCAGTGTCGATCGGCACTTGCAGCCAGAAGAAGTTCCGGATCAGGCTTGGAGCATCGGTCTGCCATTCGAACGATCCGAGGTAAACGGGTTCGGCCAACACCAAACCGCACTCTTCGTACGTCTCCCGAACGACCGCACCTGTCGGGTCGTCTCCCACTTCGACACCGATATCGATGATCAACAACGGACAACACACCTTTTGTGCTGACAACATCTGGCGGTCAGAAGTGTCGGAGGCGGCGGATACGGTGAAGCCATGCTCGAGACACCGGTGTACGACATGGACGCCGCGGAGACCTCCGCGTTGTTGTCCGAGTGCATCGGCGAGGAGATCTGGGCGCAGGACCGCCAGTTGATCTTGGCGGCCCACTTCGCGACCCTGTATCCGCCGGACACGCTGCCGCGCGCCGGCAGTACCCGGTTGGCGATGGTGGGGGAGCGAGCGGTGCGGCTGGGCGGCCCGGGGACACCGCTGGTTGCCGAGTTCGCGCCGGACGAACTTGCTCCCGAGATCGGGATGAGCATCTACCAGGCGACCTGCCTGATGGCCGACGCGCAGGATCTGCAGTACCGGTTCCCCGGACTATGGCAACTGGTGCTGCGCGGTGAGGCGCCCGGTCCGACCGTCCGATCGGTGGCGCGCAAGACCCGCGAACTTTCCAAGGCACAGGCGCTGGAGATCGATCGGCACCTCGCTGACAAGGTGCTCGCCATCCCGCGCGGACGCTTCGAGACCCTGCTCGATGCGGCCATCCTGCGGGTCGACGCGGCGGCCGTCAAGAAGCGGATCGAGGCCGCCGCGCGGGAGCGGTTCGTGAAGACCTCGCAGTCCACCGAGTACGGGATCAAAGGTGTCTACGCGAAGCTTGATGCTCCGGATGCGATCGGGTTGGACGCCACGGTCGACCGGCTCGCCGACATCCTGATGAGCTCACCGCGGCCGATCCCCGGCGTCGCCTACCGCAATGCCAGGACTCGTGAGGAGTGGCGGGCTACAGCTTTGGGGCTGCTGCGGAATCCGTTGCTAGCATCGAAGATCCTCGTTGAGCACGCCCAGCCGGACCTGTTCGAGGATTACGTCAGCACCTTCGAACCCGATCCCCGATCGCTGGCCGTTCCCGACGCACCGGCCGATACCGTCACGGAAGCTCCGCACGACCAGCCGGATCCAGAGCTGCGTCCCGATGACGCAGACGAACTTCCGGTGTACGAGCCGGTCGAGGTCCAGCCGGTGCCTGACAACGCACCGGTGACACTCCCTGATGATCACCTGGACTCAGGGCGTGTGCAACGCAGACAGCTGGCACTCGAGACTCTGCTGCGCGCCATCGATCCGATGAAACTGCTGTGCCCGACAACGCTGTATTTCCACGTCTCTGAAGAGGACTGGGCCACCGGAGGCTCCGCGGTCGTCCGCAGCGAACAGGCTGGACCGGTGCTCCTTGATCAGCTGCGCACCTGGTTCGGCAGCGGGTCCAAGATCATCGTGAAGCCGGTGATCGACGTCGCGCGGAGTATTCCGGTCGACGCCTATGAGATCCCCGACCCGATGCGCGAGATCATGCACCTGCGGTCACCGGCGAGCGTCTTTCCGTACTCGACGAATCTGTCCCGCAACAAGGATCTCGACCACACCATCCCGTACGCACGGGGCGGACCGACCGAGCCGGATGATCTTGGTCCGCTCGGGCGACGGGAGCACCGATTCCGTACGCACGGACGAGTGTCCCTGCGACAGCCCGAACCCGGCCGGTGGGTCTGGAGGACCAGGTTCGGTCGGGTTCTGATCACCACGTCCGCCGGAACGATCGATCTCGGTCGGGGGAGTTTCGGTGCCGGTGTGTGGCAGGCGGCGGTGCAATCCCGGCGGACCGTCGGCACCGCAGCCTGATCTGTGCCTGCCCGCTCAGTAGTTGTAGCCGCCGGAATCATCCTGCGAGGAACTCGCGGTCGGCGTCGCGGTGATCTTCTTGCCGTCCGGTCCGACCAGCCACCAGACGCCCCCGTAGCCCTGCCCCTTCGTCTCGCCGGGACCGGAGTCCTTGACGAAGGTGTAGAGCGGTCGCCCGTTGATGGTCACCTGGGTCTTGCCGTCCACGCCGGTGATCGTGCCGACCTTCCCGGTGATGCCGGTGACCTTCGGTGATTTGGAGTCGGTTGTCACCTCGGGCCACGCCGACGCACAGCTGCCGGTGCAGGAACTCTTGCCGGAATTCGGTCTGTCCTTGTCGTAGACGTAGACCGTCATCAACTGACCGTTGACGATGATCGTCCCGAGCTGGGAGGACAGGGTCTGCAACGCCGCGGCCCCGGCAGCAGGGGTTGAGGCCGGGGCCGAGGCGGCCGGCGGCGATGAACCGCCCGGCGTGGACGGCGGGGCAGCTGACCCTCCTACCGCCCCGCCGCCGGTACCGTTACTGCCGCCGCCGGACGAGCACGCTGCGAGCACGACCGATGAGAACACCAGGGCGGCCGCTGCCGCTCCCCGAACGCCCATGTCCGTCTCCGGGAGGATCGTGCATCGCCTGTCGACGCAGTCACCGGGGGAGACGGAGCAGTGGGCGGTTCAGTTCAACCGAAGCATCCGAGCCTCAGGCGGGCCGCTTGGGACCGTGCAGCGCAAGGTCGGCGGGGCTCCACCGGTCACCGACGGCCTTGGCCTGGTGCCAGTGCGGATAGATCAACTCCGGTGCGCTGATCTCATCCAGAGCATCCAGCTCGTCATCACTCAGCCGGACGTCGACCGAACCGAGGTTGTCGATCAGTTGTTCCTCGCGGCGAGCGCCGATGACCAGGGTGGTCACACCGGTCTTCTTGAACAGGTAGGTCAATGCCACTTGGGCCGGCGAGGCGCTGTGACCGTCGGCAATCTTGACCAGCAGCTCGATGGTGTCCCACAGCTTCTCGGGGTTCCGGATCGGCGGTTCGCCCCAGTCGGTCAGCTGGCGACCCTCTTCCGGCTGCTGGTCCCGGCGGTACTTGCCGGTCAACAGGCCGCCGGCCAGGGGTGCCCAGGCCATCACGCCGAGGCCTTGGTCGACCGACAGCGGGATCAACTCGTACTCGGCGTCCCGGCCCTCAAGGGAGTAGTAGATCTGGTTGGAGACGAAGCGCTGCCAGTTGTGGGCGTCGGAGATCGACAGCGCCTTCATCAGCTGCCAGCCGGCGAAGTTGGAGACGCCGAGGTAGCGGACCTTGCCGGACTTGACCAGGGTGTCCAGGGTCTCCAGGTACTCTTCCATCGGCGTCTGCCCGTCCCACTCGTGGACGTGGTAGATGTCGATGTGGTCGGTGCCAAGACGGCCCAGGCTGGCCTCGACCTGCTGCAGGATGTGGTGCCGGGACAGACCCGCGTCATTGGGTCCGTCGGCCATCGGGAAGCGCACCTTCGTGGAGATCAGCAACTGATCACGGCGACCCTTGATCGCCTTGCCAACCAAGGTCTCCGAGGCACCGATGCTGTACATGTTCGCGGTGTCGATCAGGTTGACCCCGGCGTCCAGCGCGATGTCGACCTGCCTGCGTACGCCGGCCTCGTCCACCGTGCCGATCAGGGAGGTGTCGCCCTGACCGAACGTCATCGTCCCCAACGTGAGTGTCGAGACCCGAAGTCCGGATCTGCCGAGTTGTCGGTATTCCATCACTGTCCTCCGATCGTCCGTGGTCGGCTCGCAACCTCAACCTAATGGCACCGCTAGACTCGCGCTGTTCCGGGGCGGTAGCTCAGCCGGTCAGAGCAGGGGACTCATAATCCCTGGGTCGTGGGTTCGAGCCCCACCCGCCCCACTGGTTGTTGTGATCGACAAAGGGGACTCACCCGACAGGCTCCCAGCCACCGGGCATCTGATGGGCTACCCGCGCGCTGAGACAGCAGGGCAGAGTTCATGGCCAGCCAGTGGAGGAATCCTCTGCAGATCAAAGGATCGCCAGATCAACTCTGCGGATCGATGTTAGGGACCTAGGACTCTATCGGTTTGCTCGACTACTCAATCAGCATAGCTATACGAAGCAGTGCAGAATGTGACATGATCGCATTTCGACACTGAAACCGGTGTATACGCCTACGTTTTGTCAATCGGCAGGTATACATGGCGTGCCCGATGCACTGTCTTCCTGATCGAGGCTTCCAACTTCGAGGGAGTGGTCTTCATGTCCAACATGGATCCGGGTCAGGCACCGCGGGCAAAGGAAGCGGGATCGTCCTCCGACAAGACTTCCTTTGATGCAATGAAGATGGTGCATATCGCTCATTCATTCAGCCATCAGCAAGATAAGGCGACCATTGACTCAGTATTGCGTGACTGGCGAGGGTACATCGCTGCACGGTTCGCACTAACGCCGGACCAACAGTCATTCCTTGACGCCGTCGACGACGGACGCCATCAAGAACTGGCTGGGCTGCTACGTGACGTAGTGGATAGCGGTGGATCAGAACGCCTCGTCGTGGTGATGGTGGCTGACCATGAGCGCGACGGAGGCATGTACCACGAGCTGCGCAAGGAGTCGGTCGAAGAGTCCAACCAAGGCCTGAGGCCGAACTTCGTCATTGCTCATTGTGATGCTCATTGCCGAAACTGGGGTTGGGGACCAGCTTAACGGTTCCTCCGTGCGGCACCGGCCCGAATCGGAATCACCACCCGCGGAGCCGAAATCGCCCAGTGACAAGCCGGGCGACGGTCGCGCCCGGCTTGTCACTGCTTGAGATTGTCGGCTATATGATCTCGAGACTGTTGATCGAGTCCTGAATCGACTCTGCGGTATCAGCGCCGGCATTGTCGGACCAGGCCGCGACGAAGGCCGTGTAGTTGCCGAAGCTTCCCTTCACCACGCGCAGGTAGAAGTGGTCGTAACTGATCTTCAGCCCGGGCTTGTGGTAATGCAGTTCGGCGGTGATGATACTTGCCGGCCGTGGGAGGTTTGTCGTCTGCGTGCGCTTCGTTTCGTTTCTCACGGTGACCGGACCGCTGACGTCGGTGTAGAAGATCGTGTACTGCCGCCAATAGGACAGGATCTTGTCCGCGGTCTGCTCGATACTCCTGCCCTCCAGTGCTTCTTCGACCTGAACGACCTCGAACTCCGCTCCCCAGGGGATGCCGTCTTCGAGCGGATGCTGACCGACGAGGTTCGGATTGCAGCTGTTACCGAAACATCCGCCAGCCCCGGGGGCTCCGATGTTGAAGGATCCCTTCCGGAGGCACGCGCCGGCCGGCAGCGTGCCCTGGATACCGTCCATCGAGAACTTCCCAGTGTCCGGGTCGAGGCGCACCGACGGTGCTGCCTTCGGAGCTGGGGCTGCCTTGGGAATCTGTGGCACTGATGCCGGTCTGGCACCCGCATCTCCCGGTGGGACCAGTGACAGGTGCATCGGTTTGCCGACCAGGACAATCGCCAGCACGATCGCGGCCGTGATGACAACGACCTCGATCCCGACCAATGCCGGGCTGGCCGAGTGAGGCCGCAACCGGTCCAGATCATTCGGTGGTTGGCTGTTGGTCATTTCATCGCCTTCTCACTGTGGCGTCATCGCGTTGCGATGTGTGTCCATGCTGGGGATCCTTCTTTGCCGAGAACCCGGCCGTATCCGCGCCGGGCACGGATCTTGACCCGACCGAACACGGATCTAGCCGATCGCCATCGGTCGTGACTCCGTACTGGCTGCGTCGGTCCGGCGACGGGTTCACAATTCGGTCATGGCTCCGACATCCCGTTTGGCGCCCGCCACCGGCAGCTCTCGGCGGTCACCGAGGTGATCAAGTCGGCCGCGGGCGCTCGTGGTCAAGGCATCCTCATCACGGGGTAAGGCCGGCCTCGGAAAGACACGGCTACTTTCCGTCGAGGCGTTCGCACGTCCCTCCGCGCGGCTTGCCTCGCACCCCGCTCATCGAGGCGGACACTCGGGGGTTCGGACGGCTGTGGTGCGGCTGTACATCTCGGTTCGTACGGTCTGGACACACGTCAGCAGCATGCTTGCGAAGACCGGTGCTGAGAGCAGGGATCAGCTTCCTCGCTGGCGGGGGTAGCGGCATTTCGCGCGCGAGGGAGCATACTGGCCTTGATGACGAAAAGATCTGGGCCCAGCCGACCACACCTGGCCACCAGCCCGTTCAAGCCTCAGCCCGAACCAGTTGTCGACCGGTTCGTCCTCGGCGACCGGGTCTCTCACGACACCTATGGTTTAGGGCGCGTCACCGGTGCTGAGGACAGCGCCGTGACCGTGGAGTTCGCGGCCCACAGGGTGCGCGTCGCCAGCCCGTACCGAAAGATGAAGAAACTCTGACGGTGCGCCGACGAGCCTTCAATGTGGCTCGCCGACGCACTACTTCGTCGATGGGATTGCCGAGAGGCTACGACGCGCAGGTCACGCGGAGGAAGTACGTGGCCTCGTGTACGACATCCTTGGAGACGGTCACGCTGACGGTGACAGCTCCCTTGTTCGGACGATAATTCTTGCCGTCCGGTCCGAGGACGCTGGCGATGGTGCAGCCCGGCTGATCGGTGATCGCGATCTTATGGGTGCCGGGTTCGGTGGCCTCGACGTGGGCCTCATGGAACGCCAGAATGCTCGGGTTGTATTCGGAGTACTTGGCGTTGGATGCGCCAAGCGTGTCAGTCCAGATCACGCCCAGGCCATCGATGTAACCGCTGATGCCCGGCTTGGAGAACGTCGTGTCGATCTCCACCGGCACGTTGTTCTTGACCTTGAAATTGTCTGTCTTGCTGTATCGCGGCACGAAGCAGTGCTTGTTGCCGGCCGCTTTGCAATCCAGCTGATCTGTCGGCGTTACCCACACCTTGTAGACACCGCCCGGGTTGGGCGTGTCGTTGTACGGGAACAGCTGGACCGTGATTCCAAAATCCTCGCCATCGGTGCCGGTGCTGTGCGCGCAGGATCCTGCTGCGCTCACGTTCTGGATCACTCCGCTGGCGTCAACGGTGAACTGCCGGCAGCTGATGTCGTCAGTTGACAGCAGGGTCTTGCCCGATGGGTCGGTGACCTGGAAGGTGTAGGTGCCTGCCGGTAGCCCGGCCGCATCGTCGGGGGCGTTGATGCCGGGTCCCCCGTTGAGGTAGACGTCATCCTTGGCGCCGTACTGGTTGAGGTTGACCGGGACACCGCTGACGTCCGAGGTGAAGATCGCCCCGGACAAGCGTGGTCCCGGTGGGTCCGCCTTCGCTGTGCCGGCGAAGGCGAAGAGGCACGCGACAGCCGTCGCGAGCATGGCAATGGATCTGCGCATGGTTCCCCTATGGGTCACGGGTGATGTGACGAGGAACGAGACGGGGCGCCCAGGGAACTCGTCCCTGCTCTGAGCGGGAACTTAGTCCTGCCGTCGTGCCCCCGTGGCGTATTTACCAATCCGTGACCTATTGCACCGGTCGGCCGCATTCGCTCCGAGTCCAGACAATTTGCTGAAGGCCTTCGCAGGGAGATGCGCCATGACATTTGGGTGGCGATGTATTGCTGACACCGGCTGGCATCGGCGTGGAGCCATCCTACTCCGGGGTCGATGTCAAGTTCCTGTGTCACATTCCTGAGGCATCCCCACGAACGGGGAACGCGGCCGCGCCGACTGACCTAGCATGGACACGTCCAGGAACGGGTCGTCGAAGCGCTTTGGGGGAGGCGCGCGACCGGATGATCTTGCGGGATCTCTTTCCTGGTAGGGGGAACATCATGAGGAGAGTTCTGTCGGTAGTAGCCGCTGCGATCTTGATCGGTCTCGTCGGGCTGACACCGGCCTACGCCGCTCCGGCCAACTGGGGACAAGAAGTGAAGGCGTGCAACTCCAGTGATTGCTATCCACTGGACACGTCCCGGGGAGGTTATGTCCGCGTCCAAGCGGCGGACGAGCAAGGTCCCGGATACGCGTGGGAGATTCACAACCTGGCACATCCAGGCAATTCCCACTGACGCAGGGGTCGAAGTCGACGGTCATGATTCGGATGCGGAAGTCCGTGCTGCGCGGAATTGCGGCCGCCGGGGTTGCGGCCGCGATCGCCGTGACCGGTGTCGGGACGGCCGACGCCTCGCCGGCCATCGGACGGGTGGTGTCGGCCAACCCGGCGAACTACACGCCGAACATCAAGAACGGAGCCGCGTACAAAGCTGCAGAAGCCAACGGCATGCTCTACGTG
Source organism: Microlunatus sp. Gsoil 973 (assembly GCF_009707365.1). GTDB lineage: Bacteria > Actinomycetota > Actinomycetes > Propionibacteriales > Propionibacteriaceae > Microlunatus. The sequence continues at coordinate 490,056 of NZ_CP046122.1, forward strand.
GGCGGCTCGTTCACCTCGGTCACCGCAGCGACCGGTACGGCGCCGGCCGGCACGTTCAGCCGCAGCAGGATTCTGGCTTTCGATGCAGCGACCGGGGCGATCTCGCGGTCATTCGCACCGAAGGTCAACGGGGACGTCTGGGCGATCGTGCCGAGCGGTAAGTGGCTCTACATCGGCGGATCGTTCACCGCCGTGAACGGCGTCGCCCGGCGGGGGTGGCCAAGATCAACGCGACGACCGGTGCGGTGGACAGGGCGTTCAATGCCCGGCTCACCAAGGGGCAGGTCACAGACGCTGCGATCGTGAAGGGCCGGTTGATCATCTCCGGCACCTTCCCGAAGAAGATCAAGTCGATCCGCCGCGTCACGGGCGCAGGGACCAAGTACCTCCGGATCACGGTGAGGGGCAGCGTCGCGTGGAACGCCGGTCCGGTTGAGGTGTACCGGTTCGCCGTCAACTCGGCCGGCACTCGACTGGTCGGTGTGGGGAACTTCAGCAAAGTCGGCGGCGCGACCCACTACCGCGCCTTCATGCTCAACCTTGGACCGACAGCAGCCAGGGTGAGTGCCTGGCGCTACGCACCCTTGAAACGGATGTGCTCGGCGTCCGAGCTTCCCGACTACATGCGCGATGTCGACTTCTCCCCGGACGGGAGATACTTCGTGTTCGCCTCGACCGGGTATGTGCCGAAGTCGGGTCAGATCGGCAAGACACTGTGCGATGCCGCCGCCCGGTTCGAGACCGCGAAGCTGTCTCCGCGCCGGCCGACCTGGATCAACTACACCGGCGGCGACACGCTCCACTCGGTGGCGGTCACCGACCGTGCCGTCTACGTGCAGGGACACAACCGCTGGCTGAACAACCCGCACGGGAAGGACACCGCGGGTAAAGGTGCAGTGAGGCGACCGGGCATCGGCGCGATCAACCCGAAAACCGGCCGTGCGCTGCCCTGGAATCCGACCAAGAACAGGGGTGTCGGGGGCAAGGACCTGCTCGTAACATCACGTGGCCTGTGGGTCGCCAGCGACACCACGCACATCGGTGGCGAGGTTCACAAACGGATCGCGCTGATGCCCTGACCGGCCGCGGACCACCGCGAACCGCGGGACAACCCCCCTGGACATCACATCTAGAGCTTGTATCCGATGGTGCGCAGGAGTTGGTGACGGTCGGCGACATCGGACTCGGTCTCGACCCCGAGCGGCGGCTCGCCGTCGATCACTCCGGCAACGCCGCGGCCCCGGTCGCTGACCGCGACCAGGATCTGCAGGGGATTGGCGGTTGCACAGAAGATCGTGCACACCTCAGGCACCTGCTTGACCTGGTTGAGAACGTTGACCGGGAAGCCCTGGCGAAGCATGATCACGAAGACGTGGCCGGCAGCGATCCGGGTTGCTGCCGCGATGGCGAGATTGATCAAGTCGTCGTCGTTGCCCGACCTGCGGATCAGCCGCGGTCCGGAGGCCTCGCAGAACGCGATACCGAACAAGAGCTGCGAAGCCACGCCGACCAGAGCCTCATGCAGATCCTCGACTGTCTTGATGAAGTGCGACTGTCCCACGATGACGTTGACGTCGTCGGGCTTCTCGAGCGTGACCAGGTCCCATTCCACGCTCTCAGGGTTGCCGGGCCGCAATGGCGGGTCCAGGGCCCAAGGTCACCTGGCGCCGGTGCCGCAACACTTCGAGCGGAGCAGGTCGGCCACATCCGTGAGCGCCACCTCGATCCGTCCGTACACCCGCGGGTTGAGCAGCACCTTGCCGTCGAAGTCGCCGGCGGAGGCGAACACCGCGACCGGGATGGTCAGCGCCTGGAAGAAGCCGAAGAGCGGACGCAGCGCGTGTTCCAAAACCAGTGCATGGTGATCGCCGCCGCCGGTCGCTGCCAGCAGTACGGGCTTGTTGGCCAGCGCGTACTGGTCGACGAGATCGAAGAAATGCTTGAACATTCCCGGATAGGAGCCGCGGTACACCGGCACGGCCGCAATCAGCAGATCGGCGTGTTCGGCACGCTGCAGCGTCGCCTCGAGTTCGGCGTCGGTGTCCTCACGGTCGGTGGTCAGTCCGAAGGACGCGCCGAGCCGGTAGACATCGATCCGCTCAACGGTGATCGGCAGCAGCGTCGACAGCGTTTGAAGGATGACGTTGACCAGTCCCATCGTCTTCGACTTCTCGTGGGGACTGCCGTTGATCACCACGACACGCAGTGAAGCGCCCGCAGCGGCATCAGTCGCAGTGGCATCAGATGCGGTGGTCTTGTCCGCCGCCGTAGCGGCAGCCCGTTCGGTTGACGCGGTGGTCATGCCGACACCATCGTCCGCGCCCCGATCTCGCGGCGCACCACCGGTGCGACCTCGGTGCCGAGCCGTTCGATCGCCTCGAGATGCTGCTGCTGAGCCATGCCACCGAAGCCCATCTGGATGATCGCTCGGTTCAGGCCGTACAGCTGGTGATAGCCGAGCAACTTGTCGATCACCTCCTGCGGGCTGCCGACGATCAAGCCGGCTGCCGCAGAGGCCTGGGCGTCGAACGCGGCACGCGGCAGCAGGAATCCCTTGCCCCGTTGATGGTTGTTGTCCATCATGCCCTGCGCGAAGGACGGGTACATGACGTCGCGGGCCTGTTGACTCGTACTGCCGACGTAGCCGTGCACGTTGATGCTGATCGGCATCGTCCCGGCGTCGTGGCCGGCCTGGGCGGCGGCCGCCCGGTACAGCTCGACCGTCTCCTGATGGAACGTCATCGGCCCGAGCAGCAGCGCCAGCGCCATCGGCAGGCCGAGTCGGCCGGTGCTGATCGCCGAGGCCGGTGACCCGCCGACACCGACCCAGATCGGAATGGTGCTGCCGACGGCGCGTGGCGCGATGTCGGCATCGGTCAGCGGGGGGCGGAAGCGCCCGGACCAGGTCAGCGGGTTCTGCTCCCTGATCTTGAGCAGCAGATCGAGCTTCTCGCGGAACAGCTCGGAGTAGTCGGCCAGGTCATAGCCGAACAGTGGGAACGATTCGGTGTACGAGCCGCGTCCGGCGATGATCTCGGCACGGCCGGCAGAGAGCAGGTCGATGGTCGCGAACTGCTCCCAGACCCGCACCGGGTCCTCTGAGCTGAGCACCGTGACCGAGCTGGTGAGCCGGATGGTCCGAGTCGCCTGCGCCGCCGCCGCGAGCAGGACCGCCGGCGCCGATCCGACGAAGTCGCTTCGGTGATGTTCGCCGACTCCAAACACATCCAATCCGACCTCGTCGGCGAGCTTCGCCTGCTCGATCGAGTCCGCCACCCGCCGGCGCGGCGACGGCAGATCACCGCTGATCGGGTCCCTGGCAACCTCTCCGAAGGTCATGATGCCGATCTCGAACGACATGGGAATTCCTTTCCGGGTGCCGGCCGCCCGGTGCGGCCGCCACTCGCAGTAATCTGCTTGCACAAGCAAATATTCCCCTATTCGGGACGATCCGGTCCCGGGTCGGCTACCGTTGGCGATCGTGGCGACGGAGAAGCTGGGGGAGCTCGAGGATCGCGCCTGGCGCGGCTTCCTGTACACCCACGATCGGATCTGGCGCGAAGTGGAGGCGAACCTGGCTTCGCTGAACGTGTCGATGGCCGAGTACAGCGTGCTGGCACTGCTCGGGGAGGCCGGCCGTGGCGGGATGCGTATGTCCGAACTCGCCCAGCGACGAGTGATGTCGATCGGCGGATTCTCCCGGCTCGCGGACCGGCTCGAACGTCGTGGACTGATCCAACGACAGCGCGCGGCAGATGACGGCCGCGGTTACACCGTGGTGCTGACGACGCAGGGCCGGGCGCTCCTCCGCAAGGCCTGGCGGCAACAGCACAGCGATCTGCGGCGGCTGTTCTTCGACCGACTCGACGACGACGATCTCCGGCACCTCGCCGAGATCTGGGCGCGTCTCGAGCCCGGGAGCTGACCGGTCCCGAGCTGCCTCAACGACGAACGGCCCGGCAGATTCGGGTCCAAGGACCCTGCGCATCCGGCGCCCGGTTCCCGTTGGATGAGAACTGGGGTCCGGGGACCATCTCGCGACTCCTATCACCTGATCCGGCCGACCGCCGGCACAGGGAGAACACCCTGCAGGTTTGCGCCCCGGACCCAGGCGGAACCTCATCGATACCGCACTTCTAGGTCTGCCAATGACTGCACACAGCGACATCATGATTCCACTGGACGCCGGTCAGTGCCGTGCGTTCCTCGCCGCCGGGTCGACGGGTCGGGTTGGTTGGTCATCGCCCTCGGGCCACGTCGTGGCGCCGGTCCACTACATCTTCCTCGATCCGGTCATCGATCTGCAGCCCGTGCCGCACGACGCCCTTGCCGACCTGGCCCGGCCCACCCAGGTCGCCTTCCAGGTCGACAACCTGGATTGCGACGGCGGCGAGGCGCTGATCGTGCTGATCCGCGGGAGGTCACATCCGGCAGCCCAGCCGCAACCGTCGGCGGTCGCGGACGACGGGAATCCGTTCGTCGACGTCGGCTGGTTCCCGATCGAGATCGAGATCGACGCGATCACCGGTCACCTGATCATCAAAGAGCTCGGTCTCCCGCCGCTCGCCGTCCATTCGCCGATGATCATGCCCGGTCGCTAGCGACCCGCCGACGGCAGCCTGATGCCGTACCTGACGCCGAGAAGTCGAACGATCACGCAGACCAGCGCGCCGAGGGTCGGGAACAGCGGGCTGGTACTGCCGATCTCATGCCCCAGCACCAGGACTGCGGCGCCCAACATGGCCGGGACCGCGTACAGGCCCTCGCGCAGGACGGTCGGCACCTCACGCAGCAGCAGGTCCCGCACCATACCGCCGCCGATGCCGGTGATCATCCCCAGCAGTACGGCCTGGACCGGACCCAGCCCGGATTGCAGGGCCTTGGTTGCGCCGGTGACCGCGAACAGGCTGAGGCCGAAGGCGTCGAAGACCATCACGCCACGCTCGACCCGCAACAGAACCGATCCGGCCAGGAAGCAGACCAGGCCGGCGATGCCGGCGGCCGCCAGGTAGCGCCAGTCGCGGAAGGTGGCGGGAGGAACACCGATCAGCAGGTCGCGGATGACACCGCCTGCCAACGCGACGACCCCGGCAAGCACCACGACGCCGAGGAGATCGAGCCGGGCACGGACGGCCGCCAGCCCGCCACTGAGTCCGAAGACGAACGTTCCGACCAGGTTCAGGCCCAGGATGAGGCGCGGATCGAAGCCGACCGGGACATCCACGCCAGCAATGTACCGTCCGCGGCACGGCTGCGGCCCGGTCGAACCGATGTCAGGATCAGATAGTGATCGGTCAGCCTCGCTCATTGCCGAGCGTGGGCCGGGATGACACGGTTGGTCCATGATCGAAACTGCGACGACGCGCGTGCCACTGTTCGACCGGGCCGACGAGGACTTCGTCGAGCACTTCGCCAGGGAGGGCTTCGCGCTGCTGCGCGACGCGTTGACGCCCGAGCAGGTCAAGGCCGTCAACGACGATGCGCTCAAGCTGTGTCGCGGTGATCTCGGCCAGATCAGCTTCCGGGGACCCGACGCCAGTGCCATCCTGGCCCGCGAACAGGCGGTCGCCGCCGCCCGTGACGACGACGAGGCGGTGCTGCGGCAGTATCTTTGCATCCATTACCCGCACAAGGTGTCCCAGGCCAGCCTGGCGGCGCTGAAGGAACCGCGGATCGTGGACGCGCTGACCAAGGTCATCGGGCCGAACGTCAAGGCGATGCAGTCGATGCTGTTCATCAAGTCCGAGGGGAAGCCCGGCCAGGCGTGGCACCAGGACGAGTTCTTCATCCCCACCCGGGATCGCTCGCTGACCGCGGTCTGGGTCGCCCTGGACGATGCCACCATCGAGAACGGCTGCCTGTGGGTGCTGCCCGGTTCGCACGCCCGCGGTGTGATCTATCCGGCCCGGGAGCAGGACGACCCGCGCTTCGACTGCAGCACCGAGGCGTACGACTTCCCCTACACGGATGAGGATTCCATCCCGGTGGAGATCCCGTCCGGCACGGCGGTGATCTTCAACGGCTACCTGCTGCATCGTTCGCTGCAGAACTCCGGTAAGCACGGCTACCGCCGGGCGCTGACCAATCACTACATGAGTGCGGAGTCGCTGCTGCCGTGGTTCGGGCCGCGGGAGGGCGAGCACATGGGCATTGCCGACTACCGCGACATAATCATGGTCGCCGGTGAGGATCCGTACGCCTACAAGGGAACCGAGGACATCGCCCGGCCGTCGTCCCGGCCCGACAAGGAGGGCGGCTGCGACCGTTGATCAACGTCGTCAGGCGGCGCGACCGATGGTGCTGTCGCGGACGACGATCTCGAAGTCGACGTACTGATCGGTCTGCTCGATGGGCTGGTCGTCGATCTGCCGGAGGAGATAGTCGACGGCCGTCCGGGCCACGACGTCGGTCTGCGCCCTGACCGACGTCAAGGGCGGCCAGGCGTACTGTGCCTGGGTGATGTCGTCCCAGCCCATCACCGCGACGTCGTCGGGGACGCGCACCCCCTGCCGGTGCAGCACAGACAGGGCACCGATCGCCAGCATGTCTGAGAAGCAGAAGACCGCGTCCGGACGTTCGGGCAGGTCGAGCAGCCGGCTCATCGCCGACGCGCCCTGGTCGAAGTGGAAGTTCGCGACCCGCGGTTCCAACCGTTCGTCGGTCGCCAGGCCGGCCGTGGTGAGCGCGTCGCGGTAGCCGGTGATCCGGACGCCCCAGGTTCCGCGTGGGGTGTCGCTGATGGTGCCGATGGCTGCGATCCGCCGACGGTCGAGGGAGAGTAGGTGTTGGGTCGCCGCTCGGGCTGCGGCGACATTGTCGACGCCCACGTAGGGCACGCCCGCCGGGTGGGTCCACTCGCCCAGGACGACGAGTGGTTGGGCATCCCGGGCGGCGGACACGTCCTCGGCGGCCAGCTTGAGCGGGGACAGGATCAGTCCGTCCAGCGCCTGCGGTCCGATCCCGCGGACCGCCCGCAGCTCCCGGTCGAGGTCGCCGCCGGTCTGGTCGATCAGCAACGTGTAGCCGCGCTGCTCGGCGGCTTCGGTGAGCAGTGCCGCGAGCTCGCCGAAGTAGGGCGCCTGCAGGTTGGGCAGCGCCACGCCGATGATCCCGATCTTCCCCGTCCGGAGAGTGCGCGCCGACTGGTTCGGTACGTAGTCGAGCTTGTCGATCGCCGCCCGGACCCGCTCTGTGGTCCGCTCGGACATGAACGGATAGCCGTTCAGGTAGTTGGACACGGTTTTCGGGGAGACCCCCGCCTCCCGCGCCACATCGACCAGTCGAGCCTTCATTCGCAGGAGACTAGCCCCTACGGTGGGCGTTGTGAGGATCGCGACCTGGAATGTCAACTCGATCAAACAGCGGATGCCACGCTTCCTGCCCTGGCTGGACGAGCGCGCCCCCGACGTCGTCTGCCTGCAGGAGCTGAAACTCGATGATCTTGGCTTCGCCGGGCTGCTCGGCGCGGAGTTGGAACGTCGCGGCTACCAGTCGGCCGTGCATGGCGAGGCGCAGTGGAACGGCGTCGCCGTGCTGTCCCGGGTCGGCCTGGACGAGGTCGAGGTCGGCATCCCCGACGGCCCTGGATTCCCCCATGTCGAGGCGCGGGCGGTGGCCGCCACCTGTGCCGGGGTCCGGGTGCATTCGCTGTACGTCCCCAACGGCCGGGTGCCCGATTCGGACCATTACCGGTACAAGCTGTCCTGGCTGGCCAAGCTGCGCGACCAGATCGCTGCCGGGCCACGCGCCGTGGTGGTCTGCGGCGACATGAACATCGCGCCGACCGACGCCGACGTCTACGACCCGGAGGCCTACCTCGGGCAGACCCACGTGACCGAGCCGGAGCGCGCCGCGTTGCAGGAGCTGCTCGACGTCGGTCTGCACGACGTGGTCCGGGAGCACTGGCCGACCGAACGGGTCTTCAGTTACTGGGACTACCGGGCCGGGATGTTCCATCGTGATCTCGGTATGCGCATCGACCTGGTCCTGGCCGGCGATCCGGTCGCCGGCAGGGTCAAGGCCGCCTGGGTGGATCGCCAGGCACGCAAGGGCAAGGGACCGAGCGATCATGCCCCCGTGATCGTTGATCTTGACCAGGCACCCGACGGGGACATCGGTCCGGTGGTGCCGCCGCCGTCGAATCCGTTGACCCGCAAGGGCGCGGTCAAGCTTCCGCAGTCCCGCTGATCCAGCGATCGGCTAATGGTCGGACGGGAGGTACGACGCCAGCACGGGCCGATACTCGAGCCCGAGTTTGGCATACAGCCGGCGGGCTGGGGCGTTGTCGTCGTCGACCATCAGCCCGACGGCACCGCGCTCGGTGATCGCAGTGTCGGCGACCAACCGGCAGACCTGCTCGCCCAGGCCGTGGCCCCGGTGGTCCGGGTCGACCGCGACACCGACCAGATAGCCGACGGTCGGTGCGGACCAGCCGAGCCCGGCGACGGCGACCAGCCGGTCGTGGTCGTCACGGATACCTGCCCAGCCCTCAACTCCCGGGTCGCCCGGCTGGGCGTCGCTGTCGATGTGGGCCCGGTCCAGCAGTTCCGCGACGTCGTCGAGTTGATCATCGCTGAGCCAGGTCGCCCGGCTCGGGGCATGATCGAGGGGTTCTCGGCGATCCATCCAGCCGAAGGGTGCGCGGATCCGGAGACGGTGGCCATCGGGCAGTTGGACCATGTCGGCGATCTTGCGGATCAGCGTCGGATCCCCGATCGGCCGGAAGGTCGGGCCGACCTCCTCGATCACCAGTCCGATCAGGCCGGCCGCCCCGGCGACCGAGCCGCAGAGAGCGATCCGGTCCTTGGTGGCCAGCGCCGGACAGGCGACCGCCACCGCATCACCGTCGTCGGTCGCCCACGCCCTGGCCCGGCCCGCGGGCCGGTCGACGAATCCCTGTGCCGTCCACTCGCACAGCAGATTCCCGCCGGTCAGGCCGCCCAGGTCCTCCAGATCGCTGATGTCGCGCACCGGTCCATCCTGTCAGGACCGTGGATCGAGCAGACCCCGGTAGCTGCGATGGACGGTCACCGCCACCAGGGCGGTGACCACCGCCTTGATCAGATCGCCCGGGATGAACACCAGCGACCCCAGCGCCGACGTGGTCAGCGGCAGCCCGGTGACGACGCTGGTCCACGGCACGCCGACGGCGTAGATCACCAGAATCCCGCCGACGATCGCCGCCAGCGCCACGGCGAGGTAGCGAGCCAGGGTGTTGCGGCGCCGGATCGCCCAGTGCGTGACGATCAGCCCGACCACCAGGGCGCCGGGGATCCAGCCGACGAGATACCCGCCGGTGGGTCCGACCAGGACGCCGAGTCCGCCACGGCCGCCGGCAAGGATCGGCAGCCCGCACAGCGAAAGCACGACAACGATCAGCGCCGACAACATCCCACGGACCGGCCCGAGCAGGGCGCCGGCCAGCATCACGCCGAGGGTCTGCAGGGTGATCGGTACGGGAATGATCCCGATCGAGATCGGTGGCACCAGGCCCATGGCCGCGATCAGCGCGGCAAAGGTCGCGATCAGCACGGTGTTCCGGGTGCTGCTGACCCGCTCGGTGCTGTTGGGTGGATCGTTCACGGTGGTCACGATGGCTCCTCGGTGGGTTGGGTCGTGTCGTAGGCACGGGCGTCGATCGCCTCGGCGATCTGATCGGCCGACTGCAGGGTGCGGATGATCAACGGCACCAGCGTGGCCACCGGGCGGTGCTGCAGGCCGCGCGCATATTGCGCCTCCCGGATCCCCTGGTAGGTGTCGCGCAGGTCCGGAATGAACCGCACCGTCAGCGAGAGGGCGAGGCTGATCCGTGCCGGGTTCAGCCCGATGCGAGCCGTCGGGGCGACGATGCGCTCGACCACCGCGAGGAACTCCGCGAACCGGGTGCTCAGGCTGATCGCGTACGCCAACAGGCACAGCGTGATCAGCCGCAGTCCGCTGAGCCGGGCGCCGGGCCAGCCTCCAGTCAGACCGGTCATGATCACGACCGCCCCGATGATGATCACCAGGCCGGCTATCGGGCGGACCAGTCGGGCGACCGGCACCCGGGTGGCCAGCAGGGCGACCACCGCGATCAGCAGGGTGCCTGCGAGCGCGGGCCACCAGGTGATCAGGTACAACCCGATGCCGGCGCCGAAGAGAACCGAGAACTTGACCGCCGGTGGGATCCGGTTGAGTACGCCGTCCGGCCCGCTCACCGGACCTGCTTCCGATCACCCAGGTCCTGATCGCACAGGTCCTGATCAGGCAGGTCCTGATCACACAGGTCCTGATCACACAGGTCCCGGTAGTAGGCGATGGCCTCCTCGGCCGGTGCATCGGCGGCAACGCGGCCGTCGTGCAAAACGATCACCCGCGAGTATCCGGCCGCCAGGTCAAGGTCGTGGGTGACCAGGATCGCCCGCTGCGGCAAGGTGTCGATCACCCGCTGCAGCCGCCGACGGTTGGCCAGGTCGAGCATCGTCGTCGGCTCGTCGAAGATGATCAGCGACGGCTCCATCACCAGCACGGCCGCCAGTGCGACAAGCTGCTTCTCACCGCCGCTGAGGGTGTGGGACTCGCGATCCGCCAGTTCGGACAACCCGAGGCCGGCCAACACCGCCGCGATCCGCAGGTCTGCCTCGGCCCGGGACAGCCCGAGATTGCGGCAGCCGAAGGCAAGGTCATCGGCGACCACCGGCATGACGATCTGGTTCTCCGGGTTCTGGAAGACGAAACCCACAAGGCGCCGGATCTGCTTGTCGTGCCGGCCGACGACCAGGTCGCCGATCCGCACCTCACCGGAGCTGGGCCGGACCAGGCCGTTGAGCAACCGGACCAGGGTGCTCTTGCCCGAGCCGTTCAGTCCGATGACGGCGATCCGCTCGTCGTCCAGCGCGAGATCGACGTCCCGCAACACCGGACGGCCGTCCCGCACCACCGACACTCCGGACAACCGGACCGGTCCGGCGGCAGCGCCCGCGGATCCCAGCAACTCCCGCCTCCACGACTTGAACGATGTTCAACATGAACGGCGTTCAAGTTAGCCGCCGAATTGCGCTACCGTCAAGCCATGAGGCTGTCGCGCGAGGCCGTGGTCACTGGAGCGTTCGCGATCCTCGATCGCTACGGCCTCGGCGACCTGACGATGCGCCGGCTCGCGGCCGAACTCGGAGTCCAGGCAGGGGGCCTGTACTGGCACTTCGCCAACAAACAGACACTGCTTGCTGCGATGTCGGACGTGATCACCGGGAGCATCACGAGTGAGAGGGCCGACAGCGGCCCTGGTGGAGGAGCTGAGTGGCGCGCCGACCTGGCCGGGATCAGTGATGCGTTCCGCAGGGCGTTGCTCGTCCACCGGGACGGCGCTGAGCTGGTGGCGGCCGGTTACGCACTGCGGCCGGGCTCGGGGCAGCCGCTGGAATCGATGATCAAGATCATGGACCGCGCGGGGCTGCCCGACCCGGAAGCCCGGGCCGCGGCAGCCGCGCTGGTCCATTTCGTTCTCGGCCATGCCGCCGAGGTGCAGGCCCATGATCAACTCCGGGTCGCCGGAGCGTTACCTCAGGACCATGATCGGGTACCGGACGCCGATGCGGCGTTCAGCGTAGGGCTGGAGATCTTTCTTGACGGGGTTGCTGCACGGTGCGCAACGACCGGGCAGCGGTCCAGCCGATCATCGCCAGGGCGATGATCACCAGCACCACCTGCTCGATGTCCGCCGCACCACCAGCCCGGACGGCGGGGAACATGCCGACCCAGCAGTAGGTGATCACCGCACCCGCCGCCAGGCCGAGGGGGACCGGACCGCTGCCGCGGCGGTGCCAGGCCCTCATGATCAACACGGCGGCGAGCCAGATCGCCAGCAGGGCTGCGGTGCCCAACCAAGGCGACAGTCCGGGCAGTTTGTTGACCACCTGGAAGGCGCCGGTGGCCACTGCCGCGAAGAGTGCCGACAGAGCCGTGCTCTGCAGCGTCGCCGGGACAGCCTGGGTCTGTCGGCGGCGCCGGCTGATCGCGGCGACGACGGCCAGGGCGGCGGCGACCGCAGCTGCCGCGAGCCGCAACGCCGGGGCGGCGAAGTGATGGTCATCGGAGAAGACGCTGAAGACGGCGGTCGCTGCTGCGGCAAGGACGAAGATCACCAGGCAGACGATCGTGCCGATCCTGCCCAGCCAGGGTTCGGTGCCACGCCCGCCGGGATCGGCGCGGCCGTACCAGGCCTCGGTGATCGCGATCGGTGTGGCGATGCTCCAGATGACGTGCAGGCTGATCACGAACACCGTCCACGGTGCGCCGATGCCGAGCCCGGGCAGGTAGCCCGGCTCGATCAGACTCAGTCCGAGATAGTGCGGGTTGAACAGGCTCTGGGTGATCAATCCTTCTTCGAAGATTCCGTAGCCGAGTGCCAGCAGGAGGAGACCGGTCCAGCCGATCCGCAGCCGGCGGGCCAGCTCACGGATCAGGACTGCGGCCATGCCGTAGAACGCCATGAACATGACGAACATGACGATCTGTTGGGGTGCGGCGGCCAACCCGGCGAGGTATTGGTCACCGAGCAGGAACTCCGCGACGAACGGGGAGAGTGCCGCGAGCATGATCACGGGTCGGATTTTGGTTCGCACCCGTTCAGTGTTGTGCGCCGGCGCACCGTGCGCCGATGACAATTCTCACGATCCTCAGGTGGCAGGTGTCAATTGTTTGCGGTCGTTGGGGCGGCTCTCGTCGGGCCCCGGCTCGCTGTGCTGGTCATCGAGGATGGCCGGACTCGACGGTCCGCGGGCAGGGCGGCCACGCAGGGCAAGCAACGACGCCACCAACAGCACCAGACCGAGCGCCGGGGTGATCGCGGCGATCAGGTTCTGCCACCAGAGGTAGGTCTTCTCGATGTCGTCGCCGCTCTTGAGGAACTTGTACGGCGCCGTCACCACCCAGCCGACGAACAGGAAGCCGATGATCCGGTACCAGGTCGGCCAGTGGGAGCGGGTGGCGTACAACAGGCCGAGCGGAGCGATCCAGACGAAATGGTGGGACCAGGAGACCGGTGAGGCGAGCAGCGTGGCCAAGCCGCACAACGACACAGCGGCGGCCTCGTCGCCATGCCGGTGCCAAGCGACCGCGACGACGACGCCAAGGACGGCGGCCAGTGCGGAGACGGCGAGCCCGACCCCGTTGCCGATCGCGTTGTAGCCGAGGATCCGGGTGGCCGCGCCGAGCACCGATTGGTTGATCTCGTAGATGATGCTGCTGCCCAGCCCGGTGTCACCGTGCGCCAACCGCGACCAGAAGGTGACCGACGGGCCGGGTGCGATCACCAGCGCCAGGACCGCTGTGATGATCATGGTCGCGATCGCGACCACGGCGGCGCGGAACCTCCGGATGGCCAACAGGTAGACGAAGAACAGGCCGGGAGTGAGCTTGATCGCGGCGGCCAGCCCGACCAGCAGCCCCTCCGGCAACCAGCGACGGCCGCGGCGGAGCGGGACCAGCCGTGGACCGGGAACCAGGTCCAGCAGCACCAGGCCGACCAGGAAGACGCCCAACTGACCGAAGGCGATGGTCTGGTTGATCGGCTCGACGACCCGGACGGCCGCCGCACTGATCAGGCTGAGTCGCCACCCGGTCAGACCGAACCGCCGCAGGATCGCGATCACCGTCAGCGCGACCGCGATCGCCCAGCCGATCTGCACCGCGGTGTGCGGCACCCAGGTCAGCGGGACCGCGAGGATCGCGGCGAACGGGGGATAGAGGAACGGCAGGGAGTCGCCGAGGTTATAGGGGTCGCCGCCGCTGAGCAGGGCCCGCCCAGCCCTGAGATAGACACCGAGGTCGACGATGCCGGGCTTCCACGGCACCAAGGGGGCGCCGAAACTCGTTCCGGCGACGAACACCGCTACCAGGCAGGGCAGCACGCAGACCGCGATGCCGCGCGCGACGCGAACGCCCGGGTGCGAGCGCTCGGTACGTGCGGGACCGGCTTGCCCGTGATCGGGGTTCTGGGGTTTCTTTCCGGCAGGCTCCATCGACCACGAACCTACCGGCTAACCCTCTGGGTTCGGCTAAATCGGCGTTTCGCTAGATCAGCGTTTCGATGGTCGCGCCGACCGCCGAATCGGCGTTGCTGCCGATCAGCACCGTGTCGGGCAAGGCCAACAGGTCCGGATGCGCGTGAGCCATCACGTACGGCATACCGACCCAGGACAGCATCTCCAGGTCGTTGGGCATGTCACCGAACGCCGCCACTTCGTCCGGGCCGATGCCCAGCCGCTCGCACAGGGCGGCCAGGGTCGCGGCCTTGCTGACACCGGCTGCCGAGACCTCGACCAGCGGCCGGTCGGGCGAGGAGTGGGTCGCGACCAACCGGCTGCCGAGCACCTGCCGCACGTGGCCGGTCAGTTCGTCGACATCACCGTTCTCCCGCAGTACCAGCAGCTTGACGAACTCGCCGGCGGCGACGAGTTCGGTCAGATCACCGACGTATCGCTGCGGATCGTCGCGGATGTTGAACGTGTTGCCGTCGTAGGACAGGTACGCCGGTTCGTAGCCGGCCCGGTGGCCGGTGTCCACTCCGAAAGCCACGTCCTCGACCTGTGCCCGCAGGTCGGCGAACGCCTCGGCGGCCAGCGCGCAGGGGATCGGCGACACCGAAAGCACCTTCTCACGGCCCAGGTCATAGGTCATCGCCCCGTTGCTGGCGATCACTGTCGCCTGGGTCTGCCGCAGCCCGCGGATCGGACCGAGCAGCCGGATCGGCCGGCCGGTGGCGAAGACCACGGGGATCCCGGCCCGTTCGGCAGCGGCAACCGCCGCGAGGTTGCGGCTGCTCACCGACCCGTCCGGGGGAGAGAAACGTGCCGTCGAGATCGGAGACGATTAGTTTCGGTCGCATGGTCGCTGTCACCCGCCCGGTCAGAGCTTGGATCGGGGCGAATTGGTGGCGTTGGCCGACGCGGAGGTCGTCGGCTGGCCCCCGCCACCACCGGTGTTGGTAGGGCTCGGGGATCCCGAACCGCTCATCGATGGCGACTGCGAAGGCGACCCGGACCCGCTCGGCGACGGCGACCCGGACTGTGGTGACGGCGAACCGCTCTGCGGCGACGGGGCACCCGACTGCGGGGACGGCGACCCCGACTGCGGCGACGGTGAGCTGCTCTGCGGAGGTGGGCTGCCGGATCCCCCGGTCGGCGGCGGTGGTGACTGCGGCGCCTGGTTGTGGAAGATCAGGATCGCGATCAGCACGGCCAGCGCGGCCAACAGCAGCATCAGCAGCCACGAGACCAGGATCGAGCGCCAACCGGCCCGGTCATAGCGACCGGGCCAGGGCAGCGGCCACAACCGGGTGAGTCCGGGTCGGACCTTGTCGATCCAGTAGAGCCGGTAGTCCGGGCCACTGAGCGCACCCTGTTGGGGGAGCCAGCTGAGTTGGACCTCGTTGAGGATCCGCTCGGCCTCGGCTGCCGCGGACGGTGTCCCGTCATAGGCCAGCGCGGCCCAGGGGGCCGCCGGCCGGTCATCGGGCGCCACCGGGTGAGCCGGAGCCCGATACTTGCGGGCGAGGCGGCCGAAGTCCTGTCCCTGGCCGCCGCGGGCGATCACCGTGTCGATGTGCAGCTCGTTGATCAGGCCGGCGAACCGGTCGCGGGCCGCCGGATCCGAGGCAGCGCCCTCGGACAGCAGCAGCACCATCACCGGGGTGGCGCCGCCGGCGGACTCGGGATCGGCATGTCCGGTGTACGCGACACCGGCCTCGACCGCTCCGAGACGCCCGTCGATCCAGAAGTCGCCGATCCTCGGCGGGTCATCCGGCAGCAGCGGACTGATGTAGACCTGGTCGTCGGCCGGGTCGCTCGTGGGATCTGGTCCCGGGTCGTCGGGCGGCGGGTTCGACATCTGGTCCTTAGCTTGTCCTGCGATCTGTCCTGCGATCTGTCGTGCGGAAACCCCATTGTGCCCGGTCCCGGTGGCGTCCGGGTTTGGCCTACGGGGATGATGGAATGGTCTGCGACAATCGACGGACATCGGCGGGTATCAGACCGACACCCGATCGGACACCCGATCGCCACAGCACGATCCAGGAGAAGCGCGTGAGCAGCCCGAACACCGGCCCCCAGTATCCACCGCCCGGAGACTGGCCCGCGCCCCAGACCTCGAGCGGGCAGGCAGGCCCGAACGGCGCAAGCCCCGCCGCCGCGCCGGCCGGGCGAGCAGCCGCCGGCGCCAACGCCGAGTCGGCCGCGCTGCTTCACCAGGCGATCGGCCAGGTACAGCGGGTCATCGTCGGCCAGGAGCACATGGTCGAGCAGTTGATGGTCGGTCTCCTCGCCAAGGGTCACATCCTGCTCGAGGGCGTGCCGGGCGTTGCCAAGACGCTGGCCGTTCGCAGCTTCGCCACGGTCGTCGGCGGTGAGTTCTCCCGGATCCAGTTCACCCCGGACCTGGTGCCGTCCGACATCGTCGGCACCCGCATCTACCGGGCGAGCCAGGAGAAGTTCGACGTCGAGCTCGGCCCGGTCTTCGTCAACTTCGTGCTCGCCGACGAGATCAACCGGGCACCGGCCAAGGTGCAGTCCGCGATGTTGGAGCTGATGGCTGAGGGCCAGGTCTCGATCGGCGGCGAGACCCACAAGCTGCCCAAGCCGTACATCGTCATCGCGACCCAGAACCCGGTCGAGTCCGAGGGCGTCTACCCGCTCCCCGAGGCGCAGCGGGACCGGTTCCTGCTCAAGGTCGACGTGCCTTACCCGCGTGGCAACGAGGAGTTCGAGATCCTCCGCCGGATGAGCGTCGAACCGCCGGAGGCGACACCGGTGCTCGACCCGGAGAAGATCCGGGCGCTGCAGAAGAAGGCCCAGGACGTCTTCGTGCACAACCTGGTTGCCGAATACATCGTCCGGCTGGTGATGGCCACCCGGACCCCGAACGAGTTCAACCTGCCGGACCTCGCCTCGGTCATCCAGATCGGCTGCTCGCCGCGCGCCACGCTCGGCCTGGTCGCCGCCTCCCGCGCGCTGGCCCTGATCCACGGGCGCGACTACGTGTTGCCGACCGATGTCCAGGCCGTCGCCAGGGACGTCATGGCCCACCGCATCGTGCTCGGCTTCGACGCCGTCGCCGACAATGTCGACACCTCGCAGGTGATCGAGCGGATCCTGGCCACCGTCCCGCCGCCGACACCGGTCTGGAACTCCGGACAGCGCAGCTCCACCGGGCAGCAGCTGCAGCCGTACGGCGCCCAGAGCTATCGCTGATCGACGCAGTGATTACGGTCCCGTGAGTTACCCAGCACCCGATTTCCCGCCGCCGGACGGCAGATCCCCGGCCGGCAGGACCCCGGCAGGCGGGCCCCTGTTCACCTCGCCCGACGACGCACCCGGTGCCGTCGGATCGGTGCTCGGCGTGCCGTCCCGGCCGACCATCCCGCTGAACAAGCTGGCACCCGAGGCGGCACTGCGCCGGCTCGAGCTGACCATCGTGCGCCGGCTGGAGGGATTCCTGCAGGGCGACCATCTCGGACTGCTTCCCGGACCCGGCACCGACGCCAACGACGCCAGGATCTACCAGCCCGGCCAGGACGACGTCCGCAAGATCGACTGGAACGTCACTGCCCGGACCACCGTGCCGCATGTCCGCGACACCATGGCCGACCGGGAACTCGAGGTCTGGGCGATGCTCGACGTCACCCCGTCGATGAACTGGGGAACCGAGGGCGTCACCAAACGCGACCTGGGTATCGCGGCGATCGCCACCATCGGCTTCCTCAGCCAGAAACAGGGTGACCGGTTCGGCGGCTACATCATGCGGCCGGACAGCCTGCGTCGGCTGCCGGCCCGGTCCGGACGGTCGGCACTGTACGGGTTGCTGCGCAAGATGCTCACCGAACCGTTCGTGCCGGATCACATCAGCGGCAGCTTCAGCCTGGCGCACGCGGTCGACCAACTGGCCAGGACCCAACGCCGCCGCGGTCTGCGTGTCGTGGTCTCGGACTTCCTCACGCCGGGTGATCACGAACTCGACCCCAACATCGAACCCGAATGGGAGCGCGCGATGCGCCGGCTCGCGGTCCGCAACCAGGTGCTCGCCGTCGAGGTGGTGGACAAGCGGGAGATCGAATTCCCCGATGTCGGAGAAATGCTGATCCGGGATCCGGAGACCGACTTCGAACGTTATGTGAATACCGGGGACTCGGCCGCCCGGGCCCGGATGGACGCAGCCAGCGCTGCGCAGCGGGAACGGATCAGGATATCGCTGCGTCGAGCGGGTGTCGGACACATCCAGTTGCGGACCGACCGGGACTGGGTGTCCGACATCGCCCGGTTCGTCCTGGCCTACCGCCGGGTCGCCAGCATGTTGCACGCACCGCCACAAGGAGTCGCCAAGTGAT
This sequence comes from Microlunatus sp. Gsoil 973, assembly GCF_009707365.1. GTDB lineage: Bacteria > Actinomycetota > Actinomycetes > Propionibacteriales > Propionibacteriaceae > Microlunatus. The sequence continues at coordinate 508,414 of NZ_CP046122.1, forward strand.
CGGATCGATCGGTCTGACGGCCGCGCCGATGCTCTTGGAGGGTTTCTCCTTCGCGGCCCCCGACCGGCTGCTGCTGTGGCTGGTGATTCCGGTTCTGGTGGCCGCGTACATCATCCTGACCCGATTCAAGAACCGGCGCGGCATGAGGTTCACCAACACCTCGATGCTGGACGTCGTCATGCCCAAGCAGTCCCAGTGGCGCCGGCATCTGGCGGTGGCACTGTCGATCCTCAGCCTGATCACGCTGACCGCGGCGTTCGCCCAGCCGCAGGCGCAGGTGAACGTGCCGCGGGAGCGTGCCACGGTGGTCGTGGTGATCGACAACTCGCTGTCCATGCAGGCGACCGACGTCGAACCCAACCGACTCGACGCCGCGAAGAACGCTGCTAAGAACTTCATCAACTCCTTGCCCGCCAAGTTCAATGTCGCCGTCGTCTCGATGGCCGGCTCCGCGAACATCGTCAACCCGCCGACCACCGATCACCAGGTGGCGATCCGGGCCATCGACACCATCCGGTTGCAGGACTCGACGGCCATCGGCGCGGGCATCGACGCCGCACTCCGGGCGGTCGATCAGGCACCGAAGGATCCCAAGCACCCCAAGTCGACGGCACCCGGGGCGATCGTGATGCTGAGCGACGGTGAGAGCACTACCGGCCCGTCACCGCGCCAGGAGGCGGTCAAGGCCAAGCAGCGCAAGATCCCGATCTACACGATCGCCTACGGCACCGAGAACGGGTACGTCGACCTCGAGGGCAAGCGCTACACCGTGCCACCGGACAAGGAACAGATGCAGGAGTTGGCGACCCTGAGTGGCGGGCAGATGTTCTCGGCCGCCTCGCCCGAGCAGCTACGCAAGGTGTATGAGAACATCGGCTCCTCGGTCGGCTACGACAAGGCGAACCGCGAGATCACCGCCCGGTTCGCCGGCTACGGGCTGGCGCTGGCCGTGCTGGCCGCGCTGGGCGCGATCTCCCTGGGGGCGAGGTGGCCGTGATCATGATCAGCCCGATGCTGTCGTTCCTGGCACCGGACCGGCTGTGGCTGCTGCTGCTGATCCCGGCCCTGGTCGTGCTGTACCTGCTGCTCTACCGGCGGCGCGCCCAACGCCGCAAGAAGCAGTACGGACGATCGATGCTTGACTTCGTCGTGCCCCGGGAGCTGCCCTGGAAGCGGCATGTCGCGGTCGGACTGTCGGTGCTCAGCCTGATGACGCTGACCGTGGCCTTCGCCAAGCCGAAGTCGACGGTCGAGGTGCCGCGGGAGCGGGCGACCGTCGTTGTCACCATCGACGTGTCGAACTCGATGATGGCCCAGGACGTGAAGCCGGACCGGCTCACCGCGGCGAAGGCGGGCGCGAAGCAGTTCGTGCAGAGCCTGCCGCCGAAGTTCAACGTGTCCGTTGTCGAGTTCGCCGGCACGGCGACCATCCTGCTGCCACCCACCACGGATCACGGGGCCGCCGAGGCAGCCATCCAGTCCATGAGACTGCAGCCGTCGACCGCCATCGGCGAGGGCATCTACACCTCGCTGTCGGCGTTGGCCGAGGCGCCGCCGGATCCGGACAACCCGAACAGCAAGCCGCCGGGCCGGATCGTTCTGCTGTCGGACGGCAAGACCCAGATCGGTCGGCCGTCGGCCGAGGCCGCTCAGGCGGCCAAGAAGCAGGGCGTCGAGATCTACACCGTCGCCTACGGCACCCCCGACGGCTACATCGACATCCAGGGCACCCGGCAGCCGGTCCCGGTCGACCGTCGCGAGTTGGCCGAGGTCGCCAAGATCACCGGTGGCGAGGCGTACCGGGCCGAATCGGCCGGTGAGCTGAAGCAGGTCTACAAGGACATCGGATCCTCGGTCGGCAAGGTCAAGGTGGACCGGGAGGTGACCTATCGGTACGCCGGCTTCGGGCTGGTGTTCGCGATCCTGGCCGCGATCGGGATGATCTCGTTGGGAGCGCGCTGGCCGTAGGCCACGGAGAGCCGGTCACTCCTCGCGTGTGAACCGCGGGAACAACAACCAGGCCACCACGGCCATGATCACGACGATCGCCAGCACGAAGGCACCGGCGAAGGACGCGCTGATGCCGGTGCGGTGGGCCTGCAGCAGTTGGGCGCCGACGAGGACCGGCTGGCCGATCAATTGCAGAACCAGGTAGCGCACCGCCGGGGTGCGGAGCACCGCAAGTTCGACCCGGGTGCGCAGCGGCAGGTCCGCGATCACCCCGGCAAGCATCCACAGGGCCGGCGCCAGGGCCAGGATCGCCACCTGGGCCGCGGAGTTCGGGCTGGTCGGGTTGATCGTCTGGAACAGGCCGAGGACACAGCAGAAGATCGAACCGGTGCCGGTCGACGGCCGGAGCAGCACCACCGCCAACAGCGCGCTCAGGATCACGATCAGCACGACGCCGGGCGCCAGCGCGATGATCGTTCCCACGCCGAACGCCAGACAGCCGATCCGGAACACCCAGTCCGGGGCGGCGCGACCGGTCTCGACCCGCACCGGTGGTTTCGGCGCGTTGATCCCGGCCCGCGCCCGGCGCGCGGAATCCTGCCAACGCCCGAACCGCATCCCGAAGCCGCTGACGATCCGGTCGCCGATACCGGAATAGGAACTCATCGCCGAGCTCGCTGTCGGGTCAGTGCCGCCAGCGTGACCTGCACCGGGCGGTCGCCGGTCTCGGTCCACCTGATGACTTCGACACCGGACCGGGCCAGTGCGCTGAGCCGGTCCTCACGCTCCATGGCGATGATCCGGTAGGCGGTCACCAGCCGGCGCGGCGCGTTCCGCAGATCGGGCTCGCCCAACACGTCCACTGCGAGGACCCGGTGCCCGGATCCATGCCAGAGCTGCGCCAGATGCCAGGTCTCGTCGTCGAGGAAGGTCGAGAACACGATGATCAGGGCTCCTGACGGCATCCGCGGCGGCCGGTAACGGGCCCGTGGCTCGCCCTCCGGTTCGGCGAGTGCGATCCGCATGCTGAGCCGCTGCAGCTGCCGCCGCCCCCCGGCCGGCGGCACCGGTCGGCTCATCCGGCCGAGGTCCTCCAGCCCGACCCGGTCGCCCGCCTGCAAGTAGCGTCGGGCCATCGTCAATGCTGCCGCGCGGGCGTTGTCCAGCGAGGTCGGTACGTCCTCGGCGATACTGCTCGAGTCGTTCCAGGTGGTCAGGTCCGGCCCGACCTCGTCCCGGGAGTCGAGCACCAGCATCACAGCGGCATCCGCGGTGGCAAAGCTGCGGCGGACGTACAGGTCGGTGATCATCCCGCCCGAGCCGGCAGGGCCGACGCTGTTGCGTCGTGCGGTCACCCGCCAGTCGATCCGCCGCAACCGGTCACCGGGGGTGAACAGGTTGATGTCCCGGAGATCGTTCCCGTCTCCCGCCCGACGGGAGTCATGCGGCCCGGTCAGTCCGGAGAGCCGGTGGGGAAGCGGGACTTCGCGCAGCATGGTGGCCTTGGGCAGTACGGTGATCGACAGCGGCCCGGCCGTGTCACCGGTGACCGCGACCAGACCGGCGCCGTACCGCTCCTGATGATCGACGGTGAAGATCGGCCGCCGTCCGGTGCGCGCCGTGCGGATGCTGATCGGGACCTGGCGCTCCACCGCCGTTCCCCGGCGCGGGGCGGCGACGACTGCGTCGACGCTCCGGTGCCCCGGTGCGGTCGTCCGGAAGCGCAGCGCGTCGACGTCGGGATCCGGCCGCCAGGTGACCGACGCCCCGACCCGGGATTCGCTGGTGGTTCCCCGGAGGGTGGTCAGTTCCACGGTGCCGTTGCTGCGGGGCCGGCGCAGGTGGAGCCAACCGCTGCCCAGCAGCAACACCAGGGCGAGCGCGGCCGGCTGCAACCGGCCGGTCAACATGCCCAGCAGGAAAATGATCATGGAGATCATGATCGTTATCGCCAGGCCGCTGGTCGGCCACCATCTGCCGTTCACGGTCAGACCCGGGTCACAGTGGGGCCGGCCACCTGGCTGAGCAGGTTCTTGATCACTTCGGTCGCCGGCAGTCCGGAGGCCCAGCTCTGCGGGGTGAGAGTGATCCGGTGTGCCAGCACACTTGGCGCGACACCCTTGACGTCCTCCGGGGTCACGTAGTCCCGTCCGTCGATCACCGCCCGGGCCCGGGACACCAGCATCAGCGCCAGGGAACCGCGTGGCGAGGCACCCACCTCGACCGCCGGATGATCACGGGTCGCCGAAGCAAGATCAACACAGTAGGCGACGATGTCGGGATCGACCTTGACCTGTTCGACGCCGTGCTGCATGGCGATCACTGTGTCGGCGTCCATCACCGCCGCCACCGACGCCTCCTCGTGTTGGCGGCCCAGTCGGCGTTCCAGGACGTCGCGTTCTGCCGCCTTCTCCGGATAGCCGACGGCCAACCGGACCATGAAGCGGTCGAGCTGGGCCTCCGGCAGCGGATAGGTGCCCTCGTACTCGATCGGGTTCGACGTCGCCATCACGTGGAACGGCGGCCGCAGCCGGAAGCTGTGCCCTTCGACGGTCACCTGGCCCTCGGCCATCGCCTCCAGCAGCGCCGACTGGGTCTTGGGAGTGGTGCGGTTGATCTCGTCGGCAAGGAACAGGCCGGTGAAGATGGGGCCGGGCCGGAACTCGAAGGCGGCCTTGGCCGGATCGAAGACGTAGGAGCCGGTGATGTCGGCCGGCAACAGGTCCGGGGTGCACTGCAGTCGGCGGAACTCCAGACCGAGCGCGGAGGAGAGGCTGCGAGCCGCCAGGGTCTTGCCGAGACCTGGTACGTCCTCGAAGAGGACGTGACCACCGGCCAGGATCGCGGCCAGCGCGGTCTTCAGCGCCTCCTGCATCCCGACAACCACCGTTCCGACCTCGTCGAGCACCGTCGTGCAGAGCCGGGAGATCTCTGCCACCGGCAGCGCGTTCGTGGTCGGTGATAGCTCGGTGTCGGTCATCGAATCTCCTTGTCAGCAAGTCGTTCCACGGACGACAGGGCCTGGTGGAAGGCCCGGGTCCTGGCTTCTGCTCCCGGTGGCCTGGACAACAGTCGGTAGGGGGCGTCGCCGATCAGCGCGATCACCCGGTCGCGGTCGACCGGGTCGCGGAGGTCCAGGCCGTGCAGCGACAACCGTTGCTCGGCGATCAGTTGCAGCCGGGTGACCAACGTACTGCCGACCAGATCGTTGCGACCGGTGACGTTCCAGGAGAGTCGGAACGCCTCCCGCCGTGCGCCACGGTCCCTGACCGGTGCCGGCGGATCGGGGAATCCGCTGTCGAACCCGTCGGGTGGGAAGCGGACCAGGGCGGCGACGACGACGCCGACGGCACCGAGCAGCAGAGCCTGCTGCGGCGGCATGCCCAGCACCACCCAGGTTACGGCCGGAACTGCGACCGCGGCCAGCACGAGCGCGGCGATGTCGCCGCGTCTGCGTTCCCGTCTCACGACCGGTCCTGTGTCGGTTCGGTCCGGGCGAAGCTCTGCCAACTGTCGGCCAGGTCCCGGACGCAGCGGCGGGCGGTGGCAAGATCATCCGCCGAGGACGGGGTGGCGGCGAACCGGGCCCGCAGATAGAGCCCGAGGAGGGTTCTGACCGGTTCGGTCGGAACACCTGTCCGGCCCAGCACATCGGCGGTGAACTCGGTAGGGGTCTGTGCCGGCCGTCGATGCACGCCGGAGGCGTCGGCCGCTTCCTCAAGAGCCAGCCAGGCGGCGATGATCGCGTCGGTCGGGTTACCGATCGCCAGCAGCCGTTGCTCGGCGGTCACCGCGCCCTGTTGCAGGGTGGGCAGGTCGGGCAGGACGTCGTCGGTGACCTCGATCTCGTCGTCGGGGCGGGCGGCGTACATCTGTCGGACAGCCAGCAGCCGCATGGCGATCACCCCGAGCAGGACGACCAGGGCGGCGATCACGAGTGCCAGCAGCACCCATTTGATCCAGGACAGGTCCGGTGGCTGCCCGGGCGGCGGCAACGGTCGCATGGACGGCGTGCCGGACTGCGAGACGTGCGGCAGTTGAGGTGGCTGCCGGGGTCGTGCCGAAGGCAGGTTGATCACGATCGGGTCAACCTGCCAGTTCGGTCGGATGGCCGCGACGACCAACCCGAGAACCAGCACGACGCCGACCCCGATCGCCATCCCGACCCGCGCCAAGGTCGGCGGTCGGTCTGCGGGCGCTGCCATGGCGGCACGCTACCCGAGCCGGCTGTCAATCGTTTCAGCGGCTGGAGGTTAAGGTGAGAGCCATGTCGGTCGCGGAGAATCTGGCTCGGGTCCGCGCCGCGATCGATGCGGCGTGCGACCGCGCAGACCGGGATCCCTCCGGTGTACGGCTGCTGCCGGTGTCCAAGACGGTCGGCACGGACAAGATCATCGAGGCATACCGGGCGGGGATGCGGATCTTCGGGGAGAACAAGGTGCAGGAGGCGGCGTCCAAAGCCGCCGAGCTGGCCGATCGACCGGATCTGCAATGGGCGATGATCGGTCATCTGCAGCGCAACAAGGCGCGCGAGGTGGCCGCGTTCGCCGCGGAGTTCCATGCTCTGGACAGCCGGCGGCTGGCCGAGGCCCTGCAGTCCCGGCTGGAGCAGGCCGACCGCACGCTGGACGTGTTCATCGAGGTCAACTCCTCCGGCGAGCCGAGCAAGTTCGGTCTGCCGCCCGAAGAGGTGGTTGATCTTGCTGCCGCGCTGGGTGAGCTGGACCGGCTCCGTCCCCGGGGACTGATGACCATCGCGGCCAACTCACCCGATCGCGGCGTCGTCGAGGCCTGCTTCGTCCGGATGACGGAGCTTCGCCGGCGGCTCCAGGACGACCCGCGCGTCATCGGTAGCTACCACGAGCTGTCGATGGGCATGTCGGGCGATTTCGAGCTCGCCATCGCCCACGGCGCGACCACGGTGCGGATCGGCACGGCGATCTTCGGCGCCCGACCGCCGATCCGCTGATCCGCAGAGCTGCCGTCGGCTAAAGGTTCTCGATCTCCAGCCGCGGAAGCCGATCGGCCGGGGTGAACCCGAAAACCCTGCCGAGGAAGGACAGCGACGCCTGCACCGAGTTGATGATGTTCTCCGAGCGGCGGAAGCCGTGCCCCTCAGACTGGTACATGATCAACGCCACCGGCAGGCCCTTGGCCCGCGCGGCCTCGGCGAAGGCCTCCGCCTGGTTCGGCGGCACCACCTTGTCGTCGGTACCCTGCAACAGCAGGATCGGCGATGTCAGTTGATCAACGTGGTTGATCGGTGACCGATCGGCGTAGACATCGGCGGCCGCCGGGTAGGGCCCGACCAGGGAGTCGAGGTAGCGCGACTCGAACTTGTGCGTGTCGGTCGCCAGCGCGGTGATGTCACCGATGCCGTACAGGCTGATCCCCGCGGTGAAGGTCTTGGTCGCGGTCAGCGCTCGCAACGTGGTGTAGCCGCCGGCACTGCCGCCTTGGATCGCCAGCCGGTTGCCGTCGGCCCGGCCCTGTTCGGCCATCGCCTCGGCGCCGGCTGCACAGTCGGCAACATCGACGATGCCCCAGTTGTCCCGAAGGCGCTCGCGATAGCGACGCCCGTAACCGGTGCTGCCGCCGTAGTTGACATCAAGGACGGCAATCCCGCGGCTGGTCCAGAACAGGATCTCCGGATCGAAATGGGGTGCGCTGCCGCTGGTCGGCCCACCATGACTCAGCGTGATCATCGGCGGCAACTCACCCTCGGGCGCCGAATGATCACCATTGCGCGGCGGATAGAACCAGCCGTACACGGGTCCCGCATCGGAGTGCCAGGACACCTCAACCGGTTCGGAGATCAACTCGGCCGGCATCATCGACTCTCGGCTGCGGCGGACGACGGTCGTGCCGGCCGACGTGGGGTCGACCAGGATCAGTTCCGCTGGCCGGTCCGGATAGCCTGCCACGGTGCAGATCCAGTTGCCGTCAGCGGCCACGGCGCCGAGCGAGGTCGCCCCGACCGGCAGCTCGGTCAGTTCTCCGGTCGCGATCCGGAGGACTCCGAGGTGGGAGCGGTTCTGGATGTTCCAGGTGCAGGCAAGATGATCATCGTCGATGAGCGCGTACGGCTGGCTTCCGAGGCTCCACTGCGGCGGCGCGAATTCGGCGTCCTGCGGATGCAGCGGAACCAACCGACCGCCGTCGTAGTGGTAGAGGTTCCACCAGTCGGTCCGATCGGAGACGAAGATCAACGACCCGTCGGGCAGCCAGCGTGGAACGACCACCGACTCCTCGGATCCGCCGGCAACCAGCCGCGGCTGCAGCGGCGCGGCCAGGGTGGAAAGATCATCGGGGAGTTCGGCCATCATCAGCCGGGTGGAGTCCCACGGCATGTTCGGGTGGTCCCATTCCACCCAGGCCAACCGGCCGTCCGCGGACAGCTCGGGCGAGGCGTAGAAGTCGGCGCCGCTGCACAGCACCACGTCCTCGGCGTCCGGGCCGTCGGCGATCCGCCGAGCGATCACGGTGTTGATCGGCTCCCGGTCGGGCCGGCGATGGTCCTCGCGCACGGCGATGATCAGTCCGGACTCCGGGTAGAGCCGCAGGGCGGCATAGCGCAGCGCCGAATCCCCGGTGAGCCTGCGGGGTGATCCGGTGCGGTCGGAGACCAGGAACAGCAGGTTGTCGGTGAAGTTGGAGAAGATCGCGGTCCCGCCGGCGACGGCGAATGCGCCGCCGCCGTATTCGTGCACACGCGTCCGGACGTTGTACGGGGCCGGAGTCAGTTCGGTCTCGCGGTTCCCGGAGCGCCGCCACAGGCTCACCCTGCCGCCGTCGGTCGGTCGCGCCTGGAGCCAGTAGAGGTCCGTCCCGTCGAACTGCACCTCGCTCAGGCCGAGTGCGCCCTCGGTCAATGATTCGGCGGAGAGCGGGGACGGCCAGGAGCCGTACGGTCGCGTCATATCCCGCACCCTATGGCACGCGTGTCGCCCGGCCGGCCGTGGTGCTGGTGTGGTACATGGTGCAGAATGGCACCTACAAGGACGTGGTCGCGTCCGCCGGTCGGACCGGTGCGGGACTGATGACGACTGAGGATGTCGGGGAAGGCAGCCCTCAGGCCGCCGGTCAGTACCAGCCCGAGAAGTCCGGAGGATCGACCATGAGCACGACCCGTGGTGTCTTGTACATCCACTCCACGCCGTCGGCACTGTGTCCACACATCGAGTGGGCGGTCGGTGGCGTTTTCGGCATGCCCGTACGCCTGGACTGGATCGCACAGCCGGCGGAGCGCGCGTCGTACCGGACCGAATACTCCTGGACCGGCGCGGTCGGTACGGCGGCCAGGCTGGCCACCTCGCTGAAGGGCTGGCAACGGATCCGGTTCGAGGTCACCGAGGAACCGACCCTGGCCACCGAGGGAGAGCGGTACTCCTACACCCCGAAGCTGGGAATCTTCCACGCCACCACCGGCCTGCACGGCGACATCGTCGTTCCGGAGGACAGGATCAAGAAGGCGATGGTGACCGCGGCGCTCGGCGGCAAGGATCTGGTCGAGGCGCTGGACGAACTGCTCGGTGCTCCGTGGGACGCCGAACTGGAGCCGTTCCGCTATGCCGGTGACGGGACGCCGGTGCGCTGGCTGCACGAGGTCGTCTGACCGGGTCCCGGATCGAGGCAGGGGGTCAATCGACGGCCTTCTGTTCCTTCCGGTTGCGCACGTCGGAGTTGAGGAAACCGGCCAGCCACCGGGCGCTGGGGTCGGCATCCACCAGGATCGCCTTGGCCATCAGACTCAGGGGGACCGCGAGGACGGATCCGACGGGCCCGAGGACCCACGTCCAGAAGACAACCGAGATCATCGTGATCGTCATCGACATGCCCACCAGGTCGCCGACGATCTTCGCCGGCAACAGGGTCGTGACGAGCGAGTTGAGCAGGATGTAGACGACAATGACCACGATCATCAGCTGCCAGTTCCCGTCGAGCAGCACAAGAAGCGCGGGCGGGATGACCCCGATCACGAAGCCCACGTAGGGGATGAAGTTGCAGGCCGCAGCCAGCAGTCCCCACAACGGCGCCAACGGCACGTCGATCAACATCAGGAAGATCGTGTCCAGCACGCCGACGATCACCGCGAACGTGCCGGTGGCGGCCAGGAACCTGCGCGTGTTGCGGACGAAGTCGATCAACGCGGTGCCAAGGGCGGGGTGATCATCGGCGAGGTTGGCTCCGCGGCGGGCGATCTGGGTCGATTCCAACCCGATGAACAGCAGCAGGCTGTACAGGAAGACCACGTTGGCACCGGCAGTGAACAGCGACGGCAGGTGACTGGTCAGGAATCGTGCGACCCGGCCCAGGTCGACGGTGCCCACCAATTGCCTGATCTGTTCCGAACCGATGCCGAGTGCCGCCAACTGGTCGGTCAGGAAGCGCAGAGATGCTGCGACATTGGCCGCGTAGTTCGGCAGGATGGTCGCCAGCTGGGCGGCAGAGATGGCGATGATCGCGATCAGTCCGAACAGCAGCCCATAGATCGCCAGCAGTAGACCGATCAGCGCGACGAGCGCCGGAACCCTCAGTCGCAGCAGCAGGCGATACACCGGATGGACCAGGATGACGATCATCAGGGCGAGGAGAAAGGGCGCGAGCAACCAGCTCAACTCCCGCATCCCGATCACCGTGATCACCGCACCTGCCGTGACCAGGAACAGGTTGGTGGCCCGCGGGATCCGGACCTGACGTATTCGCGGCTTCCGAACTCCTCCAGCGGGCATGGCAACCACCTTCCGGTCCGGCGGATCGCGTCAACTCCGGGTTGTCGCGCTTGATCAGTGTTGCAGTAGTCGACCAGATCAGTCGAGGATGTCAAGCCCTTGACCGAGGAGATAGACGCCGATCACCAGCAGGACGACGATGGTGATCGAGGACATGTTGGTTTCCAGCCACTTCCTGGCACGCCCCAAACTGCTCGGCGCTGCCGGGCTGCCGGTGAGGCTGAAGATCAACGGCACCAGCACGCCCGAGGTCGCCAGCAGCGCGAAGATGACCAGACCGATCACACTCTCGGCGCGGGACAGCTCGGCGTCGCCGAACCGGGCGCCCGCAGCAACCGCCAGGAAGATGTTCTTCATCCGGACGAACCCCTGGGCCAGTCCGAGACCGGCAGCAGCCGGGACGCCGACACCGTCCAACCGGCGGAGCAGCCTGCTCTCCGGTGCGGGCTCGCCGTCCCGCGGAATCCTTCGCCAGGTGACACCGGCCCACCCCAGACACAGACCGGCCAATACGAGTTGCAGCACTTCAACGCCCTCTTGGGCGTGCTCGACGTCGACCGCGTCACCGACCCAGACGATGTTGTACGCGATCCCTGCCACGACCAGGATCGACAGGAACCAGCAGAACCCGTATGCCGCGGCCCGCCACAGGCCGCGGGGGTTGAGCAACAGGACCAGGCCGATGATCAAGGACAGCGGGCTGAGGGTGATGCCGATCGCGAGCGGAAGGGTGTCGCCGATTGCGGTCCACACGATCGAACCCCTGCTAGAACGAGTCGAGTTGGGCGTCCACGTCCTCGAACCGGTCGACGGTCGGACGTTCGATCAGCGATCCCTTGATCGCCACCAACCGCGGCTCGGTGAGGGTACGGAACCCGTCCAGGGGATTCGCGTCGAGGACGACGAGATCGGCGGATCTGCCGGGCTCGATCGAACCCGTCTCCTCGGATATGCCGAGGATCCGCGCGTTGGTCGCCGTTGCCGCGTTGAGGGCCTGTGCCGGGGTCAGTCCGCCGAAACGCACCGCATAGTCCATCTCCCGCCAGGTGTTGTAGTGGGTGGCATAGGTCAGGGCCGAGTCGGTGCCCATTCCCAGAGTGATGTCATGGGCCAGCGCATCGTGGATTCCCTGGAGCATGTCGATGTAGATCATCTCCGCGTTCGCCCGGACGATGTGGTTGATGCCGGTTGTGCTGGGGTCGAGCTTGACCAACGGCAGACAGGCCATCAGGGTCGGGATCAGTGCGGACGTACCGTGCAGCGATCGCGGATTGTCCTTGAAGAGTCCGATCATCTCCTCGGTCATGCCGACGCCGTGTTCGATCGTGTCCACACCCGCCCGCAGCGCACGGGTGACGCCCTCCTGGCTCTGGGCATGGGCTGCGACCAGCACGTCGGCGTTGTGTGCCTCCTCGCAGATCGCGGTCATCTCCTCCTCGGTCATCTGCGGACGACCGGCCTCGCCGATCGACCGAGCATCGGTCACGCCACCGGTGGCTGAGATCTTGATCGCCGTCGCACCCCGGCGCAGGTTGGCGCGGACGTTCGCACGCGCGGCCCACGGAGAGTCGCTGATCACCGCGATCTGCGGTGCTCCGTGACCACCGGTCACGGCCAGCAACGGGCCGGAGGCGATGATCCTGGGACCGAGATAGTCTCCGCGGTCGATCTCGGCGGCTACCGCAACCACCTCGTACCGGACGTCGCCGACACTGCGCACAGTGGTCACACCGGAGTTGAGCTGGGTGATCGCATTCGCTCTGGTACGCCGCTTGAAGATCAACTGGCCCAGCGGGCTGTGCCCGACCTTGGCGACGATCCCTTCGACCGATTCGTTCAGCAGGATCGCCGGCATCGGCCGGCCGTCGGCGAACAGGTGCGCGTGGGCGTTGATCAGGCCCGGGATGATGAAGCGGTGCGTCTGGTCGATGATCCGATAGCCGGGCGGGACCGGGCAGTCTGCCGCCGGTGCGACCTTCTCGATCCGACCCGCCGCACCCACCAGGATCGTGTGATCAACAAGCACGGTTCCGGCAGCATCCCCGGTAACGATGGCGACATGGGTCAACGCGAACTGCTCGGCCATGGTCATTCTCCTCGAGTCGGCCTTTCCCGGTGCCAGGAGTTCACGCCGGTGTTGCTGGGCCGGTGATCAGTTGTGCGGTGACCGCCGCCGGCTGACCAGGACCGTTGACCTATTCGACCGCACCCCGCCCGCCGGCGCAAGACCTCCGACGACTACGGTTGTTGAGGTGTTCACAACCCGACCGGAACTCGCCGGAACCTTCGGCATGGTGACCAGCACGCACTGGCTGGCAAGTCAATCAGGGATGGCGGTTCTCGAGGCCGGCGGCAACGCGTTCGACGCGGCGGTGGCCACCGGCTTCGTACTTCAGGTGGTCGAGCCCCATCTGAACGGCCCCGGCGGCGATCTGCCGTTGATCCTGAAACGCGTTGATCATGAACCCGAGGTGCTCTGTGGTCAGGGCGGCGCACCGGCCGGCGCAACGATCGAGCACTTCCGTGATCTCGGCCTGGCCACCGTTCCCGGTACGGGTCTGCTGGCGGCGGCGGTGCCCGGGTCCTCGGTCGCCTGGCTGACCCTGCTGCGTGATCACGGAACGATGTGGCCGGCGGACATCCTCAAGTACGCGATCCACTACGCCGAATCCGGTCACCCGGTCGTCGAGCGCGTAGCGGCCCTGATCAGCAAGATGGCCGACTACTTCCGCACCTACTGGCCGACGTCTGCGCAGACCTGGCTGCCGGCGCCGAGGCCCGGACAGTTGCAGACCAACCCCGTGCTGGCCCGCACCTACTCCCGGCTCGTCCAGGAATCCCAACGGGCCGACACCCGCGAGGCGGCCTGTGACCGCGCGATCAGGGCGTGGTCGGAGGGCTTCGTCGCCGAGGCGATCGACGCTTTCGCCAAGCGTCCGATGATGGACAGCTCCGGCACGGAACACACCGGCGTGATCACCGGCTCCGATCTTGCGAACTGGCGGCCGTCGTACGAGCAGCCGATGAGCCTGTCGTGGCGCGACAACACCATCTACAAGGCGGCAGGGTGGGCGCAGAGCCCGGTCTTCTTGGAGACGCTGGCGATCATGGACCCGCTGCTGGATGCGCGGTTCGGTTCCGACAAGAACTGGAAGGGCTTCGGTGCCGACCAGATCCATCTTGTCGTCGAGGCACAGAAACTCGCCTTCGCCGACCGCGACGCCTGGTTCGGCGATGCGCCCGATCATCAGGATCTCGCCGGTCTGCTCGACCCTGCCTACCTGGCCAGCCGTCGGTCCTTGATCAGCGAGACCGCGTCGCTCGACCTCCGGCCCGGCCGGCTGAACGGACTGGATCCACGGTTGCCCGACCTCTCCGTGGTGACCGCGCCGGTCGAGGACGCGAGCAGCGGCGAGCCGACGGTGCAGCGGGACGGTCGCACCAAGGGCGACACCTGCCACATGGACGTGGTGGACCGCTGGGGCAACGTGGTGTCGGCAACCCCGAGTGGCGGCTGGCTGCATTCCTCGCCGACCGTTCCTGATCTTGGATTCTGCCTCGGCACCCGGCTGCAGATGGTCTGGCTCGAACCGGGGCTTCCGTCATCACTGGTTCCGGGGCGTCGTCCGCGTACCACGCTGAGCCCGGGCATGGCCGTTGCCCAGGACGGCACCGTCACCGGCTTCGGTACCCCGGGTGGTGATCAACAGGATCAGTGGGCGATGGTCTTCTGGCTGGCGCACACCCTGGGCGGGATGAATCTGCAGGCGGCGATCGATCAGCCGACGTTCAACATCAAGTCGATGATCTCCAGCTTCGAGCCGCGGGTGCCCGAGCCCGGCGTCGTCGAGGTCGAAGGCCGGTTCGGCGCGGACGTGATCGCCGATCTGCAGCGGCGCGGTCACACGGTCACGGTGACCGGTGACTGGTCGTTGTCGCGGATGACCGCGGCGTCGTACGACCCGAACACGGGCGTGCTGAAGGCCGGCGCGAACCCGCGAGGCATGCAGGGCTACGCCGTCGGACGCTAGTCAGGTCCGCCCGATCGGTCAGGAACGTGGGGTGCGAGCGACGAGGCCGGCGTAGGCGAAGCCACCGCCGAAGGCGAAGAGCAGGAACGGTGTGTCCTCCGGCAGTTCGCCCGCCTGCCACATCTTGGCGAAGGCCAGCGGGATCGAGGCCGCCGAGGTGTTGCCCGAGGTGACCACGTCGGTGGCGACGATCTTGTCGGCCATCCCGAGCTGGCGGGCCAGCGGCTCGATGATCCGCAGGTTGGCCTGGTGGCTGAACAGACCGCCGAGCTCGTCGATCCGGTAGCCGGCGTTGGTGACCGACTTCGCCGCGTAACCCGCGGCCTCGGCGATCGCCCACTTGAAGACCGACTTGCCGTCCTGGCTGAAGGTGTTGGTCGGTGGTTCGATGACCACGGCGTCGGCCAGATCCGGTTCGGTCCCCCAGGTCACCGGGCTGATCCCCGGTCGGGCGCTGCGCCGGATGACCAAGGCCGCGGCGGCATCGGCAACCAGGATGCAGGTGCTGCGGTCGGTCCAGTCGGTGACCGCGCTGAGCTTCTCCGAGGCGATGACCAGGGCGGTGGTCGCCGTGCCCGCCTTGATCGCCTGGTCGGCGATCGCCAGGGCGTGGACGTAGCCGGAGCAGGCGACGTTGATGTCGATGGCGACCGGAGAGGGTGCCTGCAGGTCCTGGGCGACCCGGCCGGCCGTGTTGGGGGAGCGCTGCTCGGAGGTGACCGTGGCGACGACGATGAGATCGATCGCGGACGCGTCGATGCGGGCGTTGGCCAGGGCGTCCCGCGCGGCGGCGGTGGCCATCATCGGCACCGTCTCCTCAGCCGAGGCGATCCGCCGCTCGCGAATCCCGGTCCGCTGCCGGATCCACTCGTCGTTGGTGTCGACCATTTCCTCCAGGTCATGGTTGGTCAGCACCTTGGCGGGCTGGTAATAGCCGGCCCCGATGATCTCGGAACCACGCCGTTGGCCTGTCGTGTCGTCGGTCACAGGGCGAAGTTTAGCGCACGACCGTTCTCTAAAAAGGCGGCTGAGCTAATCTTAGGAGCGTGAGTCCTCGACGCTCGGCGGCCCAGGCGCTGCAGACCCGGCATCTGATCGTTGCTGCCGGTGTGGACATTGCGTCCACCGAGGGTTTGGACGCTATCACGCTGGGTCGGCTCGCCGAAGAACTGTCGATGAGCAAGTCGGGGGTGATCGGCCACTTCGGCAGCAAACTCGATCTGCAGCTCGGCGTCGTCGCGGAGGCCGTACGCATCTACCGCCGGGAGGTCATCCTGCCCGCGGCCCACGCCGCCGCCGGGCTGCCGCGACTGCGCAAACTCGTCGAGGCCTGGATCTCGCACCTGGAACGCGGTGTCTTTCCCGGTGGCTGCTTCTTCACCCAGGTGACAACCGATTACGACAGCCGTCGCGGCCCGCTGCACGACGTCGCCCGGCAGCTCACCGACAATTGGCGGACCTATCTCGGGGAGCAGATCGAGGTGGCGATCTCCGACGGGTCGTTCGCCGCCGACGTGGATTCCGATCAGGTCATCTTCGAAGCCACCGGGTTGATGCTGTCGCTGAACCATGCCATGCAACTCGACCTGGATCCGAAGGCGATCCAGCATGCGCGGGCGGGGTTCGAGCGGCTGATCGACGGCTGCCTTGCCGGGCGTAACGTCCCTGGAGCGGGTACACAGGACGTGTGAAACAAGTGCGTACCAGTCGGGTGAGTCAGTTCGTCCGCCGATTGCTGGAGATCGGTCTTGACGGCCGAGGGCCGTTCGGCACCGCAGCGGATCTCGGCCGAAAGGTCAGATCCCATTCCCGCAGCGACGGCGAGGCGATCCGGAGGATCCGCCGGCAGTTCGTCTTCGGCGGTGGGGTCGGCGGCTTCGCCACCGGTCTCGGCGGGTTCGTGACCATGCCGGTGGCGATCCCGGTCAACGTGCTCGAGTTCTATCTCCAGGCGATCCGGATGGTCGGCGCCATAGCGACGGTCCGCGGTCACGACACCAGCGATCCGAACGTCAGGACCGCGGTGTTGGTGACGCTGACCGGCTCCCGCGCCGACGACATCCTCAGGAAGGCGGGTGTGGTGTCGGCGACCGGCACGTTGACCAACATCGCCCTGAAGCGGCTGCCGCCGGAGGCGCTGATGTTGATCAACAAGGGGGTCGGCATGCAGCTGCTCAAGTCGCTCGGCGAACGCACACTGACCAAGCTCGGCCGGGCGGTGCCGGTGGCCGGCGGAGTGATCGGCGGCGGTGTTGACATGTGGATGATGCGCCGCATCGCCGACCAGGCGAAGAAGTCGTTCCCGCCGATCCGTGGTGGTTCCTGACCATGGTCAGGATCGCCCGGCGTGATCAGGTGGCATCCCACAGGCGCCGGTAGTAGTCGATCCGGCCCTGATCCCGATCGATGCCGTACGCCTCGAGCAGCGCGTCCTCGTACCGCGGATCGTAGTTCCAGTCGATCGCGTAGGTGGCGATCGCCAGATCGGCCCACCGGTCGGCGATCCCGAGACTGCCGAAATCGACATGCCCGGTGAAAACGCCGTCCGGCCCGATCAGGGTGTTCGGCGAGCATGCGTCGCCATGGCAGACGACCAACAGGTCGGTCGGAGGCTGTCCGGCGATCAGTTCGGCTCGCTGCCGCGGTTCCGTGATCAACTCTGCGCGAGCGTCGACCTCCCAGCTCCACGGACAGTCCTGCACCGGTAGCCGATCATGTAAGGTGCGCAGGCCGGTGCCGACGGCGCGCGCGGCAATCTCGGGCCGGTCCTTCCACTCCGGTGCGATCGCCGTCGTTCCGGGAATGCCTCGGGTGTGCAACCAGGCCGACCTCGCGGAGTCTCGGCCGTGCCCGATCACCGGCGGCACCGTGATGTACCGGCCGGCCCATCGGAGTTTCGTCGCCTCGAGTTCAAGATCGATCTCCGGATGATCGGGACACCATTTGACGAACTCGGCGCCGCCCGGTCGATCGACCCGGAAGGTCCGGCCGCCCAGTTCGTTGGTCCACACCAGGACTATCTGCGCACCGGCAGCCAGTTCGGCGACGATCGCCGGCACCTGATCGGGCTCGACGGGATCGTCGTACAGCTCCGAGCTCGGCTCTCCACCGACCGGAACAGACGCCACGATCACTGCGGCATCGCGTCAGTCGACCGAGACGGTCAGCAACACCACGGTGTCGGTGACCGCACGCAGGGAATGCCGTTGGTGCGGGATGGCGATCAAGGTCCCGGCGTCCAACTGCCATTCCCGATCACCGGCCACCAGCACCGCTTCACCACTGATCAACTGCAGCGAGGCAGCGGCGGGGGAGAGGTGTTCGGACAACTCACTCGAGCCCGCAAGGGCGATCATGGTGACGCGCTGGGCGCTACCGCCGATCAAGGTCCGGGCTGCGCGCCGGGCCGGTGCCTGTCGCGCCTCGTCCAGCAGTTCGGCGGCATGGTCGGCGAGCCGTACGGCCTGGCGCTGGGCGGCATGCTCGGTGCTCATGGGCCAAGCATGTCATACCGGGAATCCTCAGAGCGGAATGTTGGTGTGCCGGCCTCGTACGCCGGTGTCGGCGTCGCGGATGGCAGCTGCGATGGCCGACCGGGTGTGCGCGGGCTCGACGATCTGGTCGACGACCCCGAGCTCCACCGCCTTCTCGACACCACCGGCGAGCCGCTCGTGCTCAGCGGCCAGTTCCGCCTCCAGCTGTGGCCGAAGGTCCTCGGGCGCACCGGCGAGTTTGCGGCGGTGCAGGATCCGGATCGCCGCGACCGAGCCCATCACCGCAACCTGCGCTCCCGGCCAGGCGAACACTCTGGTGGCGCCGAGCGACCTGGCGTTCATCGCGATGTAGGCGCCGCCGTAGGCCTTCCGGGTGATCAAGGTGACCCGCGGCACGGTCGCCTCGCTGAAGGCGTGCAGCAGCTTCGCACCCCGCCGGACGACCCCGTCCCACTCCTGCCCGACACCCGGCAGGTAGCCGGGAACGTCGACCAGCACGACCAACGGCACACCGAACGCATCGCACATCCGGACGAACCGGGCCGCCTTCTCGGCGCTGAGCGAGTCAAGGCAGCCGCCGAGCCGGAGCGGATTGTTGGCGATCACACCGACGGTCCGGCCGGCGAGCCGACCGAAGGCGATGGTGATGTTCGGCGCCCAACGGGCGTGCAACTCGATCATGGTGTCGTCGTCCAACAGCGACTCCACCAGGGGATGGACGTCGTAGGCGCGCTTGGTCGAATCCGGCAACAGCGCACCAAGATCGTCGTCATCCGGCGATGCCGCGACCCGACCTCGATCGGCGAGCAGGCCGACCAGTCGCCGGCCCCGGTCCAGCGCGTCCGCCTCGTCATCGGCAACCACGTGCACCACACCGGACCGGCGACCGTGGGTGTCCGGGCCGCCGAGACGCAGCATGTTGACATCCTCACCGGTCACCGACCGGACCACGTCCGGTCCGGTGACGAAGATCCGCCCTTCCGGCCCGAGGATGACGACGTCGGTCAGTGCCGGCCCATATGCCGCCCCGCCTGCCGCCGGGCCGAGCACGATCGAGATCTGGGGGATCCTGCCCGACGCCTGGGTCATCGCATGGAAGATCCGGCCGACGCCGTCCAGGGACCGCACACCCTCCTGCAGCCGGGCACCTCCGGCATGCCAGATGCCGATGATCGGAAGATTCTCGGCCAGGGCCCGCTGGTAGGCCTCGACGACGGCCGCGCATCCGTCGGAGCCCATCGCGCCGCCGGACATCGTCGCGTCCGAACAGAACGCGACGACCTTGTTTCCGTCGATCGCGCCGGTTGCGGCGAGCATGCCCGACCCGTCGTCATCGGTGATCAGCTCGACGCTGCCGACATCGAGCAGGGCAGCCAACCGGCGCCTCGGATTACGCGGGTCCAGTTCCCGGGGGAGCTTTTCGGAGACCTTCTGTTCGACCGCCTGCGGCTGTTGCACTGCCGTGCTCATGTCAGGCTCCTGTCGGCTGGGGTGATGATCTATGAGTGAGTGGCGTACTTGTTGGTGAAGGCGACTGCCACGTTGTGGCCGCCGAATCCGAACGAGTTGTTGATGCCGGCCAGATCACCGGCCGGAAGATCACGAGCCGTTGTTGCGATGTCGATGCCGAGGCCGGGCTCGGGATCGTCCAGGTTGATGGTCGGCGGAACCACCCGGTGATACAGGGCCAGCAGCGTTGCCATCGACTCCAGGGCACCCGCGCCGCCGAGCAGGTGGCCGGTCATCGACTTGGTCGAGGTGACGATCGCCTGTGTGTCCTCGCCGAGGGCGTACCTGATCGACGTCGCCTCGGCCGGGTCCCCGGTCGGCGTCGAGGTCGCGTGGGCGTTGACGTGCACGATGTCGCCGGGGGCAAGATCGGCCTCGGTGAGGGCGATCTTCATCGCCCGGCCCTGGCTCAGACCGCTGGGATCGGGTTGCACGATGTCGAAGGCGTCGGAGGTGGTGCCCGCGCCGGCGAGTTCGCCGTAGATCCGCGCCCCTCGCGCCCGGGCATGTTCCAGGGACTCCAGGACGAGAACGGTCGCTCCCTCCGCCAGCACGAAGCCGTCCCGGCCCCTGTCGAACGGTCGGGAGGCGAGTTCGGGCTCTTCGTTGCGGCGGCTGGTGGCCTGCATCTGGCTGAAGGCGTTGATCGGCAGCGGGTGGATCACCGACTCCGACCCGCCGGCGACGACGACATCGGCCCGGCCGAGCCGGATGAGGTCGAGTCCGAGAGCGATCGCCTCGTTGCTCGTCGCGCAGGCCGAGATCGGTGTGTGGGCCCCCGCCTGGGCCCCGATCCGCAGGCTGACCTGGGCCGACGCGGCGTTACCCATCAGCATCGGTACGGTCAGCGGGCTGACCCGGCGGCCGCCCTTCTCCTTCTGGATGTCCCATTGGCCCAGCAGGGTGTGCATGCCGCCGATGCCGGTGCCGATGCTGGTCGCCAGGCGTTCCCGGTCGACCTGGTTGTCCTCGCCGAAGCCGAACCCGGCGTTCTGCCAGGCCTCGTTCGCGGCGATGATCGCCAGCTGGGCGAATCGGTCGAGCCGTCTGGCCTCGACCCGAGGAAGTACCTCGGCCGGATCGACGACCAACTGGCCGGCGATCCGGGCCGGAAGTTCGGCCGCCCAATCGGCTTCGATGGCCCGGACGCCGGACTTGCCGGCGACCATGTTGGACCAGGTGGACTCCACATCGCCGCCCAACGGCGTGGTGGCTCCGAGACCGGTGACAACGACTGGCGTCCGGGACATCAGGATGTGCTCCTCAGGTAGGCGCAGAGACGGGAGTGATCAGGCGGCGGCGCGCTCGATGTAGGCGACGGCGTCACCGACGGTCTTGAGGTTCTTCGCCTCTTCGTCGGGGATGCTGACGCCGAACTTCTCCTCGGCGGCGTAGATGATCTCGACCATCGAGAGCGAGTCGACGTCGAGATCGTCGGTGAACGACTTGTCCAGCTGCACGTCGTCGGCCGGTACCCCGGCGACCTCGTTGACGATCTCGGCAAGGTCGCTGCGGATCTCTTCGGTGGTTGCCATCTGGCTGGTTCTCCTAGGGTTTGCGATCGAGCACGGTGCGTCGATCTTGGGTTGTGCTCCCGGGCCGTGCTCCCGGGAATCGGGCGGTCAGGCGGCGGGCGGTCAGCGGCCGATTTCGGTCGCATCGGTTGTTTCGACCATCGGATGCAATCTGAGCAGCGGCTGGCCAGGTGAAACCGGATCGCCGTCCTCGGCCAGCCATTCGACCACGATGCCGCCGTGCGGGGCGGTCACCGGGATCTCGTCACGCAGGTTCTTCACGGCACCGACGGTGCTCAGGTCGGGCAGGACCGTGCCGGCGGGCAGATCATCGGTGCGGGTGAACTGTCCCTTGCCCGGCGAGACGATCAGCCGCCAGGTCGGGTTGCTGGCGATCGGAGCGCTGTTGCCGGTGTCGGCGTGCTTGCGGACGAACTCCGACGCATCGGGCAGCTGGTCCGGATTGTTCAATGCGAACACCTCGACACCCTTGAGATTGCGCTTGGCGATACCGGTGAGGGTGCCGGCGGGCGGCATCTCCAGCAGTCCGGTCACTCCGAGATCGGCCATCGTCGCCATGCACAGGTCCCAGCGGACCGGCGAGGAGACCTGACGCACGATCCGGCGCAGCACTTCGGCTCCGTCGTGGACGACCTGGCCGTCAGCGTTGGACAGCAGCCGGGTCCGCGGGTCATGCGTACTGATGGCCCGGGACAGTCGGTCCAGGTGGCTGACGGCCGGGGCCATGTACTCGGTGTGGAAGGCTCCGGCCACGCTCAGCTCGATGAGCCGGGCGCGCGCCGGTGGATCGGCGGCGAGGGCCGCGAGTCGGTCCGTTGTTCCGGCGGCGACGACCTGGCCACGGCCGTTGTTGTTCGCGGCGGTCAACCCGTGCTCTTCGATCTTGGCCAGCACCTCGGCGGGATCGCCGCCGACCACCGCGGTCATCGACGCCGGAGTCGCCGCGCTGGCCTCCGCCATCGCCCGGCCCCGCTCGCGGACCAGCACCATGGCCTGTTCGGCGGTCAGCACGCCGACGCCCGCGGCGGCGGTGAGTTCGCCGACGGAGTGTCCGGCGGCGACGCCGATCTGGGTGAAAGCATCGGCCGGATGGGGGAACAGCTCGAGCGCCGCCAGCAGGCCGGCCGAGACCAGCAACGGCTGGGCGACAGCGGTGTCCCGGATGGTGTCGGCATCGGCGTCGGTGCCGTAGTGCTCGAGATCGAGGCTGCTCACCGCGGACAACCAGGCGAGTCGCTCGGCGAAGGAGGACTCAGCGATCCACGGTTTCAGGAAACCGGGGGTCTGGGCACCCTGTCCGGGCGCGACAACGGCGAGCACGACACCAACTCTGTCGCGCCGGGCACCGTTTAGTCGTGCAGCGACACAACGAAACTCGTGTCCCCGTCTTGTGGGAACCGTACAAACACCCGGCTGAGATGTCCGGTGTCATATTCGGACCTGGTTGGACGAAGCCGCAGGAATTCCTGACACCACAGCGGCCGGGCCGACGGGTCGACGATGCAAGCCGCCGTTCAGTCGCGCGGGACTACCCGCGTGGGGTCTCCCGACCGTCGGGCAACAAGCGGCCAAGCGTCAACGCCATCCGGAGGACATAGGCGTCCCGGGCATCGGTCGGGCTGTACCCAGTGACCTCCTGGATCCGCTTCAACCGGTACCGCACCGTGTTGGCATGGACGAACAGCGCCCGGGCCGTGGCCTCCACGCTGCTGTTGTTGTCCAGGAAGACGACCAGCGTCTCCAGCAGGCCACTGCCGGTCTGGGCCAGCGGGCCGTAGACCGTACGAGCGAGTGCCCGGCGGGCATGGCCGTCACCGGACAATGCTCGTTCCGGCAGCAGGTCGTCGGCCAGGACCGGGCGAGGAGCGTTCGGCCAGCCGACCGCAGCGCGATAACCGGACAACGCGGCGCGGGTGGACTGGGCGGCGTCGGCGAGATGGTCCACCGCGGGGCCGATGACGATCGGACCGGGGCCGAACGTTCCGAGGAAGCGGCGGACGACGGTGAGGGCCGCTTCCGGATCGGCCACCTTCTCACCACCCAGTACGACCAGCAACCGGTCGCCCTGGACGGCGCCGAGCATGTCCACCCCTGCCTTGGCGCACTCGTGCCGGATGCTCTCGATCGCGACGCTGGGCTCATCCTTCGGCTCCGCGCCGACGACGACAACGACGTCGGCCGAGGAGCGCCACCCCAGGGCCGATGCCCGGGACAGCACGGTCTCGTCGGTCTCGCCGCGGATCACCGCATCGGCGACCAGAGCCTCCAGCCGCGCGTCCCAGGCGCCGCGCAGTTCGGCGGCACGGGCGTAGATCTCGGCCGCGGTGAACGCGACCTCCCGGCTGTACTGGACGATCGCCGCCTGCAGAACGGGCCGGTCGTTGCGCGGCATCAGTTCGTCGATCTGCTTCTCGGCGACCTCGATCGTGGTCCGGACCAGTTCGACGGTCTGATAGAGCGAGATCCTGCGGGCGAGTTCTCGGGGGGCGGATCCGAACACGTCGGCCGTCGACGGCCGGGTCGGTTCCGGATTGGCGAACCACTGGACGAAACCGTCGATACCTGCCTGCGCGACCAGGGTGATCCACGAGCGGTGTTTGGCATCGAGTTCGGCGAACCAGGGGTGGCGTACCTCCATCTCGGCCACCGCCGCCGTGGTCATCTCCCCCGACACCTCGGCCATCCGCTTGGCCATCGCTGCACGGGCCTTCGGCGACGGCAGCAACGACCGGCTGATGCCGCGTGGAGATGCCGCCATGCGTCGCAGCGTATTCCACGGCGCGCGGCCGGGGCCGCCGCGCCCCTATTCGCCGCGCCCCTCTTCTCGCAAGGTCAAAGTTTGACCGTGCGGCTGCGACACGCCGATCGGCCGGTACACACGGTCAAACTTTGAGCTTCGGACCGACGGGGCGGATCGGGCCGACGGGGCGGATCGGGCCGACGGGGCGGATCGGGCCGACGGGGATCGGGGCCGACGGGTTTGATCGGACTGAGGGGTGGATCCGGCGCGGTGGTTAGGGTTAGCGTCGCGCATCGGTGGAGTCGGCGGGAGGCGAGTGTGACGGATCCGGGTACCGGCAGCATCGGCACCGATGATCATCCCGACGCAGCGTCCGCGCTGCGGGAGATCGGCTTCTGGCTCGAGCGGTCCCGGGCCGAGACGCCCCGGGTACGCGCCTACCGGCGGGCAGCCGACGTGATCGACGGGCTGGACCAGGCCGAGCGCGATGATCATCGGGCTCGGCAGAGCTGGGCCGAGTTGCCCGGGATCGGGCCGAAGACGGCGAAGGTGGTCATCGAGGCCGAGTCGGGCCGGTTGCCGGAGACTTTGGCAAGACTTCGCTCCGAGGCCGTACCGCTGGCCACCGGCGGTGCGGAGCTGCGGCAGGCGCTGCGCGGCGATCTGCACGTACATTCCGACTGGTCCGACGGCGGCAGTCCGCTGGCCGAGACCATGATCACCGCCAGCGACCTCGGCCACGAGTACTGCGCGATCACCGACCACTCACCGCGGCTGAAGGTCGCCCGCGGGTTGTCCGCGGAACGGCTCCGCGAACAGATCGGCGTGGTCGGTGATCTCCGTCGGCGGCTGGCACCGTTCCGGATCCTGCAGGGGATCGAGGTGGACATCCTGTCCGACGGCAGCCTCGACCAGGAGAAGGGCCTGCTCGCCGAACTCGATGTTGTGGTTGCCAGCGTGCATTCCGAACTGCGCGCGGACTCGGAGTCGATGACCCACCGGATGGTCGCCGCCATCGCCAATCCCCGGGTCAATGTGCTCGGTCACTGCACCGGGCGGTTGATCACCGGTGGTCGGGGCACCCGACCGGAATCGGTGTTCGACGCCGAGGTGGTGTTCGAGGCCTGCCGGCAGTTCAACACCGCGGTGGAGATCAACTCCCGGCCGGAACGACGCGACCCGCCGTCCCGGCTGATGCAGCTGGCGTACGACATGGGGTGCCTGTTCTCGATCGACACCGACGCCCACGCGCCGGGCCAGCTGGACTTCCTCTCCTACGGCTGCGAGCGGGCGGCGAAGGTCGGCATCGAGCCCGAGCGGATCATCAACACCTGGCCCGCCGAACGCCTGCTGCAGTGGTGCAATCCCTGATCCCGGGCGGACCGGTCGGGACCGGAGAAGTCGGTCGAGACGCTGGCCGGGATCAGGGCACCCCTGCTGCGGATCAGGCGCCCGCGCCCTCCTGGTGGACGCCCGCAGTTGCTGTCGGGTCGTTCAACTCGTACTTCTTGAACGCGACCGCGACGGCATGCGGGTCGTACTTGCCGTCCCGGGCCAATGCCGCAAGGGTCGCCACGACAATCGACTGCGCGTCGACCAGGAAGTAGCGACGGGCACCTGCCCGGGTGTCGGCGATGCCGAAACCGTCGGCGCCCAGCGAGAACCACGGGTTCGGCACCCAACCCTGGATCTGGTCCTGCACGGCGTGCATGTAGTCGCTGACCGCCACCACCGGGCCTCCGGTGCCCTGCAGGGCCGTGGTCACGTACGGCACCCGCTGGTCCTCGCCCGGGTGAGTGAAGTTGTGCCGGTCGACCTCAAGCGCCTCCCGGCGAAGCTCGTTCCAGGAGGTCACCGACCAGACGTCGGCGGCCACCCCCCAGTCCTCGGCGAGGATCCGCTGGGCGTCGAGCGCGGACGGCATGGCAACGCCCGAGGCAAGGATCTGAGCGGTGGGATGGTCACCCTCGCGCTGGATCTCGGGGGCGTACCGGAAGCGGTACAGGCCCTTGAGGATCGCCTGGACGTCCAGATCATCCGGCGGACCGGGCTGGTTGACCGGCTCGTTGTAGACGGTGAGGTAGTAGATCAGGTCCTCCCCACCCGGATGCTCCTGGCTCTCGTAGCCGTACATCCGGCGCAGCCCGTCCTTGACGATCTGGGCGATCTCGAATCCGAACGCCGGGTCGTAGTGCACCACCCCCGGATTCGTCGAGGCGAGCAACGGAGAGTGGCCGTCGGCGTGCTGGGTGCCCTCACCGGTCAGCGTGGTACGGCCGGCGGTCGCGCCGATCAGGAAGCCGCGGGACATCTGGTCGGCAGCAGCCCAGATGAAGTCGCCGGTGCGCTGGAAGCCGAACATCGAATAGAAGATGTAGAACGGGATCATCGGCTCGCCATGGGTGGCGTACGCCGACCCGGCAGCGGTGAACGATCCCATCGCGCCGGCCTCGGAGATGCCCTCGTGCAGCAGCTGCCCGGTCGGACCCTCCTTCCAGGACAGCAGCAGCCTGCGGTCGACCGACTCGTAGTTCTGTTCGTGCGGGGAATAGATCTTGGCAGTCGGGAACATCGAGTCCATGCCGAAGGTGCGGAACTCGTCCGGAGCGATCGGCACGATCCGCTTGCCGATCTCCGGATCCTTCATCAGGTCCCGGAGCAACCGGACCAGCGCCTGGGTGGTGGCCACCTTCGCATTGCCGGCCGACTTCATCAGCGGCGTGTAGACCTCGTCGCCGGGCAGCTTGACGATCTTGGGCTTGGGCTTGCGTTCCGGCAGGTAGCCGCCGAGCTGCTTGCGCCGCTCGTGCATGTACCGCATCTCCGGGGAATCCTCACCCGGATGGAAGTACGGCGGGTTGTACGGATCGTCGAGTTGATCATCGGGAATCGGCAGGTAGAGCCGATCGCGGAACGCCTTCAGATCGTCGACCGTCAACTTCTTCATCTGGTGGGTCGCGTTGCGCGCCTCCAGCGCGTCGATCGTCCAGCCCTTGACCGTCTGGGCCAGGATCACCGTGGGCTGGCCGACGTGTTCGGTGGCCGCCTTGAACGCGGCGTACACCTTGCGGTAGTCGTGACCGCCGCGGCCGAGCCGGCGAAGATCCTCATCGGAGTAGTTCTCCACCATCCTCGCCAGGTCCGGGCTGTCGAAGAAATGCTCCCGGATGTAGGCGCCGGTCTCGGTCGAGTAGGTCTGGAACTGCCCGTCCGGGGTGGTGTTCATCTTGGTGACCAGCTTGCCGTCGACATCGGCGTGCAACAGCGGGTCCCAGTCCCGGCTCCACAGCACCTTGATCACGTTCCAGCCGGCGCCGAGGAAGACCGACTCGAGCTCCTGGACGATCTTGCCGCTGCCGCGGACGGGGCCGTCGAGCTGCTGCAGGTTGCAGTTGATCACCCAGGTCAGATTGTCCAGGCCCTCGCGGGCGGCGACCGTGATGCCGCCCAGGGACTCCGGCTCACCCATCTCGCCGTCACCCAGGAAGGCCCAGACCCGCTGCTGGGAGGTGTCCTTGATCCCGCGGTTGTGCAGATAGCGGTTGAACCGGGCCTGGTAGATCGAGTTCAGGCCGGTCAGGCCCATCGAAACGGTCGGGAACTCCCAGAAGTCGGGCATGATCCGCGGGTGCGGGTAGGAGGTCACCGACCGGCCCGGACCGCGGGAGGCATCCTGCCGGAAGCCGTCCAGGTGTTCGGTGGTCAGCCGGCCCTCGAGGAACGCGCGGGAATAGATGCCGGGGGAGGCGTGGCCCTGGAAGTAGACCTGGTCGCCGCCGCCCGGATGGGACTTGCCGCGGAAGAAGTGGTTGAAGCCGACCTCGTACAGGCTGGCGACACTCTGGTAGGTGGCGATGTGACCGCCGACCTCAAGACCCTTGCGGTTGGCCTTGGACACCATGATCGCGGCGTTCCAGCGGATGAAGGCACGGATCCTGCGCTCGAGGTGCTCGTCGCCGGGGAAGTCCGGTTCCATCTCGGTGGAGATGGTGTTGATGTACTCACTGCTGCGCAGCGCCGGCAGCCCCACCTGGCGCTCCCGTGCGCGATCCAGCAGTTTCAGCATGATGAACCGGGCACGGTGCTTGCCGTCGCCCTCGTGGCCGGCCGAATCCGCACTGTCCAACAGACCGTCGAGGGACTCAAGCCACTCCGCGGTCTCTTCCGGGTCGATGTCGGGGATCTGGCTCGGCAGACCTTCTGCTGTGATGGCGGGGCGCTTCCCGGGACTGGCCATCGAGGCTCCTTTTACGTGTTGGGCAGCGGGGTGTGCTGCCCCCAATTGTTCAAGCACCTGGTGAGCGTGGTTGTGCGCTGGTGTTCACCCTCCATCCTGTCACCTCGATTCACCCCCGTGCATGGGGTCCCGGGCAGCCGGTACAGGCGGGCCCCTAGCGTTACGAGAAAGCAACAGGCGCGCCGAGACTTTCCACCAAGCCTCAAGCTCTGGCAGTCTGGCGCATCATGACCCCGCCGGTGGCGGGAGAGGAGTGGAGGTGTTGTGAGCTCGACGGCACGGCCCGATGGTGCGGAATCGGCTGTCTCACGGCTCGGCTTCAAAGCCGGGCAGATCGTGCAGGAGTTGGGATGGGACGAAGATGTCGACAACGACCTGCGGCAGGCGATTGAGGATGCGATCGACGGAGAACTCGTCGAGGAGGCGATGGAGCCGGTCGATGTCGTCCTGCTGTGGTGGCGCGACGAGGACGGTGACATCACCGACGGCCTGGTCGACGCGGTCACCGATCTGAACGACACCGGCTACGTCTGGTTGCTGACCCCCAAGGTCGGCCGGGAGGGGTTCGTCGACGCCACCGACGTCAGTGAGGCCGCTGTCACCGCGGGCCTCGCCCTGACGACGACGGTGCCGATCACCGGGAGCTGGACCGCGAGCAAGCTGGTACCGCCACGCGGCCCGCGCCGTTGACCGGTGGGCCGTTGACCGGTGGCGGGTCGGTCGCCGTGGGTTCGCCGGCCCCGGATTTCGAGCTGCGCAACCAGCACGGAGAGACCGTTCGACTCAGTGAACTGCGTGGGTCACCGGTCGTGCTGGTCTTCTATCCGTACGCCTTCACCGGCGTTTGCAGCAGCGAGATGGCCGCCATCCAGGAGTCACTGGCGGATTTCTCCGCCGCCGGTGCCAGAGTGCTGGCCATCTCCACCGACACCATGTACGCCCTGCGGGTCTTCGCCGATCAGCTCGGGCTCGGCTTCGAGTTGCTCAGTGACTTCTGGCCGCACGGCGCGGTGGCGGCCTCCTACGGTGTCTTCGATCAGGAGCTGGGCTGCGCCGTCCGCGGATCATTCGTACTGGACGCCGACGGCACGGTCAGCTGGTCGGTGCGCAACGCGATCGGGTCCGCCCGGGACATCAGCGAGCATCTGGCCGCCGTCCCGACCTGAGCGCCGGCGGTCCGCCGACACCGGTCACCGTGTGCCCGGGCGAGAGCCGCCGAACACCGCGCGACACAATGGCAACATGCTGGCTTGCGTCATCGAAAGTGCGGGGAAACTCGCGGTGGTCCCCAAACCCGACCCCGAACCCGGTCCCGGCGAGGTTGCCGTCGACATCGTCTACGGCGGGATCTGCGGCTCCGACCTGCACTACTACCACGACGGCGCGGCCGGTGAGTTCGTGATCCGCGAACCGCTGGTGGTGGGCCACGAGGTGGTCGGCCGGGTCGGTGTCATCGGTGAGGGCGTCACCGGGATCGAGGTCGGCACCCCGGTCGCCGTCCATCCTGCGCAGGTCTGCGGCGAGTGCGAGGACTGCACGGCGGGGCGCCCGCAACTGTGCGCCTCGAGCCGCTATCTGGGGTCGGCCGCCCACTTTCCGCACATCCAGGGTGGCTTCACCCAGCGTCTGGTGGTCGGTGCCGGTCGTGCGGTTCCGTTGCCGGACGGCATGTCATTGCGCCGGGCCGCGCTCAGCGAGCCGTTCAGCGTCGCTTATCACGCCGTCCGCAGGGCGGGTGAGCTGACCGGCAGGTCGGTACTGGTCACCGGTGCCGGGCCGATCGGCTGCCTGGCAGTCGCCGCTGCTCGTGAGGCGGGTGCGGAGACCATCTATGCCTCCGACCTGACCGATTACGCACTGGCCCAGGCCAAGCAGATGGGCGCCGACGTCCTGCTCCGCGCCGATCACCCGGATGATCCGGCGTGGCCGGCCAAGGTCGATGTGGCGATCGAGGCCTCGGGGAGTGGCCCTGGGCTGAACACCTGTATCCGGACCGTGCGCCGCGCCGGCACCGTCGTCCAGGTCGGCATCCTGCCGCCCGGGATGACCTCGGTCCTGGGGAACGCCCTGGTGAACAAGGAGATCGAGCTGCTGGGCTCGTGGCGGTTCCACGACGAGTTCGCCGATGCGATCGGCATGCTGGCTGATCGGATCGATGCCGAGCCGCTGATCTCCCACGAGTTTCCACTGGCCGATGCCAGGGCCGCCTTCGACACCGCGAGCGACCGCACGACGGCCTGCAAGGTGCTGCTCCAGATCGCTGATCCCGAGGCCGTGGTGACCGGCTGATGCCACGGATCCGCGAACTTCCCGACGTCCCGGTGGTCCGCCGCCGGCCCCGCTGGGCCGAGGTGCGTCAGAACCTCAAGTTCCGCGGCGCCGGCCTCAATCCGGTCACCCGGCGGCTCGACGGGGCGCTGTCGATCGGCGATCTGCGTCGGGCTGCCCGGCGCACCACACCACGGTCGGTCTTCGACTACGTCGACGGCGCGGCGGAGGACGAGATCACCGCCGACCGCAACGTTCAGGCGTACCGAAGCCTGATCTTCCATCCGGACGGGCTGCGGTCGGTCGACAACCCCGACACCTCCGTCGAACTGTTCGGTCGCCGGCTGCCGATCCCGATGGGCTTCGCCCCGACCGGCTACACCCGGATGATGCATCATCACGGCGAGGCGGCAGTCGCCCGGGTGGCCCAGCATTTCGGGGTGCCCTACGCGTTGTCAACGGTCGGCACGACGACGGTCGAGGCTGTCCGTGCGGCGGCGCCCGAGGTCGACCTGTGGTTCCAGCTGTATCCGACCTCGCCGGAGATCAACGAGCAACTGATCCAGCGGGCGCGCGGTGCCGGCTGCTCGACGCTGGTGCTGACCTGCGACACCGCCGTCTCCGGCTACCGTCGCAAGGACGATCGCAACGGGCTGACCATTCCTCCGTCGCTTCGCCCGTCGACGTTCCTGGACATGGCGCGCTTCCCGTACTGGTGGATCAACAAGCTGACCACCGAGCAGGTCGACTTCGCCTCGCTGACCTCGCTGCGCGGCAAGTACGACTTCAACCAGATCGCCAGCAGAATCTTCGATCCGTCGGTGGGGCTGGACAATCTCGGCTGGATCCGGGAGCGGTGGCCCGGGAACCTGCTGGTCAAGGGGATCCTGTCGGTGCCATCGGCCCGGGAGGCGATCGACCGCGGTGCCGACGGGGGTGATCCTGTCCAACCACGGCGGCCGGCAGCTGGACCGGACGCCTGCTCCGATCACCGTGCTGCCTGCGGTGCGCAAGGAGCTCGGACCCGACGTGCCGATCCTGGTGGACAGCGGCATCCGCAACGGCCAGGACATCGTCGCGGCCAGGGCACTGGGCGCCGACGCAGCACTGGTCGGCCGTGCCTACCTGTACGGGATCATGGCCGGCGGGCAGGACGGCGTGGTCAGGGCCTACGAGATCCTGGCCGGGGAATATCAGCGAGCCATGCAGCTGCTGGGCGTCCGGTCCAGCGACGAACTTTCTGACCGGCACGTGACATTGCCGGACTGATCCGGCGGATCAAGCGGATCGGTCGTGGAGATGACGATGGCTGCTGCGGCGATGGGACCGGCCCTACTGGCCGACTATCCGCCCGCCGCCATCTTCGGGCCGCGGCTGATGCATGACTATGAGTTCGTCTGGCTGCTCCGCGGATCCGCGTTGTGGTCGATCGACGATGATCAACATCTGCTCCGACCGGGCACCCTGGCGCTTGGCCGGCCGGGGGTCGTCGACTGCTACCGCTGGGATTCCGAACAGCCCTCCACGCACGCGTACGTGCATTTCGGGTTGACCGGCGTCGATCAGCTACCGGACCGGTGGCCGGCTGTCCGCAGCCTGGTCACGCTCCCGGTGCTGGACGGGATGTGCCGTTACCTGCTGCAACTGGCCGGTGATCCGTCGCCGGAGTCGGCTGCCCGTCGTGATCAACTCCTCGGCCTGATGGTGGAGATCTTCGTCGCCGGCCCGGTGCCGCGGGGCGAGGCGGTGCTGCCGCAGGTGATGATCACGATCGCCGGCCGGGTGCGCTCGGACTGGGACCGTTACGGGATCCGGCAGTTGGGAGTGGACGTGCTCGCCGCGGCCGGCGGCGTGTCGGCGGGACATCTGCACCGGCTGTTCCGCGATCAGTTCGGCGTCGGGCCGGGCCGTGCTCTGGAGCTGATCAGGCTGGCCAGAGCGGCCACAACGCTACGCCGCAGCAGCGCGTCCATTGCCGAGGTCTCCGCGCTGACCGGCTTTGCCAATCCGTACCATTTCTCCCGGCGCTTCAGTGCCGTCTACGGCGAACCACCGGGACGGTACCGGCAGGCCGAGGATCCGATCGACCCGCTGGCGCCACTGCAGGACACCGGGCTGCTCCAGCTCAGTTATCTGCTCGGATAGTCACGTCCCGAAGGGGCATGATCACGAACAGGGCATGATCACCAAGGAGGACAGGTGGCCGACAACCCCGCGTCGTACTGGCTGGTCGACGTCCGTCGGCCAGGCCGGCCGCGGCGACTCGACCTCCGGGTCGCCGGCGGGAGGGTGGCCGAGATCGTCGACCATGCCGTCGACCATGCCGCCGGTTATGGAGCCGGTTATGGCACCGGCGAGGTGATCGATGCCGAGGGTCGGTGGATCGCGCCCGGCCTCTTCGACGGGCACGTTCATGCCACCCAGTACGCCATCGACCGCAGCCGGATCGATCTGTCAACCGCCACCTCGGCCGCCCAGGCGGTCAGGTTGGTCGCCGATTCGGCGGTCCGGGGTGGCCCGGCGATCGGCGCGCGCTTCCGGGATGGACTGTGGCCGGACGTTCCGACGACGCAGCTGCTCGACGACGAGTTCGGTGCGTTTCCGGTGGTGCTGATCAGCGGGGATCTGCACTGTGGCTGGGCGAACTCGGCCGGCTGGACCCTGCTCGGGATCGGTGACCATCCGGCGGGCGTGCTGCGGGAGAAGTCGTGGATGGACGCCCTGGGCCGGTTGCCGGCGCCGCCCGCCGAGCGGATCGATGCGGTCCTGGATGCAGGGCTGCGCGAGGCGGCCGGCCGAGGGCTGGTCGGCCTTCGCGATTTCGAGTTCGCCGACAACCTCACCAGTTGGGAGCGGCGGCGGGCCGGCGGAGGTGTTCGGCTGCGGATCGAGGCCGGGATCATCCCGGAGCTGCTCGCGGCCGGAGCAGCACGGGGCCTGCACACCGGTGATCAACTTCCGGGCTCCGACGGCTTGATCACCATGGGACCGCTCAAGGTGTTGATCGACGGATCGCTGAACACCCGGACGGCGTACTGCCACACGCCGTACCCGGGTGGTGATCATCACGGTGATCATCACGGTGATCATCACGGTGATCATCACGGTGAGCTGGTGATCGATCATGACGCGCTGATCGAGCTGATGCAGGTCGCCCGGCAGCACGGACTGCAGATCGCCGTCCACGCGATCGGCGACCGGGCCAACACGATCGCCCTGGACTGTTTCGCCGAGACCGGGATCCGTGGCCGGATCGAACATGCCCAACTGGTTCGACCGGGGGATGTTCTGCGATTCGCCGAGCTCGGCGTGGTCGCCGGCATGCAGCCCTGGCATGCGGTCGACGACTGGCGGGTGGCAGATCGCTATTGGGCCTCGACATCGAGCATCAACTTCCCGTTCGGTTCGATGGCCGCTGCGGGCGCGAGCGTGGAGTTCGGCTCGGACGCACCGGTGGCACCGCTCGATCCATGGGGCTGGATCGCGGCGGCCGTTGATCGCGAGCCGTTCATCGGTCGGCCCTGGCACGCCGAGGAGCAGATCGATGTCCGGCGAGCGATGGCCTGGTCAGCCCTCGGCCGGTCGCAGATCGAAGTCGGACAACCGGCCGATCTGATGGTGCTGGACGAGGATCCGTACGCCGCCTCGGTGAAGGAACTGCTCACCATCGGTGTCTGGGCGACGGCGGTGGCCGGACACTGGGTGCACGGCGTTGAGGAGAGTTAGGTGGACCCGATGTACCGGAGGCACCTGCACCGTGACGTGGTCCGGCTGCCCGACGGCACACCGGTGACCGCGGTGAGCTTCGACCCCGACGATCCGTACAGCCGTGCGCAGGATCCTGACTTCGGGCTCTATCTCGATCATCGGTGGCAGCCGCCGTGGGAGCACGATCGGCTGTCCTGGCCGGACTTCGGTCTCCCGGACGATTCCGCGGCGGTGCTTGGGAAACTGCGGTCACTGATGGATCAGGCACGCCACGGCGAGCAGGTGGAGATCGGCTGCCTGGGCGGCCACGGCCGGACCGGCACGGCCTTGGCGGTCCTTGCCGTGTTGGCCGGCCATCCGGCCGCCGACGCGGTTGCCTGGGTGCGCATCCACTACTGTCCGATGGCGGTCGAGACCGCCGAACAGGAGGCATACGTCGAATCCCTGACCGACGCCGGTTGACTCGCCGGCTCCGACTGATCTGTCGGGCAGCCCCGCGCCAGCCAGTTGGCCGCTACCGGTTGCCCACCCGCGCGGTCGGGTGCACGATGGGATTGGCCGAGGGGGAGGCTATGGGCGAGCAGACGCGTATCGCTCCAACGGCGGAGTCGCTGCATCAGCGGGACCTCGACGACGCCCTGGAACGGTCGCTCGCCAGCCGCGACATCCTGCTGGCCTTCGGTCGTCAGGGCGACCGAGCCGATCTGATTCTGGACACTATCGTCGAGCGCGCCGCCCGACTGTGTCATGCCGACGCGTCCCTGCTGTTCCTGCTCGAGAATGACGTGTTCCGGCTGTCCCGGGTGTCCGGTGAGGTGACAGAGGCCTACGTGCGGCGGGTCAGCGACCATCCCAACCAGGTGGCCAGGGCCTCGGTGATGGGCCGCGCCGCACTCGACCGCCGAACACAGCGGATCGACGACGTGCTGCTCGATCCGGAGTACGGCCGGCAGGACCTCCAGGAGCGAGGCGGCTTCCGCACCCTGCTGGAGTCACCGATGCTGTACGGCGACGAGGTCGTCGGCGTGCTGCTGATGTGGCGGACCAAGGTCGACCCGTTCAGCGACCGGGATGTCTGGCTGCTGGAGGATTTTGCCGCCCAGGCTGCGATAGCCCTTCGACAGGCCGAGCTGACCACCTCGCTCGAGGCGCGCACCGCGGAACTGGCGAGCAAGGTCAAGCAACTGGAGGCGCTGCGTGAGTCGGCGAGGTGGTCAGCTCGACCCTCGACCCCGACACTGTCCTGGACAGCATCGTCAGCAACGCCGTACGGCTGACCGGAACCGACGGCGGTTCGATCATGGAGTACGTCGAGGAGACCGACGCCTTCGTCGTTCGGGCGGCGTACGGCAGCAGCCCACAGCTGCTGGATCGCCTGCATAACGTGATCATCCGGCGCGCCGCTTCGCTGGTCGGCCGTGCCGTGACCGAGGCGCGGACGCTCCAGGTATCCGACCTGGCTGCGGTTTCACGGGACCGCACCTGGAGGCGCTGTTCGCCGACGGCTGGCGCTCGGTGCTGGCGATCCCGATGATCCGAGGAGAGGTGACCGTCGGTGCCCTGGTGATCCGACGGCGGATGGCCGGCGCCTTCCCCGACGAGATGGTCGACCTGCTGGAGACCTTCGCCGCTCAGTCGTCCATCGCCCTGGTCAATGCCTGGCTGTTCCGTGAACTGGAGACCAAGTCGGCAGAACTCGAGGTGGCCAGCAGGCACAAATCGGAGTTCCTGGCCAGCATGTCCCACGAACTACGGACGCCGCTGAACGCCGTGATCGGATTCTCCGAGGTGCTCATCGACCGGATGTTCGGCGAGCTGAACGAACGGCAGGACGAGTACGTCCGGGACATCTGGAACTCGGGCCGCCATCTGCTCGAACTCCTCAACGAGATCCTCGACCTGTCCAAGGTGGAGGCCGGACAGATGGTCCTGGAACCGACGACGGTCGCCGTCGGCCAGACACTGGATTACGCCGTCTCGCTGGTCCGGGAACGCGCCATCAAGCACGGCATAACGGTTGACATCACGGTCGGACCCGGGATCGACACCATCGAGACCGACCCGCTGCGCTTCAAGCAGGTGATGCTCAACCTGCTCTCCAACGCCGTCAAGTTCACTCCCGACGGCGGACGGGTCGATGTCGCCGCCGAACTGATCAGCGACGAGCGGGCCGGCGACGGGCGGACCCGCGACGAGCTGGTCATCTCGGTGACCGACACCGGCCCGGGCGTCCCGGAGGAGGACCGCGAGCGGATCTTCGACTCCTTCCAGCAGGGCGGACGCGGGTTGGCCCGGGAAGAAGGCACCGGGCTCGGCCTGACACTGTCCCGGCGAATCGTCGAACTGTTCGGCGGCAGGCTCTGGCTGGATTCCGATGTCGGTCAGGGCAGCAGGTTCGCGTTCACCATTCCGCTGAACGAAGCTCCCGCCCGCGGACAGTCCGCCGAGTCCGAGACCTCCGGACGTCCAACCGTGCTGCTGGTTGATGACGACCGGGCGTCGCTGGACCTGATCGAGGCCTATCTCCAAGGCACCCGAGTACGGCTGGAACGCGCGATGGATGGATCCGAAGCGTTGCGGCTGGCCCGGAATCTGCAGTTGTCCGGCATCATCCTCGATCTGCGGATGCCCCGGATGGACGGCTGGCAGGTGCTTGATCAACTCCAGGACGACCCGGCGACGGCCGGTGTGCCGATCGTCATCGTCTCGGTGGTCGATGATCGACTTCAGGGCCTGGCCAGGGGCGCTGCAGAGTACTTGATCAAACCGGTCAGCCGCGATGATCTGCTGGCTGCGCTGGCCCGGGCAGGCGTCGTCGAATCAGGGGGTCCGGCGTGACCACCGCGGCCCGGATCCTGGTGGTGGAGGACAACCCGCTCAACCTCAAGTTGGTCCACGACGTGCTGGAGGCCAACGGGTACGACGTGATCGCCGCGACGTCGGGCGAAGAGGGCCTGCGGCTCGCCGCCGAGCAGCCACCGGATCCTGTCCTGATGGATCTGCAACTGCCCGGCATCGACGGCACCGAAACCCTGCACCGGCTGCGCAATGGAACCCTGGACGGACGGGTGCCGATCGTGGCCGTGACGGCGTTCGCGATGGCCGAGGACCACCGCAGTGCGGCTCGCTCCGGCTTCGACGGCTATCTGGAGAAACCGATCAGCGTCCGGTCGCTGGCCGGCCAGGTGGAGAACTTCCTACGCGGCGGCGCGTCATGACCGAGCAGCCGGTCACCGTCCTCGCGGTCGACGACCAGCCGGCCAATCTCCGCCTGCTCGACGCCGTGCTCAGCCCCCGCGGCTACGATGTGATCCCTGCCTCCTCCGGCGAGCAGGCACTGGCGCTGTTGGAGACCCGGGACGTCGACCTGGTGCTGCTCGATGTCGTCATGCCGGGCCTGGACGGCCATCAGGTCTGTCGCAGCATCCGGGCGCAGTCGCGGACCGCCTTCCTGCCGGTGGTGATGATCACCGCGAGCGGTGACCAGCAACGGTTGGCCGCCCTGGAGTCCGGCGCGGACGACTTCGTGACCAAGCCGTTCGACCAGGCCGAGTTGCTGGCCAGGGTCGCCTCGCTCGCCCGGATCAAGCGCTACCACGACACCATCGAGCGGCAGGCCGCCGAGCTCACGGCGTGGAACGCCGAGCTCGAATCGCGGGTGGCGGCGGGCATCGCCGAACTGGAACGGACCAACCGGCTGCGACGCTTCCTCTCACCGCAGTTGGTCGATGTCGTTCTCGGCGACCAGCGACTGCTGACCAGCCACCGGCAGGAGATCGTCGTGGTGATCTGCGATTTCCACGGCTTCACCACGTTCGCCGAGACCAGCGAGCCGGAGGAGGTGATCACCGTGCTCCGCGATTATCACGCCGTCGTCGGACGGCGGGTGCACGAGCACGCCGGCACTCTGGAGCGGTTCACCGGCGACGGTGTGATGATCTTCTTCAACGACCCGGTCCCGTGCGACGACGCGGCCGTACGGATGGCGCTGGACATCGGAGACGACGTCAAGGAGCTGTCCAAGGACTGGCTGCGCCACGGACACCTGCTGACCCATCGCAGCGGGATCGCCCAGGGCTACGCCACGCTGGGCCGGATCGGGTTCCCGGGCCGGTTCGACTATGCGGCCATCGGCAGCGTCACCAATCTGGCCGCCCGATTGTGCGATATCGGCCAGGACTGGGAGATCCGGGTCACCGATCGGGTGCTGGCCGCACTGGAGGACCGCGCCGAGTCCGAACTGATCGGTGACCTTCGGCTGCGTGGCTTCTCGCGACCGGTCCGCGTCCACAGCATCACAGCGCTCGAACCGTCAAGGCAGGCGATCCGATGACCACAACACTGAAGCGAACCGTCGGCGAACCACCGGCCTCCGGCCACACGTTGTCCCAGCTCGGTGAGGCCGAGCGGTACGCCGCCTACGACCGACTGCAGCAGTCGATGCCCGATGTCTGGGCGGCAATGCGCCAGGACCACACCGATGAGTCCGTCGTCGTTGTGCCCTCGATCAGCCTGGAACGCACCACGAGTTCACCGGGCACGCTCGTCCAGGCAATGGAGGAGCGCGCGCTGTTCCTGCTGTTGCTGTTGCGGCAACCCAGGTTGCGGATGATCTACGTGACATCGATGCCCGTCCCCGAATCGATCGTCGACTATTACCTCGGACTGCTCCCCGGAGTGATCATCAGCCATGCCCGGGCCAGGCTGACCATGATCAGCATCGGTGACGCCGGCCCTGGTTCACTGAGTGCCAAGTTGCTGGCCCGGCCGAGACTGCTGCACCAGGTCCGATCGCTCATCCCCAACCCGGCCCGCTGCCACCTCATCCCGTACAACACCACTGCGGCAGAGCGTGACGTGGCCTTGAGTCTCGGCATCCCGATGTACGGCGCCGATCCCCGGCTGGCAGACCTCGGTACCAAAACCGGTTGCCGACGGATGTTCACCGAACTCGGCATCCGTTGTCCGGTCGGCGCCGACGACCTGAGCTCGGTGGACGACCTGGTCAGCGCGATCCAGGACATGCGTCAGCGGCGGCCGGCGATCGCGGAGGCGATCACCAAGCTCAACGACGGCGTCTCGGGATCGGGCAATGCGCTGGTCGATCTCCGTGATCTTCCTGCCCCGGGCTCCGCGGAGGAGCCGGAGGCGATCCGCCGACGGGTGCTCGCGCTGGCCTGCGAGAACCCCAAGATCGACATCGAGACGTACCTGGCGGCGTTCGCCGCGGACGGCGGCATCGTCGAGGAGCGCATCACCGGTGAGCAGCTGGCCAGTCCGAGCGTGCAGATGCGGGCGCTCACCGACGGCACCGTCGAGCTGCTGTCGACCCATGATCAACTTCTCGGCGGAGCGAGCGGCCAGCGCTATCTGGGCTGCATCTTCCCGGCCGATCCGGCCTATGCCCGGATGATCGCCGAGGACGCGATGGTGATCGGCAGGCACCTGGCCGGCCTCGGCGTGATCGGCCGGTTCGCCGTGGACTTCGTCACAGTCAGGGACGGGGCGGGGGACTGGACGCCGTACGCGATCGAGCTCAATCTGCGCAAGGGCGGGACCACCCATCCGTTCCTGACTCTGCAGTTCCTCACCGACGGTCGGTACGACGGCGGACGCGGCGTGTTCGAGACACCGGCCGGAGCCACCAAGTATCTGGTCGCCACCGATCATCTGGAGGACGATCGGCTCAGGGCTCTCACCGTGGACGACCTGTTCGACATCGTGGCACGGCATCACCTGCACTACGACGCCTCGCGCCAGTCCGGAGTCGTCTTCCACATGTTCAGTTGCCTGACCGAATTCGGCCGCCTCGGCCTCACCGCGGTCGGCGACACCGCGGACGACGCCTGGCGGATCTATCAGACCGCCGAGAGGTTGTTGCTGGAGGAGGCGGACCAGGCGCTGGCCGAAGCACCGATCATCTGATGGTCAGCTGACGACCTTCGGTTCGCCGGCGCAGGGCGGCGCGGCCGTCGAGCTGCGCACGACCAGGGAGGTGGCCAGCTCTTCACGCGGCGGGGGACGATCCGACTCCGATGTCCTGAGCAGCAGCCGGAGGGCGGCTGCGCCCATCTCGGCGATCGGCTGTCGTACCGTGGTCAGCCCGGCCCACTCCGCCTCCGGAAGGTCGTCGAAACCGACCACACTCAGCTCCTCGGGGATGGCGATCCCACGATCGGCTGCCGCCCGCAGCAGGGCCAGCGCCAGATGGTCGGAATCGGCGAAGATCGCCGTCGGAGGCTCGGGCACGTCCAGCAGCCGCCCGGCCGTCGACATCAGGTCGAGTCGTCGGTCCCAGTGAACGAGCTGAACAATGCTCCCGCCGGCCATTTCCACGGTCGACCGGAAGCCGTCGATCCGTGCCCGGCTGAAGAGCAGCCCGGCACTCTCGGCCAGGACGCCGAACCGTCGATGGCCGAGGCCGAGCAGGTGATCGGCGACGTCACGTCCGGCGGACCAGTTCGTGGCACCGATACTGGCGCGGTCGTCCGGCGGCTGATCGACCGGATCGAGCAGCACCACAGGTATCCCCGCCGCATCCAGAGTGGCCAACTCCTGGGCCGACGCGTCCACCAATGCCAGCACCGCCCCGTGAGACCCGTGGGCCAGCAGGCGGGTCACCCAATCGTCACGATCACTCGGCCGGGCCACGGTGACCACCAGATCGAGGCCGGCCTCGGCTGCTGCACTCTCGACCCCGATCAGCACCTGGTTGGCCCATCCACCGCCGACACCGGCCAGCACCAGATCGACCAACCTCCGCTCCGCGGGACCGACCCTGCGCTGACCGGAACCCGACGTACGCCTCCGGTATCCGGTCTCGGCGACCAGTTCCATGATCCTGATCCTGGTCGCGGCGGACACGTCGGAGCGACCGTTGAGCACCTTGGAGACGGTCGGGACGGTGGTCCCGGCGCGGGCGGCGATGTCGGCGAGGGTCGGCTGGCGTCCGCCCGGAGCAGTCATGACCTCATCATTGACTCCGCAATCACTTTGCGCAACATCAGGATCGTTGACAGCCGTCGTTCCGCGTGAAAGGCTCCGTCTGAAGCGGGACGCGGTTGCGATGCCACCACGTCGTTGCGCAACTTTCACGAGGAGAATCACACCGCCGATGGCAGCGAACCAGAATCCGCAGGCCCTGATCGTTCGCGGGGGTTGGGACGGTCACGAGCCCGTCCAGACCACCGACTCGTTCATCCCGTTCCTGACCGAGAACAACTACCAGGTCCGGGTCGAGGACAGCACCAAGATCTACGCCGACGCCGACTACATGGCGACGGTCGATCTGATCGTCCAGGTGGTGACCATGTCGACCATCGAGAAGGACGAACTCGCCGGTCTGCGGCAGGCCATCGCCAACGGCACCGGGATGGCAGGCTGGCACGGTGGTATCGCCGATTCCTTCCGCAACAGCGCCGACTACCTGCAGCTGATCGGTGGCCAGTTCGCCCATCACCAGGCCAAGGCCCGCCCGGAGGAGCTGAAGGGCGAGGCCGCGGACAACTTCGTCCGCTACACCGTCAACATCCACCCGGACCAGAAACAGCATCCGATCGTCGCCGGCATCGAGGACTTCGAGCTGGAGACCGAGCAGTACTGGGTGCTCAGCGATGACTACAACGACGTGCTCGCCACGACGACCATCCCGGCCAGGGACTTCGACGCCTGGCACCGGCCGATCACCTGCCCGGCGATCTGGACCCGGCAATGGGGCAACGGCAAGATCTTCGTCAGCACTCCCGGCCACCAGCTGACGGTGGTCGATCACCCATCGGTCCGCACGATCATCGAGCGCGGAATGCTGTGGGTGACCCGATGACCGCGGCACACGCGAGGCCCACCAATTCGGTGCAGCCCATCAATTCGGTGCAGCCGATCAA
This sequence comes from Microlunatus sp. Gsoil 973, assembly GCF_009707365.1. GTDB lineage: Bacteria > Actinomycetota > Actinomycetes > Propionibacteriales > Propionibacteriaceae > Microlunatus. Next base: position 550,501 of record NZ_CP046122.1, read on the forward strand.
GGTCGGCATCGTCGGGGTCGGCAAGATCTCCGGTCAGTACTTCGACACCATCTCCCGGCTGCCGGTGCTCCAGCTGACGTCGGTCGCAGACCTCAACACTGCGCTGGCCGCCGAGGTGGCCGCGGAACACAGCGTCAGGAACCTGACGGTCGAGGAATTGATCACCGACGACGATGTCGATCTTGTGCTCAACCTGACCATCCCGGCGGCGCACGCCGAGATCGCGCTGCAGGCGATCGCCGCCGGCAAGCATGTCTACGGTGAGAAGCCGCTGGCGGCGACCTTCGAGGACGGGGCCAAGATCATCGACGCCGCCAGGGCCGCCGGGGTCCGGGTCGGCTCAGCGCCGGACACCGTCCTCGGCACAGGCACCCAGACGGCGCGCAGGGCCGTTGACGACGGGTTGATCGGTACGCCGATCTCGGCTGTGGCGACCATGGTCACACCCGGCCATGAACGCTGGCACCCGAACCCGGACTTCTACTACCAGCCGGGTGGCGGGCCGCTGCTGGACATGGGGCCGTACTACATCAGTTCCTTGATCACGATGCTCGGCCCGGTGGCCCGGGTGATCGGTGCCGCGAGTCACCAGCGGGACAGCCGGACGATCGGTTCCGGGCCGCGGGCGGGGGAGACGATCCCGGTGAACGTCGACACCCACGTGACCGGGGTCCTGGTGCACGAGTCCGGCGTGCTGTCCACCTTGATCATGAGCTTCGACGCTGCGGCCACCAGGGCCTCCAACATCGAGGTGCATGGATCAGAGGCAACGCTGATCGCACCCGACCCCAACCAGTTCGGTGGCGATGCGTCGATCCATCCGGTCGGCGGGGAATGGTCGGTGCTGCCGGTCAGCGCCGGCTACCGGGACGCCGGGCGCGGCTACGGGATCGCCGATCTCGCGGCCACCCCGGCCGACCAGCAGATCCGGGCCAGCGGTGATCTCGGCCTGCACGTCCTGGACGTGATGCTCTCGCTGCTGCAATCGGCCGAGCAGGGGGTCTCCGTCGAGGTGACCACGACCTGCCTGCGACCCGAGGCCGTTCCGCTGGGTGACGCTCCCGGTGGCGTGACCGCCGCCTGACCGGACGGCCGGTTAGGGCTCGACCAGCGCGCCGTCCGGTCGCCGGACGCCGGCTGCCCACGCGTCATGGCCGGACAGGCCCGGCGCGAACCGGGCGGCCGCCTGCTCGTCGATGTCGATGCCCCAGCCGGGGGTCTCGTTCGGCCGGAGCCACCCGTCCTCGATCCGCAGCGTGCCAGGAAAGACCTCGTGCGTCGCGTCGTTGTAGAGGTGTCCCTCCTGGATGCCGAACGCGACCGAGTTGATGTCGAGGGCGACGTTGGCCGCGGCACCGATCGGTGAGGTGTCGCCCGGCCCGTGCCAGGCCGTCCTCACCCCGCTGAGTTCGGCCAGTGCAGCCAACTTGCGGGCCGGTGTCAGCCCGCCGATATCGCTGATGTGGCTGCGGATCAGGTCGACCCCGCCGTTCCGGATCAGCTGGATCGCCTCGGTCATCGAGGTGGTCAGTTCGCCGACGGCGATCGGCGTACTGGTCGCGGACCGGATCTCCGGCAGCCGGTCCCAGTGCTCCGGCGGCAGGATGTCCTCCAGGAAGAACAGCCGGTACGGCTCCAGCGCCCTCGCCAGCCACAACGCGTCCTTCGGGGTGAGCCGGGAGTGGACGTCGTGGAGAAGTTCGACGTGCTCCGGCAGCGTGCTGCGAGCCTGTTCGAAGAGCCGGGGCGTGCGGCGCAGGTAATCCCGCGCGCTCCAGCCGTCCGGGTAGGGAGCGTCGGGGTATTCGCCGCGGAGTCTCGGTGCGCCGTAGCCACCACTGCCGGGTGTCGCCTGTTGCAGCCGAATGTAGCGCCAGCCCTGGTCGACGAAGCTCTGTGCGCGCTCCAGAGTCTCCTCGATCGTCGTCCCAGCGGCGTGGATGTAGGTGTCGACGGCTGCGCGCACCTTGCCGCCGAGGAGTTCGTGGACCGGGAGGCCGGCGCGCTTCCCGGCGATGTCCCACAACGCCTGGTCGATGCCGGAGATCGCGTTGTTGATCACCGGGCCGTTGCGCCAGTAGCCGGCGAAGCCGCAGAGCCGGACCAGGTCGCCGATGTCCCCGGGATAGCGGCCGATCAGCAGTCGGGCCAGATGATCATCGACCATGGTCCGCACCGCCTTCCAGCGTTGGGTGAAGGTTGCGCAGCCCAAGCCGTACAGGCCGTCGGTGTCGGTGTCGATGCGAACGACGACCAGCGGGATCCCCTCTGGCGCGGTGACGATCGTCCGTACGCCGGAGATGGTGATCTTCTCGCGGGCCGGCCACGGGTCGGCGAAGGTGGGAACGGACTCAGTCAGCTCTGCGGACACGGGCGACGACACTCCTTCGGTTCGGCGACGCCGGTATCGTACTGACCATGATCACGGCCGGGTACCCGGTCGGGGTGATCGCCGGCCGGGGTGATCTGCGCTACCCGAGGTGGCGGCACGGCCGATCTTTGCCGGTACGGGCATCCTGGTGACCATGGTGGGCAGCCGGCTGATGCGCGTCGTCTGGCCCGAACACCCGGAACGGTGGCGGGAGGTCCCGGGCCGCCTGGTCCCGTTCGGCGCCATGGTGCTGCGGCTGAGCCTTGCCGCCGTGGTGTCCTACCTGCTGACCAGGGCGATCTCGGGCAACGGTCCGGTTGACCTGACCGGCCCGCTCACCGCGCTCCTCGTGTTGCAGGCCTCGACGCTGTCCACGCTGCGGATGGGCGTGGTCCGTGTCGGCGCAGTGTTGTGCGGGGTGCTGATCGCGATATTCCTGTCGAACTGGATCGGACTCACCTGGTGGAGTCTCGGCGCGGCGATCATGGCGGCGATCGTTGCGGCCCGCCTGCTCAGGCTCGGCGAGCAGATGCTCGAGGCGCCGATCAGCGCGATGCTGATCCTCGGTGTCGCGCACCACGACGTGGCCGCCTACGTCCGGGTGATCAACACGTTGGTCGGCGCCGGGGTCGGGATCGCCTTTGGGATCCTCTTCCCGACCGCCCTGGCCGCCGCTGCGGTCGCGCGCTCGGTGCGCCGCGTCGCGGAGATGACCGCGGCTCCGCTCGACTCGGCGGCCGAGACCTTGCAGGAGGGCGCAGCCACCCAGGAACAGGCGCAGGGCTGGCTCGACCAGGCACGGGACGCAGCCGGCGAGCTGGCCTCGGTGAACCGGTCGGTGTCGAATCTGCGAGAGCGCCGTCGCTGGAATCCGCGGGCGATCGGCACCAGCGACGTCGTACCGGTCTTCGACTCGGGGCTGGAAACCTTCGACCGCTCGCTGCTGGCGATCCGGGCACTGTTCACTGCGATGATCAGCGAGCTTCCCCACGAGCCGCCGGAGGATCAGCCGGAGGATCAGCCGGACGGTCTAGCGGATCCGTACGGTGAGGATCTTCGGCAGATCTTCTCCGTGGTGTTGTCCCAGACCGCCGGTTGTCTGCGAGCGTTCGGTGATCTGGTGGTTGCGGAGGCTGAGGCCCGCGAGGACGAGGCGGAAGCGGCGCTCGCCGAAGGGCTGGAGTACGCCGGCGAGACGAGGGCGATGCTGGCCGAGCTGATGTTGGTCGATCCGCCGCCGGAGTACCAGATGTTGCGGGGGTCTCTGGTGATCGCCCTGGAGCATGTGCTCACCGAACTGCGGCTGGAGAACCGCCAGCGGGTGCGCCAGGCCCGCCAGGTCGCCCGGCTGCCCGTGGTGGTGGAGAGCGTGCTGTTGCATCCCGACCGGCCCTATCCGCGGGCGGTGGACATGATGCGGGACCGCCGCACGGCGCGATCGGTCTGGGACCGGGCGGTGGCGATCTCCGGCCGGCGGCGTCGCCGGGCCCGGCGAGCGCCCGACGAGCGTTGATCCCCGACCTGGGTAAGCCGCCCTCGACCGGTAGACATTCCGTGTTAGGTTTACCTAACTTAAACCGAGTTCGAGGGATCGTCGATGACAGAGAGCCTGATGTCGGACCGCTGGGTGACGCCCCGGCGGGCACAGGTAGAGACCGTCAGCGTGCTGCGCAGCGAACCGATCTCCTCCGGCTTCCGACGGATCACCGTCGGCAACGACGATGCCGGATTCGGCGAACACTTCAGCTATCTCGGCTTCGACCAGTGGCTGCGACTGTTCCTGCCGAACTCGGCCGGAATCCTGGAACCTCCCTATGGCGATCTGGACGGCTGGTACTCCCGTTGGCTGTCCGGCGAGGAGTCCAGGCGTTGTGTGATCCGGAACTACACCATCCGGGATGCCCGGCAGAACGGGGACCGCTGGGAACTCGACATCGATTTCGTGCTGCACAACGGTCCGGGCGGCGAGATCGAGGGAGTCGCGGCCCGCTGGGCCCAGGAAGCGCGACCGGGTGACCGGATCGGAGTTCTTGATCAGGGCCGGTTCTTCGACGCCGACGATCATCACGGGCCGATCATGATCATCGCCGACGAGACCGGGGTGCCGGGCGTCGAGGGGATCGCCCGCTCCCTGGCCGGCCGCCGGGCGAGCTACCTGCTCGAGGTGCCGCATGCCGACGACCGGCGCGACCTGGCGGCCGACGACGTCACCTGGGCCGTCCGCGATCCGCACCTGATGCCCGGCGCGACACTGCTGCCGGCCGTCCGGGAACTCTCCATCGACAACACGTCGTATGTCTACGTGGTGGGGGAGGCGTCCTTCATGCTGACCGTCCGGAATCTGGCCAAGGCGGCCGGAGTGCCGAAGGACAAGATCGACTTCTGTGCCTACTGGCGGCCGGTCCGCAACTCGTGATTCGTCCGCCGTCCGGCTGGACCGCTAACCTTGACCGGTCCGGCCGCGGCCCGGGTGCATAGCTCAGTTGGTTAGAGCACTTCCCTTACAAGGAAGGGGCCGGGGGTTCGAGTCCCTCTGCACCCACTGATCCAAAACCTAAGCCCAAACTTTGCCCGGCCTCGGAATCTGATGCCCGTGTGCCGATCGGGCCGGGGCTACTCTGTCGCGGGTTTCTATTCCAGGGGAGCAGATGCAGCCTTCGATGGTCGGCGGCGGCGTGGTCCCGAGTCCCGTTTTCGTGGACCGGAGCGGGCGACGGCGCCGCCTGGTGAAACGCATCGGGATCGGGGTCACGATCCTGGGCGTCGCCTACGGCGCCGTCCTGGTGTCGCTGAGCACGCTCGGCGTCCACATCGACGCACCGGGTCTGCCGCTGGTGGAGCAGCATTCACCGGTGTCGGCCGAGCGACCCAGCGACGTTCGGAGCGGGCATGTCCGATCGGCGCGCGGAACGACACCGGGCACGGCATCGCGTTCCTCGGCTTGAGCCGGCGGGGCGTCGACCGATCGACCGGCTTCGGCCCCGGATCCGAGCACGTCGCCGGCCGCACGGCATACCGAAGCATCCGGTCCCGTCCTCCCACGGGGTGTCGGCCCGACCTCTCGACCGTCAGCATCCACCCCTGCCGCTGCGTCCGATGCCGGATCGGTGATCCCGGCCCGGAATGCCGCGGCGCAGGATGCGCCGTCCGCTTCGACCTCGCCCCTACCGAGCCCGTCCGTCGTGGCGCCGACCAGAGGCAGGAGTGCTGACGCCCCCGGAGTGACTCGCCGATCGACCCGTACCAACCAGGGGCGGACCAGCGGCGCCAGTGAGAGCGTCCCGGGCGCAGCGCATCGGGCGACACCGGCGCCCCCGGACCAGCCCGGAAACCCCGCGAAGGGCACACCGACCACCGCACCGACTGCACCCGCCCGGCCGAAGCCGCAGTCGTAACGATGGTTCGGCCACGCCATTCGGCGCGGGAGATCAAGCCCAAGATCCACTGGATCGTCCTCGGCGTGAGCATGGTCGCGCTGCTGCTGGCGTTGCTCGTTCAGGGCTACACCAACCACCTGTTCGGCGTTTCACGCGACGTACGGCCCGCCGGGCCGGCCGATGAGGTGCCGGCGGCGATCAGGACCGGCGGCCCGATCATCGACGACCGGGGTGCGACACCACGCACGGCCCGGCCCGGGCAGAACGTCATCGCGTTGACCTTCGACGACGGTCCCGATCCGGTCTGGACCCCGAAAATCCTGGCTGTACTGAGGGAACAACGGGTGCGCGCGACGTTCTTCATCGTCGGGAGTCAGGCGATCGCCAACCCGGGAGTCGTCCGACAGACCGTCGAGGACGGCAACGAGATCGGCATCCACACGCTGACCCACCCCGACCTCGGCAGGCTGCCCGCCTGGTGGCAGAGCCTCGAGTACAGCAACGCCCAGCTGGCGATCGCCGGCATCACCGGGCAGCAGACCTCGCTGTTGCGGCCGCCGTACAGTTCGGAGAACGCGGCGGTCGACAATCGGATGCTCGGCGTCATCGACAACGCCGCCAAGGACGGCTACCTGGTTTCGCTGACCACGCTGGACAGCGAGGACTGGACCCATCCCGGCGTGCGCCGGATCGTACGGAACGCCACGCCGACCGACCGGGCGGGACAGGTGCTGCTGCTGCACGATGCCGGAGGCAACCGAGCCCAGACCGTTGCTGCGCTGCGCCGGTTGATCCCCGAACTGCGGGCCAAGGGATACCGGTTCGAGACGCTCGGCCAGGCGGTCGGGGCGGCGGGACTTCAGAAACCGGCGACCCCGGCCCAGCGGGTCGCCGGGCAGGCCTTGGTGGCCGAGATCAGGCTGAGCGAACTCGTCGTCTCCAGCATGGATGTCGCGCTGATCATCGCCGGCGCGCTGGCCCTGCTGCGGGCCGTCCTGGTGATCGTCGCGGCAAGACGGCACACCAGACGGCGGCCGGTGCACGCAGCCGTCACCGACCCGGTCACGGTCGTGATGCCGGCCCACAACGAAGCAGCCGGGATCGAGGCTGCGGTTCGCTCCGTCGTGGCGTCGACACACCGGGTCGAGGTCATCGTCGTCGACGACGGATCGACAGACGGTACCGCCGCGATCGTCGAACGGATGGGACTGGACCAGGTACGGGTGATCCGGCAACCCAACGGCGGCAAACCCGTAGCCCTCAACACCGGGATCGCGGCGGCGTCCCATGAGATCGTGGTCATGGTCGACGGCGACACCATCTTCGACCCCGATACGGTCCACACCCTGGTTCAGCCCTTCGCAGACGCCAGCATCGGCGCTGTGTCGGGCAACGCCAAAGTGCTGAACCGTGGGGGTCTGCTCGGTCGCTGGCAGCACATCGAGTACGTCCTGGGCTTCAACCTGGATCGCCGGTTCTTCGACGTAGCGCAGTGCATGCCGACGGTCCCCGGTGCGATCGGCGCCTTCCGGCGCAGCGCATTACAGGAAGTCGGCCTGGTCAGCAGCGACACGCTTGCCGAGGACACGGACCTGACGATGGCGCTGTGTCGCGCCGGCTGGCGAGTGGTCTATGAAGAACACGCGAGGGCGTGGACCGAGGCGCCGGCCTCGGTCGGCGCCTTGTGGAAACAGCGCTACCGCTGGTCCTACGGAACGTTCCAGGCGATGTGGAAGCATCGCCGCGCAATGCTGCAGCGGGGTCAGGCAGGAAAGCTCGGCCGCCGCGGACTGACCTACCTGTTGATGTTCCAGGTCCTGTTGCCACTGCTGGCCCCAGCGGTCGATGTCTTCGCACTGTACGGTCTGATGTTCCTGAGTCCGACCCGGGTGATCGGTGTCTGGCTGGCTTTCCTCGCCCTGCAGATGATCATGGGTGGGTATGCGTTCAAGCTGGACCGGGAACCCGCCGGGCCGCTCTGGGCGATGCCGCTGCAACAATTCGTCTACCGGCAGCTGATGTATCTGGTGGTGATCCAATCGGTCTTCACCGCCGTGACAGGGCTGCCGCTGCGCTGGCAGCGGATGGAGCGCTACGGGTCACTGTCGGCGACCCCGAGCAGCGCTACGGGGACGCCTGGCCGTTCCCGCGCTTGAAATCCACCTCTTCGAGGCGGGTCTGGACTGTCCGACCGCTCTCCCAGGCGTTCGCACCGGGCAGCACCTCCGGCATCGGGATGTCGGCGCGCTTGCGGCGATTGGCAAAGCTCGACACGCCGAGCCTGCGATCCCGGTCACTGACCAGCTCCTCGCGGGTCTGCCCGTCCCGGGTGAATCCCATCATCAGCTGCGGAATCCCGTACGGGAAGTCATCACGGTCGTACTGCCAGGTGTGGAAGGTCTTCCCGTACGTCGTCACCAGGTCCTCGAAGTAGGCGTGCTCTGCCAGTTCCGGCACCCCGGGAGCCGTCAGCGTGCCCGACTTCACCTCGTAGTGATGGCTGTGCCACAACCGCTTCTCCTCCTCGGGCAGGCTGCGGAACCGGTCGGCGCTGATGATGTACTCGATACCGATCAGCCGGGCGTCGGGCGCGTTCTGATCGAAGATCACGCATTGGTGCAGGTCGTGCCGCAGATGGACGCAGAAGTGGGTCGCCTCGACCTGCCGACCCATGTCGTCGGCGTACATGTGGAATCCGTTGAGGTAGGTGCTCATCGCCTCCAGTGGATACTTCCGCTGGACCACTGCGGACGCGAGATCGAGGACTCGATGTTTCAGCGGATGCCCGCCGCCGATCTTGCCGATGCTGAGCAGTTTGCGGCCGAACAGTACGCCGAAACCTGCAGCCGCGCCCGCTGCGATTCCGGCGCCGACCGCTGTTGTCCGCCCGGCGCCACCGGTCTGCGACCCGCCCCGCTTGTCCACGAGGGCTAGCTACCCGTGGACCCCATCGCGAACCAGGGCTGTGTCAGAGTTGCGTCGTGGAGTCACCAGCGCTGCAGTTGCTCCGGCGTCATGTCGAAGCGGGGACGATTCCCGGAGGGGTGGTGCTGCTGGACACCGGGGACCAGGTCGAGGTGGACAGCGCCGGTCTCGAGTCCTTCGGGGGCGGGCCGATGCGGGTGGACGCGATCATGCGCATCCAGTCGATGACCAAGATCATCGAGGCGGTCGCCGCCCTGCGCCTGGTGACGGCCGGCCGACTCGGGCTCGACCAGAGCCTGACCGAGTGGCTGCCGGAGCTCGCCGACCGGCGGGTGTTGACCAGTCCGGCTGCCGATCTCGATGACACTGTGCCGGCCCGACGCCCGATCACCCTTCGCCACCTGCTCACCAACACCTCCGGCTACGGCATGATTCTCCAGCCCTCTCCGCTGCAACGGGCCATGGACGCCAACGGCACCGCCGCCGGACCGGAACCAACGGCGTTCGGGGCCGATGAGTGGCTGCGTCGGCTGGCCGAACTGCCGCTCGCCTTCCAACCGGGAGAGGGCTGGCGCTACCACCACTCCTTCGGTCTGCTGGGCATACTGATCTCCCGGCTCTCGGGAAAGCCGCTGGGCCGGCAGCTGGCCGACGACATCTTCGAGCCGCTCGGAATGAACGACACCGCGATGTGGGTACCGGCGGCCGATCTCCACCGTCTGCCGGCTGCCTACCGTCACGACGACACCGGCTGGATCGAGACCGAACCGGTGGGCGGCGGCTGCTACGCGGCGCCGCCCGCCTTCGACGTCAGTCATGAGGAGCTCGTCTCGACGGCAGCCGACTTCCACCGCTTCCTCCGGTCGTTGGTCGATGGACAAGCGATCGACGGCCGGCCGCTGATATCTGCCGATCAGCTACGGCAGGTGACCAGTGATCAGGTCCCGGCGGCCTGCAAGACCGAGGACAGCTTCTTCCCCGGATTCTGGGACGGCAGCAGTTGGGGCTATGGCGTCAGCGTCGAAACCCGAGGACGCCACCGGGGCCGGTACGGCTGGGCCGGTGGCCAGGGCACCGACTTCTACGTCGATCCCGACGGAGCGATCGCGATCCTGCTCACCCAGGTGGAACTCGGTGAACACCTGGGTCCTCTGCTTGACGAGTTCCAAGCGCTGCGCTGACAGTCGGATCCGCGTCACAACGACGGGCCGGGCGGCTCGAAGCCTTCGGCGCCCACCGGTGCGCGGCGACCGTTCTGGTCGACGCCCAACTCGACCCGGCGTTGTTCGGCTTTCCGATTGGCGCGGCGGACCACCCAGAACCAGGCGAGATTGCCCAGCACCAGCATCACTCCTGCGGCGACCAGGACGATCAGGGTCGGAGCGCCGAGCATCTTGATGCCGGAACACACCAGCAGGATGGCCAACGCCCGGCGAACGATCCCACCGGGGGCCCGAGAGGAGATCTGGGCGCCGATCACGGCGCCGGGTACGGCGCCGATCAGCAGCGAGAACGCGATGCCGAAATCGGCGTCGCCGTTGATCACATGGGCCGCGGCCGCTGCGGCCACCAGCGGTACGGCCTGGACCAGGTCGGTGCCGACCAGTTGGGATGCCTTCAGCGCCGGGAACATCATCAACAGCACGACGACGATGATCGAACCGGAACCGACCGAGGTCAGCCCGACGAAGAGACCGGCGACCATGCCGAGGATGACGATCGGAACCGGACGGACGACGATCTGTGGGGTCGCCGTACGAACCGGACGTCCCTCGCCCCAGGCACTCCGGTTGATCACCAACTGCCGCCAGGCCCGATAGATCAGGCCGGCCGCGGCCACCAACAAGGCGATACCCAGGGCGTACGACATGACGGTGTTGGTGGTCTCGCCGAGGTGCAGTGCGCGCAGGGCCATCACCCCACCGAACGCTGCCGGCACCGATCCGACGGTCAGCCAGAGGACGAGTTTCAGGTTGACGGTGCCGCGGCGCAGATGCACGATCGCCCCTGCCGGCTTCATGAAAAGGCTCGTCACCAGGTCGCTCGCCACGGCGACGAGCGGATCGATCTTGAAGAGGAACACCAGCATCGGTGTCATCAGGGCGCCGCCGCCCATCCCGGTGAGTCCGACGATGACACCGACACACAGGCCGCCGAGCAGCATCGCAGGGTTGAAGAAATCCACCTGAGCCTCGCTTGCCGTCGATCCTGTCGTGTTGGTCGGATGATGCCGGGTTGGCACGCATTCCCCCCGAGCATACGGGGATATGTCGGGATTGCAGCGGTTCCTTCCGGATTTCGGTTACAGAATCAGTTCAGCAGCCAGTTCTGGTTCCGGTGGGTCGAATCGGTGCCTGCCCGAGTCGGACGCTTTAGGCTGGCCTGGTGACGGCGTGGTTCAGACTGCTGGTCGGTCTGCTGATCGGAGTCATCGGGCTGATCGCCATGGTGCGGCTGATCAGCGGAGGCTTTCCCGGCAGCGTGCTGGTGGCGGAGCTGTTCGCGGGGCTGGCTATGGTGCCCTGGGTGATCTACGCCGGATGGCGGGCCCGACACGGAAGGCTGACACCGAGGACCGCGGTGCCGGTGGTCCTGGTGGGCCTGGCCGGGTTGGCGTCGGTCTGGTGGGGGACCATCGGCCCGGTGCTGGCACTGGCCTGTTCGCTGACCGGGTTCGTGATCATCTGGGTGTACGACCTGCCGTCGCGCCGGAAACCGAGCGGGCGGTTGGTCAGGCTCGATGATCTGCAGCAGCGGCGGCCCTGAGGTCCGGCCGTCTGGAGGCAGTGGATGAACAAAAGGCGAAAGGAGCCCTGATGGGCGTACTGGACAGCTTCTCGTTGGCGGGCAGGATCTCGGTGGTGACCGGGGCTGCCCGCGGGATCGGCCGGGCGCTGGCGCTGGCGCTGGCGGAGGCGGGCAGTGATGTCGCCGTCGTGGTCCGGACCCCGTCGTCGGCCGACGATCTGGTCGCCGAGATCGAGAAGCTCGGTGTGCGCGCACTCGCTGTCACCGCAGACGTCACCGACCCGGACCAGGTCGCCGCCGCCGCCGACCAGATCACCGACGGGCTTGGCCCGGTCGACATCCTGGTCAACAACGCCGGGGTCGGCCTGCACAAGGCCGCGCTCGACCTGACGCCGGAGGAGGTCAGGCACATCCTCAACGTCAACATCGACGGCGTCTGGAACTGCGCCCAGGCGTTCGGGCGCGGCATGGTCGCGCGGCGGAGTGGGTCGATCGTCAACATCGGTTCGATCTCCGGAGTGATCGTCAACCGGCCGCAATGGCAGCCCGCCTACAACGCCTCCAAGGCCGCCGTCCATCAGTTGACCAAGTCACTGGCCGCTGAGTGGGGGCCGTACGGCGTGCGGGTCAACGCGCTGGCGCCGGGCTATGTGAAGACCGAGATGGCGCCCGTCGACGATCCGAAGTTCAAGCCGCGGTGGGTCGACGATGCGCCGCTGCAGCGGTATGCGCTGCCCGAGGAACTGGGTCCGACCGTCGTCTACCTGGCCTCCGACGCCGCCTCGTTCATGACCGGTTCGGTGGTGATCCTCGACGGCGGCTACTCGGTCTACTGACCCGGTCTCCTGACCGTTTCGGAGGGTGCCCTCAGAGGGAGAGGGCAAGCGCTGCGGCGCCGAGCAGGCCGGCGTTCTCCAATTGAGCCGGTCGGACCCGGAGGTCCTTGACGTAGGACATGGTGGCGAATTCGGCGATGTGCCGCCGCAGCGGTTCGAAGATCACCTCACCGGCCTTGGACACCCCTCCGCCGAGCACGAAGTCAGGCACGTCCAGCAGGGTCGCCGTGGCGGCGATCCCGGCCGCGAGCGCTCGCATCCCGTTGTCGATCACGGTGCGGGCGATCTCGTTGCCGGACCGGGCGGCGGCGGTGAGCGCAACGGCGTCGTCCCCGCCGGTCCAGCCGGCGGCCTTGGCAGCCTGCACCATCGCCGGGCCGCGGGCGTACATCTCGACGCAGCCGTGGCCGCCGCAGACACACTCCTCGCCCCAGGCGTTGACGCTGATGTGTCCCAGCAACACGGCATTGCCGGTCAGCCCGCCGAACAGCCGGTCGTTGATCACGGCCCCGGCGCCGACTCCGGTGGACAACACCATGCCGACCATGGAATGCAGGTCCTTGCCCGCGCCGAGCCAGTGCTCACCGAGGGCCATGCAGTGACCGTCCTGGGCCAGGCCGACGGCCGGTTCAGCGCCGGTTGCCGCCCGTACGGCCTCCGCGACCTTCGCCACGATCGGATACTGCCGCCAGGCCGGGATGTTGACCGGGGAGATCCACCCACCGGGTGAGTCGATCGGACCGGCCGAGCCGATGCCGACCCGCAGCGCCGTGCCCTGCAGGCCGGGCTGGGAAATGATCTCGGCGATGCCGTCGGCCAGCGGCGCGAAGGTGGCGTCGGCGTCCTGGTCGCGCAACGTGGGCACCCTCGCTTCGTGGGTGATGGTGCCGTCGGCCGCAACCACCGCGATCGCGATCTTGGTGCCGCCGATGTCGATCGCCAGCACCGACTCCGTCGGGTCAGGTTCCTTCGCCATGAATCCGTACGCTCCTCAGCTGCCGTGCGCCATCGGCGCTGTGGGAGCTTACTGGGCCGACACGCCGGGGCCGGCCCGCCCGTGGGCGGCGCACCCTTCGCGCGGTGCCGCACCCTTTGCGCGGTGCCGCACCCTTTGCGCGGTGCCGCACCCTTTGCGCGGTGCCGCACCCTTTGCGCGGCCGCGCACCGGCTGCAACGGGTGCGCCGACGAGCAGCCGGTGCGCCGTCGAGCACATGGTGCGGGAACGGTCGGGGTGGGGTGGCTACGGTCCCGACAGTAGCGGCCGGGGAAAGGGGGCCGACCCGGGACTCCGGCACCGCGGGGTCCCGCACCACTTGCTCGGTCCCGCACTACATACTCGATGGCGCGCCCCTTACTCGGCTTCGCACCGCCTGCAACGGGTGCGAGGCCGACCAACTGGTGCGGGGTCGACCAACTGGTGCGGCGTCGACCAACTGGTGCGGGGTCGACTAACTGGTGCGCGGTCGATCAACCGGTGCGGCCTCGGCAGGGAACCGCACCCGCGACGCGAAGCGAGCCACTTCCGTAGCCCGCGGAGGGAGTGGGGCAAGATTGCAGGCGGACGTGAGTGCGCACGGGGTCGAGGGGGTCGGCCCCCGAACCACCGCCACCCTACGGAGACCGCGGCAGCGGCAGGAAACGGACGAGATGGAATCGAGCATTGAGATTTCGGCGGCGCCGGACAAGGTGATGGCGGTGATCGCCGACCTCGATCGCTATCCGGAGTGGGTGGACTCGCTGACGACGGTCGAGGTGCTCAGCACCGATCCGGAGGACCGGCCGGCCACCGTACGCATGGTGTTGCAGCACAAGCTGCTGTCCGACGACTACACCGTCGGATACCACTGGGGCGAGAACGAGGTCAGTTGGAAGCTGATCACCGGTCGTACGCTCACCGCGATGGACGGCAGCTACCGGGTGGAACCCCACGGCACGGGCAGCAGGGTCAGGTACAAACTCGCCGTTGATCTCAAGCTGCCGCTGCCGGGGCTGCTGAAACGGACCGCGGAGAAGACGATCACCGACGCCGCGCTGAAGGGTCTCCGATCCCGCGTCCTCCGGGCAGGGGCTCGGTGATGGCCCGCGCGACGGACCGTCCGGAGGGAACCGAGCGGGTCGCAGTACGCCAGCGGGTGCCGCGGACCTCGGCCCGGGCTGCGGCCAAGAAGACCTCGCCGCGGCCGTCCCGTCTGACCCCGCCGCCGGTCCCGTACAGCATCGGCGTGGACATCGGTGGCACGAAGGTGGCTGCCGGTGTGGTCGACGGTGCGGGCCGGATCGCCGAACGGGTGCTCGCCGCCACGCCGTCACACAGCCCGGTCGCGGTCGAGGACACCATCGCCTCGGTGGTCGCCGACCTTCGCAGACGGCATCGTGTCGAGACGGTCGGCATCGGTGCGGCGGGCTGGGTGGACACCGATCAGTCCGTGGTCCGGTTCTCCCCACATCTGGCCTGGCGGCAGGAGCCGTTGAAGGCGCGACTCGAGCAGCGGATCGACCTGCCGCTGATCGTCGACAACGACGCGAACGCCGCCGCCTGGGCCGAATACCGGTTCGGCGCGGGTTCCGGGGCGTCGGTCATGGTCTGCATCACCCTGGGCACCGGCATCGGCGGCGGGCTGGTGCTCAACGGGCAACTGTTCCGCGGCAGCTACGGGATGGCCGGTGAGTGGGGGCACATGATCGCGGTGCCCGGCGGCCACCTGTGCGAGTGCGGCAACCGGGGCTGTTGGGAGCAGTACGCCAGCGGGAACGCCCTGGTCCGCGACGCCAAAGCCCTCGTCGCCTCCGGTTCGCCGGTGGTGCAGGGATTGCTGGAGTCGGTCGGCGGACCGGACCAGATCACCGGACCCGCGATCACCGAGGCCGCGGTCGGCGGGGAGCCGCTGGCCAGGGAGTTGCTGGCCGACATCGGGCGTTCGCTCGGCGTCGGCATCGCCAATCTGGCGGCGGCACTCGATCCCGAACTTGTGGTCGTCGGCGGCGGGGTGAGCGCGGCCGGTGAGCTGCTCCTGGCACCAACGCGGGAATCGTTCGAACGGACGCTGACCGGTCGCGGCTTCCGTCCCCAGGCCCGGATCGAGTTGGCCAGGTTCCGCAACGACGCCGGCCTGATCGGCGCCGCCGACCTCGCCCGACACTCGTTGATCGAGCCGCCGGGGCGGGTCATCGGCGGATTCTGGCCGCGCCGCCGTCGGGCTCGGCGGGCGCGCGTCCGCCGCGAGCCGGGACCGTTGCGGCAGGTCGCCGACCAGGTGGCGGCCAAACGCACCCAGCGTCGGATCTAGCCGGACTTCCGGCGGTGCATCTTCGGTGCACCGCCGACGACCTCGGGCCCGTTGGCCTTCTGCTTGGCCGGAGCATTGTCGTGCGGCACGTCCTTGGAGCGGCTGTTCTTCGCCTCCAGTGCCGCCAACATCTGGGCCTTGACGTCGTCTGCCTGCTTTCCGGCAGCCTGCTTGTTCTTCGCGGTCGACTTCTTGGCCGGCATGGATCCTCCGTACGACGTTGGCGGTGCTGTTTCGGCGTTGACTGATCAGGTTAACCGCGGGCGGCTGCTGATGCACGGATGAATTCCGCCGAACCCGCGAAGATCTCCTCGGCGTCGTAGTCGAGGGTCGCGACGTGGAAGCTTCGCTGCAGCATCCGTTCGGTGATCGCTGCCCCGTGCACCCGCTCGCGCAGGATGCGGGCCGAGACGGGATCGACGACATGATCGTGCACCGACCGGTAGAGCAGGATCGGCTGCTGGATGCGGTGCAACCGTGCGATCGTGTAGTCCCACAGCTCCAGCATCGAGGCCAGGGCCTTCAACGGCGTACGGGGATAGCCGAGCTCATCGCTGAACGGGCGCGCGATGTCGTTGACGATGCCCGCCGCCGACGGCATCAGGTGCTTGAGCACTGGCAGGATCCTCAACCGGGGATCTGAATTGTGCAAGGCGGGGTTGACCAGCACCAGGGCGGAGATGTCTTCGCCGTGCTGTTCGGCCAGGCGTAGGGCCAGCGCTCCGCCCATCGACAGACCGGCGACGGCGACCGTACGGCACTCGGCGGCCAGCTCGTCGAGCGCACGGTCAACGGTCGCATACCAGTCCGGCCAGCCGGTCTGGTTCAGCTCCTGCCAACTCGTCCCGTGCCCGGGCAGCCGGGGGAGGCTGACCCGGAAGCCCTGCTCGACCAGGTATTCCGCCCAGGGGCGCAGGGACGCCGGTGACCCGCAGAAACCGTGGCAGAGCAGCACGCCGATCTCGCCGTCACCGCCGTGGTACGCCTCCGCCCCAGCCCGGACCTGGGCCCCGGATCGGGCGACCGGCGGACGCCGGGGCAGCAGCCTCATAGCTGCAGCGTAGTGTTCCGGCCGGCGCCGGACGTCCCGTCGTGGGAGTTGGGCCGGAGCGTGTTCTGGGAGTGGCGCGGCACACTAGTGTTAGGCGACCGCTAGCGATTGCGGTGACCGCGCCGCGCCGTCGCCCAGGAGGGTACTTGTTGTACTGGCTGTTGAAGCACCTGATTGCCCGGCCGCTCTTCTCGGCATGGTGGCGGCCGTGGGTGCAGGGCGAGGAGAACCTTCCGGACAAGGGCGCGGTGATCCTGGTCGCCAACCATCTGGCGGAGGGGGAGACGGTGCTGCTCCCGGCGATCTTGAAGCGGCGGCTGGTGTTCACCCCGAAGGTCGAACTGTTCCACCTCGGTGGTGTCAAGGGCTGGGTCTTCCGGTGGTTCATGCGCAGCATCAGGATGCTGCCGCTGGACCGCTCCGGCGGCAAGAAGAGCGCCGACGACATGGCGGCGTTCGCCGACGTGCTCCGTGAGGGCCGGGTGGTGATCATGTTTCCCGAGGGCGGGCGGTCACCGGACGGCCGGTTGTACAAGGGACGGACCGGAGCGGCCAGGCTGGCACTACAGTCCGGCGTACCGGTGATTCCGGTGGCGGTATTCGACACCCATTTCTCCAAGGGTTTGCTCGGCATCCCCCGGCTGGTCCGGCCGGGCATCCGGATCGGCAGACCGATGGATTTCTCGCGATACCGCGGTGCCGGCAACGATCGCGACACGCTGCGCTGGATCACCGACGAGATGATGAACGGGATCATGGAGCTGTCCGGCCAGACCTACGTCGACACGTACGTGTCGGCGGTCAAGGCGGAACTGCGCCGCGGCGTACCCGTCGATCTGGTCGACGTACCGGAACTGCCCCGGCCCGGCTACGGCAGACCCGTACCGCCGGTCCCCGGCCGGGAGGTGGAGGCGGCCTGATGGCCGATCGGCAGAAGTCCGAACACCGGGCAGTGTGGGACCGGCTGCCCCGGACGGTCCGCGAGCACGTCCCGCCGGTCAGCGCGGTACGCGAGGTGGTCCGCGACCGGGTCGACCAGATCAGCGTCCCCGAGAAGCTGCGCGGGCCGGAGGACGAGGAGTCGACCCCCGGCGCCGTTCTGTACTGGATGCTGCGCAATGTCCTGGTCGGACCGACGGTCGACCGGGTGTTCCGGCCGGTCGCCGAGGGGGTTGCGAACGTACCCGGGCACGGTCCGGCGATCCTGGCCTGCAACCACCTGTCCTACGCCGACTGGCTGTTTCTGCCGCTGATGCTGGACCGGCGGGTGACCTTCGTGGCCAAGTCGGATTATTTCACGGGTTCCGGAGTGCGGGGTTGGGCGCAGCGCCGCTTCTTCCGGGGGACCGGACAGGTGCCGGTGGACCGCAGTGGCGGCCGGGCCAGCGAGGGCGCACTGCGGGCCGGGCTTAAGGTGCTGCAGCGCGGCGAGCTGTTCGGCATCTTCCCCGAAGGCACTCGGAGTCACGACGGCCGGCTCTACAAGGGCCGGACCGGAGTCGCCCGGCTGGCGCTGGAGGCCGGCGTCCCGGTGATCCCGTGCGCGGTGATCGGGACCGACGTGATCGCCCCGCCCGGCAGGATGCTCTCCCGGGTGGTCAGCCCGACGGTCAAGTTCGGCAGGGCACTGGACTTCTCCCGCTACCAGGGCCTTGCCGGGGATCGGTTCATCCTGCGCTCGATCACCGACGAGATCATGTACGCGATCATGGAGCTGTCCGGCCAAGTCTACGTCGACAGCTACGCGACCAGCGCTCGGTCGGTGCAGCAGCGTGCCGTCGATGCCGCGCCGCAGAACGATGCGGCGCCACCAGCCGGCGCGGATTAGTCTTGGCCTGTGCCCGAGCTGCCGAGTTTGCCGACCCTGAAAGACCTGCACGCGCTGAAACCGCTCCAGCAGCCGACCTATCCGGACCCTGCTGAGGCGACAGACGTGGTGCGCCGGCTGCGTCGGCTGCCGCCGTTGGTGTTCGCCGGAGAGTGCGACGAGCTCCGGGAGAAGATGGCCGGGGTCGCAGCGGGCAAGGCGTTCGTCCTGCAGGGCGGCGACTGCGCCGAAACCTTCGCCGGTGTCACCGCCGCCAACATCCAGAACAAGCTGCGCACCCTGCTGTCGATGGCGATCGTGCTCACCTACGCGGCACAGGTGCCCGTGGTCAAGGTCGGCCGGATGGCCGGGCAGTACACCAAACCCCGCAGCTCCGACACCGAGACCCGCGACGCCCTCACGCTTCCGGCCTACCGCGGAGACGCGGTCAACGGGTTCGAGTTCACCGAGGAGGCCAGGCGACACGATCCGCAGCGGCTGCTCGGCGTCTACAACGCCTCCTCGGCGACCCTCAACCTCGTCCGCGCCTTCGTCAAGGGCGGCTTCGCCGACATGCGGACGATGCACTCCTGGAACTCCGACTTCGTCCGGAACAGCCCGGCCGGGGTCCGGTACGAACAGCTGACCGCCGAGATCGAGCGGGCGCTGGCCTTCATCGAGGCGTGTGGGATCGACAGTGAGGAGACCCGCACCGTCGACTTCTACGCCAGCCACGAAGGTTTGAGCCTCGAGTACGAGCACGCGATGACGCGCATCGACTCGCGTACCCATCGCCCGTACAACACGTCGGGACACCTGATCTGGATCGGCGAGCGGACCCGGCAGTTGGACGGCGCCCACGTCGAACTGATGCGGCACGTCCGCAACCCGATCGCGGTCAAGCTCGGCCCGACCACATCGGCCGACACCGCCCTGGAACTGGCCGATCGGCTGGATCCCGACGGCGAACCGGGCCGGATCACCTTCATCACCCGGATGGGCGCCGGCAAGATCCGCGACCTGCTGCCCGACGTGGTGGAGAAGGTGACCGCGAGTGGCCGTCAGGTCGCCTGGGTCTGCGATCCGATGCACGGCAACACGTTCGAGACCGCCAACGGCTACAAGACCCGCGCGTTCTCCGACGTGATCGACGAGGTCAACGGCTTCTTCGACGTCCACGACGAACTCGGCACCTGGCCGGGCGGCGTACACATCGAACTGACCGGCGACGACGTCACCGAATGCGTCGGCGGCGCGCAGGAGTTGGTCGAAGCCGATCTGTCCAGCCGGTACGAGACCCTCTGCGATCCGCGGCTGAACCGCAACCAGTCGCTCGAGCTGGCCTTCCAGGTGGCGGAGCGGCTGGTACAGTCCCGCAACAGCAGGGGTGCATCGACCCGTGCGGCAGCCAGCACGCCCGGTCTCTGGGCCTGACCCGCTTACCGGGTCGCCGGCGGGCTCCGGGTCGATCCGGACGGCTCGGTACGATCTGCTCGTGACCGTCATCGATCTTCGCAGTGACACCCTGACCCGGCCGACGCCGGGAATGCTCGAGGCGATGACCACTGCGCCGGTCGGTGACGACGTGTACGACGAGGACCCGACGGTGCACGAGTTGGAGTCCCGGGTCGCTGAGCTGTTCGGCCACGAGGACGCACTCTTCTGCGTGACGGGATCGCTGTCCAACCAGTTGGGCATCCGGATGCTCGTCGAGCCGGGCGAGGAGGTGCTCTGCGACGCGCAGGCGCACATCGTCCGTGCCGAGATGGGCAGCCATGCGGCCGTCGGACAGGTGACCACCCGTACCTTCTCCTCGTCGAGCGGCCTGGCCGAGGCCGACCGCATCGCGGAGATGATCTCGGTCGGCGGCGGCCCGTACCACGTGACAACGGCCGCCGTGGCGATCGAGAACACCCTGAACTACGCAGGCGGCAGGATCCAGCCGTATGAGAACCTCGTGGAGATCTCCGAGCTGTGTCAGCGGTACGGCATCAAGCGGCACCTGGACGGTGCCCGGCTGTGGAACGCCTACATCGCAACCGGTGCGCCGCTGGTGTCCTACGGCGCGCTGTACGACACCATCAGCGTCTGCTTCTCCAAGGGCCTGGGCGCACCCATCGGCTCGGTCCTGGTCTCCTCGGCCGAGAACATCGCCCGGGCACGGATCCTGCGCAAGCGGATGGGGGCCGGCTGGCGGCAGGCCGGCCTGCTTGCCTCAGCTGCCCTGTACGCGTTGGAACACCAGCTGACCCGGCTCGCCGATGATCATGCAGCGGCGCGCGCGTTCGCCGAGGAGGTCGCCGCCGCCGCGCCGGCGGCGATCAGGCCGGAGGATGTGGAGACCAACATCGTTGTCCTCGACACCGGTGATCGCGACGCCGGGAAGATTGTGGACGCGGCCGCCCGTGAGGACGTCCGGGTGTCCCGGCTCGGTCCGCACACCCTGCGGGCCGTCACCCATCTCGACGTCGACGAGAACGGCTGCCGGACGGCGGGCAAGGTGTTGGGTTCGCTGTTGGCCTGACGGGTCCCAACTGTCGGCCGCTTTGAGCTGATGGGCCCCCTGATCCGCCGACATCGCAGCGCTGGTTAATCTGCAGCTGTGGACATCACACATCTCGGGCACGCGGCCGTGCTGGTCGAAACCGGTGACGCTCGGATCCTCATCGACCCGGGCAACATGGAGGCCCAGTGGCACGAGCTGGTCGATCTGGACGCCGTCCTGGTCACCCACCAGCATGCCGATCATCTGGATCCGGCCCGCTTTCCCGGGTTGATCAAGGCCAACCCGGGAGCCGCCCTCTTCGTCGAGCCGTCGATCATCGGGCTGGCCGGAACCGAGGTGACAGGTGTCGGCACCGTCCCCGAAATGCCGACTGCACGACCGCTGCCGCCAGGGGACAAGATCACCATCGGTGCCCTGACGATCACCGGAGTCGGCGGTCAGCACGCGATCATCCACCGCGACATCCCACAGATCGGCAACGTCGGCTACCTGATCAGCGGTGAAGGCGAACCCACCTTCTTCCATCCCGGCGATTCCTATGAATACGTGCCCGAGGGCGTCGACGTGCTTGCCTTCCCCTCCTACGGCCCGTGGGCGGCGATGAAGGAGGGGATCGACTTCGCCCGCGAGGTCGGTGCCACCCGAGGTTTCCCGATCCACGACGCGCTGCTCAGCGAGCCCGGACGGAACATGATCGTCGCCAGGATCTCTGCGATGACCCCCACCCAGCTGACCGACCTGCGCGGCGCGGGTCCGACCGCGTTCTGAGGCGATCACTGTGCAGCAAAGGATCCTGGGACGCACCGGTCGTCCCGTCTCGGTGATCGGCCTGGGCACCTGGCAACTGGGCAGCGACTGGGGCGAGGTCAGTGAAGCCGACGCGCTGGCCGTACTGGATGCGTCCGCCGAGGCCGGTGTCACCTTCTTCGACACTGCTGATGTGTACGGCGACGGGCGCAGCGAGACGATCATCGGCACGTTCCTGGCGGCCAACGCCGGCAACGGATTCACGGTGGCGACCAAGATGGGGCGCCGAGTTGATCAAGTTCCGGAGAACTACACCCTCGACAACTTCCGGCAATGGCTCGATCGGTCCCGCAGCAATCTCGGCGTCGACGTGATCGACCTCGTTCAGCTGCACTGCCCACCGACTCCGGTCTACAACGACGACAGCGTCTTCGACGCTCTTGATCAACTCGCCGACGAAGGCGTGATCAAGAACTACGGCGTCAGCGTGGAGACCACCGAGCAGGCGCTGGCGGCGATCGCGCGGCCGCGGGTGGCGAGCGTGCAGATCATTGTCAACCTGTTCCGGCAGAAACCGCTGGACGAGGTGTTGCCGGCCGCCGATGCAGCCGGTGTCGGGATCATTGCGCGGGTGCCGTTGGCCAGCGGGTTGCTGTCCGGTCGCTACACCGCCGCGACCACCTTCGCGCCGACGGATCATCGCAGCTACAACCGGCATGGCGAGGCGTTCGATGCCGGGGAGACGTTCTCCGGGGTCGACTATGCGGTCGGTGTCGCGGCGGCCCAGGAGTTCACCGAGGAGGTGGCCGAGTTCTCCGCCGAACCGCCGTTCGACGACATCGACCTGACTCCTGCCAAGGCGGCGCTGGCCTGGATCATTCAGCAACCGGGCGTGACAACGGTGATCCCGGGCGCCCGCAATGTCGAACAGGCACGGTCCAATGCTGCGGCGGCCGACGTACCGGAACTCGGGCCGCTGTTCGAGCGGGGAGTACGGCAGTTGTACGACCTCTACTTCCGGGACGCCGTGCACTCACGCTGGTGACGACCGATCACACCAGGTTCAGGGTGATCGTCGAGCCATTCGGTGCCTGGCTGCCCGCCGGCGGGTCGGTGGAGGCCACGTAACCCAGGCCGAGCCAGAGGATGTTCGACCGCGAGGTTCGGACCTTGAAACCCCTTCTCGTTCAGGACCTTCTTCGCCGCCAGCACACCCATCGACTTGACGTTGGGCACCTCGATCAGCTCGGGGCCGAGGGACTTGATCAGCTTGATGTGATCATGTTTGAAGCCGGTGCCGTCGTTGGGTGACTGGCTGATCACTGATCCGGCCGGCACGGTGTCGGAATGCTGGCTGCTGACGTCGACGACGAAGCCCGCTTTGGAAAGTTCATGCTCGGCGTGGCCGGCGTCCTTGCCCTCGTAGTTGGCGACGGTGATCGGCTTGCGACCCTTCGACACCACGAAGTCGATCTTGGTGTTCGGTTCCAGTCGCCCTCCGGGATCGGCCGAAGCACTCAGCACCAGGCCCTGCTTCACCTTCTCGCTGTACTTGGTGTCGATCGTGCCGACCGCCAGATGCTCCTTCGCCAGGGCCGATCTCGCCTCGTCCTCGGTCAGTCCGATGATCTTGGGCATCGGATATCGTTCCGGCCCTCTGGAGACGACGGCATCGATCTCGCCACCCCGCAGGATCTGCCCGCCCGGCCGCGGTCTGGTGTCGATCACGTCGCCCTTCGGGACGGTTTCGGAATAACTCTTGGTGAACGAGATCTGCAGGCCGGATTCCTGGGCGACCTCCGCGGCCTGGGACTGGCTCATCGAGGTCAGCCCGGGCGTCGTGGTGAATCGGCCCTTCGTGTAGTACCAGACGCCGACGCCGCTCATTGCGGTCAGTAGCAGAACGATGATCAGTGCGATCCAGCCACGGGCGCGGTGCCGGGACGGATGGCGCGGCCGGTGTGGCGGCACCGGACGGACAAGTGCGCCGTCGTCGGGACGCTGGTCGGCCTGACGTTCGAACGGG
Source organism: Microlunatus sp. Gsoil 973 (assembly GCF_009707365.1). Taxonomy (GTDB): domain Bacteria; phylum Actinomycetota; class Actinomycetes; order Propionibacteriales; family Propionibacteriaceae; genus Microlunatus. Next base: position 574,183 of record NZ_CP046122.1, read on the forward strand.
CCACCGAGCTCATGATCGAACCCCCGATCGAACCGGCCGTCGAATCCGTCGGCAACACCGGGGCCGGCGAACCCGACCGGCGCCGACGGCCCGCTCAGAAAGCGGATGTCGGTTGGAGTGTGCTCCCGCTCCACGGACTGCGGCTCGAACGGCGTCTCGTAGGGCTCTTCGTCGCGATAGCTCACCCGGCGGGGCAGCGCCTCGGCGTGCTGGACATCCTCGGTGACGGCCAGTTCGAGATCGGAGGCGATGGCCGTTGTCGGCATCGACCGGTCGTTGGCGTCGATAGCTGGTGTCTCCGGCTCCGAACCGGCACTCCCGCCGGGGTCGATCCGGAGCGTTCGCAGCGGCACGGTCAGGTCCTCGGTCAGTTCCGGATCGGTCCGGACACCCGCCTGCAGCGCGGATCTCACCCGCCGTACCTGGGCCAGCATGACCCGGGCGTCGTGCGGCCGCGCGTCGGCGGTGCGCGCCGTCGCCCGGGCGATCAGGCCGTCCAGATAGTCCGGGATCGGCCCTGCGGTCGGCAGGGTCGACGGGGCCGGTACGTCGTTGTGCACATGGGCGTACGCCACCTGGATCGGCGTCTCGCCGGTGTGCGGTTTCCGGCCGGTGAGCATCTCGAACAGCACCACGCCGGTGCTGTAGACATCGGAGCGGGCATCGGCCCGACCGGTCAGCACCAGTTCCGGCGGCAGATAGGACACGGTGCCGATCAACAGCCCGGCCGTCGCGGTCGAGGTCTGCGCAGTGACCGCACGGGCCAGGCCGAAGTCGCCGACCTTGATCTGGCCGCGCTCGGAGATGAGCACGTTCTCCGGTTTGACATCGCGGTGCACCAGTCCGGCGTCGTGTGCCGCGGCCAGGGCGCTGAGCACCGGCTCGATCAGCGCCAGCGCCCGCAGCGGGTTCAGCGGCGCCTCGCGGGCGATCACGCTGCGCAGGGTGCGTCCCTCGACCAGCTCCATCACGATGTACGGCCGACCGCCGTCGTTGCCCTGGTCGAAGACCGAGACCACGTTGGGATGGGACAGCCGGGCGGCGGCACGGGCCTCCCGATCGAATTTCCGGGTGAAGTCGTCGTCGTCCCCGAGCCCGATATGCATCACCTTGCAGGCGACCACCCGGTCCAGCCTGGTGTCGGTGGCGCGATAGACCGTCGCCATCCCGCCGCGGGCCACGCGGTCGATGATCTGATACCGACGGTCGAGCACACGCCCGACCAAAGGGTCGTTCGTGCTCGTCGTCATCGTCACGCCTGCTCCAGGGTGCGTACGGGGAAGGTGGGTCTTCGCGGGACCCAGGCCCGAGTGTAGGGCCGGTCGTCAACGATTTGGGCCTAACGCGCCGTCGACGGCCCGGGCCGCGGCGTCAGCCGGCACCCCGCAACCGCCGTGGCGCGATCTCTGTCGTCGGTCCTAGGGATCGAGGATCGCGGCCAGGATGTCGTCGTCGAGCATGCTGAAAATATGCCGGCGAAGGGGCGTCCTAGCCTCCCTCGTCCGCCACGGTGACAACGACGAGTCGGTGGTACGGCGCGCCGGATGGTAGTGAAGTCCGGCTCGGCCCGCCCGGGCACCGCGAGCGACGCTCCATCGAACAAACATCGCACCGCCGGGCCACGCCCGCGCCGAATGGGCCAAGTAGCGTTGGGGAAGCTGACGAGGAGGACAGCCGATGACCACCACCCAGACCGGCTATGACATCGCGGCCGCTCGCGAGCAGCTCTACAGCGACGGGATCACAGCGCTACGCGGCGCCTTCTCCCCGCACTGGGCGGCCCGGATGCGCGAGGACATCGAGGCGGCGTTCGCGGATGCCCGCTCCCGCGAAGGCGGTGCGGTGGGGCGCGGCCCGAACCGCTTCTACGTGGAGATCCATCCCGAACAGTTGCGCGGGTTCGTCGAGTTGGTCAGCCACCCCTGGGTGCGAGCGGTGTGCCAGGAGATCCTCGGGCCGGACTACCTGATCGTGGAGCTGGGCTTCGATGTTCCCTTCCCCGGCGCCAAGAACCAGCCGTGGCACCGCGATTTCCCCTCCCCGCCCGAGACCTATCGTGATCATCGACTCACCTCGCTGGCGTTCAACCTCACCGCCGTCGACACGGTGCCCGAGATGGGCCCGTTCGAGATCGCGCCGGGTACCCAGTGGGAGGACGGACTGGCATTCGATCACCAGATGTTCCCCGACCGCACCACCTGGGGTCGGTATGCCGAGCGGGCGGTACCCAAGCTGCCGAAGGCGGGAGACATCTCGGCGCGGTCGGCGCTCGCCCTGCATCGCGGTACGCAGAACGTCTCCCAGGAATCCCGTCCGGTGCTGGTGTTGGGCGTGGACGCACCAGGTGCCGGCCACGACGCGTTGCACGATCCCCAGGTGACGCAGGCCTTCTACGACTCGATGTCGGAGGAACTACGCCGGCACCTGCTGTGCCGGGTCGTTGAGGAGCTTGAGCCGATCGTGCAGAAGCACGACATCGAGGGACTGGTGATGGGGGAGGAGTGACGGCCTGCCGATCGGTAAAGTATCCGGGTGAACGTCCTCATCGGCATCGGTGCCCAGATCAGGCTCGCCCGCCTGGTGCTAAGCACCGACACGCGCTCGGAGACCGGCGATCTCGCCGAGTTCCTGGAATCGGTGGTGACCGGAGGCGTCGACGTCGTCCGAATCCACGAACCCGGTCTGGATCATGACGTCGAGCTCGCGGCGCTGCGGACCGCCTGGGACGTCGCGGCACGGCATCGACACCTGGTGATGGTGAGCGACTCCGCCCGGCTGGCCGCCGACTTCGGTGCCGACGCCGTTCACCTGTCCGACGCCGGCGGAACCGCGGAGCTGGCGGACTTCCGTTCCCGGCTCGGCCGGTTCACTCGGTTGGGCAGTACGGCCTCGGACGGTTCGCAGCTGCGCCGCCTGCTCGGCGAACCCACGATCGACTTCCCTCATGGTGGACGCTCGGGCCGGACTCGAACTGGCCGCCGAGGCCGCCGGCCTGGCACCAGTCGGATCGATGGGATCCAAACCCTGGTACGCCGCCGGAGAGTTCGACGCTGCCCGGTTGGAGGAGGCGATCACCGTCGGGGTCCGGCGGATCGCGGTCAGGGACACCCTGACCAGGGCCGCGGATCCGCACCGGACGGCGCAGCGGCTCTCCCAACGACTGCGCGAGGTCTGGGCCTCAGATCCCGAACTGACCCGGCTGACCTTTGCAGCCCTGGCCGACCAGTCCTGACCGTCAATCTCAGCCTTCGGTGTTGCTGATGGTGGGACCGTTGGCGAGCAGGGCGACGATGTCGTCGTGCCCGGAGGCGGCAGCCAGCTCCGCTGCGGACCTGCTGCCGTAGATCGGATGGTAGCCGCGACCGTCCGGGTCGACGCCATGGTCGAGCAGCAGCCGTACCCGGTCGGTGTAGCCGTGGTCGGCGGCCCACCGCAGCTGTTCGCCGAGCATCTCCTCGGGTGTCGGGTAGCCCGTGCCGAGCCGGTCCCGCCAGACGCTGGGCCGGTCCTCGCCCAGGCCGTAGGAGAAGAGCAGTTCCAGGTGATCATTGTCCGGCCGGAACCATCGGTTGTAGAGCGCCTGGTTGTCGTTCGGATCAGCACCGGCGTCCAGCAACATCCGGGCGATCTCGATGGCCGCCGGATGGGGAGGCTGGTCCTGCTCCCCACCGCCGAGGGCGCAGGTCAGCGCCGTGAACGGCGAGGTCAGACCGTGCCAGAGATAGCCGGTGTTCGGGTCGGCTCCGGCATCGAGGAGGATCCGGGTGCAGGCCACCGCTGCAGGCCCGTCGGCGATCCGGCCCGAGGTCAGGTAGATCAGCGGTGGCCAGTCGTACGGCCCGCCGGTCCGGTTCGCCGCGCCGGGGTCGAGGTCGAGGACCTGGCGAAGATCATCGGCTCGGCCGGTGACCGCAATGGTGAAGATGTCGGCGGTTGCCAGGTCGGGCCACCGGTCGAGCAGCCGGCGCGGCTCGTCGAAGTTCCGCTCGCGATCCCTGGTGTAGTTGAGAACGCTGAGCCGCAGCAGGTGGTCGACCAGCGCTGCGCGGTCGTCTTCATCCGGGAGCGTTCCTGCGGGTTCCGGGGTACGGGTGAATTCGGCGATGATCTCCAGCCGGTGCTTCAGTGCCGGCCAGCTGGGGAAGCCGTAACTTCGGGCCAGCAGCCATTGTGCTGTCGCCAGTGAGGGATGATCAAGGTCGAGATCACGACCGGCCGGGGCAAAGCGGGATGCCAACGCGGCCGCCTGCGGATCACCCGTTCTCAGGCCATGCTGCAGTTGGCGGGCCTCGGCTCGCAGGCGTTCGAGACGGGGAAACTCCGGAAGGTTGCGGGGGCGTACATCGGTCATGAGGGCTCCTCGGCTCCGAGTCCCGTGTTCGCCGGTCGGGTGTGGAGTCAGGAACTCATCGACCAAGATCAATAGAGCTCAGGTGGGCTGTGGCCCTTTCCGCGAACGTGGTGGCGCCCTGACGCGCTCGTCGCCACGGTAGCACGCGCCGGTTGCGCCGCTCAGCGTCGCCGCGGCGTGCTCTCCCGGACGATCACCGACCCGTCGATCGGCACGATCCGGCTGGCGGGATGGTCGTCCAGGGCGAGTGATACGGCGGCCTCGCCGATCTGTTGCAGCGGCAGGGCGACGGTGGTCAGCGCGGGAGAGACGTCACGCAGCGTCTCGATGTCGTCGAATCCGGCGATCGCGATGTCGCGTCCGAGTGCCAGGCCGGCCGTCCGGAAGTACGCCATCGCGCCGACCGCCATCACGTCGTTGGCGGCGAAGACCAGTTCGGTGTCGGAGAGATCGCGTCGATGCAGCTCGGCTGCGGCGACGAATCCGCCGTCCCGGGTGAAGTCGCCGTGGACGATCCGCCGCTGCGGGATCTGCACCCCGAGTTCGCGACAACGCCCGACGAATCCGCGGACCCGGTCCCTGGCGGTGAACAGCTGTTCCGGTCCGGCCAGCACAGCCATCGACCGATAGCCGAGGCCGACCAGTTGCTCGGCCAGTTCGGCGGCGGCGTCCTCGTTGCGGATCGCGACCGTACGGAACGGCATCGTCGGCTGGGCGATCATGGTGACCCGCCCGCCGGAGGACTCGTAGGCGCCGAGCTCGGCCTGCAGGTCCTGGCTCGCCCGGGCATCCGCCCGGCGGCTGCCGACCATGATCAGCGAGCGCGGGCGCATGCCGCGCAGCGCCCGGACCAGGGCGGCCTCGCGTTCGGGACGTCGTTCGGTGATCGACATGGTGACCACCAGCCCCTGGTCCTCGCAGGCGCGCATCACTCCGGAAGCGATGGAGGAGAAGTACGGGTCGGCGATGTCGGAGACGATCAGCGCGACGGTCTGGCTGGTTCCGCGGGCGACCGCCTGGGCGGAGTGGTTGGCCGAATAGTTCAACCGGCGGGCCGCGGCGAGAACCCGCTGGCGGTACTCCTCGCGGACCGTCCTGCTGGACCCGTTCAGCGATCGGGAAGCCGTGGCCAACGACACCCCTGCCTCGCGCGCGACATCACTGAGCGTCGCGTTGTGGGCCGGCGGGGTGGTCTGGCTGCCGGACTCCACGTCGTTGTCGGGGTCCTTCACGGGACCAGCCTAGACACACGCTTTCCAGTCTCGCCACCTGATCGGTGTAATTGACGCGGCCAAAGGGGACCACTACGCTGGCAAGCGCTTTCCATCACGCTCGGTGACAGCTGGGCTTCGAGGACATTCGAGACAGACCGAACGGCAGAGAGAACGTAACAACGTGACAACCAACGAACTCGGCATCATCGTCAACGGCGTGACCGGGCGGATGGGTTACCGGCAGCACCTGGTGCGCAGCCTGTTGGCCATCCGCGCCGACGGGGGTGTCGAGCTTGCCGGCGGCCGCCGGGTCAACGTCCGGCCGGTGCTGATGGGCCGCAGTGCGGACAAGCTGGCCGATATCGCCAAGCGGCACGACATCGCCGACTGGACCACCGACCTGGACGCCGCGTTGTCCGACGCCGGCACCGACATCTACTTCGACACCCAGTTGACCAGCGCCCGGGTGCCCGCGGTCAAGAAGGCGATCGCGGCCGGGAAGCATATCTACGCCGAGAAGCCGATCGCGGAGACCTCCCAGGAGGCCGAGGAGCTGATCCGGCTGGCCGAGGCCGCCGGGCTGAAGAACGGCGTGGTGCACGACAAGCTCTATCTGCCGGGCCTGCGGAAGCTGCGGCTGTTGATCGACTCCGGGTTCTTCGGGCGGATCTTCGCGGTCCGCGGCGAGTTCGGCTACTGGGTCTTCGAGGGCGACTGGATGCCGGCGCAACGGCCGAGCTGGAACTACCGGGCCGAGGACGGCGGTGGCATCGTGATGGACATGTTCCCGCACTGGAACTACGTGCTGGAGAACCTGTTCGGCCGGGTCGAGTCGGTCTACGCCCGGGCAGCGACGCACATACCCCAGCGGGTCGACGAGCAGGGCAGGACCTACACCGCCACCGCCGACGACGCGGCGTACGCGGTGTTCGAACTCGAAGGCGGAGTGATCGCCCAGATCAACTCCAGCTGGGACGTCAGGGTCAATCGCCGGGAGCTGGTCGAGTTCCAGGTGGACGGCACCCATGGCAGCGCCGTTGTCGGACTGTTCGGCGCCCGGATCCAGCCGCGGAACGCGACCCCGCGGCCGACCTGGAATCCCGACGTCAGAGATGATCATGACTATCTGGCCGACTGGCACGAGGTGCCGGAGACGAGTCCGATGGGCAACGGGTTCCGTGCCCAGTGGGAGGATTTCATCCGGCATGTCGTCGAGGACGGCCCGCACCCGTACGACTTCCGGTCCGGTGCCCGCGGCGTGCGGCTGGCCGAGCTGGCCGCCCGGAGTTCCTTGACCGGTAGCCGGGTCGAGGTGCCCGCCCGATGACCTCGGTCACTCTGGTCGATGATCATGGCCGGTTGACGTCGTACCCGATCGGCGCAGCCGAGCCGCTGGCCCGGCCGACCGGGCCGCTGCGGTCCCGGACGGCCTTCGCCGCTGCACACGTGGTGCCGCTGGCCTGGGCGGACAACGTGCCCGGAGCGCCGGCGGAGATCGACTGGGACGCCACCCTCGGCTTCCGCCGCCACCTGTGGTCCTGGGGGCTCGGGGTCGCGGACGCGATGGACACCGCGCAGCGGAACATGGGTCTCGACGCGGCGGCCACCCGGGAGTTGATCAAGCGGAGCACCGCCGAGGCCAGGGGGGAATCGGGTTTCGCTGATCTTTCCGACGCCATCGTCGTCGGGGTGAACACCGATCACATCGACGAGCCGGTGATCGGCCTCGATCGGGTCGTCGCGGGATATCTCGAGCAGCTCGCGTTCGCGCAGGACCAGGGAGCCGGCGTCGTACTGATGGCCAGCCGTCATCTGGCCCGCGCGGCGCGGTCGGCCGAGGACTACCTGACCGTCTACGACCGCGTGCTTGCTGAGGCAGAGCGTCCGGTGATCCTGCACTGGCTCGGTGAGGCGTTCGATCCGCAACTTGCCGGCTACTTCGGTAGTCCGGACACCGGTGACGCGAGCAAGATCGTCCTGGAGATCATCGGTGATCATGTCGCGCGGGTGCGCGGGATCAAGATGAGTCTGCTGGACGCCGAGGCGGAGATCAGCCTGCGCGCCGAACTGCCGGACGGGGTACGGCTGTTCACCGGCGACGACTACAACTACTCGCGACTGATCGAAGGTGACGGCCGGCGGTATTCCGACGCTCTGCTCGGCGCCTTCGCCGCGGTCGCCCCGAACGCCTCTGCCGCGATCCAGGCGCTGGACGCGGATGATCATGATCGGTATCACGCACTGCTCGATCCGACCGAGGCCCTGGCCCGGCAGATCTTCGCTACGCCGACGTTCTACTACAAGACCGGAGTGGCGTTCCTCTCCTGGCTGAACGGGCACCAGCCGAGTCCGGCGATGGTCGGCGGCCTGCACAGTGCCCGCAGCCTGCCGCATCTGTCGGAGATCGTCCGGTTGGCGATCGATGCCAATGCGCTGACCGCCCCCGATCTTGCCGCGGCGCGATGGCATGGATTCCTTGCCCTGAACGGAATCGAGGCCGTGTCGTGAGCGCGACAACCAGTCACGGGCGACTCTCGCTGAACCAGGCGACGATCAAGTACGCGACCCTGTCCGAAGCCCTGCAGGTCGCCGTCGACGCCGGCTACCGCAGCATCGGATTGTGGCGGGAGCCGGTCCAGGAGGTCGGCCTGGACAGGGCCGTCGACCTGGTCGCAGACTCCGGACTCCGGGTCTCCAGCCTGTGCCGCGGCGGCTTCTTCACGGTCGCGTCGGGGCCCGAACGGGACAGGGCTCTGGACGACAACCGACGTGCGCTGGAGGAGGCGCACCGGCTCGGCACCGAGATCCTGGTGCTGGTCTGCGGGGGACTCCCGGCGGGTGACCGAGATCTTGTCGGCGCCCGGGAGCGGGTCAGGGACGCGATCGGCGCATTGGCCGGTGACGCCGCCGATGCCGGGGTCACCCTGGCGCTGGAACCCCTGCATCCGATGTATGCCGCGGACCGGGCGGTGATCAACACGCTTGGCCAGGCTCTGGACATCGCCGAGCAGTTCCCGGCGGAGGCGGTCGGCGTCGTCGTCGACACCTTCCACCTGTGGTGGGATCCGGAGGTGATCGCCCAGATCGCCCGCGCCGGCCGGGAACGGATCACGAGCTATCAGGTCTGCGACTGGATCACCCCGCTGCCGGCGGACAATCTGCTGGCCCGCGGCGTTCCGGGAGACGGGCACATCGACTTCGGGCCGATCACCGCCGCGGTCGCCGCCACCGGCTACGCCGGCGATGTGGAGTGCGAGATCTTCAACGCAGATGTCTGGGACCGCCCCTTCGCCGAGGTCGCGGCCCTGGTCGCCGACCGCTACCACGCCCTCATCGAACCCCACCTCCCCTGACGCCGAGGGGTCACTAAATCCCCTCATATTGGCGGTGTGTCGCGACCCGCTCATGCCGAGGGGTCACAAAATCCCCAATCCCTGCGGTGTCGCGACCGGGGCCGCGGCCGCAACGATTGCCTCGACCGAATTGCACCAAATTTCAATCAAATCGTACGAATTCCGTACGCGAACGCCGGACAGACGCCGGGCCCAACTTCTCAGCATCCAACGCTTAAGCGGTTCGACACCAGGCGAAACGCAGATGTTCCAGCAAACCCCGATCCTTGCGTCCCGAATTCGAACCATTTTCCCGTAGGAGCTTGACCGGGACATAGTTCAGCCGCTTGATTAATCCCCAAGCACCACCAGTGGTTGTGTGACAACGACGTACCGAGCGCTGGAAGGAGATGGCTATGCCCATTTCTCGACGTCCCCCTCAACGCCATGTCGAAGACGTCGCCGACGTCCTGCGATATCTGAGTCGGCGCAATCTGCTCGCCGGCGGAGCCGCGGTCGCGGCCGGCGGCTTGCTGAGTGCCTGTTCCGGAGGAGGTGGCGGTTCCTACAGTGACCGCAACTCCGGAAACAACGGAGGCAAGAAGAACACGATGCCGCTCGAGGTCGGGAAGGCGAACATCCCGACTCCGCGCGAGCAGACCTTGATCGTCGCGCAGACCGACTTCACGGTGTTCAACAACTGGAACTCCATGGTGCCCAATGGCGCACCGGGCGCGTCCGGGTTCGACATCTTCGTCAAGGAGTACATGTTCTATCTAAACCTGGCGACTGGCGAGCTGATGCCGTGGTTGTGCACCGACTACAAGTACAACGACGACTTCACCGAACTGACCTTCCACTTCGACCCGAACGCCAAGTGGAACGACGGCCAGGCGCTGACCTCGGCCGACTTCAAGTTCACCGTCGATCTGTTGCGGAGCAGGCAGGATCTGCTCGGCGGCGGCGGAGACCTGACCGAGTTCACCAAGTCGGTCGACACACCGGATCCGCAGACCGCGGTGATCACCATGACCAAACCGAACCCGCGGTTCCACTACGGGTTCATCGCGGTGATAGTCGGCGGCTTCGACATCCGCCCCAAGCACGTCTGGGAGGGCAAGGATCCGCTGAAGTTCCGGGACAACCCGCCGGTGCGCAGCGGACCGTACGTCCTGGACAAGGCCATCCAGAGCCAGAAGATGTTTGTCTGGAAGAAGAATCCCGACTACTGGAACAAGGCCAAGCTCGACCCCAAGCCTCAGTACGTGGTCTACATCAGCACCGCGAAACAGGCCGACTCCGCGTCTCTGGCCTTCGAACGCGCACAGGTCGACGTCGGTTCGATCGACGAGGAACACGCGAAAGCGCTGCGTGCCAAGGGCTATCCGGCGCTGGTCACCACCCAGTTCCACGACCCGTGCCCGCGGGCCTTCTGGCTGAACAACGACCCCTCCCGCGGCATCATCGCCGAGCCGAAGATGCACTGGGTGATCAACTACCTGATCGACCGGGTCAAGGACGGTACGAACGTCTGGCCGGTCAAGGTGCCGCCGGCCCACTATCCCTGGGCCGACTATCCCAGCAACAAGAAGTGGGAGGACCAGGAGGTCGCGGACAAGTACCCGTTCACCTACGACCCGGCCAAGGCCGAGGACCTGCTGGACGAGATCGCCCCGAAGGGCAGCAACGGCAAGCGGATGTACAAGGGCAAGCCGGCCTCCATCGAGATCATCACGCCGGTCGCCGTCGACGGAGCCGAGTACGTGATGGCCAAGCTGGTCAGGGACCAACTGGTCAAGCTGGGCGTCGATGCGACCATCCGCAGTCTCAGCGGCTCGGTACACGACGACAAGTGGCAGCGCGGCGAGTTCGACATCAGCTCCCAGTGGGTGTGCGACGTCTCCTGGGATCCCGAGCAGCTGTACCGCAACCTGCAGAGCGATCGGGCGGTGCCGGTGGGCAAGAACGCGGTCGGCCGGAACAACGTGCGGTTGCGCGACAAGCGGCTGGATGATCTGTCCAAGCAGTTGGCCAACATGGATCCCACGTCCAACGAGGCCAAGCAGTTGCTGGCCAAGGCACTGGAGATCTACTACGAGGACCTGCCGGTGATCCCGATCATCCAGACCGGTTACCCGCAGTACTTCAACACGGCGTTCTGGACCGGTTGGCCGACCGACAACAACCTCTACCAGGTGCCGTTGAACTGGTGGGGCCATTTCATGTTCGTCATCGGCAAGATCCAGCCGAGCGGCCGGAAAGCGCCGGCATGACCTCGATGGCGACGACCCGGGCGGACGATCGCAAGTCCCCACCCGATCCGGTGCCGGCCGCCCGGGCGGTCGGTGTCCGGTCGGTCCTCGCCCGGCATCCACTCGTTGCGTACGCGGTCCGCCGCTTCGGGCTGTACCTGATCGAGATGTGGGGCGCGTTGACCATCGCGTTCTTCTTCTTCCGGTTGATCCCGGGCGATCCGATCCAGACCTTCATCCAGACCCTCCAGCAGAACTACGTCTACAACGTGCAGGCCAGCGCGGAGGTGATCGCCCGGTACCAGCACGAGTTCGGCCTGGACGGCAACATCTTCGTGCAGTATCTGCACCACATGAAGAAGTTGATCATCGATCATGACTTCGGTCCGTCCTTGATCAACTATCCGACCCCGGCGCAGGACGTGATCATGCAGTCGCTGCCCTGGACGATCGGACTGTTGGGCATCTCGGCGGTGATCGCCTGGGTTGCCGGGTTGGGTGCCGGGGCGGTGGCGGGCTGGCGCCGCGGCAAGCCGGGTGCCGAGGTCGCCACCAACCTGGCGATCATGCTCGGGCACGTGCCGTTCTACTTCGTGGCGCTGATCCTGGTCTACGTCTTCGCCTATTCGCTGGGCTGGTTGCCGGCGCGGTCGGCGTACGACTCCAACATCCCGGTGGCGTTCTCGCCGCAATTCATCGGCAGTGTGCTGCAGCACGGGATCCTGCCGGCGGCGTCGATCGTGATCATCGGCATCTTCAACTGGTTGCTGTCGACGCGAATGCTGATGATCCCGGTGCTCGGTGAGGACTACCTGCTCTATGCCGAGGCCAAGGGGCTTCGTCCCGGCGACATCCTGACCCGGTACGCCCTCCGGAACTGTTACCTGCCGCAGGTGACGGCCTTCGGCCTGTCGTTGGGCTTCATCTTCAACGGCAACGTGTTGGTCGAACAGCTGTTCAACTATCCCGGACTGGGCAGCACGCTGGTCACGGCGATCCAGCAGTTGGACTTCAACACGATCCTGGCGGTCACCGACATGGCGATCATCTCGGTGCTGACCATCAACCTGATCCTGGACCTGGTGCTGCCGTTCCTGGATCCGCGCGTGAAGTACTGGGGGTGACGGACTGATGTCGATCATGACTTCGACGGCAACGATCGGCCGGGTGCTCAGGGCGCCGGTCGGCGTCGTCCGCAGCAGTCCGAAGTTGGCCGGCGGGCTGATCGTCCTGGCCCTGCTGGTGTTGGCATCGTTGAGCAGTCCGCTGGTCAGTAGGGCAATCGGACACGGGTCCGACCCGGTCGCGGTGGCTGCCTACGAACGCTGGCTGGTGCCGTCTCCGGCACATCCGCTCGGCACCGATCAATTGGGCCGGGACGTCCTGTCGATGATCATCGGATCGATGTCGACCTCGCTGCAGATCGGCGCAATCGCGGGCGTGATCTCGACTGCGATCGGTGTGGTGGTGGCGTTCCTGGCCGGCTATCTCGGCGGCTGGGTCGACGCCGTACTGTCGACGTTCACCGGAATCCTGCTGGTGATTCCCACGTTCCCGCTGCTGATCGCGCTGTCGGCGTACGCGAAGGAGGTGACCCTCTTCCAGGTCGGCCTGATGTTGTCGATCTTCAGTTGGCCGTTCGCTGCCAAGATCATCAGATCGCAGGTGCTCAGCCTGCGCACCAGGCCGTACGTCGAACTGGCCAAGGTGAGCAAGGCCGGGGCGATGGAGGTGATCGTCACCGAGCTGCTGCCCAATCTTGCGCCGTTCATCGGTGTCGGTTTTGCATCGGCTGCACTCGGCGCGATCTTCGGCCTGGTCGGTCTCGAGGTCATCGGCCTCGGGCCGAGCGGCGTGATCGATCTGGGTCACATCATCTATTCGGCGATCTCCACCGGTGCGTTGACGCTGGGCGCGTGGCCGATGTTCGTGGTACCGATCGGCCTGCTGACGTTGCTGTTCGCGGCGTTGAACATGGTCAACATCGGACTGGAGGAGGTCTACAACCCGAGACTGAGGAGTGAGCGGTGACGGATCGAGCGTCGGAGCCGGACGACATTCTGCAGATCTCCGATCTGACCGTCAGGTACAGCAGCCGGCCGGGTACGCCGTCGGCTGTCGACGGTGTTGATCTTGCCGTACGCCGGGGCGAGATCCTCGGCGTGGCGGGGGAGTCCGGGAGTGGCAAGAGCACCTTGGCTGTTGCGCTGCTGCGGTTGCTCAAGCGGCCCGGCAGAGTGACCGCCGGATCGATCCTCTTCCGTCCCCGGGACAGAAGCGAAGTTGATCTTCTCCGGGTGGGGGGACAAGGCGCTGCGCGGGCTACGCTGGCGCAATCTGGCCTATCTGCCGCAAGGGTCGATGAACTCACTCAACCCGGTGGCCAGGATCCGTGACCAGTTCGCCGATGTCATTGTCGAACACGCCCCGCATCGTCGGGGGAGTTGGGCGAACTCGTACCGCGGCTGTTGGGCACGGTGGGGCTGCCGGCCCGGGTGGCGAACATGTATCCGCACGAGCTGTCCGGCGGGATGCGACAGCGGGTGTTGATGGCGATCTGCATCGCGCTGGAGCCGGACCTGATCGTCGCCGACGAGCCGACCACCGCGCTCGACGTGACGATCCAGCGGGTGATCCTGCAGACGCTGTCGGATCTGCGCAACGACTTCGGCGTGACATTGATCCTGATCTCCCACGACATGGGCGTACACGCCCAGCTCGCTGATCGGGTCGCTGTGATGTACGAGGGCAGGATCGTCGAGGTCGGCGACACTCGGCAGATCTTCAAGGATCCGCAGGATCCTTACACAACGGCCTTGATCGACTCCATTCCGACGATCGAGGAACGGAGGGCATCGTGACTACGGAGTCGGCGGGTCATCGGATCGACCTGGACAACGTGAGCCAGGAGTTCCATGCCCGGGGCACCACGAGCGGCTTCATGACCGCCGTGGACGGGGTGAGCTTCACACTGACCTCGGAGGCGGCCCAGGTGGTCAGCCTGGTCGGCCAGAGCGGCAGCGGGAAGAGCACCATCGCCCGGATCATCCTCGGGCTGCAGAAACCGAGTGCCGGCGAGGTCACCTATGACGGCAAGGACATCTACCGGCTGTCCCGGAGCGGCTCCAACGACTATCGACGACAGGTCCAGCCGGTGTTCCAGGATCCGTACGCGATCTTCAACCCGGTCTACCGGGTCGATCGGGTGCTCTGGAAGGCCGCGCACAAGTTCGGTGTGGCGAACAGCCGGGCGGCGGCCGAGGAACGGATCGAGGAGTCGCTGACAGCCGTACGGTTGGACCCGAAACAGGTGCTGGGTCGGTATCCGCATCAGCTGTCCGGCGGGCAGCGGCAACGGATCATGCTGGCCCGGGTGCATCTGCTCCGGCCGGCGTTCATCATCGCCGACGAGCCGGTGTCGATGCTGGACGCCCAGGTGCGCAAGTCGTTCCTGGACATCCTGCTCGACTTCGGTGAGAAGTACCGGATGACCACGTTGTTCATCACCCATGACCTGTCCACCGTGTCCTATCTGGGCGGCGAGATGATGGTGATCACCAACGGCAAGGTCGTCGAGAGTGGTTCGGTGCATACGGTGATGGCCGAGCCGTCGCATCCCTACACCCGACTGCTGTTGGACTCGGTTCCCCGACCTGATCCCGACCAGCGCTGGACCGACCGGATCACCGTCGACGACAAGGGCGACCAGATCCTGATCGACCAGCCCCTCATCGACTAGCCCTGACTCGCCGAGGGGTCAGATATTCCCTGATATTCGCGGTGTGTCGTCGGCACACACCGCCGGATCCGAGAAGATCGACCCCTCGGCGCCGGCCGTCAGCCGGCCGCTGCGGCGAACCGCTGCAGGTAGAGCGGCCAGCCGTCGGCGCCGGAAACGCCTTCGCGCAGGTTCTCCCAGCCCTCACCGTGGCGATCGAGATTGCGGTGCTCGAGTTCGACGCGGGTACGGCTGGCGTCCAGGGACGTGAAGGTGACCTCGATCTCGCTGCACTGGTCGGGGTCGGTCTCGATTCGCCAATTCGGATCGATGTCCCAGCTGATCACGAATCGATGCGGCGGCTCGAAGACCAGGACTCGCGACCAGCGGCTCTCGCTACCGTCCTCCAGCCTGTCGTACAGATGGCCGCCGACACGCGGCTCGAAGACCGATTCGACGACCGGTGAGGCCTGTGGATTGTGATCATGTGGCTTGATCTTGTCCCACTGCTCGTGGAAGACCGCGAACGCATGATCGATCGGTACGCCGATCTCGATCTCGTGACGGATCGCAGTGGGTGCGGCTGTCTCGGTCATGATCATTCCCCTTGTGTTGAGTGAAAAGTCTCTTCTGCGACGCGTTTGAGGTTCTGCAATGTCGTCGTCCAGAAGCGGTCCAGGTCGCGGCGGAGCGGCTCGAGGCCCGCCGGGTCGGCGTGATAGATGCGGCGGGTTCCCCGTTGATCAACAGCGACCAGCCGGGCGTCGTGCAACACCTTGAGGTGCTGGGACACCGCCGGTCGGCTGATCGGCAGGGTCTTGGCGAGCTCGGCCACCGACAGCGGTTGCTGTGCCAGGCGCTCGAGGATGTCCCGCCGTCGCGGATCTCCGAGTGCCGTCCACCCATCGACTTGGTAAGTCGTCACGAACGGTAAGTTACTGCTTACCGATGGGTTGAGTCAACAGGCATTCGCAGGCGATTTCCGGCCGCGCACCGCTCGCGTCGACGGGGCCGTGCTCGCCGCGCACGGCAGGCTCGAACGGCGCACTGCGGCTCGACGTCGCACCACGTTCTCGGCCACGCCCGGCTTCTCCGCCGCGCACCACTTTCTCGACGGCGCACCACTTCCTCGTCGGCGCACCACTTCCTCGGCCGCGCACCTCCTGCAGCCGGTGCGGCGCCGAGGAAAGGTTGCGGGAGCGACGAACTGGTGCGGGGGCGACGAACTGGTGCGCCGTCGGGGAACTGGTGCGGGGGCGACGAACTGGTGCGGGGAAGAACTTGTGCGGGAAGTACTTGTGCGGGGGCGACCAACTGGTGCGGGGACGAACTTGTGCGCGGTCGACCACCTGGTGGGAGACCAACGGCCGGGTGCGGGAGCGACGAACTGGTGCGTGGTCGAGCAACCCGTGCGGGGGCCACCAACCCGGTGCGCGAACGAGCATCACCCATGCAGGCTGGACACACCCACCCGGCACCGCGACACGCCGACCAGATGAGGGATTTACTGACCCCTCGGCATGAGGGGGTGGCGACACGCCGCGAAGATCAGGGTTTTTGTGACCCCTCGGCGGGAGGGGCTAGAACTCGCGGCGGACGGCAGCGGAGGCGAGGGCGGTCAGGGCGGTAAGGCCGTCATCGGTGATGTCGGCGCCGGCGAGGGCGGCGAGCGCCTCGGTGTGATCGTTGTCGATCATCTTCTCCACGGCCTCGCGGGCACCCGAGGCGATGATCACCTCTTGCAGTTGACCGATGCCGTCCGCGTCGAGGTCGGGATTGCCGATCTGGGTCTCCAGCAGCTTGCGCCCGGCGGAGTCGGCGCCGGCCAGTGCCTGGGCGACAAGTACCGTGCGCTTTCCCTCCCGAAGATCATCGCCGCTGGGCTTCCCGGTGAGTTGGCTGTCACCGAAGACGCCGAGCAGATCGTCGCGATACTGGAACGCCCGGCCGATCGGGGAACCGAACGCGCCCAATCGCTGCTGGAGTTGATCATCCGCGCCACCGAGTGCCGCACCGAACTGGAGCGGTCGACGTACGGTGTAGCGGGCCGACTTGTACTCCACCACCCGACTGGCCTCATCCAGCGCCCGTTGCAGCCGCTTCTGATCATCGGCCATCTCGGCGGGTCGATAACTGAACCGGTCCTGGGCCTGGGACACCACGTCGAGGAACTGCCCCGCAGTGACCTCGGTACGCATCACCTCGAGCACCGGCAGGCCGCGATCGAGTACGCCGAGGCCGATACCGGAATCGTGCAACATCTGCATCGACCAGATCAGCAGCAGATCGCCGGCCAGGATCGCGCCCGATCGCCCGAAGGCCTCAGGGTCGCCGAGGAACCCCAGGTCGCTGTGCAGCTGTTGGAACTGGCGATGCGCGGCCGGCCGGCCGCGGCGCAGATCGGAGGCGTCCATCACGTCGTCGTGGACCAGCGCGCTGGCATGCAACAGGTCGAGACTCGCAGCCGCCCGCAGCAGCCCGGCCCGCAAGTCGTCCGGCGGGCTGCCGGCTGCGGCGACGTACCCCCAGTAACAGAAGGCCGGCCGCAGCCGCTTGCCGCCGGCGGCCAGATCCCGGGCGATCCGCAGCAATGGCTCGGTCTCGGTGCCCATGCTGGCCAGAATCGCGGCCTGCCGGTCGAGGAAATCGGCGATGGCGTCCGACACGGCTCCGGTGAAGGCCGGGCTGAGCGGTGCGGAGGGATCCGGCAGGGTGGTCACGAATAGAGCGTACGGCGTCGATTCTGCGCCGGACAGCCACCTACTACAAATCGTAGGATTTCCGGGCCACCTGTTCCCGCACCAAGCACTGCATCCCGCACCAGGTACACCTGGTGCGGGATGCAGCAGCTGGTGCGGCTGGAGGGGCTGGCAGGCGACTGATCACTCTGTGGGCGGTAGCGGCTGCTTGGGCAGTCGCTTCACGCGCGGCCGGCGCTTCGGTCGCTCGGGGATCAGCGATCGCATCTCCTCCAGCTTGCCGAAGCACAACAGCCGGTCGTCGGCCTCCAGGATGTGGTCGGCCTGCGGATTGGGGATGACCGACGGCCCGCGGTGCAGGGTGAGCACGGCGATGTCCCGCTCGCGTAGCCCGGAGTCGCCCAGCGTCTTGCCGATCAGGTTGGCATCGCCGTGCACGACAAGTTCGGCGACACCGTAGCCCGTGGACACCGACAGGCGCTCGCGGACGTCGATCTGCGGAAAGGCGACCTGGTTGGCGATGTAGTCGATCACCGCGCCGGCGACATCCAGGTTGGTGGCGGTCTCGATGCCCTGCAGCCCGGGGGAGGAGTTGACCTCCATGACCAGAGGGCCGTCGTTGCCCTCGAGCATGTCGACGCCGGCCACCTTGAGTCCCATGATCTGGGCAGCACGGACCGCGGTGCGGGCGTAGTGGTCGTCGAGTTCGACCTTCGCGACACCACCGCCGCGATGCACATTGGACCGGAACTCCTCGCCGTTGGCGGTGCGGCGCATCGCCGCGACGACCCGGTCACCGATCACGAAGGCGCGGATGTCCCGGCCCCGGGACTCCCGGATGAACTTCTGGATCAGGACGTTCTGGCGGGTGGACTGCAGCGTCTCGATGATCGCTTCGGCGACCTTGATGTCCGGGGCCAGGATCACCCCGATGCCCTGAGTGCCCTCCAGCAGTTTGAGTACGACCGGCGCGCCGCCGACGCGTTCGATGGCCGGGATCACGTCCGCCTTGTCCCGGACGAACGCGGTCGGCGGCATCGCGATGCCGTGCCGGGACAGGATCTGGTTGGCGCGCAGCTTGTCGCGGGAGTTGGAGATGCCGGCTGCCGGGTTCGGCGTGTAGACGTCCATCTGCTCGAACTGCCGTACGACAGCGGTGCCGTAGTAGGTGATCGAGTTTCCGATCCTGGGGACGATCGCGTCGTAGTCGCTCAACCGGCGGCCGCGGTACTGCAGGTCGGCTTCGTCCCCGGACAGGTCGATCGCGAACCGCATCGTGTCCAGCACGCGCGCCGCGTGGCCGCGATCGAGGGCCGCAGCGCGCAGCCGCTGGGTGCTGTAGCTGTGCGGTGCACGGGACAGGATGGCGATCTTCACAGAGGCCCTTCTTACCCGATGGTGTGTGAACCGATGGTGCGGCCTGGTTGGATGGTGGCTGTGACAGCCGATCCAGCCGATGCGCCGACCCGTGTCGTGGGCTGGCGGGAGTGGATCGGACTGCCCGGCCTGGGCGTCGATTGGCTCAAGGCCAAGATTGACACAGGGGCCCAGACGTCGTCGCTGCACGCCTTCGGCACCGAGGAATTCGTCCGCGACGGCACCGACTGGGTGCGCTTCGAGATCCACCCGCTGCAGCGCAACGCCCGGGACGCGGTGTGGGTCGAATTGCCGGTGCACGACCGCCGCCGGGTGCGCAGTTCCAACGGGTTGGCCCAGGACCGGTTCGTGGTGCTGATGGACGTCCGGCTGCTCGACCGGGTGATCACCGCGGAGGTGACGTTGACCCGCCGGGACGCCATGGGTTATCGGATGTTGATCGGCCGGGAGGCGTTGGCGCAGGGCTTCATGGTGGACTCCCGCGTCGTCGTATCTCGGCAGCCGACCACGCCGCCGGATCCGTGCCCGGCATGCAGAAACGGACTAGTCGGCTGGTGACCGCGGGTTAGTGTTGGCCCCATGTCCGTGACCGCGCGCGCCGAACGCCGGGCTTCGATCTCCGATCTGCTCCGGGGGAACAGCCGACCGCTGTTCTCCTTCGAGTTGTATCCACCGCGCAACGAGGAGGAGACCCAGCGCGCCTGGTTCACCGTTCGCCGGTTGGAGTCGCTGGCGCCGGACTTCGTCTCGGTGACTTACGGCGCCAACGGGTCGACCCGGGACCGGACAATCACGATGACCAAGGACATCGCCGAGACCACGACATTGCGCACCATGGCGCACCTGACGGCGGCGTCCCAGAGCCGTGATCAACTGCGCCGGGTGATCGGCTCGTACGCCGCCGCCGGGATCCGTCACGTGCTGGCCATCCGCGGCGACATGCCCGGCGGGCCGCTGGTCCCGTGGGAACAACATCCCGAGGGCCTGGCCAACGCCACCGAACTGGTGGCGATGATCAGGGAACTCGGTGACTTCTGCATCGGGGTGGCTGCCTTTCCCGACCTGCACCCGCAGACCCGCGATGCCGATCTTGATGCCCGGGTGTTGAAGGAGAAGGCGGATGCCGGCGCTGACTTCGCGCTGACCCAGTTGTTCTTCACCCCGGCCCGTTATTTCGAGCTCGTCGACCGGGTCCGGTCGATCGGTTGCGACATCCCGATCATCCCCGGGATCCAGCCGGTCACCCGGCTGGCGCAGATCGAGCGGTTCGCCGAGCTGTCCGGAGCCGAGTTGCCGCCGCCGGTGGTCGCCCGCCTGCAGGCGGCGGGCGACGACCCGAAGCGGGTACGCAAGGTCGGCGTCGACATCGCGACCGAGCAGGCCTCGGAACTGTTGGCCGGAGGTGCACCGGGGGTGCACCTCTACACCATGAACCGGTCGCTGGCTACCCGAGAGGTCTACGCCAGGCTGCGCCCGGAGTTCGATCGAGCGTGATCAACCGCTGGGTCGGCCGGGTCAACGCGACGTAGAGCACCCGCGATCCGCCCGGAGACTCGGCGACGATGTCGTCGGGGGAGACCACCAGCACGCCGTCGTACTCAAGACCCTTGGCCTGCAGGGCGGTGACCACGAGCACCCGCTGCAGATCATGATCATCGACGCGGGCCTCGACAGCGGCGGTGACCTGCTCGACCTGTGACGGCGGGCAGATGACGCCGACCGTACCTTCCACCGCGCCGAGCAGGTCGCGGACCGCCTGGACGGCCGAGCTTTCATGATCACCGTCGGCGGTCCGCAGGTCCGGGTCGACGCCGGTGGACCGGACCGCCCGGGGCAGGTCGGCCTGCGGGTAGGCGTCCAGGGCGACCTTGGCGGCCAGTTCGAAGACCTCGGACGGGCTGCGGTAGTTGGTGCTCATCCGGAACTCCCGGTGCGGCGCGTTGCCGATCACCTGTTGCAGCGCCTGCTGGGCCTCCTCGGGGTCCGGCCAGGAGCTCTGCGCCAGGTCGCCGACGATGGTCCAACTGGCGTGCTGACCACGGCGGCGCAACATCCGCCACTGCATCGGCGAGATGTCCTGCGCCTCGTCGAGCAGGATGTGGGCGTAGGTCTGGTACGGCTCGGCGAACGGGTCGACCTCGCGCTGCACCGCCAGCCGGTCGGCGGTGGTGACCACCTCGCGGACCTCGGTGCCGTCATCGTCGAGGAAGATGTTCGGCTCCGCCTCGCCTTCGGGCAGCGGGCCGATCCGGTCGATCAGTTCGTCGAGCAGGGCTCCGTCAGCGACGGTCGGTTCGCCACCGGCCCGGATGCTCTCCGCCAGCACCTGTTGATCATGCTCGGACAGATCGCCCGCGACCCGCGCCACCGTCTCCGGGTCACCCAGCCTGGCCAGCGCCTCCTCGGCCGACAGGTACGGCCACCAGGCGTTGCAGAACATCCGGAAGGTGGCCATCTCGCTGACCAGGTCATCGAACTGGTCCCGTTCCAGTTCGATCTCCTCGGGCTTGCGCTGCCACAGTGCGTTGATCAACGCCGTCTCGGCTGCTGCCCGCCCCTGATTGACCCGATAGCGGGACATCACGTCGGAACGGATCCTGGCGAGGGTGTCGGCGCGCAGCACCAACGGCTCGCCCTTGATGGTGATCGCCAGCATGTCCGGCGCGCCCTTCGGCGGTTCCGCGGCCAGTCGCTTGAGGATGCCGACCATCGACAGCCGGCCCTTGATCGTCGCGACCTCGGCGCTGTCGTTCCGTTCGCCGCTCACCCTGACCACGTCGTCGGCGACGGCGCCGATCGGGCGCAGGGTCACCGATTCCTCACCCAATGACGGCAGCACCCGTTCGATGTAGTTCATGAACACCCGGCTCGGTCCGACCACCAGGACCCCGCCGGACTCGAACCGCCGCCGGTTGGAGTAGAGCAGATACGCCGCCCGGTGCAGGGCGACAACGGTCTTGCCGGTGCCGGGGCCGCCGGTGATCATCGTTACGCCCTGGTACGGCGCGCGGATCGCCTCGTCCTGTTCGGCCTGGATGGTCGCCACGATGTCGCGCATCTGCGGGCCCCGTGCCCGGGTCAACGCCGCCATCAGCGCACCCTCGCCGACCACGACCAGGGTCTCGTCGCTCTGATCGCCGTCCAGCAGATCGTCCTCGATCCCGATCACCTGCTGGCCGCGGGATCGCAACACCCGGCGGCGGACAATGTCCATCGGCCGGGTCGGGGTGGCACGGTAGAACGGCTCGGCGGCGGGCGCCCGCCAGTCGATCACCAACGGCTCGTAGTCGTCGTCCCGGACACCGATCCGGCCGATGTAGTGGGTCTCGGAGTTCGTGCGGTCCAGGCGGCCGAACACCAGGCCCTCGTGCTCGGCATCCAGGGTGGCCAACCGCTTGGCCGCCTGGAACGCGAACACGTCGCGCTCGTAGAGGCCGGTTCCGTCCTCCTCGCGCACATAGCTGTTGCGATCGGACTGGTAGAGCGCCCGGCCCTCCGATGCGACCTGCCGGGCCGAGCGGGCGGCCTCGGCGAGGCGGGCATAGACCCTGTCGACGTGAGCCTGTTCGCCGGCGATCTCGGCGGCGATCACCTCGGGTGAGGTGGTCGGGCGGGTGCCGCCCCTGCCGTTGGGATGGTGCTGTGCCGATTGTCCGGCCGACTGTTGAGTTGTGGTGTGCGTTGTCGATTCCGAAGACGTGGACATTCTCGAGGTCTGCGTCGGAGTCTCACCGGGAGTTGTCAAAACGATCCTTACCCCATTGGTCGAATAGGCGAGTCTACCCGTTCCGGACCCCGGCCGGGAGGTGTTCAACGGGGTTCCAACGGGTGGTCGGGTGCGATCAACCGTTGGACGGCGTAGGCGGCGAGCGCGCCGGACAGGATCTGCTGGGAGGTGCCCGGCCCGCCGCGGCCGAACGGCCCGGCGGTGAACAGTCCATGGACCGAGCTGGCGGTCGGCGGACGGTCGAGCCAGCTGCCGAAACCGCGCCAGGCGAGGCCGGCAGCCGGATCGGGGCGCCCGGACCGGTAGTCGCAGGTGAGCTCGAGGGTCCGGCCGGCCACCCGCCGGGTGTAGCTGATCGTCGGGGCGGCCGCCCGGTTGTGTCGTACGGTCTCGGTCGGTCCGGCATCGGTGTGGAGGTCCGCCCAGGCCAGACCGGTGGCAGGTGCCAGCGCGGGCTGCAACCGGCCCACCCGGCGGCGTTCGGCCGCCGCGACCGAGCCCGGAAGGAGCCGCTGATAGAGCTGATGGGCGTCGCAGGTGGCCACAACGGCCCGGGTCACGATGGTGTCCCGGTCGGTGGTCACCGAGAGCGGGCCGGTGCCGATCGCGGTCGCACGGGTGCCGGTGCGGATCTCCACCCGGCGCAGCTCCAGCCGCTGCCGCAGCGTGTTGATCATGGTCGTCCCGGACCCGGCGGTCCAGCGTCCGAACGTCCGGTCCAGATACAGCTGGACGGCGATGAAGGCCGGTGTGCTGTCCGGGCGGGACCCGAACTGGAAGGCCAGATCGGTGATCACCGCCGACAGCTGCGGATGATCAAGATCGGCGGCAAGGTTCGCCAACGACCTCCTGTGCAGCAAGGTTTTGCGCACCGTTCGGGACAGCTGCTTCCCGTCCACGAGTTCGGCCTCGACACCCAACGGCCGGAGTGCCTGCCAGACCTCGCCCAGGCTGTCCAGGAGATCGCGCCACCGGTCGGCGGCGGTGCGTCCGAACCGGTCGTCGATGGCGGCATGTTGATCACCACGGCCGATCGGCAGGACGAATTGGGTGCCGTCGGCGAAGATGTGCCGCGCCGGGGGAGCGGGAACCAGGTCCTCGCCACTGCGAGCGAACTCCGCCTCCAGGGCGCGACCGCTCTTGCGGAACAGATCGCGCCACGGCGCCGGGAAGGAGAAGATCGGCGGCGCGGCGTCAACGGTCACCCCGTCCAGTTCCTGCGTGGCCCAGCCGCCGCCGATCCGGTCGCGCTGTTCCAGCAGGATGACCCGATGACGCGCCTTGGCCAGCCGGGCGGCCGCAGCGATGCCGGCCAGCCCGGCGCCGATGACCACCACATCGCATTCCTCGGGCACAGCGGTCAGAGGGTCGCCGTCTGTTCGCTGTGCAGCCGTACGGGCAGCGACTTGACCCCGTAGACGATCGAGAGCCGCTGGAACTCGAGCTCACCGGGTTCAACGGCCAATCTCATCTCGGGATACTGGCGGGCCAGGGCGACGAAGGCGGCGCGCAACTCCATCCGGGCCAATTCCGCACCGACACAGCGATGCATGCCGTAGCCGAAACCGAAGTGGGACTGGCCCGGATTGCGATGCGGGTCGAACGCGTCGGGATGATCACCGAACTGCCGCGGATCCCGGTTGGCGCCGCTGAGCGAGACGAGGATCGGGTCGCCGGCCTTGATCCGCCGGCCGCCCAGTTCATGGTCCTGTTTGGCGAACCGGGGGAAGCCGATCTGCACCACGCTGAGATAGCGGAGCATCTCCTCGACGATCTGGTCGACGCTGCCGGGGTCGTCGGTCAGCATCCGGATCGCCTCCGGGTTGCGCATCAGCACCAGCGAACCCAGCGACAGCATGCTTACCGAGGTTTCGTAGCCGCCGGTGAAGACGCCGTCGACCAGGCCGGCGATCTCCAGGTCGGTGGCATCGGGATTGTTCACGATCAACTGGCCGATCAAACCGTCACCGGGATCGGCCCGCTGGCGGCGTACGGCTTGGATGATGAAGGTCCGTGACGTGGCACCGGCACCCAACGCACCCATGCCACCCGACATCAGGTCGAAGCGCGCCGGGCCGAGTTCGAGGAACTCGTCGCGATCCTCCACCGGCAGGCCGAGCAGGTCGCAGATCACCCCGAACGGGATCGGGAACGCGAAGTCCCGGACCAGATCGACGATCGGGCCGCGGCTGCTGAGATCGTCGAGCTGGCGCTGGATGGTCTGGGAGATCAGTGGGTCGAGCCGCTGCAGCCGCCGCCTGGTGAATTCCGGGGTGAGCATCTTGCGCAGCCTGGTGTGGTCGGGCGGGTCGGTGAAGCCCAGGCCGCCGATGTCATGTGCGTCGGAGGTGTCCCGGTTTCCGACGTACGGCCGGACGTCGTTGCTGTAGCCGTCCCGGTGGCCGAGGACCTCCCTGGCCTCCGGATATCCCGACACCAGCCAGATACTCAGCCCGAAGAGCTTTCCCAGCCGGGTCACCGGTTCGGCATCCCGCCGATCGCCGAGCGCGGGAACGGGATCGAGGCCGGTCCGCAGCAGCGGCAACCGGAACGGGCGCGGAACGCTCTCCAGCCGGGACAGGTCGAGTTGCCCTCCGGTGCGGCTGAGAATCCGCCGACCTATCCAAGAACCGACCCAGGACCGAATCCCCATCCTCTACCCCCGTCCTGCGTCACAGCGCATGTTTGACCCAACATCTCAGGTGTTCACCAACAAATATCGTGAACCTACCGGGACGCCGGTTCTCGGCGTACCAACAAAACGCCTCCCGCTCAGCATCGGGCCGATTGCGGCGCACCCGGACACATCCGCGCGTCGACTCTGGAAATTGTCGGACCCTGCCTGTAGTGTTCAGTTCTGTCGAACACGCGTTCGAATCGGGAACTTGGGGAAGGGACCGGATCGAACGCAACGACGGCGCCGTGTTCGCGGCACGGACGCATCCGGGCTGCTCCGGCCGGACGGACCTCGACCCCCGTCCCGGCCGGGGCTCCGGCCGACATCGCAGGGACACCTTGGCGCGACGGAGGCGGGGACTTGAGAAGATCGTCCCAGGGCCGCAGCGTGACTGCCGGTCCGGTAACCGGTTCTGATGCGGCGCAGGAGGTCAACCATGGGCGAGGTCCGACGACAGTCCCGCCCGCATCGTCCGCGATCGGTCGCCGATGCGTTGCTGGTGGATCGGCTGTCGGCGCAACTATCGAACTGGCAGACATCTCGGGGACTTGCCGACTACGCGGTGACCGATCTCGGCGGCGGCACCGGAACGCTGGCGATGAGCCTGGCCGAAGCAGGACACCGGGTGACCGTCGTCGACCCGAGCCTGGACGCGTTGGCCTCCCTGCAACGTCGTACGGCAGAACGCGGCCTGGCCGACCGGTTGCAGGGCATCCAGGGCGATGCGGGGAACCTCGTCGAGTTGCTCGGGGAGGCGTCGACCGATGTGATGATCTGCCACCGGACGCTGGAGGTCGTCGACGACGTTGCGACCGCGCTGTCCGCGATGGCCACCGCGGTCCGATCCGGCGGCGTGCTCAGTGTTGTCGTGCCGCAACGCCGCGCCGCGGTCATCTCCCAGGCACTGCAGGGACACATCGGGGCCGCTCTGGAAGCCATCGACGATCCCTCCCGATTCGACCTGGACCAGGTGTGCTCCATGATCACCGAGGCCGGCTTCCGGATCGCCGAGATCGAGGGCATCGGCGTGCTGTCCCACCACGTGCCGGCCGCGATGATCGAATCCGAAACCGGTCTGGCCGAGCAGTTGTACCAGCTGGAGTCCCGGTTGAGCCGAGATCCGGCCTTCCGAGCAGTGGCCGCCTGGGCGCACATCTTCGCGTCCCGCTGAACCCCGGCACCCCGTCGGCGGGCGGTGCCCCGTGAGCACAATCATGCACGTCGACATGGACGCGTTCTTCGCCTCGGTCGCGCTGCGGCACCGGCCGGAGTTGTGGGACGTGCCGGTGATCGTCGGCGGCGCCCACCGCAGTGTCGTCCTGGCGGCCAACTATCCGGCCCGCAAACTCGGCATCAGCTCCGGCATGCCGGCCATGCGCGCCCGCCGGATGGTGCCGGAGCTGGTCACCGTGCCGCCCGACTACGACAGTTTCAGTACGGTCTCGGCGGGCGTCTTCGCGATCTTCGACAGTGTGACCGACCGGGTGGAACGCGGATCGATCGAGGAGGCGTTCCTCGACATCACCGGCAGCACCCGGCGGCTGGGCACGCCGCGGGAGATCGGGGAGTTCATCCGGGCAACGGTCGCCGACGAGCAGCAGATCACCTGCTCGGTCGGGATCGCGCCGACCCGGTTCGTCGCCAAGGTCGCGTCCCGGCAGGCCAAACCTGACGGGCTGCTCGAGATCACCGCCGACGCCATCGCCGACTTCCTGCATCCGCTGAAGGTGGAGGACCTGTGGGGGATCGGCCGGTCCACCGCCGACACCCTGCACCGGCTCGGCATCTTCACGGTGGCCGACCTCGCCCGCATGCCGCGGCCGGTCCTCCAGCACACCTTCGGTCCGCGGTACGGCGCCCAGCTGGCCGACCTGGCCTGGGGACGAGACGCCCGCAGGGTCACTCTCGGCGCTCGGGAACACAGCACCGGAGCATCGGAGACCTTTGCCGTCGACACCTCGGATCCGGTGATCATCGAACGGGAACTGCTCCGAATGTCCGACCGGGTCGCCCGCCGGATGAGGGCCTCCGGGCATCTCGCCCGGACCCTCAGCATCACCATCCGTTACTCCGACTTCTCCACGATCAACCGGTCGGCCGTCCTGCCGACCCCGTCCGATGTCACCGGAGAACTGCATGCCGTGGCCGTACGGCTCTTCGCACCGCTGGCCAAGCGTCGCCGCAAGATCCGCAAGGTCGGTGTCCGCGGCGAGCAGATGGTCCGCGCCGACCGCACGTATCGCCAACCACAGCTCACCGACCCGGAACGCGGCTGGCGGGAGCTGGAGTTCGCGGTGGACGCAGCCACCGAGAAGTTCGGCCGGTCATCGGTGCAGCGGCTCGCCCTGGTCCGCCGCCCGGTCGGAACCGCCGCCGGGTTCGACCCGCCGGCCCCGCAACGCACCACGCCGCATCCCCGGCTTCGGTCGGGTTGACCGACCGTTACCGTCTCGCGCTTGCCTTCGGACCGTCTCGGCCCATATGGTCAGGCCAGGTCCGGAAGTTCAGGGATCGTTACGGGGGAATGCCGGTTGATGTTTCCCACAACCCCCTGGACGCCTAGACTGTCTGTAATCACGCCACACACGTGGATGAGGCGGACCAAACGAAACGGTGGGAGGTGGCCCATGGCCCTCTCAGAGGAAGAGGAACGGCTGCTCCGTCAGATGGAGGCCGCTCTGACAGCTGAGGATCCGAAGCTGTCTCACGCCCTCAGCGGCAAGGGGAGCCGCCGCGTGCATCGCAGACGCGCCGGTTTCGCAGGTGTCGGCTTCTTCCTCGGCCTGGCCCTTCTGATCGTTGGGATGTCGATCAATCCGGTGCTCAGCGTGATTGGTTTCGTGGTCATGCTCGCCGCGGCCGTGACGGCGATCTACTCCTGGCAGCACGTGAATGACGCGCCGTCGGATGCCGGACCCCATGAGCGTCCCAAGACCCACCAGCCGATGCCCGGCACGCACGGTTTCATGGACCGCATCGAGGAACGCTGGCGCAAGCGCCGCGACGAGGGCCTGTGAACGAAGGGCCGTGATCCAAGGTCCCTGATCCAACGCCGATCCAACGCCTGGTTCGCGAATCCGTTGATGGCCCGACCCTGATACCGATGCCGCCGCCCCGGGGCCAGGAGCCCTGAACCGCTGGCGTACGCAACGTCAGCCGGCAACTCGAAACAGCAGCGCCCCGCATCCGCGGGGCTTTTTTGGTGCCCGTCGGCCTCTCCCCGGGCCAGTTGCCGCCGCTACTTCTCCCGGCGGCGGAGGATCGATCTCGGGACGAGCGTCATCGCCATCCTCGACCGGGACGAGCGATCGGCCAGCAGTCCGTGACGGATCGTTCTGACCAGGCCCGCCACTGCGGCCGCGCCGGCAACATCGCCGAAACTGCGTGCGTAGCGTCCGCGCTCGACCAGAAGCGCCAGCGTGCCCAACGCGTCCTGGGTCGTCCGGTCGGTATGTCTGCCGGTCGCGACCGCGATGGACCGCGGCGAACCGGTCGGCCAGCTGCGACCAAGATCCCGCACTGTGTCACGCACCTCGGACCAGCCCGCCTCCACCCGCTCGGCCGGATCGGCGAAGGATCCGTCGAGACGGGACCGGCGCCGGGCGATCCGGATCGTCCCCGGCGTCCCCAGGGCGGCCAGCAACAGGATGAATCCGCCACCCACTCCGGCGACTGCACCCCAGTTGACGCCCTGGTCCGCGGTCGTGCCGGAGACATGTCCCTGTTGCTGCTGCTGGTCGGGACGTAGCGTCGGTTGGGCTGTGACTGTCGGCTGGGCCGGTTCCGCGTTGGTCGACGGGAGATTGTCCGGCGTCTCCGCCCGGGCCACCGACCAGGTCGGTGCGGCGCCGGTCACCGAGGACGGCGTGGGTTCGTAGCGAACCCAGCCGTAGCCGCTGTAGTAGAGCTCCGGCCAGGCGTGGGAATCCCGGGCGGTGACCGTCCAAACGTCACCATGCCGGGTGCCCGGCAGGAAGCCGACCGCGACGCGGCTCGGGATGCCGACCGCCCGGGCCATCACCGCCATCGACGCTGCGAACTGTTCGCAGTAGCCGTGCTTGTCGCGGAACAGAAAGTTCTCCAGCGCCTGATAGCCGCTTCCCGGTCGCGGGTCGGTGCTGTAGGTGAAGTTGTCTGGGTTCCGCAGATAGGACTGGATGGCCGCGGCCTTGGCGGCTGGTGACGATACGCCGCTGGTGATCCGCCGGGCGAGGTTGACGATGTTCTTCGGCAGGTCCTGGGGCAATGCCGTGGTCCGATCGACATCGGGCGGGTTGCCGACCAGGGACTGCTCGAGTCCGCGGGCATCGGGAGTGACGTCCCGGCTGGTGACCGAGTATTCGAGCCCCTGCGTCGCGTTGTCGCGATCACCCCTCCGGTCGGACGAGATCACCACCAGGGACTGCGGGTCGTATCCCCAGCTACCGCGGGCATCGAAGGACACCGGGGCGAACGGCAACGGCAGGTACTCGCTGGCGAAGTCCTGGATCTTGATCGTCGTCCTGCGGTTCTTGCCGGTCGCCTCGGTCAGACCCGGGGGCTGCGGCAGGTGATCGCCCTGTTCGATCTGCGTCTGGGCGTTCTGCCATCCGGCCTGGCTGAACGCCGGCAGCGAGGCCATCCGCAGATAGGTCCCGGTCGGCTTGTTTGTGCGATAGGTGAGCACAACCTTGTTCTGCGGAAGTGTCAGATTGCGCTTGAGGTCGAGGGTCGGGTCGGACAATCGCAGCGGGCCCCCGGATCCGGATCCGTCGCCGAAGCTCCAACTGCCCAGCGCGAGGGTCGGGAGCACCGCCGAGCCGATCAGCGCGAACACCAGGGCCGGTGCGGCGACATACGTGGCGGCCCGCCAGACCACGACGCCGGCCTCACCCGCCATGGATCCCGCGGCGGAGTCGCTGCTCAGCCCGCGGGTCCACCGGGCTGTGGTGTTCAGGCCGTCGGCGATCAAGATGCCCAGGTAACCGACCGCCAGGCACAGGAACGGCCACCACCCGGTGTCCGCACTCAGCCCGATGGCGGGGACCAGGAAGACGGTGAGTGGCGGTGCGAGGCCGAGCACCGGTCGGCGGAGGCTCACCACGAGCACGTCGGTGAGGATCGTGATCACACCGATCGACCCGATGAACAGCAACTTGACGCCGTCGTCGGGCGGCATCGGCGCCGCCTCCGACTGGACATGCACCCCGGCCTCGTTCAGCAGGTAGGCCATCCGGTCCAGGAAGTCGTACTCCTTGGCGCCCGGGAGATCGGCGGTCAGCTGCTTGCTGACCAGATAGAGGAATCCCAGAAGTGCGAGCACCTGGCCGGCGAGCGCTCCTCCCGAACCGAGCCGGGTACGCCGGGCGAGCACCCCGATCGCGTTGATGGCGATGATCAACAACCAGCTCGGGCCGAGGAACGACGGGTCCTGGGTCAGCGGTGCCAGGGTGAAGCTGGCCAGGATGCAGGCGACCGTGACGGCGACCCCGTACCGGATTCCCGCGCGCATCAGGACACCTCGGCAACCGTTGCGGAGACGCCCAGATGGGATCGGTCCGACGGGGATCGGTCCGACGGAGATCTGGGCGTCTGGGCGGCCGTCGGGTGCGCGCGCCGACCGGCGACCGGATCCAGGGCAGCCCAGGCGTCGGCAACGCTCATCCCCCGGGTGACCACGACGACCCGCCAGCCCTCGCCACGCAGCAGCCGTACGGTCGCGTCCAAATCGTCGGACGGCGCCCGCCCGTTCGACGCCGGTCTCGCCTCGGTGGCCGCGTGACCCGCCTGGGCGAAGCTGTCGACGTCGATGACCATCGCGAGTCCGGTGGTGCGCGAACGCTTGGTCCGCAGTAGGCCGTGGGCGTCGTCCGCGGACAGCCTGCCCACCACAGCGATGACCAGTTCGCCGGTCTGCTCGGCGGCCATCGACTCCAGCGCATACCGAAGACTGAAGGTCCGCCGCGCCCGGAGGTCGGTCAAGCGAGAGATCAGCAGATCACCGGAGACCTGCCGGTTTCCGGCGCTCATCGAGGCGATCTCCAACGAGCCGTCGGCCTCGAACACCTCGGTCCGATAACCGTCCTCGATGAAGCGCAACCCCATCGAGGCAACCGCGGAGACCGCCCACTCCAAGGAATTGAACACGCCCGCCCCGGCGTGCGCCGCGGCACGCGAGTCCAGAATGATGCGCGCTGCGGGATCCCATGCCTGTTCTTCACGGCGTACCATCAGGTCGCCTCGGCGGGCGGTCGACCGCCAGTGCACCCGCCGCACGTCGTCGCCATGGCGATACTCCCGGATCAACACGTCGTCGGCACCGACGACTCCGATCCGGTGCGGCTGCGACTCTCCGGACCTCCCGGCACCGCCGCCCGCGGCCAGCGAGGTGAGCCGGACGATCTGCGGGGTGACCATCACCTCGGTCGTCGCGGTGAACTGTTGTTCGCGGCTGACCAGGCCGAACGGGTCGGTGGTCCGCACTGACAACGGGCCGCAGCGCCAGCGGCCGCGGACCCGGCCGAGCAGCGGATACTCGATCTCCCGTTCCCAGGTCAGTCCCGGCCGGTCGATACTGAACCGCGGCTGATGGCCGAGTTCGCTCGGAACGTGATCCTCCAGCAGGACCATGCCGATCGGTAGCCGGCTCTCCAGAGACAGCCGGATCCGGCCGACCATCGGAGTTCCCAGTTGGACCCGTTGCGGCACGATCGACCGGCGCGAGGACAACCGGAGCCGGGCAACCGAGATCATGATCATCGCGATCACCGGCAGCGCCAGCAGCAACAGGCCGACCCGCATCACATCCCGTTGCCCGGCGAACATCGCAACGATCACCACGAGGACGCCCAGCGCCAGCATCAACCGGCCGCGCAGGGTAAGCAGTCGGAATCCCCGGGCCTCCTTCATCGCCTGACGCCTAGCGTTTGTCCGGCACCGCGACGGTCCGGACCGCGGTATGGATGATGTCTTCGGGCGCATGTCGGGCCAACTGGGCCTCGGTCGACGGCAGCACCCGGTGGGCGAGCACCGGGACCGCCAGCGCGGAGATGTCGTCCGGGCTGACGTAGTCGCGTCCGGCCAGCGCGGCCCTGGCGCGGGCAGCCCGCATCAGTTGCAGTGTGGCGCGTGGCGAGGCCCCGAGCCGGAGATCACGCGAGTGCCGGGTGGCGTTGACGATCGAGACGAGATACTGCTTCACCGCGGGGGAGACGTAGGTCTTGGTCGTTGCCGCGATCAGGCCGCGGACGGTCGCCGCATCGGTCACCGGGCGCAGCGCGGTGAGCGGATTGCTCGAGCCGTGGGCGTCCAGCATGTCCAACTCCGAGGCCGGCGTCGGATAGCCCATCTCGATCCTGGCCATGAAGCGGTCGCGCTGGGCCTCCGGCAGCGGATAGGTCCCCTCCATCTCGACCGGGTTCTGGGTGGCGACCACCATGAACGGTGCTTCGAGACGATAGGTGGTGCCGTCGACCGACACCTGACCCTCCTCCATCGACTCCAGCAGTGCCGACTGGGTCTTGGGGGAGGCGCGATTGATCTCGTCGCCGACGACGATGTTGGCGAAGATGCCGCCCGGTTTGAACTCGAACTCGCGGTTCTCGGCGTTGAACACCGACACACCGGTGATGTCGGACGGCAAGAGGTCCGGCGTGAACTGGATCCGCCGGACCGTGCAGTCGATCGATCGGCCTAGTGCCTTGGCCAACATGGTCTTGCCGACCCCGGGGACGTCCTCGACCAGGAGGTGTCCCTCGGCCAGCAGCACCGTCAGCGCCAGGTCGATCGATTCACGCTTCCCCTCGATGACCTGTTCCATGGCCGTGCGGACCCGGGCCATCACCTCGACGACATCGGACAGCTCGTACGGCCCGCGGTCACCATCTCTGTCCGCGGCGGCTCTCTCTCGGCCGCCGACAACCGTGGCGGTCTCACCGGACGGCCCCGTCGCCGTCTCGTCGTACGCCTCGGTCGTGTCGTCGAACCTCAATGTCACCTGGTGTCCTCTCGCAGCGGACGGCGTCCCTGGTGGCGGATTACCCCGCCGGCTGGCTGCGGACCCGCCTGGTGGCGTACGGATTCGGATCGGCGCCTGCTCGCTACATGCTAAGCGCCAGCGCCAACAGCAGGGGCCAAAGTCAGGCAGATCCGGTTATCCAACGAGGCCGGTTCGCGTTCGGTTCATCCGGGTCGGGCCGTGTGCTGAGCGGAGGGTGCGAAAAGGGGGGAAAAGCTGCGGGAAAATGGGCCAGGTGGAGGAGAATGGAGTACAGTGGCGCGAAATGGAGGAGATCGGGCTGATGGTGGGGCTGGGAGGTGTGGACCGTGTTCCTCGGTACGCACACCCCGAAGCTCGACGAGAAGGGCCGGCTCATCCTTCCCGCCAAGTTCCGCGAAGAGTTGGCGGAGGGATTGGTCATCACACGTGCCCAGGACCGGTGTCTTGCCATCTATCCGATGGCGACGTTCGTGGAGATGACGAAATCGATCTCCACGGCGCCGACCAGTGTCAAACAGGTCCGCGACTTCCAGCGGATGCTCGCTGCCGGGGCATCCGACGAGAAGCCGGACAAGCAGGGGCGGATCACCATTCCGCAGCAACTCCGCGGTTACGCGGGCTTGCAGACCAACGTCGTGGTGGTCGGAGCGATCAACCGCGTGGAGGTCTGGGACGCCGGCGCCTGGGAGGAGTACTCCACCCAGCAGGAGTCGACGTTCGCCGAAATGAACGAAGAGGTGTTCCCAGGCATGTGACCGTCGGCTGACGGTCGCATGAGATGTGAACGGGCTCGTGTCCTCAGGCTTCAGTCCGAGGGTCTGACTCCCTGGCACAACTTCCCCGGTGCCAGGTAGTACTTCCCGCAGACCCCGGGCTGAAACCCGAGGGCACGATCCCGCAGCCAGTACAGGTCAGCGGGCAGAGCGAGGGTCGAGATGTCAGTGTCGGGCGGCTACGAGAGCGACCGGCTCGATGGCTGAGCAGCATGTGCCGGTCATGCTGACCGAGATCACCGAGCTGCTCAGTCCCGCCCTGACCCCGGCCGGCCCCGGCACGACCCCGGTACTGGTTGACTGCACGCTCGGACTCGGCGGACATGCCGCGGCACTCCTCGAGGCGTGCCCTCAGGCTCGGCTGATCGGCCTGGACCGTGACACTGACGCATTGGCCGTCGCCGAGCAGCGACTGGCGCCGTACTCGGATCGGATCGACTTGGTCCATGCCGTCTACGACGAACTGCCCGCGGTGCTGGCCGAACGCGACATCGACCGCGTCCAAGGCGTCCTGCTGGATCTCGGACTGTCCTCCCTGCAGATCGACCGCACCGATCGCGGATTCGCTTACGCAACCGACGCACCGTTGGACATGCGGATGGACCGGACCGAACCGCTCACCGCGGCAGATGTGGTCAACACCTATCCGGTACGCGACCTGGCCCGCATCCTGCGCGAGTACGGCGAGGAGCGGTTCGCCGACCGGATCGCTTCGGCCATCGGTCGGGAACGTGACACGGAGCCGATCACCGACTCCGCCCGCCTGGTCCGCATCATCGTCGGCGCCGTACCGATGGCCGCTCAGCGCACCGGCGGTCATCCGGCCAAGCGGACCTTCCAGGCGTTGCGGATCGAGGTCAACCGCGAGTTGGACGCTCTGCGCCGTGTCCTCCCGGAGGCGGTCGCCGCGCTGGAGCTCGGTGGCCGGATCGCGGTGCTGGCCTACCACTCGCTTGAGGACCGGTTGGTCAAACAGGTGCTGCGGCTGGCCAGCAGCGATCGGGCGCCGAGGGGTCTACCGGTGGTGCCGCCCGAACTCGGGCCCGAGCTCCGGTTGCTGACCCGCGGCGCGCAGCGGCCGACCACCGCCGAATCGGCGGTCAATCCCAGGGCCGCGTCGGCCCGACTGCGAGCCGCCGAGCGGATCGCCGATCCCGGACGGAAGGCGGCGTGATGGTCGGGAAGCTGTTGATCACCGAGCTGGTGGAGTCGAGCATTGAGGGGGCTGTTCGATGAGTGCACTGTGGGCCGAACCGTCGACGGGACTCGCCGACCGGGAGCCGACGGCCCGCCCGACCCGGCCACGGGTGATCGACGGCGGCGCGGGTACCGCCCGGCTCGGACGAGTCCCGTTCGTCCTGGCGTTGATCATGATCCTCGGCATCGGGATGGCCGGGTTGCTTGCCCTCAACACCAGCCTGCAGACGCAGGCGTTCGAAGCACGATCGCTGCATCAGAAGGCCAACCAGCTCACCTATCAGCAGGCCAGCCTGCATACCCAGGTTGCCGAGCTGCGGTCCTCCGACAACCTGGCGGCCAGGGCGTTCAAGCTGGGTATGCGGCCCGATCCCAGCCCCGGCTTCATCCGGTTGCCCGACGGACAGGTGATCGGCAAGGCCAAGAGGATCAACGGCGACGAGGTCCCGATGATCATCAAGACGCCCGAGCAGGTGACCGCTGAGCGAAAGGCCGAGGAGGCCAAGAAGCACGCCGAGGAGGCCAAGCGACAGGCCGCCGAAGCCAGACGCCAGGCCGATACCCAGACCGGCCGGACGTCAACAGACCAGAATCAACCAGGCCAACAGGACAACGGCGGACGGGGCTGATCGATGGGCGAGCGGCGGCAACATCCCTCCAAGCGCAACGCGTCGACGACCGCCAGGACCAGCTCCCGGCAGCTGCGAACTCCCCGTACCACTCCTGCCGCAGCACCGCGGCCGACGACCGGCAGACCCAAGATCAACACGACCAAGATCAACAAGACCAAGATCAACAAGACTAAGATCACCAAGGCCAAGATCACCAAGACTGGCAAGGCCAGGCGTCACGGCGTCCGCAAGACGCTGATCGTGCCGTTGGGTTCGGGCACGCGGCGGGTGCGGATCATCGGCATCGCGATGGCCATCGCGATCTCGTTGTGCGCCGGCAGGCTGCTGCAACTGCAGGGATTCGACTCGGCCGCATACGGCGCGATCGCCACGGCCAGCCTGACCACGACAACGCCACTGCTGCCGGCTCGCGGCGAGATCACCGGCCGGGACGGCACCGTACTCGCCGGAACCCAGCCGGCGGTCGACATCACGGCGGACCCGACACTGACCAGCCAGGACTGCAGCGAGACCTACGTCGGCGACCTGTGCGGTCTGGCCCAGGCCACCAAGATCACCCAGGTGATTGCCTCGCACATCAAGATCGATCAGCCGAAGACGATCGCCACCCTGATGCGGCACGACACCCATTTCGTCTACGTCGCCAAGAAGGTCCCGGCCGACGTCTACACCGACATCGCCAACCAGCTCGACAGCGACAACCTGCCCGGGATCTACCGGGAGAACGACCCGATCCGGACCTATCCCAACGGGCCGATCGCGTCCAACATCGTCGGTTTCGTCAACGGTGAGAACGAGGGTCGGGCCGGCCTGGAGTATTCGTTGAACTCATCACTTGCCGGTGTCGAAGGCAAGGAGAGCTACGAGAGCGCGCCCAACGGCAGCAAGATCCCGCTCGGCGACAGCAGCATCACCCCGGCCAAGAACGGCACCAACTACCAGCTGACCATCGATCCCGAACTGCAGTGGATGATGCAGCGCCGGATCGACTCGCAGCGCGCCCGGACCGGCGCCGACTGGATCACCGCCATAACCATGGACGTCACCACCGGAGAGGTGCTGGCCATGGCACAGACCCCCGGCTACGACTCCAGCGACCCCGGGGCAAGCAAACCGAGCAATCTCGGTGACCGAGCGGTCAGTCAGGCCTACGAACCAGGCAGTGTCGAGAAGGTCCTCACCTCGGCGGCGCTGATCGACAGCGGCGCCGCGAACCCCGAGACCAAGGTCGTCGTGCCGCCGACCATCGCCTCCGGTGACGGCCGGATCAAGGACGCCGAGGGGCACGGCACGGTGCACTACACGATGCGCGGCATCATCGCGAACTCCTCCAACATCGGCACCCTGATGCTGACCCGGCAGATGGACAAGACCACGCTGCGCAACTACCTGAGCAGCTTCGGTCTCGGCCGGACCACAGGTGTCGAACTGCCGGGTGAGTCGGCCGGGTCACTGCCGACGGCCGACATGAAGGACTACACCCGCGACCAGATCGCCTTCGGACAGGGCCTGTCGGTGACGACGCTGCAGGAGGCCACCGCCATCTCCGCCATCGTCAACGGTGGCATCTACCACACCCCGACGGTGATCAAGTCGGCCAGCACCGCCGACGGCACCGCCGTCCCGATCGACCGTCCGGCCCCGCGTCGGGTGATCTCGGCCAAGACCTCGGCCGAGGTCCGGGACATGATGGAGGCGGTCGTCACCCACACCGCCGTCAGCCAGAAGTACCTGATGCTCAGCCACTACCGCAGCGGCGGCAAGACCGGCACCGCGCAGCGCTACGACCCCAAGTGTGGTTGCTACCGCGGCTACGTCACCTCGTTCGTCGGGTTCGCCCCGCTGGACAACCCCCGGCTGCTGACCTACGTGGTGGTGAACAATCCCAAGCGTGGCGACTCCGGCACCGGCACCGCCGGCCCGGTGTACCGCGACATCATGCAGTACGCCCTGCCGCGGTACGGGATCGTGCCCGACCAGAAGAACAAGGCCTGGGGGGCCCGGCAGATGGACCGCCCGCTGACGTGGTGACACGGGCGGACGGGATTCCTGCTCCCGCCGCCGCGGCGGGTAGCGTCAGGGCCGTGCCTGCCCGATCACCAGCCACCGGCCTGCGCCCCGAACTGACGCCGCCGTACCCGTTGGACCGGTTGGCCGGGCTGCTGGGCGCTGACCGGTCCGGTGCACGGGCGGAGCCGACGGTGACCGGCGTCGCCTTCGACAACCGGCAGGTGCGTCCGGGGGACCTGTATGTCGGGTTGCCCGGTGCCAACACCCACGGCGCACGCTTCGCTCGAGAGGCGGTGCAGGCGGGTGCCGTCGCGGTGCTGACCGACGCCGCCGGCGCCGGGCTGATCGCCCACCCGGACGAGCTGGACACCCCGGTGCTCCGGGTAGCCGATCCCCGGCGGGCCATGTCCACCGCCGCCGCGGAGGTGTATGGCAGGCCGGCGACGAAGTTGATCATGATCGGGGTGACCGGAACCAACGGCAAGACCACAACCAGCGACCTGACGGCCGCCGGACTGCGAGCCACCGGACTGCACTGCGGCGTGATCGGGACGCTCGGCTACTTCCTGGACGGCGGGGAACTGCCCGGAAACCGGACCACGATCACCACACCGGAGTCGCCCGACGTGCAGGCCCTGCTGGCGATCATGGTCGAGCACGGCGCCGACGTCGTGGTGATGGAGGTGTCCTCGCACGCCCTGGCGCTGGGCCGGGTCGACGAGATCGTCTTCGATGTCGCCGGGTTCACCAACCTCGGGCGCGACCATCTGGATTTCCACGGCAGCGAGGAGGCCTACTTCGAGGCCAAGGCGCAGCTGTTCACGCCGCAACACGCCAGGCGGGCCGTGATCAACATCGACGACGCCCGCGGGCCGGAACTCCTGTCCCGGTCGACGGCGGGCGGTCTGCAGGTGGCCACCACCAGCCTCGCCGGCTCGCCCGGCGCCGGCGTCGACCACTACCGGTGCCTGTCCTACGACGCGGTCGCCGATCCGGTCGAGGTCTCGATCCAGACGCCCGCCGGCGAGCTGGATTTCCGCCTCGGCCTGCCCGGGTCCTACAACGTCGCCAACGCGATCACCGCACTCGCCATGCTCGACCGGCTCGGCATCGACCTTCCCACCGCCGCCGGTGGGTTGGCCGCTGCTGCCGTACCCGGCCGACTGCAGCGGGTCGAACTGTCCGACGGGCCGAGGGCGTACGTCGATTTCGCCCACACCCCGCAGGCGATCCGGTCGGTGCTCACCGAACTGGCGGCCACCGTCGCGGACGGCCGGTTGATCACCGTCCTCGGCTGCGGCGGCGACCGGGATCCGGCCAAACGGGGGCCGATGGGCGCGGCGGCCGCCGAACTGTCCGATCTGGTGATCATCACCGACGACAACCCGCGCAGCGAGGACCCCCGGCTGATCCGTGCGGCCGCCCTGGCCGGCGCCCGGGAACAGGCGGACCGGCAGTCGCGCCCGGTCGACATCCTCGACGGCGGAGATCGTGCCGGCGCGATCCGCACGGCGCTGGCCGCGGCGGGCAGGTCCGATGTCGTCGCTGTACTCGGCAAGGGCCACGAGCACGGGCAGGAGATCAACGGCACGGTGGTGGCGTTCGACGATGCCGAGCAACTCGCCTCCGGGTGGCACGAGCTGGCCGCCGGAACGCCGGCGGAGTCGACCGGAAAGGCAGGCAGGGCATGATCAACAACTCCGTCGGCGAACTGGCCGGACTGATCGGCGCCGACGCCGTGGTCGACGACGGACCGGTGGACCGCAGCCGGCTCGAGGCCCAGGTCACCGACCTCGTCTACGACTCACGCGACGCCGGGCCAGGCAGCCTGTTCGTCGCCCTGCCCGGAGAGCACACCGACGGCCACGACTTCGCCGGGCGGGCCTGGCGGGCCGGCGCGGTGGCCGCGATCACCACCCATCCGGTGCCCGGCGGCCTGTGCCTGGTCACCGAGGACCCGATCGCGGCGATGGGCGTGATCGGGCAACACGTGACGGCTGCCGCGAAGGCCACCGGTCTCCTGGTCATCGGCATCACCGGTTCGGCCGGCAAGAGCACAACCAAGGACCTGCTCGCCCAGATCCTCGAGCAGGTTGCCCCGGTCGTTGCACCGCGTGGC